>JAHCJZ010000009.1 GCA_026126025.1 Bauldia sp. | reverse complement strand
GTGCTGCGCCGATTTCACCACGACGACGCGGTAGTCGGCGGGTTCGGCGCCGACCGCGCGGAAGGCGTCGGCATGGAAGGTCTGGTTGCGTCGCGTGCAGATCGCCACGTCGACATGCTCGGATGACAGCAGCGCCATGTCGCCGAGCGGCGACATCACGGGACCGTAGGGCTGGAAGACGTCGCGCGCGATCTTCTTGACCGTGACGTCGAGGTCGATCGGATCGCCGCTCACCGTGCCTGACTTGCCGCCGAGCCGCATGCGCAGGCGCGCGCCCTCGCCCGCCTCCTCGCCGCCATCGGCGGTGCCGCCCGCCCGCCACGCACCGAGCGGATCGACGCGCTCCTCGCGGCGATCGCGGCCGGGCGCCCGTTCCGCCGCACCCTGGGCGGGACCGTCATCGCCCTGCGCAAGGACGCCGCCACGCTCACCATCGAGCGCGAGACGACGCCGCGACGGAGCGCCAGCGCCCCGCGGCCGGCACGCGCCGCAAAGGCGCGGCCGCAGCCTTAACCCTGTGTTGGCAGCGCCAATGGCATTGATCGAAAACCGGGCAATCCGCGTATTGGCTAAGGGGTTTGGCGACCCTATGTTAGGCTCCGAAACTGCGCTTGGCCCGGCCGAACGGGACCGCGCAAGAGGAACGGTATGAACGCCAATTTCCGCAATTTCGCGCTCTGGGTCATCGTCGGCCTGCTGCTGATCGCGCTGTTCAATCTCTTCCAGAATCCCGGCTCGAACGCCGGCGGTCAGGAGATCGCCTATTCGCAGTTCCTGTCGGACATCGAGAACGGCCGCGTCCGCACCGTCACCATCTCCGGCCAGGAGATCGCCGGCACCTACATCGATTCCAGCGCCTTCCAGACCTACGCGCCCCCGACCGACATCAGCCTGATGGACCGGCTGGAGCGCCAGGGCGTCGTCATCACCGCGCGCCCGGTCAGCGAAGGATCGCCCTTCCTCAGCGTGCTGATCTCGCTGCTCCCGGTGGTGCTGATCCTGGCGGTGTGGATCTTCCTGATGCGCCAGATGCAGGGCTCCGGCGGCAAGGCGATGGGCTTCGGCAAGTCGAAGGCCAAGCTCCTCACCGAGGCGCATGGCCGCGTCGTGTTCGACGACGTCGCCGGCGTCGACGAGGCCAAGGAGGATTTGCAGGAGATCGTGGAGTTCCTCCGCGATCCGCAGAAGTTCCAGCGCCTCGGCGGCCGCATCCCGCGCGGCGTGCTGCTGGTCGGCCCGCCCGGCACCGGCAAGACGCTGATCGCGCGCGCCGTCGCCGGCGAGGCGAACGTGCCCTTCTTCACCATCTCCGGCTCCGACTTCGTCGAAATGTTCGTCGGCGTCGGCGCGTCGCGCGTGCGCGACATGTTCGAGCAGGCCAAGAAGAACGCGCCCTGCATCATCTTCATCGACGAGATCGACGCGGTCGGCCGCCATCGCGGCGCCGGCCTCGGCGGCGGCAATGACGAGCGCGAACAGACCCTCAACCAGCTGCTCGTCGAGATGGACGGCTTCGAGGCCAACGAAGGCATCATCATCATCGCCGCGACCAACCGCCCCGACGTCCTCGACCCGGCGCTGCTGCGTCCCGGCCGCTTCGACCGCCAGGTCGTGGTGCCGGCGCCCGACATCGTCGGCCGCGAGAAGATCCTGAAGGTCCACGTCCGCAAGGTGCCGCTGGCGCCCGACGTCGACCTCAAGGTCGTCGCCCGCGGCACGCCCGGCTTCTCCGGCGCCGACCTGATGAACCTCGTCAACGAGGCGGCGCTGCTCGCCGCCCGCCGCGGCAAGCGCCTCGTTACCCACCTCGAATTCGAGGACGCCAAGGACAAGGTGATGATGGGCGCCGAGCGGCGCACCCTCGTCATGACCGAGGACGAGAAGCGGCTGACCGCGTATCACGAGGCCGGCCACGCCGTCGTTGCATTCAACGTCCCGGCGACCGACCCGGTCCACAAGGCGACGATCATCCCCCGCGGCCGCGCCCTCGGCATGGTCCTGCAGCTCCCCGAGCGCGACAAGCTGTCGATGACGCTGGAGCAGATGACCTCGCGCCTCGCCATCATGATGGGCGGCCGCGTCGCCGAGGAGATGATCTTCGGCCGCGAGAAGGTGACCTCCGGCGCCTCGTCCGACATCGAGCAGGCGACCCGCCTCGCCCGCATGATGGTGACCCGCTGGGGCCTCTCCGAGGAGCTCGGCACCGTCGCCTATGGCGAGAACCAGGAAGAGGTCTTTCTCGGCCATTCGGTGTCGCGCACGCAGAACGTCTCCGAGCAGACCGCGCAGAAGATCGACGCCGAGATCCGGCGCCTGGTCGAGGCCGGCCTCACCGAGGCGCGCCGCATCCTCGCCGACAGGAAGGACGACCTCGAGACGCTGGCTGAGGGCCTCCTCGAATACGAAACCCTGACCGGCGAAGAGATTCGCAACCTCCTCGCCGGCAAGCCGCCGGTGCGCGAGCCCGACGAGCCAACCCAGCCCCGCGCCTCCGCCGTCCCCACCACCAAGGGCCGCCCCAAGGGCGAACCCGGCGCCGGCGGCCTGGAGCCCCAGCCCCAGGCTTAGGGCCCGCGATACGCACTCGAGAAGAAGGGCCGCCTCGCGCGGCCCTTTCCTTTTCCACCTCCCGACCCGCACACGCCGAACGCGTCCCGCTACAACCCCACTAGCGAACAAACCAGAAACTGTGCAGAGTGAGAACGGGAGGACGTCATGCGCATAGCTGGGTATGCCGCGCTGCTGATCGGCGTCGTGGCGGCCATGTCGGCGGTGCCTGTCGCGGCGGCGGAGCTTGCGCCCGCGCGCAGCGCGTTTTGCGCCCTCGGCATCGATGGCCCGCTCGAACCGGGCGACGCTGCACGCCTCGCGGCGGAGCTGGCCGACGCCGACCGCCTGACATTAGCTCAATCACCGGAGCTTCCCGACAACGTCTTCTTCGATGTGACGCCGCGTCGTGACCTCACGCTCTGCCTCTCCGGCACGGGCGGCAGCGACGTCGAAGGGCTTCTCCTCTTCCAGGCGATCATCGACCAGGGCTGGGCGACCTATGTCGATGCCGACGCGGCATGCGTCGGCGCCTGCGCGCTGGCGTTCATGGGCGGGACGCTCTTGTCGCTCCAGGACAGCGCGCTCGCGCGATCGATCCACCCTGACGCCCGTCTCGGGTTCACGGTGCCATCGCTGAACCTGCCGGGCGGCGCCTACGAGGCCGATGAGATCGAGACGCGTGCCGCGGAGCTGTGGCGGCTCTACGCCGCGGCGACCGCGCAGATGAACGCCGCGGTCTATCGCCATCCGCGCCCCTACCTGCCGCCACAGCTTTTCGCCGAGGCGGCGCAGCTTGAGGGCGAGCCGCTATATCTGGACACGGTCGGCGAGCTGATCCGCTTCAACGTGGCGCTCGAACCCTTCGCACGGTTCGAGCCGGACGAGGATCCGCGCGCCTTCCTCAATGTCTGCAACAATCTGCTCGGTCGCGCCTTCGGCATCGCCGCCAAAGAGAGCTCGGGACCCTACGAAACGGCGTTCGATGCGGACGAGGTCCAGCCCCGTCTTTGGGTGATGGAGGATGGAACGGTCGCAGCGGGTGTCGGGATTCTACGCACGTCGTTCCTCGACACAACGCAGACCCGGTGCCACATCGGCGCTGCGGCAACCTACACGACGGAGATGTTCGCGCTCTCGACGACCGCCGACATCGCCCGCGAGGACGCGCTCTTCCTCTTTGCGCCGGAAACGCCGATCGCCGACATCGGCACGACTGCGCATGACGGGTCGCGCACGCCCTTCTTCCCATATCCCGGCTATGAGGTCGTCAGCTACTGGGTCACGGACGGCCTTGTCTTCGCGCTGCTGGAAGACGGCGACCGCGCCGCGCTGACTTTCGTGGCCGCTTCGCCCGACGCCTACAATTATGACTATGATGAGGGCGCCATCCTCTTCGAGGGCATGCGGAGGGCCGACGGCGCGTTCCGCGGCGATGCTTTCATCCAGTCGATCCAGTGCCTGCCGGTCGCCTACCCGGCCGAGCTCGCCTTCGCAACGAACGACCCCTCGACGCTGCGCCTTGGCGATCTTACCCCCGACGGTGCGACTTGCGTCGGCTACCCCGGCCGGCCGCCCACCTCCTTCGTCTTCGCGCGGACCGACCGGCCCTGACCCGATCCCCGGAAATTCATGGCGGGTTCAGCCTGAAAGGCGCACCATCATCCGATCCGCCCGCGCACCGGCGGGCCGACGAGGAGGTGACCATGCGCCTTCCGCTTGCTCTTTCTGCCGCCCTTGCCGCGATCGTGGCGGCCGCGGCGCCGGCGTCCGCCCAGAGCGGCCGCGTCTTCCAGGTCAATCCGGACCTTCAGTTCCAGATCATCCAGCCGGCGCGGCCGCTCGGCCAGGTGTGGGCGCAGAATCGCGTCTACCTGTCGTGCCAGGTGGTCGAGGAGAAGCGCGCCGTCATCACCAACACCACCGGCGCGCCGACGCCGGAGCACAAGACGATCTACCTCGAGATCGTCACCATCCCCGACGGCCAGCGCATCGTCCAGGCGATCACCGACCGCACCATCCCGCCCGGCCAGTACATCGCGCCGGGCATCCCGTCATCGAGCGCCTGCTACGCCTGGTACGAGCAGGAGCCGATGATGATGCTGGACTGAGGTCGGCGGCATGGCGGACTCACGCGCTGCCGCCGATCCTGCGGTAGCGGTGGTGTGATTGGGCAGCATCCGCCGCGCAATGTCATGCTCCGCTCGCGAACACCGGAGCAAGAAATCGATGCGCCTTCCGCGACTGGTCATGGCGGCGACCGCCGGCTTCGCGTCCGTCGCCGTCGCGGCTGCCCAGCCGGCCGCCGACCCGAACCGGACGCCGCTCGACTGCAGCGTGGTCGACGGCACCACGGTCGTCTTCACCAACACCACCGGCGAGACGATCCCGCAGGGCCTCGCGATCCACTACTTGGTCGACCTCGCCGACGGGCCGAACATCGTCCAGTTCCTCTATGTGCCGGTGGAACTCGCGCCCGGCGACAGCCACGAGATCCGCGTGCGCGATCCGCTGGCCTCCTGCCGCGCCTGGCTGCGCCCGTCGGAGCGGGCCGCATTCGATGCGCTGGCGGACGATTAGTCCGGCGCCGCCGCGTCGAGCGTCGCCGACAGCCGTTTCGGCGCCACCGCGCGGAAGCTCTCGTCGAGCCAGGCGGTGAGGACGTCGAGCGGCGGATCGCTGGCGGGCTCGAAGCGGGCATAGATCCAGCGCGCTCTGGCGAGGCCGTAGCCGGCCGGCGTAGCGAACGGGTATTCGAGCGCGAACTCGAACGAGCGCGGCAGCTTGAAGGTGAAGTTGAGCCGCCCTTCCCACTGCGACATGAAGAGGAAGGTCTTGCCGCGCACCTTGAAGGCGCTCTCGCCCCAGGGATGGTCCTCGCGCGCCTCGGGATAGGCCATCGCGGCCTTCCGCATCGCCGTTTCCGTCCGTTTGAGCCGGTTCGCGCCCAATGACCGCTCCTTCGCCGCTGGTGCTCTGTGGTGTAACATTGGGACACCAATTTTGAACCTCTGCGCGAGCAGGATGGGCTAGGGCTCCCGCGGCTGCGGGGGCCACGAAGGGGACGCGCGATGACGAAGAAGCTGTTCGGCACGGACGGCATCAGAGGTCAGGCCAACAAGGAGCCGATCACCCCGCAGACCGCGCTCCAGGTCGGCATCGCCGCCGGGCTGGTGTTCAAGCGCGCCGGCGGCCAGGAGCGCCGCCGCGTCGTCATCGGCAAGGACACCCGGCTCTCCGGCTACATGATCGAGCCGGCGCTGACCGCAGGCTTCACCGCCGCCGGGATGGACGTGTTCCTCCTCGGCCCGATCCCGACGCCGGGCGTCGCCATGCTGACCCGGTCGCTGCGCGCCGATGTGGGGGTGATGATCTCCGCCTCGCACAACCCGTTCGCCGACAATGGCATCAAGCTCTTCGGCCCGGACGGCTACAAGCTCTCCGACGCGACCGAGGCCGAGATCGAGCAGCTGGTCGGCGAGGATCTGACGAGCCGCCTCGCCGCCTCCGTCGACCTCGGCCGCGCCCGCCGCGTCGACGGCGTCCATGACCGCTACCTCGAATTCGCCAAGCGCACCCTCCCCCGCGGCATCGACCTCAACGGCCTTCGCGTCGTCGTCGACTGCGCCAATGGCGCGGGCTACCGCGTCGCCCCCGACGCGCTGTGGGAGCTCGGCGCCGAGGTCGTGAAGCTCGGCTGCGAGCCCGACGGCTTCAACATCAACCACGAGCGGGGCTCGACCGACGTGTCGGCGCTGCAGCGGAAGGTCCACGAGGTCCGCGCCGACATCGGCATCGCCCTCGACGGCGACGCCGACCGCGTCATCATCGTCGACGAGAACGGGGTGATCGTCGACGGCGACCAGCTGATGGCCCTCGTCGCCGCCTCATGGCAGGACGATGCGCGGCTCGCCGGCGGCGGCATCGTCACCACCGTGATGTCCAATCTCGGCCTCGAGCGCTACCTCGCCGAGCGCGGCCTCACCATGCACCGCACCAAGGTCGGCGACCGCTACGTCTCCGAGCACATGCGGACTCACGGTTTCAATGTCGGCGGCGAACAGTCTGGCCACATTATCCTTTCCGACTATTGCACCACCGGCGACGGCCTCGTCGCCGCGCTCCAGGTGCTGGCGGTGGTGCGCAAGCTCGACCGGCCGGTGTCGGAGGTCTGCCGCCGCTTCGAGCCGGTGCCGCAGATCCTGCGCAACGTCCGCGTCGCCAACGGCATCTCGCTCGATTCCAAGGTGGTGGAATCGGCGATCGCCGCCGGCGAGAACCGCCTCGGCGCCGGCGGCCGGCTGGTGATCCGCAAGTCCGGCACTGAGCCGCTGATCCGCGTGATGGCCGAAGGCGACGACCGCAAGCTAGTCGAGGCCGTGGTCTCCGACATCGTCTCCGCGATCAACAGCGTCGCGGCCTGACCCGTCCCGGATTCGATTTCGCGGATCAACGGCTTCGTCGCCCGCGCTGAATCAGCTCACGAAGGCCCGAATCCCCCACGGGCGTCACCCCGCGAAGGCCGGGGTGGGTCCAGAAGCCGCGGACGCAGAGCAAGCGGCTCCGGATTCCGGCCTTCGCCGGAATGACGAGAAGGACTGTGCCCCGTCCTTTTCAATCGTCATCACCGGGCTTGACCCGGTGATCGATCCCGACGCGCGCCGCACGGACTGCAAAGCATGTCCACAATGACTGACTCAGCCCTGTAACCGCAAAGCAACACCAAGTCGTCGTCGTGCGAATGCTGGCGGTGGCGGTCATGGTTAAAGATCGTGGTTAATCCTCGATTAACGATTTGAGTGAACAATCCCTTCTCATGAGGCGTGGGGGGTTCCGCGCGCCGCTACCGACCGATGGACGAAAGGGATTGGACACCATGGTCAACTTCAGGAAAGCCGCGCTGGCCGGTGCTCTCGCGGCAATCTTGGCGCCGGCGGTCGCCTTTGCGGCCGATCCGCCGCCACCGCCGACGCCGTACATTCCGCCGCCGGTCGAGTATGGCTCGAAATGGTACGTGCGCATCGATGGCGGCCTCAAATGGTATCGCGACCCGGTCATCACGTTCAACGAGCCCACGCTCGGCTATGACGTGCCCGGCCTCGGCGAGATGCTCAACGAGTCGATCAGCCGCTCGTGGCTGATCGGCGCCGGCATCGGCTTCCAGATGTCGAACCATTTCCGCACCGACCTCACCATCGACTACGAGTGGCCGGGCGAGATCTATGGCGAGCTGGAGTGCCCGAGCTGCGGACCGCCGCAATACTCGATCGAGACCGCGGACCTCTCGGTCCTGACGATCCTCGCCAATTTCTACTTCGACCTGCCGATGTCGCACGGCTTCACGCCCTATGTCGGCGTCGGTCTCGGCGTCGCCCGGCTGACCACGAGCAACGTCGCCTTCGTGAACCCGGACCTCTCCACCGGCACCTGGGAGGGCGCGTCGACCTGGAACTTCGCCTGGGCCCTGATGGCCGGCGTGGAGAAGGAGCTCGACGACAACTGGTCGATCGACGCCAGCTACCGCTACCTCCATCTCGGCGATGCCATGGCGATCACCACCCTCGGCCCGACCGGCGACACGCCGATCGTCTATTCGGGGATCGCGGCCCACGAATTCCGCATCGGCCTCCGCTACTCGATCTGGTAGCCGCGGCCGCCACGGCCGGAACCAACAGACGGCGGGTCTTCGGACCCGCCGTTTTCGTTTGCGCCGCCATCAGCCTTGTTGACAGCGCGGGCGCCATCCGTTCCCCTCTCGCCTCCCGCTGAACAATGCCGCGAGCCCCGGCCAACGGGGCGCGGCCCGAGCCTCCAAGGAGCTTCCCGATGCGACTGAAACTTGCCGCCCTCTCGCTCATGGGCGCGGCCGCGCTCCTGGCGTCGCCGGTCGCGGCGCAGGACACCACCGTCCTAACCGTCCCGATGGCCGACCCCGCCGGCGCGTCGGTCGGCACCGCGACGATCACCATCGGCGCCCACGGGCTTGTGGTGAAGCTCGACATCACCGGCGGCATCGCGCCGGGCGCGCATGGCGTGCACCTTCACGTCACCGGCCTCTGCCTCGCGCCGCCGCGGGCGCGCCCCGAGGATCCGGCGCCCTTCATGTCGGCCGGCGCCCACATCAATCTCGGCGAGAACAGCCACGGCATCTTCTCAGCGAACGGCCCGCATGCCGGCGACCTTGGCAACATCTACATCCCCGACACCGGCATCCTCACCGCCGAATTCCTGGTGCCCGGGATCGACGCAGCCACCCTCCTCGACGACAATGGCTCGGCCATCGTGATCAAGGCGAACGCCGACGACCACACCTCCCCGCCCTCCGGCGGCTCGGGCGACCGCATCGCCTGCGGCGCCATCCTCGCGCCGTAGCGTCAGGTCTCGATCGCAGCCGAACACCCCGTCACCCCGGCGAAGAAGGGGCGGCCTGGCCGGCCTTCCTGCGGTGCCGCGGCTCAGCCCGGCGCCGCAGCCGTTTGGGCCGGGGCCCAACCCACGATAGGCTGGCGGCGGATCGCGGGAGAGGGACCATGGCGGAAGCCAGACTTCCAGCATCAAGCCTTGCCGACGGGGCGATGATTTCGGTGCAAGTCGGCAATGCGGAGGTCGTCGTCGCGAAGGTCGGCGGCCGCTGCTTCGCGCTCGGCGGCGAGTGCACCCATGACGGCGCGCCGATGGTCGACGGCGAGCTCGGCGAGACCACGCTGACCTGCCCCTGGCACGGCACGATCTTCGAGCTCGCGACCGGCAACGTGGTCGACGGCCTCGCCGAGGAACCGCTCCTCCTCTACGCCGTCGCCATCGACGGCGACGAGATCGTGGTGACCGAGCGCAGCTAGCCAATCAGACCAGCCGGCTCGCTGTCGAACCACTTCTTTTTCAACCTCCCCCTTGCGGGGAGGTCGAACCGGCGCAGCCGGTTCGGGAGGGGGGGCGGCCGTTCATCAATCCTCTGACTCAGCACCCCTCCCCGAAACCGCTATGCGGTTTCGACCCTCCCGCAAGGGGAGGGGTGAAGGCAGTACCCAATTCTATCCGATCAACGCTCTACGCCGCGAAGCGCTGGACGAGGCCGGCGACGAGGAGCGCGGCGGAGAGGAGCGCGGCGACGAGGCCGGAGGCGGCGGCAAGGCGGTGGTGCGCGGGGCCGGGGCGCGACGCGATCCGGAAGAGGCTGAGATTGACGATCGTGAAGACCGCCAGCGTGACGTAGCTGGTGATCTCGGCGAGGTCGACCAGCGGCAGCACCAGGATGAGCGTGGCGACGATCACCGCGACGAGGCCGGTCGCGACCGCCGGCGTCCGCCGCACCGGCAGCAGCGTCGCCAGCCACGGCGCGCGGATCATCCGGTCGCGCGACATGCCGTAGAGCAGCCGGCTGACCATCACGAACTGGATGAGGACGCCATTGATCATCGCCACCGCGGCGATCGCCGCCACCGGCGCCGGCGACAGGCCCGTCGTCTCGGCGAAGATGTCGGCGATCGGCGCGTCGCTCCCGCCGAGGTCGATGCGCTCGCCGACCGCAACGCCGAGCACGGCGACGAGCACGTAGATGATCGTGGTGAGGACGAGGGTGATCAAGATCGCCGGCGGCAGCACCCGCTCGGGGCGCTTCGTCTCCTCCGCCATGTTGACGATGTCCTCGAAGCCGATGAAGGCGTAGAACGCGATCGTCGCCGCGCCGAGGAGGATGCCGAACCCGGCCCAGTCGGACGGCAGGGCAACGACCTCCCGCCACACGGCCGCGTCGCCAAGCTCCGGAGCTCCGGTCACTAACACCACGACGAGCGTGCCGACTTCGAGCAGCGTGACCCCGGCGGCGACGAGGACGCTCTCGCGCACGCCAAGCACCGCGATCGCCGTGACCATCGCGACAAGGCCGAGCGCCAGCACCCAGTTGGGCACAGGGATCAGCGTCGCCAGATATGAGCTGAAGGCGAGCGCGATCACCGCGCTCGACACGATGCCGGTTATCGCGACGCCGACGCCGGTGATGCGGGCGACGGTGGTTCCGAAGCCCTCCTGCGCATAGAGCGCGGCGCCGGCCGCCCGCGGAAAGCGCCGCGACAGCACGGCATAGGAGGCCGCGGTCGTGCCGGCGAGGAGCGCCGCCACGAGGAACGCGATCGGCGACAGCGCGCCGGCCTCGGCATAGATCTCGCCGACCAGCGCGAAGATGCCGGCGCCGACCGTGACGCCGAGGCCGTAGAACACCAGGAGCGGCAGGCCGAGCGCCCGCTTGAGCTGGCCGTCCTGCGCGGCCTCCGGCACCGCCCCGCCCGCCTCAATCTCCGCCGTCAGGTCGGCCTCCCGAATCAATCGCGCCACGCAGCCGCGCCCGATGGACATACCAGCCCGGCCGCATGCCGGGTCGGTCGCTGTGACGGCAGCGGCGGTTGGCCGCGCTCCGCCCGATGCACGCTGCACGCCATGGGTGCCGGCAGACCGCCTTTACAACGGCGCGGGAATGCGCGAGCGCTAGGGGGGATAGCGGCGGGGGCTCTCATGGTGACGATACGCGGACTTCGTGCGACTGCGGTGGTGGCGCTGGCGCTCATGGCGGCGCCCTTACCGGCCATCGCCCAGGCGACGCCGGAGGTGATCGAGGAGGCGCAGCGCACCCTCGACGAGCTCGGCTATGACGTCGGCACACCCGACGGCGTGATCGGCCGCCGCACCCAGGCCGCGATCGAGGCGTTCCAGGCGGAGGCCGGCCTCCCGGTCACCGGCGAGATCGACGAGGCGACCAGAACGGCGCTGCTCGACCCGGCGCTGATCGCCGCGGTCGAGGACGGCGACGACGACCGGGTCGAGACGCTGCTTGCCGCCGGCGCCAACCCGAACCTGACGCCGCCGGAAGGCCCCCCGGCGCTGATCCGCGCGGTCGCCAATGAGGAGCTGGCGATCGTCGCGCTCCTTCTGGCCGCCGGCGCGGACCCCGATACCGTCGCCGACGGGTCGTCGGCGCTCGGCGTTGCGATCGCGACGGGCAATCTCGCGGTGGTCGAGGCCGTCATCGCGGGCGGCGCGACCGTCGACCCGCCGGAGGGCGTGACGCCGCTCCTCACGGCGGCGAACGCCGACGATCTCGCGCTCGTCCAGCTCCTTCTCGACGGCGGCGCCGATCCGAGCCGGACCGGTCCCGCGGGGCGGACGCCGCTCCTCATCGCCACCAGCAACGGCAATCTCGACATGGTGAACGCCGTGCTCGCCGCCGGGGCGAATGTGAACGGCCTCGGCCCGTCAGGAGAATCGCCGCTGATCGTCGCGGCGGCGCGCGGCAATCTCGCAATTGTCCAGGCCCTCATCGCCGCCCGGGCCAACCCCAACATCCAGGATCCGACCGGCCTTACCGCGCTCGCCTGGGCCACCGACCGGGGCCATGAGGACGTCGTGCTGGCGCTCCTCGGCATGGGCGTCAACGCCAATCTCGCCGATGCGCAGGGGCTGACGCCGCTGATGGCGGCCGTGATCTCGGGCCGCGCCGACATCGTCACGCTGATCCTCAATTCCGGCGCCAGCTTCAACGCGACCGACGCGCGCGGCCGCACTGCGCTCGCCTGGGCGGTCCACCGCGACCTGACGGCGATCGCCGAGATCCTGCTCGGCGTCGGCGTCAACCTCAACATCGCCGACGCCGCCGGCGTGACGCCGCTGATGGTGGCCGCAGCGCACGGCAACGCCGAAGCCGCCGTCGCACTCCTTGCGCGCGGCGCGAGCATCCATGCGCTCGACCGCGACGGTGAGAACGCCCTCTTCAAGGCCGTGCGGGCAGGGTCGCTGCCGATCGTGCAGCTCCTCCTCGACGCCGGCATCAACGTCAACGTCCAGAACGCATCGCTCGACACGATCACGCTCCTCGCGGCCGCCGCCAACGAGATCGAGATCCTCGCGGCGATCCTCGATGCCGGCGGCGCGGCGAACTCGATGAACATGCAGAGCCGGACGCCGCTGTCGCTCGCCGCCGATGGCGGCTTCGACGAGGCCGTCGCGCTTCTCCTCGCCCATGGCGCGACCACCCAGCGCGCCGGCGCGCTGCGCCAGTACCTGCCGCTGCCGGCCTACTAGGCCGGCAGCGCGGCAGGCGTCAGTTCTGCCGCGAGGCGGAAAGCAGCAGCCGGCTGACGAGCTGGGCCTGGCTGTGCGTGTCGGTCTTCATGAAGAGCGACCGCAGGTGAAAGCGGACCGTCTCGCGGCCGATGCCGAGCGACGTTCCGATGGCCTCCACGCTCTGGCCCCCGGCGATCGCGACGGCGACCTGCGCCTCCTTCGGCGTCAGGCCGAACTGACCCGTCAGCTGCTCGGCATTGGAGCCGGCGCGGGCGCGGTCATTCGCCTGCGCGCGAAGCCGGCTGGCGCGGTTGAGGTGCGAGCCCAGCACCGACAGCTCCTGAAGTTCGTCCGCCCGGAAAGGCGACTGGCACGCGGAGCGCCCGAGGCCGAACCCGATGAACTCGTTGCCGTCATGGAACGTCCAGACCGCGAAGAGATGCGCGCATCCCATCGGGCGGAGGAAGTCCTGATAGTACTCCGTCGCCGTCATTGCCGGGTCGAGGGCGATGTCCGGCAGGGTGACGGTGGTTCCGGGCGTGACGCGGCGCAACCGCTCCTTCAACGGGTCGAACAGGTGGAAGTACTCGTTGTAGGCGCTGACATAGCGCGGCTCGACGGCCGAGGCGACGGTCGTCGCCAGCTCGGCGCTCCGCGCCCGCGCCCTGAGCGACGTGAACGGCGCGTCGAAGGCTTCGGCGAGAATCTCGACGAACGGGGACCAGTCGTCGCTGCTGGTCGCGACTTCATAGAGCTCGCCGATGAGCTCGTTGACGTTGGGCACCGCAGATTTCCTCCGGACTGTACTTCGCCAGGCTCGTCGGAAGGACGAGCGCACGGTGTCGGTTTCTTGTTCTTGGACCAAGGCTAACCCACCCGTTCGGGGGGCGCCAGAAAAAGACAACAGCGGTTGACTAGGTTCCGCCGGCGCTTCGTCGGCTTTTCAGTCAACCGAGAACCCAAGACCTCTTGGGCATGGGGAGGAAGACATTGACCAGAACATCCATTGATGCCGGCCGCCGTATAGGGCTGACGCTGATCGGCGCGCTGCTGGGCTCGGCCCTGGCGTTCCCCGCGATGGCCGAATCGCCCGTCACCGACGCGCGCCTCGCCAACGCGGATTCCGAGCCGCAGAACTGGCTGACCACGCTGCAGAATTACTGGGGCCACCGCTATTCGCGGCTGGACGAGATCAACACCGGCAATGTCGGCGACCTCCGCGTCGCCTTCACCCTGCCCATCACCACCGCCTTCGCCGGCCGCGACGGCACGGTGCTCGACACCAGCCCGCTGGTCGATGAGGGCATCATCTATTTCGAGGACGGCGCGGGCACCTTCTACAAGGTCGACGTGTCATCGGGGACGAACGCACGGGTGGTGTGGACCGCTGACGCGACCGTCGCCAAGGACGTGCCGGCCGGAACCCGCGGCTTCGCCCTGATCGACAACACCGTCGTCAAATGCCTGCGCGATGGCCGCACCGTCGCGGTCGACCGCGACTCCGGCGAATTCGTGTGGGACGTCCAGCGCATGGGGATCGACCATCCCCAGGGCGCAGGCATCAACATCGCCGACGAGGCCTGCACCGGCGGGACGGTCGCCTTCGGCGGCTACGTCCTGGTGTCGAATGGCTGGGGCGACGGCGGCACGCGCGGCTGGGTCGAGGCCCTCAACGCCGGCGACGGCTCCGAGGTGTGGCGGCGCTACGCCATCCCGGGTCCCGGCGAAGCCGGCCACGAGACCTGGGAAGACGACCACAACGCCTGGAAGACCGGCGGCGGCGGCATGTGGACCCAGGGCACCTACGACCCCGAGCTCGGCCTGACCTACTGGGGCGTCGCCAACCCGATCCCGATGTTCGATTTCGAGTACCGCCCTGGCGACAACCTCTACACCAACTCGGTGCTTGCCATCGACATCGACAGCGGCGAGATCGACTGGTACTTCCAGTATATCCCGAACGAGGCGTGGGACTACGACGAGAACGGCGTCCACATCGTCCTCAACCGCGAGATCGACGGCGCCACGCGCCCGGTGCTCGGCCACTTCGCCCGCAACGGCTATTTCTATCAGCTCGACCGGGCGACCGGTGAGTTCATCGGCGCCAACCAGTATGTGGCGGAGTTGAACTGGACCGAAGGGCTCGACCCCAAGACCGGTCTGCCGATCGAGTACCAGCCGGGCGGCGGTCTCCAGCAATACCGCGAGGACTACCGCTTCACGCGCGGCGAGGGCATGGCCGACAACGAGCTGGTCTGCCCGGTGCTGATCGGCGGCGTGCGCTGGCAGTACCCGGCCTACAACCCCGACACCGGCATGGCTTACGCCGTCGGCACCGACGGCTGTTTCCGCCTCGTCGTCACCCCGGTCGAGGGCCTTGGTCCCGATGGCGGCGTCGACCCGGAGGGCCCGGGCGGCCTGTTCGGCGTGGACTTCGGCGGAGGCGGGCTCGAAGGGTTCGACTCCGTCTACGGCGCGATGTGGGCGGTCGACGTCAACACCGGCGAACTGGTCGCGGTCCACGACCGGCCGTACAGCTACGAGTCCGGCGTAACCGTCACCGCGGGCGGCCTGGTTCTCACCTCGACGCTGGACGGGCTCGTCGTGGCGCATGACGCGATGACGCTCGACGAGCTCTGGTCGTTCTCGACCGGCAGCCCGTCGCGCGGCACGCCCATCAGCTACGCGGTCGACGGCAAGCAGTACATCGCGGTTCTGGTCGGCGCGGCAGCGGGTGCCGGCGATCTTGTCGGCATGCCGCGTGGTGCGATGCTCTACGTCTTCACGCTGTAGACGAACAACGAGCATGGGGGCGGGCTTCGGCCCGCCCCTTTCGTTCCGGGCTCCGCTCTGCTGGACTCGCCCCGCATGAAACGGCACGTCGTCATCGCCGCCCTCGCCGCCATCCTCGCCATGCCTGCCACGGCGCAGGACGATCCGCCACCCTTGCCTTCGGTGTGGGATCTGACGCTCGGGCGGCACGCTGCGGAGCTGCCGACGGCGCAGTTCGTCGACTATGCCTGCGGCACCGACGGCGGCCCGCCCTCGCTGCCGGTCGCCGACTGGACGGGCTATGCCGCCTGCCGGCCCGACGCCGCGACCGGCTGGCACGAGGTCTATTTCCGCTATGATGACGAGCCCGAATACGTCGCCCGCGCCCGTACCGACGACACGCGGATCGAGGTGTACCGGTATACCTCGGTCTACGGACACCCGGTGATCGCCACCGCGCTGTTCGACGATGACGGCTTCCTGCGCGGCCTTCGCCTGGTGACCGACCCCCGCGTCGACACCGCGACCCGCGCGCTCGCCCACACGCTCGGCGGCTTCCTGCTGGCGCGCTTCGACGGGGACTGGCGTTGCGAGGACACGCCGCCGGCCGAAGGCGAGAGCGCCTACCGGGGCACCTACATCAACCGGACCTGCGCGCTCGACGACGGATCGGGCGTGACGCGGACCATCGCGACGCGCCTCTTCCGCCGGCCGGGCCAGTTCGCGATCAACCCCGCCGACAATCTGCCGACCGAGGGCTATTTCGAGAGCGCGACACGGTTCGAGGAGCGCCTCGTCGCCGACATGCCGGACCGCGCCGAGCGGCTGGCGGCGATCGCCGCGCTGCCGCCGCCCGAGCCCGACCCGGACGTGTTGCGCGCGATGGATTGTCCCGGCTGCGACCTCGCCGCCATCGACCTGAAGCGGGCGGACCTGCGCGGCGCCAACCTCGCCGGCGCCAATCTCGCCGCGGCCAATCTTCATGGCGTCAACCTCGCCGGCGCCAACCTCGAAGGCGCCAATCTGCGCGGCTCCAACCTCAACCGCGCGATCCTCGCGCAGGCCAATCTCGGCGGCGCGGACCTGTCGGGCGCGATGCTCTACGCCGCCCGCCTCGACGGGGCGAACCTCGCCGGCGCCACCATGATCGGCATCCTTGCCGGCAACGCCCGCATGATCCGCGCGAACCTCACCGGCGCCGTTGTCAACGACTCCAACCTCACCGCGATCCGCCTCACCGGCGCCGTCGCGGCGGGTGCGAGCTTCGCGCGGAGCCGCTTCTGGGAAGCCGAGCTCAGCGGGACCGACTTCACCGGCGCCGTCTTCCACCGCTCCGACTTCCTCAACGCCGTGATGACGGCGATCATGGCACCCGATGCCGATTTCACCGTCACCAACCTCTTGGGCGTCGACCTCCGCGACGCCGACCTCGCCGGCGCCGACTTCTCCGGCGCGCGCATGACCGGCGCGATCCTCGCCCGCGCCAACATCGACGGTGCCATTTTCGCCGACACCCTCCTCCCCGCCGGCTTCCAGCCGCCGGACTGACCTTTGGCGGCCTGCCCAACGCCCGACCGGGGCTGGCCCCCGGTTCTGCGGTGCACCGCTTCGCGCTGCACCGCGCCCCGGGGAACGGAGGACCGAGATCGATGGAGACCGACTTGCCGGCCCGGTCTCATCGGTCGCTTCCCGGGCAAGCGGCGGCGCTCAGCGCCGCCGCGCAGAACCGGGATCCATACGGCGCCGCTGGCCCGCCGCCGGCCGCGCCGCTATAGCGGTGATCGCAAAAAGGCCGGTTCACCCCACGCGGCTGAACCTCCCCCTCGCGGGGAGGTCGAAATCGGCAAGCGAAGCGCCGCCGATTTCGGGAGGGGGGCAACGAGGCGGCCATGGCGACCGGGGAGGCAGACGGGACAGAGGCCTACCGCTTCCGGCCGGAGGATCTTCGCGTCGCCGAGCGTCGCCCGGGGATCAGCGCCTTCATGCGCATCCGCAACGGCGCGGAGTTCCTCGAGCCGGCGATCCGCAGCCATATCAGCCATTTCGACGAGATCGTCGCCGTCCATAACCAGTGCACCGACGCGACGCCCGCCATCCTCGCCCGGCTTCAGGGCGAGCTCGGCGCGGACCGGCTTCGCGTCTTCCACTACGAGCCGCCGGTCTTCCCGCCCGGCAGCCGCGAGCATGCGCAGGAGCCGGCGACGTCGCCGCACAGCCTGGTGAACTACTACAATTTCGCGCTGGCCAAGACGCGGTTCCAGGTCGTCGCCAAGCTCGACGACGACCAGATCGCGATGGAGCGCCCGGTCGCGGCGATCACCGGCCGCATCCGCGCCGGCGAGCTACCGGCAGACGCGCTATGGTGCTATGGCGGCATCAATCTCAGCCGCGATGATAGCGGCCGCTACGGCGTCCCGGCGATCGCGCCGCTCGTCGGCCTCGGCGACCAATGGTATTTCCGCGTCAATGAGGGGACGTTCTTCGAGCGCGACCCGCGCTTCGAGCGGCTTCGCCGGCCGGGCATGCGCCGCGTCTTCATCGGCTTCGCCTTCTGGCACCTGAAATATCTCAAGGCCGAATCGGGCTTTGCCAATTACGGCATCGCGAGCGGCGCCAACGCGCGCTACCAGCGCAAGCACGACCGCTTTATGGCCGACCGCTCGGTAATCGACCTCGCCGCCATCCCGCCGCCGCGCTCCGTCTTCCCCTTCGGCGAGAAGGCGCGCATCAAACGCGCTGCCGCCACCGCCCTCCGCCGTAGCGACGTCACCCAACGCGACCTCGACGCCATGATCGCCGAGCTGGAACACGACAGCCGCCTTCAGACCTAACCCCCAACCCCTCGTCACCCCGGCGAAGGCCGGGGTCCAGCCCCCACACGAAGGCTGGCGCATGTGGCTCTGGATTGCGGCCTCCGCCGGAATGACGAAAACGGGGAGCGCTACTCCTCCGGCACGTAGGCGCCGGGCGGGACGTGGCCTTCGACATAGGCGTGCTGCAGCGCGTCGAGCTGGACCCACAGCACGTCGGCCTTGAAGCTGAGCGCGGCGCAGACCGCCTCGCGCTCCTCGGGGTTGCGGGCGTTCTCGCGCACGAACTGAAGCGCGAAGCCGGCGTCGCGCGGCGCCTGGTCGAGGCGCTTGCGGAAATAGGCCAGCACGTCGTCGGTGAAGAAGTCGTAGTTGGCGAGGAGCCCCTCGATCCGCTCGCGGTGGATGCCGGGGGCGAAGAGCTCCGTCAGCGACGAGGCGACCGCCTCCAGCGGCGACCGCTCGCGCACGAAATTGACATAGGCGTCGACTGCGAACCGCGTCGCCGGCAGGATGCCCTCGGTCGACTCGACATAGCGCCGGTCGAGGCCGAGGAAATCGGTCAGCTTCAGCCAGCGCTCGATGCCGCCTTCGGCGCCCTCGCGGCCGTCATGATCCTCGATGCGATGGATCCATTCGCGCCGGAGCGCGCGGTCGCGAAAGCGGGACAGCACCACCGCGTCTTTGACCGGGATCGAGGCCTGATAATAGTACCGGTTCAGCGCCCAGGCCTTGATCTGGCCGCGGGACAGCTTCCCGCCATGGAGCAGTTTGTGGAACGGGTGGAGGTTGTGGTAGCGCGCCGCGCCGATCTCGCGAAGCCGCGCTTCAAGTTCATCCGCCGATTTGAGTTCGACGGTCGCCCGCGCGTTCATGAATGTCCCTCCCGACAATGTCGCGGGAGGGATAAGCGGCGGGAACGCGGCGGGCCTTGATCCGGATCAAACCCGCCGCGGCAGGCCGTGCACTACCGGCCGAAATGCCAGTTGAGCGACGCCGTCACCCGGTGGCCGGTGGCCGTGGTGTTGAGGCCGCGCTCGAAGTCATAGGCGATATCCAGCGACAGGGAATCGGAAACCGCGAACTCGATGCCCGGCCCGAGCGTGAGGTAATTGTTGCCCGCGCCGTAATGCGCGACCCCGACGGCGCCGTAGGCCAGGAGCCGCGGATTGATGAGCACGCCGACGCGCGCCTCGGCGCCGATCCGCCACGGCGTGGCAGCGGGAGTCCACCAGGTCGCGTAGACCTCCGCGCCCACCACGGCGCGCGATCCGACCGCGAAATTGTGCCCGAAATAGGCGGTGACGTGAAACTCCTGCGACGGGAAGTCGAACCATGCGCCGCCGATGCCGACGCCGACATACGAACGGTCCCAGGAGAAGACCGGTGCGGGCGCGGGCGGCGGTGGAGCCGGCGGAAGGACCGGCGCGATATCGGCGGCGAAGGCCGCCGTCGCCAGCGAAAACATCATGGCTGCGACAAGGAGCTGCTTCTTCACGGGAACCTCCGCGGTGCAGGTGAACCTTGCCCGGGACAGTACACGACCTTGCCGCAAGGCAGCGTGACGCTGCGGCAACGCTTCCGCACAAATGAAAGGATGCCAACAAATCTAGACAAAGCCGCGCGATCGGCTCGGTAGGCGGTCCCGATCGTCAGAGCGGCTTCAGCCCGGCTTCGATCGTCGCCCGGCGCCCTTCGAGGAAGGGCGGCAGCGAAAGGGTTTCGCCGAGGCGCTCCAGCGGCTCGTCGGTGGCGAAGCCGGGGCCTTCGGTCGCGATCTCGAAGAGGACGCCGTTCGGCTCGCGGAAATAGAGGCTGCGGAACCAGAAGCGGTCGACCGGCCCGCTCGACGGCATGCGCATCTGGCGGAGGCGCTCGGCCCACGCCTCGTAGTCGGCGTCTGGCGTGCGGAAGGCGACGTGATGGACGCCGCCGGCGCCCTGCCGCGCCGCCGGCAGGCTCGCATCGACCGCGACGTGAAGCTCCGCCCCCGCGCCCTCCCCGTCCATGGCGAAGACATGCGTCGGCACGCCGTCGGCGCCCGCATAGTGCCGCGCCGCGGTCATGTCGAGGACCTCGGTCAGCACCCGCTCTGTCGAGGCGAGATCGGTCACCGTCATCGTGATCGGACCGAGGCCGCGGATCTGGTGCTCGGCCGGCACCGGGCTCTTCTCCCAGGCATGCGCCTCGCCGCCGGGGTCGACGACGAGGCAGAGCCGCTGGCCCTCGAAATCCTCGAAATCGAGCGTCGGCCGGCCGTCGCGTTCCACGATCGCCGCATGCGTCACGCCGAGCGCGTTGAACCGGCCAAGCCACCATTCCAGCGCCTCCGGCGTCGCGACGCGCAGCCCGGTCCGGGTGATGCTGCGCGCGCCGCGCCGTTCGGGCTCGACCGGCCAGTCGAAGAAGGTGATGTCGGTCCCCGGCGAAGCGATCGCGTCGGCATAGAACAGATGGTACGCGCTGACGTCGTCCTGGTTCACGGTCTTCTTCACCAGGCGCAGCCCGAGCGTCGTGGTGTAGAAGGCGTGGTTCCGCGGCGCGTCGGCGGTGATCGCTGTGAGGTGGTGGATTCCCCTGAGCTGAAGCACGCTGGCCCCTTTCCCTAGTTGGGCGACGCCGCCTCGCCGAGCCGCTCGATCCAGCTTCGCGCGATCTCCACGTCGGTCTCCGACAGCGCGTGGCCGGTCGGAACGATCTGATGATCGACCGCAGCGCCCGCCGCGGCAAGCTGCGCGGCGAGCCGCCTTGCATTGTCGACCGGGACGAGCGGATCGGCGGCGCCCGAAACGACGAGAACCGGCTTGCCGCGAAGGTCGGCGGCCGGCGGCTCCTGAAGCGTCACCATCGGCCGCAGCAGCACCGCCGCGGCAAGCGTGTCGGGCCGCAACTGAAGCACCGCGGCGGCGATATTGGCGCCGTTCGAGAACCCGACCGCGACCGGCGCGGCAAGGCCGTATTCCCGGCGTGCCGCGACAACGAAATCGGCGAGCTCGCCGGCGCGGAACCGGACATCCTCCTCGTCGAACACCCCCTCGCCGAGGCGCCGGAAGAACCGCGGCATGCCGCGTTCGAGGACCTTGCCCCGCGGCGACAGCAACGCCGCCCCTGGCGCGAGAAGCGCACCAAGCGGCAGCAGATCGTCCTCATTGCCGCCCGTTCCATGCAGCAACAGAAGCGGCCTCCGCGCGGCATCGCCGGCCGGCTGGAAGCGGTGTTCGAAATCAAGGCTCATGCCCGCGGTTCAAAGCCGATGACTGGTGCAGGATCAACGAGCCTGTGCCGCCGGTGTTCCGCTGCGCGCAATGATCAGCCGGCCCTGCCTGCGACCACCGCCTCCGCGAGCAGCAGATCGAGATGGTCGTCGATGTCGATCGAGCGAAGGCGGTCCATCACCACGGCGCCCTGCCTGCCGAACAAGAGCGAGCCGGAATCGTCCGGCAGCCGGTCGGCGACATAGACATAGGCCGCGCCGTTGAGGTGGAAGACAGCGGGAAGCTGCTGGCGTTGGACCATGCCGCCTTCGAGCAGCTTTCTCGGCTCGTGGCCGTCGATGGCGAAGGCCCACCAGGGGCTCTCCGCCGCAGGCGCGAAGGTGGCGACGGAATCCAGCCCTTCGGCCTCGATCATGCGAAGGCACGCGGTGACGTCGTCGGGCGCGCGGAACGGCGTCGTCGGCTCCAGGAGCAGCAGGTAGTGGAAATCGTCGCCCGCCGCACGGAGCTGGCGGGTGTGGAAGCGCAGAGTATCCGCCGTCGGCGACGTATCGGTGGCAAGCTCCGGCGGGCGCATCATGACTTCGGCGCCGAAGCGGCGCGCCGTTTCGGCGATCTCCTCGCCGTCGGTCGTCACGATGATGCGGTCGATCTCCGGCACCGCGCGCGCCACCTCGATCGCCCAGGCGATCAGCGGCCTGCCGCCGAGCTGCCGGAGGTTCTTGCCGGGGATGCCCTTGCTGCCGGCCCGGGCGGGGATGAAGCAGACGATCCGGTGGGCGCCGATCATGGGGTTGGCTCCTCGGTTGCGGGCCGTCCGGTCACGCCAGCCGGGCAAAGCCGGCATGGGCCAGCGGTCCCCGGGGAAGGGACGACAGCCCCGGCCCGTCGCGCGCTTCGGCGATGCGCCGGAAGGCGGCGTAAAGGGCGGCGGCATAGTCGTCCACGTCGCGCCCGGTGTGGGCGGCCGTCGCATAGAACGCCTGGGTAGCTAGGAAATCGGCTTCCAGCATCAGCTGCACGAAGCAGGTCTTGAGAAGACGCGGATCGTCGCCCTCGAATGCGAATGTCGACAGCGGCGGCAGGCCGCGGATGCGGATAGGGACGCCGGCCGCATCCGCCGCCGCCTGCCACGCGGTGCGCACCCTCTCGCCCATGGCGTTGAGATGCGCGGGCACGTTCTCCTTCTCCAGGATGTCGAGCGTGGCGAGCGCCGCGGCGAAGCCGGTGCGCTCGGTCCAGGCGGTCGAGCTGATGAAGGTCTCCTGCGCCACTTCCATCACTGCGCGGCGTCCGATCAAAGCGGCCACCGGATAACCATTGCCGAGCGCCTTGGCGAAGATGGCAAGGTCCGGCGTGACGCCGAGCGTCATGTGCACGCCGCCGACATTCATGCGGAAGCCGGCGGTCACCTCGTCGAAGATGAGGACGGCGCCCAGCCGGTCGGCGATTGCCCGAACCTCCTCGAGGAAGCCGGGCGCCGGCATCTCGCTGCGGACCGGCTCGATCACGATCGCCGCCAGCCGCGCGCCGTGCTCGGCGGCGAGCGCGCGCAGCTCGTCGAGCCGGTTGTAGCCGAAGGGCAGCACCGTGCCGCGCAGGCCCGACGGCACGCCGAGCGGATCGAGACCGGGCAGCAAATGATCCTTCAGCGCGTCGGCGTCGTCGCGGAGATTGGCGGCGAGATACCAGTCGTGCCAGCCATGATAGCCGCACATCGCCACCAGATCCCGGCCGGCCGCCGCCCGGGCGATGCGGATGGCGATGGCGAGCATCTCGCCGCCGCCCTTGGCGTAGCGGACCATGTCGGCCCAGGGATGCAGCGCCACCAGCCGCTCCGCCAGCGCCACCTCCTCCCAGGCGTTGAGGGTGGAGGCGACGCCGCAATCGATCGCCGCCTTCACCGCCGCGTCGACGGCGGGATGCGCATAGCCGAGCACGCAGGCGCCGATGCCGTGGTAGCCCATGTCGCGGAAGCGGTTGCCGTCGAGATCCTCGACGGTGATCCCCTGCGCCTTGCGGAAATAGGCCGGCCAATAGTCGGGCAGGAACATCTCGGGCCGCTTCGACAGAAGCTGCGTCCCGCCCGGGATCAGCGTCTTGCCGCGGCGGTACAGCGCCTGGCCTTGGCCGCCGCGGAGCTTCTCGAGGTCCATCCCGTCGTGCCCTCAGATTTCGTCGATCAGGGCCGGCGAGACCGGAAGGATCACCCCGTCCCTGGCGCTGGCGAGCGCCCGGCGCAGCAGCGAAAGGATGAGCCGGTCCTCCTCGAAACTGTATGGGAAGGCGTCGGCATCGCCGTCGAGCGCGGCGAGGAAGGCGGCGATCTCGCGGTCGTACATTTCCTCGCCGCTGAAATTGCCGCCGCGATAATCCTCGTCGGCGACTGCGGTGAGGTCGGTCCAGGCTTTCCGTCCGGCGGAATAGCAGCGCAGCACGTTCTCGCGCGCCGACCATTCGATGATGCCGGATTCGCTGGCGATCCGCAGCGAGCGGTACGGCACGCGCGATATCACGTCGATCATCATCGAGCCCGACGCCCCGCTGCCGTAGCGCAGCAGCAGCTGGAACACGTCCTCGATGTCGGCGTCGATCGCCGTCTTCTTGTCGGCCAGGCAGGCGACGGCGGTCGGCGGGCCGAACAGCCAGCTCAGCCAGACATTCTCGAAGCAGACCATCTCGCGCGAGCCGGAGGTCTCCCGGTTGCCCACATAGAACGCGGCGACGTCCTCATGGGGATGCCAGTCGGGCAGATACTGGCCCATGTGATAGTTGAACGCGCATCCCGCCAGATCCTCGCCGAGATAGCGCTCCTCGACGAGGAGCCGCCTGATGGCGGAGATCGCGGGATGAAACCGCATGGTGCAGGAGGGCAGCGCGACGAGGCCGGATCGGCGCGTCGCCTCGATGATGCCGGCGAGGCCGTCATCGACCACGCTGGCTTCGACCAGGAATGGAACCTTTTCGCCGACGAGCACCGTCATCACCGGCATGTGGGCGAGCGGCGGCGTGCACACCAAAGCCGCGTCGGGCCCGATGCGAAGCGCGTCGGCGAGGGTCGGATGGACCGTGACGGGAAACCGGCCTGCCGCCCGTTCGCCCCGCTCGGGCCGCGGATCGACCGCGTGAATCTCCATCGGCCGGCCCTGGCGGCGGAGGTTTCCGATGCGCCGCAGGCCCATCGAACCGAGCCCTATGACCAGGACCTTCAATCAGCTCTCCGGTTTGGCGAGGCCGGTAGCGGCCTCAAGCGAAGACGCATGCGGGCTCTCATACGCGGTCGCGGCGATGTCGAGATCGGCCGGAACGGTTTCGGACTTGCTCAGAATGTATGTCGCTTCGGCAAAGCGCGTGGTGTCCCGATCGGCTTCGAACCGGTCCTCGACCACGTCTTCCTTGCGCAGGAAGATGAAGCGGCGGTCGATCGAGAAGCCGAGGAAGGCCATCAGCGCCTCGAGCCGGTCGATGCGTGTGAGCATGATCGGAATCCGCTTGTCGCGATAGGCGGCCACCGCTTCGGCCATCGCCGTGTCGTCGTCGCGGAAATCGGCATTGCGCACGCCGTTGACGAGAATGCGCGCTCCGGGCCTGGCGGCGCGCGAGATCTCGACCAGCGTGCGGACCTGATCGGTGAGCTCGAACACGCCCCAGAACACGATGCGGTCGAAGAAGCGGCCCGGCAGCGACGTAAGGACACCGTCGGGCACATGGGCGATCCTCGGCGCCCAGTCGGGATGCTGGCGGTGAAGATAGTCGACCGCCGGCCGGCACGGATCGACGCCGTGGGGCTCGACGCCGTAGCGCTCGGCGAGGACGGTCAGCACCCGTCCCGTGCCGCACCCCACCTCCAGCGTCGCATGCTCGGGCCGGATGTCGAGCTGATCGAGGAAGAACAGGAGCTGCCGCCCGCCCGCCAGCCGGCCCTTCCCGTCGGCGGAAAATTCCTCGGTGCAGTGCTCCAGCAGATAGGAGAAATAGGTCTGGCTGTCGAAATAGGAGTTCATGACCGCGCCGCCTGGTCGGGATCGAGAAACGGACGGTCGGCGTCGCTCAGCGGCTGCGCCGATGCCCAGTCGCTGCCGGGGAGCCGGTATCGCAGCATCGCGCCGCGGCCGGCGGGATCGTTGGCCGCCACGCCGAGGATGAACGGACCGTCATGCTGCGGGAGCATCGGAAGGAACCAGGCCGTGCGGCCGATTCTGGTCGTCGGCCAATGCCGGTATAGTCGATCTTCGAGCCCGGCGCTGCACACATAGGGCCCGGCGCCGAACAGCGGCCGTTCGGCAGCGATCAGAAGCCCGGTTTCGAACGGAGCGATCGTCAGCGCCGGGGCGGGATCGTCGGCGCCGCCGAGGACATGACGCGCCGCTTCCTGCACGGTCGCATGGACGATCGGAATCTCGGGATATTCGCGCGCGAGGTCGAAGAGCGGGCCCAGATAGAGCTCCATGATGGTCTCGTAGCGGTCCCGGAAATCGTGCTCATAGGCGCAGATCACCACATCCTCGCCGCGCAGGCATTTGAGGAAGGCCTGGCGGATGTCCGGGCGCTGGATGACGTGGATGATCGACTTGATGTCGACGATGCGGAAGACATGCCGCTTCATGTCGCCGGGAAGGCGGAAATCGTCGGGGCCGGGCTGGTAGTGGGACCAGTCGAACGGCGCCGCGCGCCAGTCGAAGACATCCCGGGTCCGCTTGCCGTCCTGGTTGATGCTGTCCAGATCGTTGAACAGGCTGTTGCGGTTGCCGAAATCGAACGGGATCCACTGCTCGATGAAATGGCTGACGTCATTGTCCTCGGTGGGGACCTGGATCGCGTTCGGAAAATAGCCGCGGTCGATGACGAAGTGGTTCAGGATGTTGAGATAGTGGGCGTTGTCGAACCAGTCGATCCCCCACTCATTGCCGACGCGCGACTTCGCCGGATGATTGTACATCCAGTAGAAATCGTCCCCCCATTTCGCCATCTCCGGCCCGAAGGCCGCGCGATAGTGATCGAAGATGGTGTGCCATCCGAAATCGCGCTGCACCGGGTTGGCCGCAAAGCCGGACCAGCTCACGCAGGAGAGCGAGAATTTCAGCCCGCGCCCTTTTGAATCGGGGAAGCGCAGGCGATAGGCTTCCGACTGCGCAGCTGCAAACGCCGCGTCGACCGCGTCCCAGCTGGTGAGGAGGTCGCCGTGCCGCGGGTCGGTGACCGGTCCCATGCAGTTGAGCGAAATGGTGACGTAGAGGGTGCCGGTCATGGTTTCATCGCGGTCGTCGGGGCCGCTGCGTCAGCGTACGGTCGTCGGTGAGGTTGCGCCGGACGGATTCCGGTTTTCGCGGCGAGACGTCCGATTGGGGATCGGGACGCGGACGATCTTAGGCCGATCGGTCGCCGCGATCCATGACGGTTCGCCGGCCGTCTCACCATGAAACCCGGGCCATGACTGACACGCCCCTGCTGGTGGTCGGGACGCAGCGCTCGGGCACGACGCTGCTCAACCGCATCCTCAACGGCCATCCCCGGATCGCCTTGCTCTTCCAGCAGAGCAATTTTCTGCGCCTCGACTTCGCCGGCCTGCACGACGTCGATGTGCCGGCGGCGGTCGCACAGGCGCGCGAGGCGGATTGCGTCTATTCGCGCCGGTTCACCGACGAGGTCGAAAGACGTGTCGTTGCGCGGCTGCGCGATGACGCCGACGCCGCCTCCGTCTACCGGACGGTCATCCGTGTCCTGACCGGCGAGGGCAACGCAGCGTATCGCGGCGAGAAATATGCCGGCGGCTGCATCGACGCGCTGAAGTTTCTCGATGTCGCCCCGACGGGCAGGATCGTCCATATCATCCGCGATCCGCGCGATGTGTGCGCCTCGGAAAAGCGCCGCCAGGAGGGCGAGAACGCGCCCACCGCCGACCGCCCCTATCTCCTGATGCTGCATGATTGGTGCGTCGGGCTCTTCGTCGGCGACTATCTCGCGCGCGTCGTTCCGCACCGATACCACCGCCTGCGTTATGAGGATCTCGTCGGTAGCCCGGAGGAGACCGTGCGCGGCATCTGCGCCTTTCTCGGGCTCCCCTTTGCACCGTCCATGATCGAGGCGCAGGCCTTCGTCGACGACGACGGAAAGCCGTGGGAGGCGAACAGCCATTTCGTTTCGGGCGTGACCGCGCTCAGCGATTTTCGCGGGCGCTGGAGGGAACATCTGCCCGAAGACGAAGCCATGTTCGTGGAATTGTTCTGCGGTGCCGGCATGGCGGCCCTCGATTATCCGCGGGAGCTCTCCGCGCCATGGCGCCGGCTGCGCGCCAGACGCGCTCTGGCCGAGATGGCGGAGCAAACCGCGGCGCTGGCCAGGAAATACCGCAACCATCCGGCCTATCGCCCCTATTCGCCCGTCAGCACGAGCGACCCGATCGACCTGACCGAAGCCAGCGCGGTCTATCGGCGTGATCAGCCGGGCGCTTAGCGCTCGTGGATCCCAGCTCCGTGGAATGGGAGCGAGCCGGCTCAAGCCGCGCTGTCAGGCCCGGCGGCGGGCGACGCGCCTCCCCGGATGCAGGCGTCGAAGAATGCGTTCATCCGCTCCCGCGCCTTGCCGTCATTGGAGGTGAACTCCCGGCGGATGAAGCGCGCGATGTCCGCCTCACCCCGTTCAAACGCCTTCTCCCCCATCGCCTCGGCGACGATGTTGGCGAAGTCCTCTCTTGTGGCGGCAAGGCGTGCGACGCCTTCCTGGTCGAAGCGATTGTAAGGAAAGGGCGCGCCGGAAATATTGGCGACCCACAGCGTCTTCCCGGCATAGACCGCCTGCTTGGCGGCATGGCTGACGTCGGAGACGACGACGTCGCTGGCGGCCAGATAGGGATAGATTTCCCCCTCCTGGGTCACGAACAGGCGCGGGTGTCCGATCTCTGCGACCCGGCGCTCATAGGGAGGCGCGTAGGTGAACCGATGCAGCTTGACGATGGCGGAAACGCTGCCGTCGCGCGGCAGGCTGTCGGCGAGCCATTCGAGCCAGACGAATTCGTCCTCCTGCCGGAACGCGCTGGTGGCGACCAGGATCAGCGGCCCGGGCGCGAGATCGCCGCCCAGCACGCTGCCGATATATTTGCGAGCGTCGGCGGGTGTCCATTTCGCAAACTCGGCGTCGAGCAGCGGCGATCCGACCTCGACGATCTGGTCGCTGGGATATCCGCGGGCCGCCAATGCTTCGGTCTGGGCGGTTCCGAGCACGGCCATCCTGTCGAACTGCGGATAGGCGAGGTTCCGATAATCGGCATTCACCGACAGGAAGATCGCGCTCGCAGCCGTGCCGCCACGCGCCCGCATCAGATGCGCCAAAGCCGGGTCGTAAGGACTGAGCGCGGGATAGGTGTAGAGGCAGGCGGGCCTGTCATGCTGCAGAAACGCATCGAGCCGTTCGATCTGCAGGCAGAAAAGATACGCATGCCGTATCGCCTGGCGCGTGTTGTAGTAGAGCCAGGCGTAGTGGAGCGTGTGTTCGCCGAGCTCCGCGGGTGCCTCCGGCGGCCTTTTCGCGAGGCGCGGGCCGATCTGCGTGAACAATGCGGCAACAGCGCCCGCGATCTTCTGCGGGTCTTCCGAGAAGCGGGATTCCTCGACGCCGGGGATGAGGGCAACCCGATCCGCCGGGATGCCGTCGGCGCTGAGCAGAGGAAGAAGCTGCTCGCGAATGGCGCCGCTTTTTGCCAGCGCGCGATACGGAACGCCCGCATCCTGCAGAACGCGGATCGCTTCGGCGAGATAGGGAATGTAGTTCCCCACCTCGGTGGCCACGAGCACATGGACGCCACCGGGCTCCAGCGGACCGAGGCCCGCCAGCAGCGGGCCGACCACATCGGCGTCTTTCGTCCAGGCGCGGAGATAGGTCGGCAGGCAGCTCGCCGGCGATACGATCTCGAAGATCTCGGCCATCGGGACCAAAGCCCCGTCCACGATCTGGAGGACGGCGTCGCGGGGTTCGCAGAGCCCCATGGTCGCGGCCTCGTCCAGGATGGCGAGGTAGAAGGGAGAATAGCGGTTGAACCAGACCACGAGGTGATCGAAGCCGTCGTGCCGCAGGCGCTCCAGCGCGCGGGCGATCCGCAGGAGATAGTCGGCGGCGATGTTCGGAAGCCGCTTCAGGCAATGGCGCAGATCGACGCCGTGGAAACCGACCGGCTCGAAGTAGGCAGGCGCCGCGGCGAAGTGCTCGGCGGATCGCCGGAACGACAGCTCCTCGTCGGCCGAGTTGGTCGCAATGAGGTCGCCGACGACGTGGCGGACAGTGTGCGGCGACAGGTCCACCGCCGCGCTTTCGGCCGGCATGTTGAACAGGAAGCAGACGCGTCCGCCCAGCCCGTCGGCCCATCGCAGGACGACATCGCGCTCGCCGGCGGTGGGCCGGATGAGAAACCAGAGCTTCGGCCGGCCGCCGACCGAGGCGGCGCGCTCCATGCGGACGGGACCGAGGCGTGGCACGATGTCGGAAAGCTGCGGCGGGCGGCGGTGGTCGAACTCGGGCCGGGCCAGGAACGCCCGGATGCTCTCGTCGCCGGGATGGTCTCCGGCCGCCCGCTCCGCCAGCTGAAACGCCTCGTCGGGCCGGCCGAGCCGATGGAGCGACTGCACGCGCAACCACACGCGCTCGCGATTCTCGGCGGTGCCGTCCGGAACGGAATCGTCCGTGGCGGTCAGAACATCGTGGAACCGGTTCTCCCGGTAGAGATCGCGAACCGACTCGATCGACAGCGCCACCACGACCTCAGCCTATCCGGCTGCCGCCAAGCCGCGGTCGTGTTCGGATGTTCCCCGCGGGGCGGCACGGCACTGTGGGCTAGTAGATGATGATGTCGTTGAGGATATCGTTGACCGACGTTCCCGCACCGGCGAGGTATTGCCAGAGATTGATGCTGTTGCCGCCGCCGAGATCGATGAAGAGATTGTTGCCCGACGCATATGACGCGGCGACGACCGCTGCCGCGCTGGCGAAGCCGTAGCTCGACTTGATGTAGAGCTTGTCGATGTTGTCCTCCCAGCCGAAAATCCGGTCGGCGCCGGTGCCGGGGCCTTCGAAAAAGAACCTGTCGGCGCCCTGGCGTCCCTGAAGGCGGTCGTTGCCGGCGCCGCCGTAGATGGTGTCGTTGCCGCCCGAGCCGTCGATGAAATCATGTCCGGGGCCGCCATAGAGGGTGTCGTTACCCGAACCGCCATAGAGCCGGTCGTCGCCGGGGCCGCCGTCGAGGAGATCGTCGCCGGCGTCGCCGATCAGCCTGTCGGCGCCGTCCCGGCCGTAGATGGTGTCGTTGCCGTTCCAGCCATACATGCGGTCATTGCCGATGCCGAGATCGATCCAGTCATCGCCCGGCCCGGCATTGCCGTCATCATTGCCCTCGAGGCCGTAGATGGTGTCGTTGCCCGCACCGCCGAGGAAGTAATTGTCGGCCGCGTTGCCCTTGAGCGTATCGTTGCCGGAGCCGGCGAGAATCCGCTCGATCGCCGGCCGCAAATCGCCCCACCAGAACGGGTTGAACACGTTGCCGCGGGCGTAACCTCCGTTCGGTCCGCCGCCGAGATAGGCGAGCTGGGTGCCGAAATTGCTCCAGCCTGTTTCCCCGAGATCGATGTCGAGATTGGTGGTGTAGGCGGTGAGGTCGAAGGTGTCGACGCCGCCACCGTCCCAGATGGTCAGGAAGATGCGGTCGGTGGCGGCGATCGCCAGCTGGCCGTTGATATAGGTGTTGCCGCTGTCAGGCGTCCATTTGTAGACGGTGTTGCCGGAATTGGTCGTGTAGTCGACGCCATACATATATTGCAGCGCATAGATGTCGAACATCATGAAGGTCTGCGGCGCGCTGGTGCTCCCGTAATTATAGCCGTCGAAGGTGTTGTCGCCGATGAACGACCGGTAGGTCATGATCGAAAACTCGACGGAATCGAAGTTGGACGGCAGCGCCGTATTGCCCGGACCGCCGGTCTCGTGCCCGTGCTTCAGGCCGAGCGCGTGGCCGATCTCGTGCAGGATGGTGTGCCAGTCGTAATTGCCGGCCTTGGGGAGGCGCCCGGACGGCCCGAAAAAGACGTCGCCGCCGGTGGTGTTGTTGCTTGGATAATAAGCATAGGCCGACGACGGGGCGGATGAGTTCGCCAGCCGGATTGCCGCATATCCGTCACCGCTGCCCTGATAGTTGACGCCCAGATTGGTGAAGCCCTCGACCGAGAAGCCCGCCGCGCCCGGCAGTTGGGTGTAGATGGTGGCGTTGAGCGCGAAATGCACAGCAACCATCTGCTGCGCGGTGAGCTGGCTCAATCCGACCATCGCGCCCGGGTCGCCATAGGTGCCGTAATCGGCTGCCGAATCGGGGTCGCTGTACCAGATCTCGCCCCCCCCGCTCCAACCCGTCCATTTGGTCGGGCCGAGGACGCCGTTGATATACTGGGCGAAGAGGCCGACCGCCGCCACATTGTTGACCACAGAGCTGCCGTCGCCATTGTATTGCGGCTGGTCCACCCCGTCCGCCCTGACGATGCCGGCACCAGTGCCTTCCGAACTCGCCGGTGTCGCGCGTGGGCTCGGGCCGGTGGCAAGGGAGGCTTCGTCGCCTTCAAAGGAGAAATAGGCGCCGATCGTATCGAGCCTGGGCGCCTGCGGCGCGTCGCCTGAGGAAAGGGCGGCCAGCGACGGCAAGATCCGGGCTGCCGCGTCATCCGACGCGCTCACGACGTTTCCGCCCGGTTCGGTGTGGAGAGCGAAGAACCCCCGCGCCGCGGCGTTGTCGCCCGCATCGGCGCCGTCGGGGGCGCCCTCGGAGGGGAACACGAAATAGTCCGCGCCGACCTGGTCGGTGGGCAGCCGGAATGCGAAAGCGTCGTCGAAGCCGGAAGCCTTCATCGGATTCTCTCCTGGCCGATCGGCACACATGAAGTCCGGGCCGCCAGCAAGCGTTCCGAACGCGCTCCCTTCGCTCAGGATAATCTGCATCGGGCCGGGCCGTCAAACCCGGCGCATTGCCGCCGTCCGCCTGCGCGAACCCTGTCTATCGCAGCGGGCGAGCCGGAGCCGAAGACCCCAAAGTCTCGCCGGTGATGATGACTTCGGTAATCCGGCCCGGTTCGACGACCACGCCGCTCGCCTTGAGCTGCGGCGCCGTTTCGGGGCCGACTTGCCACCAGATGTCGTAGGTGCCCGGCGGCAGCAGCAGCGTGCGGAGCACGTCGCTACTGCGATTGACGAGATGGTCCGGACCGGCGCCGGCAACCGCGGCCCCCCACCAGCCCTCGCTGCCGAGAAGCTCCGCGTCGGACCGGATGCTGATCGAGACTCCGCTATTGGCGCTGATCGACAAGGGCATCTCCACAATCCGCCGGGTGAGGCAGCGTTCCATCATATCCGGCGCGCCGGACCGCTCGATCGCCGGCGTGACGACGTTTCCCGGTTCGCCCCCCGGCGGGGCCACGACCTCCTCCAGCGGCAGGTTCGCCAGCGACCTGCCGTCCGCCGCCGCCGGCTGAAAGGCGCACAGCGCGAGGACCGCGACGACTGCCCGCAGCGGGCACAACCGGGGAAGCGCCATGCGTCCTCCGCGAGGAACCGCCATCATCGGCCGCACCTCCGGCCGGGTCAAACACCAGACCCGCGCCCGAGGGCGGTCCATGTTCGCGGTGTGACGCCGTTCATCGTGCGTGCATGTGGATTTTTTATGCCTAGTCTCCGCATCCGCCGTCGCCAGCGCCTCTGGCGCGGCGGCACCCGCAGCCTTCGACCGCCCGGCGAAAAGCCGTAAAGTGCCGGGAGCGAGATGGCAGGGACGATCGGCATCAACGCCTGATCCGCCGTGGCGGAGGATCAGCACGGCACCCGGTGTAATTCGCTTGGCAGGCAGGAAGGAACAGACCCTCGTGCGGCAGGCGCTCAGGCGCTGCCGCCGCGTTTTCCGCAGCGCGACGGTGTTCTCCGCCGCGGTGAACATCCTGATGCTCGCCGGCCCGCTCTACATGCTCCAGATTTACGACCGGGTGCTGGCGAGCCACAGCGTGCCGACCCTGCTCGGGCTCACCGTGTTCGTCGTGGTGGCCTACGCCTTTCAGGGCGTCTTCGACATCATTCGCGGCCGGCTGATGGCCCGCTCCGCGCGCATCCTCGACGCCTATCTCGAGAAGGCGATCTGGCAGCTCCTGATCGGCCTGTCGATCGCGGCGCGGTCGCAGAAGGATGCCGTCCAGCCGGCGCGCGACCTCGGCCAGCTCCGGAGCTTCTTCGTCAGCCCCGGCCCGCTCGCGCTGATGGACGTCCCTTTCGTGCCGTTCTTCCTCGCGATCTGCTTCCTCATCCATCCCTGGCTTGGCGGCGTCGCGCTCGGCGGAACCCTCCTTCTCTTCGCGATGGCTTTCGTGACCGAGCGGTCGGGACGCAGGAGCGCCGCGCTCGCCGCCGAGGGCGCGCTGACCCGGGCCGCGCTGATCGAGACCGGGTGGCGCAACAGCGAATCCATCGTCGCTCTCGGCATGACCGAGACGGTGGCGAAGCGCTGGACCGCCACCAATGACGTCTTCCTGGCGGCGCAGGCGCACGCCGGCGACGTTGTCGGGCCGCTCCAGAGCTTCTCCCGCGTCATCCGCTTCGCGCTCCAGTCGGCCATTCTCGGCCTCGGCGCCTATCTGGTGATCTATGGCGAGCTGACGCCGGGCGCGATCATCGCCGCCTCGATCATGATGGCGCGCGCGCTGGCGCCGATCGAGATCGCCCTCGGCAACTGGCAGGCCTTCGTCGCCGCCCGGCAGAGCTACCGGCGCCTCGACCGGGTGCTGGAATCGGCTCCTCCGACGGAGGCCGCCACCGTCCTCCCGCCGCCGCGCGAGCGGCTCGAAGTGCGCACTCTCACCGTGGCGCCGCCGCGCGGCGACAGGCCGATCCTGCGCAGCCTCGATTTCTCGCTCGCCGCGGGCAGTGCGATGGCGGTGATCGGCCCTTCGGGTTCGGGCAAGACCTCGCTCTGCCGCACCCTCCTCGGCGTGTGGCGGGCCGCCGGCGGCAGCGTCCGGCTCGACGGCGCCTCGGTCGAGCATTGGCGGCCGGAGGACCTCGGGCGCCATGTCGGCTATCTCGCCCAGGGGATCGACCTTTTCGACGGCACCGTCACCGACAACATCGCGCGCATGGAGGAGAAGCCGGATTCCGAGGCGGTGATCGCCGCCGCCCGGGCGGCCGGGGCGCATGAGCTGATCCTCAGGCTTCCCGGCGGCTACGACACCGAGGTCGGCGAGGCCGGCAAGGTGCTGTCTGCCGGCCAGCGCCAGCGCATCGCCCTGGCGCGGGCGCTCTACCGCGACCCCTTCCTGATCGTGCTCGACGAGCCGAGCGCCAATCTCGACCGGCCGGGCGAGGTGGCGTTGCTCGAAGCGGTGACGCGGGCCAAGCAGCGCGGCGCGGTGGTCGTGATGGTCGCCCATCAGCCGTCGCTGACCGAGGTGTGCGATTTCGTGCTTTATGTTGCCGCCGGGGAGCAGAAGGATTTCGGCTTCCGGGCCGATGTCCTGCGCCGCGTCCTCGTCCAGCCGCAGCCCGCGCCGCCGCCGGCGGCATCGGCCAAGGTGACCCCGATCAACCGCGGACCGAGCTGATGAGCGTTGCCGCCGCCCCCGCCGAACGTCCGCCCGAGCGCAGCATCCGCCGGCTCAATCTGGTGGGCTTTGCGACGCTGCTCCTCCTTGTCCTCGCCCTCGGCGTGCTGGCGTCGATTGTCAGCCTTGCCGGCGCGGTGGTGGCGTCCGGGCAGGTCGTGGTTGAATCGAGCGCCAAGATCGTCCAGCACGTGACCGGCGGGATCGTCGCCGAAATCCATGTCCGCGAAGGCGATGCGGTCGAAGCCGGCGAGATCCTGATCCGCCTCGACGCGACACAGATCGGAGCGCGCGCCGAGATCTTGACCAACCGCATCGACGAGTTCGCCGCCCGCCAGGCGCGGCTTGTCGCCGAGCGTGACAGGCTGGACGCGGTGATCTTCCCGGCCAGCCTGCAGGGCCGGCCGGACAGCCCGAATATCGACGCCATCATCGAAGCCGAGCTTCGCCAGTTCGAGGCCCGCCGGACCTCGCGCGAGAGCGAGAAGAACGAGCTGCGCGAACGCATCGCCCAGCTCAACGAGGAGATCGCCGGCCTCGAACGCCAGATCGAGGCGAAGGCCGGCGAGGTGGCGGTGATCGGCAATGAGCTCGTCGTCCTCAACAATCTGCGCGAACAGCAGCTCGCCACCCGCTCGCAGATCACCGCGCTGGAGCGTGACTCCGCCCGCCTCCAGGGCGAATTGGGGCTCCTGGAAGCAAGCATCGCCCAGACCCGCGGGCGGATCTCCGAGATCGAGGTCCAGATCCTCCAGATCGACCAGCGGGTCCACACCGACGTGTCGCGCGAGCTGACCGATGTGCAGGCGCAACTCCTCGAACTTTCCGAGCAGCGGCTGGCGGTGATCGACCAGCTGCAGCGGCTCGATATCCGCGCGCCGGCCGGCGGCGTCGTCCACGAGCTTTCCGTCCACACCGTGGGCGGCGTCGTCGGCGGCGGCGAATCGCTGATGCGGATCGTGCCGGTCGCCGACCAGCTGACCGTGGAGGCGCGGGTGTCTCCCGCCGAGATCGACCGGCTCTATGTCGGCCAGCCGGCGCGCATCCGTTTCCCGGCCTTCAACGTGACCAGCACGCCCGAGATCGCCGGCAGCATCCGCACCGTCTCCGCCGATACCTCCACCGATCCGCGCACCGGGCTGGAGTATTTCATCGTGCGCATCGGGCTCGAGCCGGACCAGCTGGCACTGCTGGGCGATGTCGACGTGGTGCCCGGCATGGTCGCCGAGGCCTTCATCGAAACCGAGGCGCGCACGGTCATCTCCTTCCTCCTGAAGCCGCTTCAGGACCAGATCGCCCATACCTTCCGCGAGCGCTGAGAGACGGCGATGGAGTGGCCGTCGCGCGCGGTTTCGCGCCGATTTGCACGCGCGCGGAGATCGGCTCGTTGGAGCATGATCTTCTCGAAAAACCGGTATCCACTTTTCCGGATCATGCTCTAAGACACCGCGCGGGCAGAGGCAGGTGCGGCGTGTTGCTTGAACGGATCACGGGACTGGAGCGCCTGCTGGTCGGTCGCTGGTCGGATGACGCCGTCTCGGCCTGGGCTGTCGACGGTGCGCTCGTGTGGCCGTTTCTCTGCCATGCGCTCAACACCGTGGCGCTTGAGCATCTCCTCCTCGGGAAGCGGACGCAGATCGGCACCGGCCGGGGGCGGTTGGCGCTCCACGCCTATCGGCTCTTCGGCGAGCGTGCGCTGGTGCGCAGGTCGAGCAGCGGTGCGGCGAAGCTGGCCGGCGCGTGGGAGGACGGCGACATTGTCGTCTTCTCCTCCGTTTCCGCCGTCGACCCCGAGCGCGGGCTGCATGGTCTCGCCGACCCGCTGCGCCTGGCGCTGCGGGAGCGCGGCCGTTCGAGCCGCCTGCTCTTCGTCGATGCCGACGGGGCGCGTCCGCTCGCTTTGCCGGGTGCTCGCGGCGTGCGGTCCGAACTTGCCGCTATCCGCCGCGACGCCCCGCGGCGCCGTCTGGCGTGGCCCCTTCCCGGCGCGGTGGAGCTGGCGGGCGCGCTTGGGCCGCTTCTGGCCGTTCCCGTCGGGAGCATTCTGGCTTGGATGACGCGCCTCCTCGACAATTTCGTCGCCTATCGCGGCGTCCTTGCCGGCCGATTTGCCGCCCACAGGCCGGCCGCGATCGTCCTCACCGACCATGGCGACGCGTTTGCGGCGGCGGTCTGCGCCGTCGCCCGCGCCGCCGGCGTCCCAGTCTACTGCCTTCAGCACGGGGCGCTGCGGCGCGCGGACCCCGAGCATCCGGACCATCCCTTTCCCGATGCGCACCATGACGTGCTGCCGCAGACGCATCTTCTGTGGCGGCGCGAGCGGCTGGGCCGGAACGGCATTGCCTTCGGCCCGCCGCGCCTTCAGCTCGCGCTCGGCGACGAGGCCGCCGATGCGGCCGTCGCGGCCCCGCCGACCGGCGGTGGCCGTCCGGTCGTCGTCGCGGCGCCGCAGGTCGTCGGCGACCTTGCGCCGATCATGGCGCTGATCCGCGGTCTCGGTCCGGTCCATTGCATCTGGCGGCCGCATCCCTTCCTTTCGGCCGCCGGTCGGGCGCAGGTGGAAGCGGCAGCGCATGCGGCCGGCACGAGCTTCGCCGTCGACCACGGTCCGCTTGCCTTTTCGCTGCTGGTTGCCGACATGCTGGTGACCGGCTATTCCGCCGCAGCGCTCGAAGCCGCCACGCTCGGCGTCCCGACGGTTTTCATGTCCCCCTATGCGCGCTGGCTCTATGATGGGCAGATCGACCCAGAACTCGTTCGCCACGCCAACGGCCCCGAAACGGCGCCCGAGCTTGCCGCGACGGCGGCACCGTCCGAGCGGCTGGCAGCCTTCCGCACCGACTATGGCGGTCTCCCCGGCCGGGCGGCCGATGCCATTCTTGCGGCCCGGAGTGGCGCCTGAATGAGGACCCCTGATCTACAGTCGCCACATCACGGACCTGATGCAGCTTGGCTATCTCTGACGTTCCGCCACCAATGCCGGCGATCGCGGTGAGAACTGTCGTCATCGTCGGTTGCGGCCAGATGGGGTCGCGACTGTTGCAGGGGTTGCTGGCGGCCGACGCCGGCACGCTCGACGTCACCGTGGTCGATCCCAGCGGCGACTCGCTTCGCCTCGCAGAAACGCGCGCCGGCGAGGTCGCCGGCGCCGAGCGCCATCGCGTGCGATACCAGGACGCCGTCATGGACCTTCCGGCCGAGATCGACCTTGCGATTCTCGCATCGACCTCGCGGCATCGGCTCGAAGCGCTGCGGCGGCTCGCGGCGGCGACACGGCCGCGCACCGTTCTTTTCGAGAAGTTCCTGTTCGACCGGCGCGAGCACTATGGCGAGGCCGAGGCCGTGCTCGCCGCGACCGGGGCGCATGGCATCGTCCATTGCCCGCGGCCGACCTGGCCCGACTATCGGCGGCTGGCGAACGGCTCGCCGGCGTCGGTCGCCGTCACGGGTGCAGGCTGGGCGATGGCATCCAATGCGGTCCATTTCTTCGACCTCGCCCGCTTCTTCAACGCCCGCCCGGTTACGAAGGTCACCGTCGCGCCGGGCGCCTCGACCGGCGGCAACAAGCGCGCGGGCTATCGCGAGATCTTCGGCACACTGCGCGGCGAGGACGATGCGGGCAACAGCGTCGTGCTCTCCTGTGACCCGGGCGAAACGCCCTCGCTGCGCGTGGAGGTGACCACTGCGGACGGAGCCGCGCTGATCGACGAGCTGGCCGGTACGGTGTCGCTGTCCGGCTCGGCACCCGCCGGAAGCACCTTCAATGCCGTCCCGGCCAGCCGGAATGTCGCCCTGATGGAAGCGCTGCTTGAGGGCAGGCCGACCGGCTTGCCGGACTATGCGCAGGCCGCCCTCACCCACCTTGCCCTGTTCGATGCTCTTTTGCCGCTGATTGGCGATGACGATGGCAGCCTCCCCGTCACCTGAACTCGGCGTGCTGGATTCCCCGCCGGATGGCGCGGTGCTAGACAATCCGTCTCAAGCGGTGCCGCGGAGTCGTCGCACAGTGCTTCACAAGCCTGAAGATGTGGCCGGGTCGCGCCCCACCTCGACCGCCACCGCCGCGTCTCTCGGCCTGGCCCATGCCTCCCGCGTTGCAGGCTTCTTCATCCGCAAAGCGGTGCGGAAGTTCCGATGGTCCTTCGCGGCGACCGCCGCGCTCTCCATCGGATCGGTCGGAGCGCAGCTCGGGTTCCTCGCTTTTCTGGAGCGTGTCCTGTCGCGGATGACCGCGAGCGAAGGCCAGGTCACCGGTCTGATCGCGCTCGCCATCGGCCTCCTGGCCGCAGGGGGCGTCGCCAATCTTCTCCTGCAATGGATCGTGGCGCGGATGATGGTGCGCAACCATCGCGGCCTGATGCGCGACATCTTCCGCCGCCTGGTGGCGGACGACAGCGCCGCCGTCGGCGGCAACGTCGCCGGCGTTGCAAATCTCTTCACGAAGGATTCCCGCTACGGCGCGCAGATCGGCTACCGCTCCGCGCGCCTCGTGCGGCCGCTGATCGCAGTGCCGGCGCTCCTTGCCTTCTGCCTGTGGCTGGCGCCGCTCCTGACCGCAATTGCGCTGGCCACCTTCGTGGCGCTGGCGCCGGCCCATGCCGTCCTCGCCCGGCGCGGGGTCGCCAACATGCGCAGCCTTCGCGGGGCGACCGGCGCGCATTCGCAATCGAAGAAGAGCCTGCTTCAGACGCTGACGCGGTTTCCGACCCGCGAAGGGCTGGACTTCGGCCGGATCGAGGCGGAGGTGGTCGACGCCGGATCCGAAGCCTATCTCGGCGCCTATTTCCGCCGCCTTATGCTGTCGGCCTGGTCGACGTTCCTCAACTTCATCGCGGTGGCGGTAGGGCTCGGAATCGTGCTCCTGGTCCTTGCCGGGTCGTCGATGGACTGGACGATCCAGGAACTCCTGATCTTCGTGCTCGCGCTGCGCTTCCTTGCCACCAGCGTCGGCCAGATCATCACCGACGGCACGATGATCGTGTCATACGCGCCGCTCTGCGAGGAGCTGTACGCGATGCTGAGCGGCAAGGCCGCGAGCGATGACGTTCCCGACGGCGTCATCGCGCTCGACCAGGCTGTGCCGGGGGCGGTGATCTTTGCGCAGCGCACGCTCGGCCCGGCAGGGTGGCAGACGGCGCTTGCCGCCGCGACCGGCGATACCGCATGGCGATCGGCGGTGTTCGCACGCGGTCAGTACCCGGCGCATTTTCGCGATCTGCGGCGCGACCTTCTGCTGGACCAGCTCCCGGCGGGCCGGGAACTCGCGCTGCCGCCGGCCGAGGCCAAAGCCCTCGACCGGGCGCTCCGGCGGCAGGAGACCGAGGGTTGGAGTCAACGGCTTTGGGACACGCTGCCCGATGCGGTGCGCTTCCACGCAACGCTCCAAGCCGGTCTTGTGGCAGGCGCCGGGGCAGTGGTGCTGATCGGGCTGGTACCGGCGCCCCTGCCCGAGGTCGAGGCGATGCTGGCCAAGCTCGGCCTTCCCGTGCTGCAGGTGCTTGAAGCTGCGCCCAGGCGCAGCGTGCTGCGCGCCGGCATGGCAGCCTATTTCTTCGACGGCGCGCAGTTCCTGTCGCTGGGCCCGGTCGAGCCGACCGACCGGTATGTCGCGATGATCCAGGCGCTGTTCAGGGACGAGCCGGCCGGGCTTTTTGGCGATCTCGACGACCCCGACGAGATCGACGAAGCCTAGCGGCGCGCCTGGAAAGCTCGCGGAGTTCCCTGGCCATCAGGATCGCTTCGCTGCTCTCGTTGGAAAGCGCCAGCACGGCATCGGGCTGCAGCAGATGGTGCCACAGCAGGACGGCGGGGATGCCCTGCGCCGGCCCGGCGCCGCCGGCCGCGATCTGCTCGCCGACTGCCCGCAGCGCCTTCCTCTGCTGGTGCAGAAATCCACTGACCCGTTCCATCTGGCGGTTGATGCCGGCGAGATGGGCTTCGCCGATCAGCTGCATCGTCCGCTGATAGGCCTGCCAGCTCGCCGGGAATCCGAGAAGCGCCGGCGGCGGCAGAAGCGCGATGGCCGGGAAGCGGTTCGCCATGACGCCGCCAAGCACGGTTTCCAGCCATGGCGCGCCGCTCCGGTAGCCGACCGGACAGACGATGTCCGGCCGCTCCCGCTCGATCAGCCGGGTCATATAGGTGATCAGGCGGATGCGCAGATGGATATGCGGGGCAAAGCGCAGCAGCCAGCCCGCGGCGGCCGGCGCGTAGCCCTCCGGGCTTGCTGCGGCCGCGACCGGGATGCCGGAGGCGAGGCGATGCGCGGTCAACGCCCGCTGCCAGCGATGAACGGCGTCGTAGATCGCGTCGACATCGGCGGGCGTCAGCACGCTCATTGGCGCGATGATCGGGTGTCCGCCGAAATCGGCGCGATCATATTCGTTGTAGTCGATCGCGGCGATGACGAATGGCCGCTCCGCCGCTTCCGCCGCAGCGATCAGCGCCGTGAGCGTTTCGTCGTCGCGGGAGGCGAGGATGAAAAGGATCTTCGGCGCGGCCATGGGCTCCCGTTCGGGAAGGCGGTCGCCATCCGTTACCAGATCGAGAGGCCGCCATCGACCAGCAGCGTCTGCCCGGTGATGTAGGCGGCGGCGTCGCTGAGCAGGAAGGCGACAGGCCCGACCATGTCGTCGGGCGTTGCCATCCGCCGCAGCGGCACGCGCGCGGCGTATTTCTCCGCGAACGGCCCGCCCTGCCCCGACGAGACGCCGCCGGGGCTGACGCAGTTGACCCGCACGCCATGCTCGCCCCATAGCGCGGCGAGATAGCGGGTCAGCCCGCCGACCGCGGCCTTGGTGGCGGAATAGACCGGCGGCGTGCCGATCTGGGAGCCGAGATAGAACGAGCCCTCATAGATGCGCGGATCAGGCGCCATCTCGCCATAGATGCTGCCGATGAAGAGGATCGATCCGCGCCCGGCCGAGACCATCGATCGCCCGATTTCGCGGGTGAGGAAAAAGCTGGCGTCGAGATTGACGGCGCTGACCTCGCGCCAGGTCTCCGGCGTGATCTCGGTGCCGGAGAGCATGAAGGCGCCGATGTCGCGGCCCTTGGAGGCGGCATTGTTGACGAGCCCATGCGGCGCGCCGTGGGTCTCCACGATCATCCGGGAGACGGCGGTGATGTCGCCGACGTCGGAGAGGTCGACCGGATAAGCGTGGACATTCGGCTGCGCGGCGAGGGTGGCGTCGGCGGCCAGCGCCGCCGCCAGGTCGAGCGCGATCACCCGCGCGCCGAGCTCGGCGAGGGCAGAGACGTAGCGCCGGCCGAGGATTCCGGCCGCGCCGGTGAGGACAATGATGCGGTCCGTCAAGTCGATCATCCGCCGCCTCCCGCCGGTTGCCGGCCGAGCATGTCCTCGACGGCGATGACGGTCTCGATGATCGCCGCCGTTTCCGCCGGAGCGATCGCCGGCTCGCCGGTCCGGACCTGGGTGACGAAGCGCGACAGCATGCGCCGGAACGCGGTGAAATTGTCGGCGAGCGTCACCTCGACCGCTCCGTCGTCGCCGAACAGAGCGAGGCGGAAGAAGCCCGGCGTGCGGCCGAGCGTGTGGATCGAAACGGCGACGCCGCTCGCGGTCTCGAGGAGGACATGGGCGGCGCCGTTTCGGGCGAAGGCCGATACGGGTCGCGGCACCTCGCCCAGAACCGGGATCGCCGCCTCCAGCAGATGGACGCCGTAGCGCGGGAAGTCGTTGAGCACTGTGCCGCTGACGAGGCGGAGACGCCCGATCATGTCCGGCCGCGCGCGGATCGCGTCGAGCTCGCGACAGAAGCGCATGCCGGAGCAGGTCATCACCAGCCCGCGGTCGAGATAGGGCCGGAACCGCGCCAGCTCGGCCGGAGACAGGGTCAGCGGCTTGTCGACGAAGACCGGCTTGCCCGCTTCGAGAAAGGGAAAAGCGAGCGCGAGATGGCTTTCCCAGTCGTCGCGGGCGATGATCGCGGCGTCGACCATCTCCACCATCGCGTCGGGCGAGGGCGCGGCCCGGTCGATGCGCGACGCCTTGCACAGCGCCGCGGTCAGGTCGCCATCCGGCGTCCAGGCGGCGACGACCGTCGCTCCGGGCAGGCCGATATCGCCGCGGTCCTGCCGGTCGAGATAGTCGGCGATCACCGGCCAGCCCGCCGCCCGCATCGCGTCGGGATCATAGCCGTTCAGAATCGCCGAGAAGGAGAAGGGATGGCCGTTGCCGGGGCTGAAACCGAGCATGCCGAGGCGGACGCCCGCTACCACGCCGTCCAGCCCCCATCGATGCTGAGATTGGCGCCGGTGATGTAGGAGGCGGCGTCGGAGCAGAGGAACACCGCGGCGCCCTTGACCTCGTATGGCCGGCCGATGCGGCCCATCGGATTGTGCTCGCCGAGGCGATCCATGAAGGCGGGGTTCTCGCGCTGGGTGGTTTCCAGCGGGAAGGGCCCCGGACTGATCGCGTTGACGCGAATGCGATGCGGGGCGAGGAAGCTGGCGAGATAGCGGGTGAACTGGAGGATCGCCGCCTTGGCGGCGCCATAGCTCGGCGGATTGGCGTAGCGGTCGCCGTCATAGATGCGGTGGTCCGGGGCGACCAGTCCGTACATCGAAGCGACGTTGAGGATCACTCCGGCGGTTTCCTTGAGCGCGGGAAAGGCGCGGCGCGTCAGGCGGAAGACGCCGTTGAGCGACACGTCGATGTCGTCGGCCCAGTCCTGGTCGGTGATCGATTCCCAGCTGTTCTTGCGCCCATAGCCGGAGCAGTTGACGAGGATGTGGAGGCCGCCGAACTCGCGGAGCGTAGCGTCGAGGGCGGCGGTCATCGTCCCGGCGTCGCGGAGGTCCATCGCCAACCCGCGGGTGCGCACCTTGTGGTCGGCCCTCAGTTCCTCCGCGAAGGCCTCATTCGCAGCGCCGTCCCGGCTTGCGATCACGACATCGGCGCCGCATTCGGCCAGCCCGCGCGAGATCTGGCTGCCGAGGAGGCCTGCTCCGCCGGACACGAAGGCGACCCGGCCGGACAGATCGAGCAGGCGCTTGAGCGGCGGGGAGTCGCTGTCGTCAGAGGCCATGGAGCCGCCTGTGGACCGCATCGGCGACATCGAGATCGGTCCAGCTGTCGATGTCGAGCGATCGCTCGGGCGGGACCGGCACGGCCCCGCTGCGGCCGAACACTATACCCGGACCGTCGAAGGCGACGAGCCCTTCGATCCGGAACGCGTAGACGAGGCCATTGAGCATATAGGCCGGCGGCAATTGCTGGCGGGGCAGCCAGGGGACCGCGCCGTCGATGAAGGTCTCCGGCCTGCCGTCGGTGATCCGCCAGGCCCGGTGCGGGTGAAGCGCCGCGGTGGTGAAGGTCGCGATCGAATCGAGCTTTTCCGCGGCCATCCGCTCAAGGCACGTGGTGATGTCGGCCGGCTCGCGAAACGGCGCCGTCGGCTCCAGCAGCACCATGATCGCCGCCGTCTCGCCCTCGGCGCGCAGCTTCTCGCGCAGGTCGAGGAGGATGTCCTTGACGATGACATGGTCGCCGGCCAGCGCCTCGGGGCGGACTACGATCTCGGCGCCATGGGCCGCGGCCTCGGCGGCGATGCCGTCATGATCGGTCGAGCACAGGACGCGGTCCACCGCCGGCGTCGCCTTCGCCGTCGCCACCGCGCGTCCCACCAGCGAGACCCCGCCGACGGTCTGGAGGTTCTTCAGCGGAATCGCCTTGCTGCCGCCCCGCGCCGGAACGACGGCGACCACCCTCTCGCCCGCGATCACACTCACACTCCCGCCGTCGTCCCGATCTTCGGGAGCTTCTGCGCGGGTCGAATAGCTTGTATCTAGGCCGGCGCGCAATCGCCGTGGAGAAGGGCAATGACCGACACGGCCGACCGCCTGGGCGAGGAGTTCGCCGCCAGCCCCGACCTTGCCCGCGGACTGGCCGATTTCGAGGCGCGCCACCGGCTGCCCAAAGACGTGCCGCGCGTCCTCTATCTCGGCCGCGGCCAGCCCGGCACGCGCTGGTTCCGCGACCCGCGCACCGGCGCCTGGACGCTGATGGACATCTATGCCGAGAACGTGCCGGAAGCGCTGGCGTCCTGGTGCAGGGCCCATGGCTGGCGGCTGACCGTCTTCACCGAAGGCGCCCCCCATGCCTATGAGGGCGACCGGCTTTCCTATGAAGCGCGCTATCCCGGGGTCGCCGAAGAGATACTGGCGTCCGAGGTCAATCCATTCTTTCCCAGCCGCGGCACAGTATCCGCGGCGTTCGAGGACCACTACCGCCAGCTGGTCCTCGATCCGGGCTTCCGCGACGCGTTCTCCTATGACGGCGTGCCGCTGTTCGAGACGCTTCGCGACCAGGTGCCGCTGCTGGCGCGTCTGGCGGCGGGCTACGTTTTCGGCCGCGGGCGGTGGATGGAGGTCCTGCGCGCACTCAAGCCGGCGATCGTGGTCGGCGGCCGGCTCGACACCCGCGGCGACCTCAATTCGGCCGCCCATGCGCTCGGCGTCATGACGGTCGGCGTCAAGCTCGGGATCTCCGAGGAAATGCTGACCCCGTTCGCCATTGCCGACGCGGACGGGCGCTTCCTCTCCGACGCGTTCCCCGATGCGCTGGCGGTCTGGGGCGAAAGCCAGCGGGACCTCATCCGCCGGCGCTTCCCCGACTGCACGGCGGAGTTGATCGTTTCCGGCCGCACCCGCAACGACACCTTCGTCGCGGTAGCGGGCGCGGAGGAGGCCGGCGCGCGCCTTCGCGATTTCCTTGGCATCGCGGCGCAGACGCGGATCATCGTCTACGGCGCCAACCACCAGACCAAATATGGCCAGGGGGCCACCGCCGAATTCGGAGCGGTGTGCATGTCGCCGGAAAGCTATCGCCGCGGACTGGAGGAACTGGACCGGCTTGCGGCTGGCCGCGGCGACGCCGTCGTGGTGGTCAAGCCGCATCCCGCGGACGACGTCGCCTTCATCCGCAGCGCGGTCGAAAGCGCCGGATCGCCGCGGCTGCGGCTCCTGGTCGACGATGACGGCTTCCACAATGCTGAGCTCCTGGCGCAGTCGGACGTCTTCGTCAGCTCGGTGTCGTCGATGTTCGCCGAGGCGGTTCTCGCCGACTGCCCGGCGATCAATCTATGGACGCCCGACGTCAACTATCTCTACGAAAGCCACCGGCGCGACATCTACGGAACGATCGCGACCACGGTCGAGGACTGGGACGCACTCGCCGCCGAGACGACCCGCCTTCTCGACGATCCGGCCTATCGCCGGTCGCAGCTCGCGCAGACGAGGGCAGCGCTCGAGCCGATCTTCGGCGGCTTCGACGGACGCAACGCCGAGCGGCTTGTGGCCGGGGTCTTCGCCCTGTACGAGAGCCGGTCCCGCGGCGGCTGAGCGGTCCCGGGATCGCGAAGGGCGGGAGAAGCGATGCCGGGACAGGTCAGGGTCGCCATCGTCGGCGCCGGCCGGATGGCCGAAGAGCACGCCCGGGTCTATGCCGCCCTTCCGGACGCCGCGCTGGTCGGCATCCATTCGCGCAGCCGCGACCGCGCCGAGGCGCTGGCCGCCCGCCACGGCATTCCCGCAGTATTCGATTCGGTCGCCGACCTCGCCGCCGGCACCGGGGCGGACCTCGTCCTGATCGCGGTCAACGAGCTGTCGATGCTGGCGATTATCCGCGAGGCGGCGCGGTTTCCCTGGACGCTGTTCCTGGAGAAGCCGCCCGGCTACACGCTCGCCGTGGCCGAGGCGATCGGCGAGACCGTACGGGCGGCCGAACGCGTCGCCTATGTCGGCCTCAACCGGCGCTACTATGCCGCCTCGCTCGCCGCCGAAGCGGCGCTCGCCGCCGGCTCCGGACCGCGCTACATCGTGGTCAACGACCAGCAATCCTATGCCGAAGCGCGGTCGCACGGGCATCCCGAGGAGGTCGTGCGGCATTTCATGTACGCCAATTCGATCCACCTCGTGGACTATCTGCGCCTCTTCGGCCGCGGCGCGGTGACAGCGGTCGAGCGCGATGGCGTCTGGCGCGGCGAGGAGACGTTTCTGCTCGCCGCTGATGTGACCTTCGAATCCGGCGACCGCGGCCGCTACGAGGCGCTGTGGCAGGCCCCCGGGCCGTGGGCGGTCAGCATCGCTACCCGTGAACAGCGCCTTGAAATGCGGCCGCTGGAGTCGCTGGCGATCCAGCGGGCCGGCACGCGACGCGCCGAAGCCCAGGCGCTCGACCCGATCGACCAGACCTACAAGGCCGGCTTCTACCGCCAGGCCGAGGATATGATCCGCGCCATGCGCGGTGCGGCGCACCGCATGCCGACGCTGGACGCCGCGATGGAAACCATGCGCCTCATCCATGCGATCTACGGCGTCTGAGGGTATCGCTTAGCCATGACGGAGGGGACGGGCTGGCAGCGGTTCCACTCCGTCTTGCGCAACGCTACAAGCGATCGGCGATCGAACCCGGCGGATTCGTGCAGCTGCTCGCGGCGGCCCGGAGAATGCGTCGAACTCGGTTGATCCAGTGCAGACGAGCCCGAAGCAGTGCTTCCCTTTGACCCGATAGTGCCGAGATGACCGCCGGGGCGCTCGTCGTCGGCACCGGATCGATCGGCACGCGCCACCGCGAGATCCTCGCCGGGCTCGGCCTCGACGTCGCGTCCGTGAGCCGGCGCGGGGCGGCGGAGTTCGACGACATCGCCGCCGCGGTTGGGTCGACGAGCCCGGACTATGTCGTCGTCGCGACCGAGACCGGCAATCATCATGCGGCGGTGGCCGAGCTTGCGGCTTGCGGCTATGGCGGCCGCGTGCTGGTTGAAAAGCCGCTGTTCGACCGCGTCCGCGCTGTCCCCGGCCACGGCTTCGCCGCCGCCTATGTCGGCTACAATATGCGTTTTCATCCCGTCCTTGCCGCCATGCGCGAAGTACTGGCCGGCGAGGAGGTGCTGGCGGCGCGGGCCGATGTCGGCCAGTATTTCTCGGAGTGGCGGCCGGGACGGGCTGTCAGCGAGAGCTACTCGGCCCGCCGGGCCGATGGCGGCGGGGTGTTGCGCGATCTCAGCCATGAGATCGACTACCTGCTGTGGCTGTTCGGGCCATGCCGCCAGCTCACCGCCCAGGTCCTCGCCAGCCGGACCCTGGCGATGGAGACCGACGATGTGGCGGCCATCCTGATGACCGTGGAGCGCTGTCCGGTGGTCCAGCTCACCCTTGACTATCATCGCCAGCCCGCCAGCCGCGATCTCGTCGTCATCACCGGCCGTCATACGATCGTCGGCGATCTTCTCAACGCCCGGCTCTGGGTCGACGGAACGGAGCAGGCGCTCGGCAATGTGCCGACCGATCGCAACGCCACCTATGTGGCGATGCATCGGGCGGTGCTGGAAGGGGCCGGCACGCTGTGCACCTTCGCCGAAGGCCTTGCCGTCCTCGACGTGATCGAAGCGGCGGAGCGGGCGAGCGAGCAAAGGGCGTGGATCGCGCCGTGACGCGCATCTGCACCATCTGCGCGCGCGGCGGCTCGAAGGGCGTCCGCGGCAAGAACGTCGCCGACCTTGCCGGACGGCCGATGATTGCATGGTCGATCGCGCAGGCGAAGGAGACCGGGCTGTTCGCCGCCGTCGCGGTCGACAGCGATTCCGACGCGATCCTGGCGGCGGCGCGCGACGCCGGGGCCGACATGCTCATCCGCCGGCCGGCGGCGCTCGCGACGGACGACGCACCCAAGCTCGCCGCCATCCGCCATGCGCTGGAGGGCGCGATGGCGGAGACCGGTCTGACGCCGGAGGTACTGGTCGATCTCGACGCGACCGCGCCGCTCCGGATCGCAGCCGACATCGTCGGCGCGGTGGCCCTGTTGGAGCGGACCGGCTGCACCAGCGTCGTCACGGGCGCCCCGGCGCGGCGCTCGCCCTATTTCAACCTCGTCGAGGAACGACCGGACGGCACCGTCGGCCTCTCCAAGCCGGGCGCGGGGATCGTGCGCCGCCAGGACGCCCCGCGCGCGTTCGACATGAACGCCTCGATCTATGTCTGGAACGTTGCGCGCTTCCTCGCGGCGCCCGCGGTCTTCTATCCCGATACCCGGCTCTATGAGATGCCCGAGGAGCGGTCGATCGATGTCGATTCGGAGCTCGATTTTGCCATCGTGCGCTTCCTGATGGCGCAGCGCGGCGCGCCCTCTTAGTGCTCCAGCGCCGCCATGATCCGGGCGGCGAGGAGATCGGCCGATCCGCCCTCCTCCATCACCGGATTGGCAGCGAGGAAGGCCTTCTGGCCAGCCTGATAGCGGGCACGGAAGACGTCGTCGGTGAGGAAGCGGACCACGCCGTCGCGGAGCGCGGCGCCGTCCGCCGCGACGAAGCCGATGCCGAACCGGTCGAGCGGAAGGGGCAGATCCTCGTCGGAGAATTTAGCCACGATCAGCGGCTTGCCGACGATGGCGGCCTCGATGCCGACATTGGAATAGACGGTGATCACCACATCCGCCGCCGCGAGCGCGGTCTCGATCGGCACCGTCTGCACGATGAGGAAACGGTGCGGGCCGCCGGCCGCCGCGGCGATCGCCGCGAGCTCGGTCCCGAGCTCGGGCAGCGAACTGGGATGGAGCTTGACCAGGACCGTGATTTCGCCGGCCGCCATGTCCAGCTCGGCCAGCGCCGCGGTGATAGCCTGCGCGTCGGAATACGAGCCCTCCTGCGCGGCGAACAGCACCACCGGCCGCGTCGGATCGATGCCCAGCGCGGCGCAGGCTTCGTCGCGCCCGCCGGCGCGAAGGCCGGCGAGATAGTCGAAACGCGGCGTCGACGATATCAGGATGCTGTCGCGCGGCACGCCGAACGCCTCGACGAAGACATCGCGCGACCAGGCGTCGATCGCGGTGACGATGCTCCCGGTCGGGCGGGTATAGAGGTAGCCGCCGGTCATGTAGGCGTTCTGCACCGTCATCGACAGCGCGCCGGCCTCCGCGGCGCGGGCATGGGCGATTTCGGTATGCCACTGCCGCCCCGGGCAGGCCACGGAGGCGGCGCGCCGCCCCGCGAACGCCCTGGCGCACAGCGCGTCCCAGCCGAGCACCGCCCAAAGGCCGTTCTGGCCGAACAGGGCCATGGCCTGGGAAACCGCGGCGCGGCTGTGTGGGGGAGCGTCGGCGAGAAGCGGGGATGTCTCGATTCGCTCGGAAAGTATGGCGGCGATGTGCCTGGCGACGCGTCCGGGATAGAGGGGCAGGCGGTCGACAAGGTCCACCGGGCCGATGGCGTCGCGATGACGGCCGGCGCCGACCGCTGCGGCAAGGTTCGGCTGGCTGCCATTGTCGAGGCTGAAACCGAGGATGCCGACATCCCGTCGGAGCCGGTCGAGGATGGGTTGCATCGTCGCGGGCGCTGTCTTCAGCGACCAGCTGGTGGTGAAAAGCACCAGCGGGCCGTCCGGCAGATCGAAGGTGGTGCGGCCAAGCTTGTCGAGCCAGAGATCGATGTCTGACAGCGCGCTGCCGACCTTGCGCATCGGCGACAATGCTTCGGTCGGCACCGGGCTGCCGAGGGCGTCGCCAAACGCGGCCTGAAATGCCGCCAGCCCACCGACAGTGCTTGGCCCCGGAGCCGGCCGGGCGATGGTCTCGTAGCTGAGGTCGTCGTCGAGCTGGATGAGAGCCATCGGCCGGTCCCCGGCTGCGGCGGACCAGTCCGCGAGGAAGCCCTCCGTCCGGCCAATGGCGATCAGCCCGTCCGCGGGGCGGACCAGCGCCTCGGCAAGATTGGCGGCCCTGCGCTCGGCGGCGATAAGCGCAGGGCGCAGTCTGATCCACAGGGGAAGACGCAGTGCCGCCAGCCGGTCGCCTGCGGCCGTATTCGCGAAGGCCGCGAGGATCTCGGCGACGCAGATCTCGGCCAGCCGATTGCCCGCCTTGATGGCGCGTTCCACGGTGGCGCGCGTTTCGCGATTGTAGCTGCCGGTCTCCAGCACCGTTCCCGCGGGCAGCTGAGGCGGAGGGATGCCGCGCCGGTTGATGAACACCCTGGTCGGAACGCCCGCCGGAACAACCGCCGGCAGCTCGGCTAGCTCGATGCCGTCTTCGACCACGACATTGAGGCTCTCGGCATCGGCCGTTGCGGCGATCGTCTCCTCGGGCATCGAGCGCGGGTCACGCATGCTGGCCGGGAAAAGCGCGTTGATCGCGGCGACGGCATCGCCGGCCAGCAGATGCGGGTTCTGGCGGAAATAGCGGCTGCTCACAGCGTCGCCGCCGGTGGCATCCCGTGCTCTCAGGGCTTCGGCCAGGAGGCGGGTGAATTCGGCCACGCTGTGCGCGCCCGCCGCCAGCCCTTCGAGATCGAGCCGAAGCGGCGGCTCCGAGCCGGTGAACAGGGCGGCCACGACGTCCCGTCCGGCCATGGCCGCCTCGCGGGCCATGTTGCTGTAAATCGTCACCACGACGTCGCTCGCGGCGATGACCTCGGCCGGCGTCGCCGTCGCCACGATTGCAACACGGCGGGCTATTTCGGGTTCGGCGAACACGGCGCGGTAGGCCTCGGCCCTCCCCTCACCTTCGCGTGGGTGGAGCTTCACGATCAGCTCCGCGTTCGGCCATGCGCGCAGAAATTCCTGCAGCGGGCGGGCGATGGCGATCATCTGCTCCATCGGCTGCGGCTGGCTCGCCAGGAGGATGCGGTCGCGGCAAGCGGGGTCGAGGCCGAGGGCCGTCGCCGCTGCTGCCCGATCGACGGCGCGGATGCGGTCGCGCAGGGCGTCGTTGCGCGGCGTGCCGGTGACGCGGATGCGGTCGGCGGGAAAGCCCAGCTCCTCGTAGATCCGCGCCGAGGCGGTATCGATCACCGCCGCAAGGTCCGCGACCGGCGGAAGATATTTAGGGTCGCGCAGCACGTTGAGCGCCTGCACGTCCACCAGCGGCACGCCGGACTGCGCATCGACGAAACCGGCGGCGGCGGCGCGGACCAGCGGCGCGCGGCCGGGGGTCGCGATCGCACCGACGAGATCGGCGGTGGCCGTGATCTCATGGCCGAGCGTGTAGGTCGCCAGCGTGAGCGCAAGGCGGCCGTCCAGGTAATCGACCGCCTGCGGTATGAGGAAATCGGCGAGATCGACGCCGGCATAGGTCGTGGAATCGGCAAGGGCGGTGCGCAGCAGGCCGCTGAGCGCGGCGCGCCCGGCCGGCGCGAGCGCGCGCGCCTGCACCGCCATCAGCGGCGCGAGGTCGAGCTGGATGTCAGCCCGGGCGACGCCGGCGCCGAGCGTCGGCGCGGTTCTGGGCTCGACGGCCGATGTGCAAGACAGAAGCACGCTCACCGCATCGCGGCGGATGCCGCCTGCGAGCGCCGCGACCGTTTCGACATAAGCGGGCGCGACTGGCGCGTGGATCGTCAGCATGCCGGGCCGGCCGCCAAGCATGCCGGCGATGCGCAACGCCTGCTGGCAGCCCATCGCCGCTGCCCGGTCGAGCCGGCTGCGAAACGGCGCGAAGACCGATTCCTCCATGTCGGCCTCGGTGGCGATCGTCGCCGGACGCGCGGCGTGGAAGCCGTCCGTGACGGTCTTCCAGAAATATCGCGCCCGGGTGCGCCCCCTGCGGCCGAAGCCGAGCCAGATGCGATCGTCGCCGGCGCCGAGGAGCAGCGGCAGGCCGGACGGCAGGATGCGGCCGCCGGCCATCAGGATCACCGGCTCACCGCGCGGAATGTCCCGCAGGGTGTAGCGCACGCATTCGAGAAGGGTCAGCCCCTGGACGAGGTCGTCCTCCAGGCCTTGCGCCAGCACGTCGAGCCGGCCGACGGGAAGCGCCGGCTCGCCGATTCGGGCCGCCACGGCAGCCACCGCGCCCTGCGCGATCGTCCGCGCGGTGCGGTGCAGATGCTCGGTTTCGGCGGAGTTTTCCGGGAGCCTGTCGTTGATCGACAGGGCCGTTGCGCGATCGCCGATACCGAGTCGGTCAAGGCCGGCCTGCCGGTCTTCGAAGGCGTAGACACGGAAGCGCGTCGCGGCGAAGGTCGGCGCCAGCAGCGTCCGCGGGAAGCCGGCGCCCTGTTCCAGGAAGACGTGGATCGTGCCGCTGGCGGCGGACGCGGGCAGGTCGTTGGCGTTGTGCTCGCGATACCAGCGATCGGTGAAGCGCCGGCGCAGGACGGCGAGATTGGCGAGATGGGAGTCCGCCGGCTCCGGAACCGCGGCGCGGCCTATGAGGGTGACGATCAGCGCATCGCGCCGGCTGTCGCTGATCGGGAGCCGCTCGATCGTCCAGCGGGTGAACCCGGTGGTGCCGGGAAGGCCGCTGTCGAGCAGCCAGCGGAGCGAGCCGAAGCCCGCACGCACCGCCGATTCTCGCATGTGCTGCTGCGCCGCGCGCATGTTCAGCGTGAAGCGCCGGGCAAGGCGCGCCGGCGCGCGCCCGGGCAGCGGCCGCGGTGCGCGCTTTGCCCGCTTCGGCGGGCGTCCGGGCGGTCTTGGCACGGGCACGCGCCGCCGCCGCTTCGGCGGGCGCCGCGCGCCGGTCCATTTGATCATCAGCGCCTGCTGCTCGGGCGAAAGCGGCGAAACGCTCACGACTTTGCGCACCAGCGGCCGACCGAGCGGGACGATTGTGATCGCGCGCAGGATGCCGATGGAGACGCTGACCGCAACGCGGCGCGCCCGCCGCCGGAGCGGTCGGCGCAGGAAGGCGTTCATCGCCCTGCCGATGGCGGCGGGCGGCTTGCGCTATGCCAGTCGCGCCCGCGCACGCTCAAGCTGTTCCCGCGTGCCGATATCGATCCAGTCGCCGCGGTGCTCGTAGACGCCGCATACCGACCCGTCGGCAGAAAGGCGGGCGAAGAGGTTGGGCATGTCGAAGGCGCGGCCGGGAAGGCGGGTGAGACAGGTGCTGTCGAGCGCATAGATGCCCGCATTGATGAAATAGTCCTGCTTCGGCTTTTCCTCGAGCCGGAGGAAACGCGACCCGTCGACCCGCACGACGCCATACGGGATCTGCGACTCGACCTCGCGCACCACCATGGTGGCCGCATATTTCTGCGTGTCGTGGAACGCGATCAGCGTCCGGAAATCGATGTCGGTCAGAAGATCGCCATTGAGCACCAGCAGATGGCGGCTGCGAAGCTCGGGGAGAAGGGCGAGAGCCCCGCCGGTGCCGCCGGCCTGGTCTTCCTCGACGAGGTAGCGGATCGACACGCCCCATGGATCGCCATCGCCGAAATAATCGATGATCTGCTCCTTGAGGTAGCGGACCGAGAAGAAGAACTCCTGGAAGCCCTGCGCGATCAGCTGCTTGAGGATGCGCTCCAGCAGCGGCTCGCGGCCGAGCATGAGCATCGGCTTCGGCGTCGCCTCGGTCAGCGGCAGCAGCCGCGTGCCGAGCCCGCCGGCCATCACCACCACCGGGCAGCGGCGGGGATTGATGGCATAGAGCTGCTCGACTTCGGCGGCGGTCTGCAGCTCGAGGAACCGACCGTCGTCGTCGAGGACGATGAGGTGCTTCAGGCGGCGGCGCAGCAGGAGCTCGTGCCGCTCGACGATGGTGGCTTGCGCCATCACGCATTGCGGCTCGGCGGTCCAGATCTCCGACACGGCGTCGGTGAGTTCCCGGCCCTGGATCAGCGCACGACGGAGATCGCCGTCGGTCACGAGCCCAGCGACGCGCCCGTTCGCGCCGAGGAAGACGACCGCACCGGTGCGCCACGTGTCGAGCAGCACCAGGGCGTCGCGGATCGTCTGCCCGGTGAACAGCGCGGCCGGCTTTTCCTTGGGCATCGCCGTCATCGGCCGAGTCGTCCCAGCGGGCCGCCATCGACAATGACGTTGCCTGGATACAGACCGCCGACCTTCAGCATCGTATCCCGCTCTGCGAATTGATGTCGGCACATACCAAGGTCCCGCGAAAACTAGCGACCCGCCGCCGCCAGGACAAGCCTGATTACCCGGTCCTGGTCGGTCGCCGCCAGCGCTGCCGAGGAGGGCAGCGTGACGATGCGGTTCCAGAGATCGTCGGTAACCGGCAGCGGCTCGCACGGTGCGGCGGCATAGGGCCGCTGAAGGTGTACCGGCTTCCAGAAGGGCCTGGCGTCGATATTGTCCTTCTGCAGCCGGTCGATAATTTCGGCCGCGGCGACGGGCGCGGACGGGGCGACGACCACGCCCGAGAGCCAGCAGGTCGATTCCGACCATTGCGGCTGGGGGAACGGCGTCAGCCAGTCGACGGCGGCGAAGGCCGCGTCGTAGCGGGCGCGGATGACGCGCTTGCGGGCCACCAGCTCGTCCAGCCGTTCGATCTGCGCCAGGCCGACCGCCGCCTCGATGTTGGTCATGCGGTAGTTGTAGCCGACGGCGTCATGGTCATAGTCGCGGCCGACCCGCGCCGTGGTCGACAGGTGCCGCGCCCGCTCGACCAGCACCAGGTCGTCGCCGACGAGCATGCCGCCGCCGCCGCTGGTGATGGTCTTGTTGCCGTTGAACGAGAGCGCCGAGAGGCCGACGCCGGCGCTGATCGGACGCCCGCGATAGAAGACGCCGATCGCGCAGGCGGCGTCGGCCAGCACCGGCAGTCCGTGGCGATCCGCGATCGCAACGATCGCGTCGATGTCGGCGGTGGCGCCGAGCGTGTGCACCGGCAGCACGGCGCCGATCCGCCGGCCGCTCGGCCGGTGCACCGGCCCGTCCGGTCCCGGAACCGCGTCGCGATCGAGCGCGGCGGCAAGCGCGGCCGGATCGACGGTCCAGCTCGCCGGGTCGATGTCGATCAGCCAGGGCATGGCCCCGGCATGCGCGATCGCATTGGCGGTGGCGATGAAGGTGAAGCTCGGCGACAGGACGAGGTCGCCACGCCTGACGCCGAGCGCGACGAGACCAAGATGGAGCGCGGTTGTCCCCGAGGAGGTCGCGACCGCCCGCGCCGCGCCGACGGCGGCCGCGACACCTTCCTCGAAACGGGTCACGAACGGACCGACGCTCGAGACCATGCCGGTTGCGATGCATTCCTGGAGGTAGCGCGCCTCGTTGCCCGACAAATCCGGGACCGCGAGGGGGATGCGTTCAGACGGCATACTCGCCCACGCGGTAGAGCCGGGCATTGTCGCGGAACCAGTCGACGGTGCGGCGCAGCCCCTCCTCGAACCCCAGCGCCGGCCGCCATCCGAGCAGCCGCTGCGCCTTGCTCGCGTCGGCAATGAGCCGGAAGACCTCCGACTGCGCCGGCCGCATCCGCGTGTCCTCGGCCTCGATCCGGGCCGGTACGCCGATGATCCCGGCGATCATCTCGGCGATCTCGCCGATGGAGCGTTCCTCGCCCGAGCCAAGATTGATCTCCTCGCCGACCACGCCGTCGGCGGCGGCGGCGCGCAGGAAGCCGTCGACGGTGTCGCCGACATAGTTCATGTCGCGGGTCGGGGTGACGCTGCCGAGACGGATCGGGCCGCCGGCAAGGCATTGGGTGATGATCGTCGGGATCACCGCCCGGGTCGACTGACGCGGGCCGAAAGTGTTGAACGGCCGGACGATGACGACCGGCGTGCCGAAGGAGCGGAAATAGGATTCGGCAAGGTTGTCGGACGCGATCTTGGAGGCCGAATAGGGCGACTGCGGCTGCTTGGGATGATCCTCGTCGATCGGCGTGCGCAGCGCCGTGCCATAGACCTCGGAGGTCGAGGTCTGGACGACGCGGGCGACGCTTTCCTCGCGCGCCGCCTGCACCACGTTGACCGTGCCCTCGACATTGACCCGCACATATTGATGCGGCGCGACATAGGAATAGGGGATGCCGATCAGCGCGGCGAGGTGGAAGACGATCTCCTGCCCCTTCATCGCGGCGCGCACGCAGTGGAAGTCGCCGATGTCGCCCTGGACGAACGCGACCTCGCGCTCCACCGGCGAACCGCCGAGCCAGCCGCGCGAGCCGGTCGAGTTGTAGCGGATGAGCGCGGTGACGCTCGCGCCGCTCTCCACAAGCGCCTCGACGAGATGGCTGCCGATGAAGCCGGCAGCGCCGGTGACGAGAACGCGCTTCCCGCGAAGCGGCGATTGCGAAGACATCTCGAACCGACGGGACCTGTGCTAGACGGGGGCGATTGGCTGGACGGCGGCCGCGCCGCGCGTCGGGGCCGCGGCCGAAGCCGGCCGGTTTGTGGCAGACTTTCCCGGGAGTGACAATGCCGTCCGACCTCGCCAGCCGCTGGTCCGATCCGACGCAGCCGGCTTTCGTGATCGCCGAGGCCGGGGTCAACCACAATGGCGATCCCGAACTCGCCCGCCGGCTGGTCGACGCCGCCGCGGCGGCCGGCGCGGACGCGGTGAAGTTTCAGACCTTCCGCGCCGAGGCGCTGGTCACGCGGACCGCCGCCAAGGCCGCCTATCAGGCGCGAAACGATCCGCGGACGGCAACGCAGTTCGAGATGCTGAAGGCGCTCGAGCTCGGCGAGGCGGATTTCGCGGCGCTGAAAGCCCAGGCCGACGGCCTGGGCATCGCGTTTCTCTCGACCCCGTTCGACGAGGACAGCGCCGATCTCCTCGCCCGCCTCGGCGTCGCCGCCTTCAAGGTCTCGTCGGGCGACCTCACCCATCCGGCGTTCCTCGCCCATGTCGCGCGCCATGGCCGGCCGATGATCGTGTCGACCGGCATGGCGACGCTCGGCGAAGTCCTGGACGCAACGGCGGCGATCGGCGCGGCCGGCGACCCGCCGCTGGCGCTGCTCCACTGCGTCAGCAACTATCCCGCCGACCCGGCCGACGCCAATCTGCGGGCGATGGCGACGATCGCCGCCGCCACCGGCAAGCCGGTCGGCTGGTCGGACCATACGGAGGGCGAGGCGGTCAGCTTCGCTGCCGTCGCCCTTGGCGCGCGCATCGTCGAGAAGCACCTCACGCTGTCCCGCGCCATGGACGGCCCCGACCACCGGGCGTCGATGGAGCCGAACGCCTTCGCGCGGTTCGTCGCCGGCATCCGCGAGGTCGAGGCTGCTCTCGGCTCGGCCCGCAAGGAGCCGAGCGCGGCCGAACTAAAGGTCGCGGAGGTGGCGCGGCGGTCTCTGGTCGCGGCGGTCGACATCCCGGCCGGCGGCACCCTGTCCGCGTCGACGGTGGCGGTCCGGCGGCCGGGGACGGGGATCGCGCCGAAGCACCTGCCGCTGGTGCTCGGCCGCACCACCCGGGTTGCCATTGCCGCGCATCAACCGCTCGCCTGGGAGATGCTGGCATGATCGCCCGCAAGCCGCTGGTCGGCATCGTCACCACCAGCCGGGCCGATTTCGGCATCTATCTGCCGGTGCTGCGGGCGATCCGCGACGATGGCGGCCTCGACCTCCGGCTCTGGGTGACGGGGATGCATCTCAGCCCGGAATTCGGGCTGACCGCCGATCAGGTCGCCGAATCAGGCTTCGCGATCGCCGACCGCATCGAGGGCCTTTTGTCCTCCGACAGCGAGGAAGGCGTCGCTGCCTCGATGGGGCTGACGACGCTGCGTTTCGGGCATAGCCTTAACCGTCAACGCCCGGACATCCTGGTCGCGCTCGGCGACCGCTACGAGATGCATGCCGCCGCGCTCGCGGCCGTGCCGCTGCGGATTCCGATCGCCCATATCCATGGCGGCGAGGAGACGCGGAACGCGATCGACAATGTGTTCCGCCATTCGCTGACCAAGCTCGCCCATCTCCACTTCACCGCGACCGAGCTGGCCCGGCGGCGCGTGGTGGCGATGGGCGAGATGCCGGACCGGGTCATCGTCGCCGGCGCGCCGTCGCTCGACAATCTGCGCGGCATGAAGCTCCTCGACCGGCGGACGCTGGCGCGGCGGTTCGGCCTTCCGGTCGAGCCTTTCGTGCTGGCGACGTACCACCCCGAAACGCTCAAGCCCGAGGCCGCACGCCGCGACCTCGCGGCGATCTGGTCGGCGGTGTCGGCCGGCTTCGACGGACCGGTCGTGTTCACCGCCGCCAATGCCGACGCCGCGGGCCGGGCAGTCAACCGGGCGATCGACGACCTCAGGGACGCACATGCGGACCGGATCACGGTCGTCGGCACGCTCGGCACGCTCGGCTATTTCTCGGCGATGAAGGCCGCGGCGCTGATGGTCGGCAATTCGTCGAGCGGCATCATCGAGGCGGCCTCGCTGGGGCTTCCCGTGGTCAATGTCGGCGACCGCCAGGCCGGGCGCGAGCGTTCAGCCAATGTGATCGACGCCCAGGCGAGCCCGGGTGCGCTCCGCAAGGCGATCGCGGAGGCGCTTTCGCCGGCGCACCGCAAGCGGTCGGCCTCGGCCCGGAACATCTATGGCGACGGGGCGGCCGCCGGGCGCATCGTCGCCGGCATCCGCCGGTTCCTGGCCGACGGTGCGCCGATCGCCAAGAGCTTCCATCTCGACTGACCGTCAGCCGACGATCCGGGCAGGCACGCCGACCACGGTGGCGCCCGCCGGCACGTCCGCGAGCACGACCGCGCCCGCGCCCACCACGGCGCCGTCGCCGATCGTGATGTTCTGGACCAGCCGGGCGCCGACGCCCACCAGCACGCCGCGGCCAATGCGAACGCCCCCGCTCGCGACGACCCCCGGCGCCAGATGGGCGTGGTCGCCGACGATGCAGTCATGGTCGACCACGGCGGCGGTGTTGAGGATGACGTTGCGCCCGACCGTGACCCCTTCGGCCACCACCGCCGCCCGGCCAATGACGGAGCCCACGCCGATCCGTATGTCCTCGGCGAGATTCGCGGTGGGATGGACCAAGGCCGGCGCTTGGCCTCCCGCCGCCGCCAGGCGGTCGAAGATGCGCGCACGCCGTTCCGCCGTCGCCCGGCTGACGGAGCCGATGCCGAACACGAACCCTACGACCGCCCCGTCAGCGAGCAGATCGGGATAGGCGTCGTCGCCGCCGAGATGGGGAAGGCCGCCCAGCTCAGCCGGCTCGGCCGCGATGATCCCGGCCAGCCGAATCCCGAGGCTGCGGGCGACGCCGAGGACCACCTTCGCGTGGCCGCCATTGCCGACCAGGACCAGACGCTCCGATGTTGCCATCCCTGACTCGCTTGCGACGCCAGGAGGCGCGTCCAGTCGTTGAAAGGATTGGCGCTCCCTAGGGAAGCAGACCAATTCACCCTCGTCAATCGGTTAGACACTCCCGGTGCGGGAGGCTCCACCACGGCTTTCCGCCGATTTCCGAGGCAAGTGTCTAACTGCTGTCCGTCCCATTCCTTCCTTGCGGGGAGGGAGTGATGGCGGAGCGCACCGGCATCCAATGGACCGACGCGACCTTCAACGGGTGGTGGGGTTGCACGAAGGTCGGCCCTGGCTGTGACCACTGCTATGCCGACGCGCTCGATCGCCGGACTGGCGGTGCCCATTGGGGCTCAGGCGTGGCCCGCCGGCGGACCTCCGCGAAGAATTGGAGCGAGCCGCGGCGGTGGAAGCCGGGAACCCGCGTGTTCTGCTCCTCGATGTGCGACGTGTTCGACAACGAGGTGCCGGAGGAATGGCGCCACGACCTGTTCGAGTTGATCCGCGCCACACCGCATCTGCGCTGGCAGCTTCTCACGAAGCGGATCGGCAACGTCCCCGACATGCTGCCGGAGGGCTGGCCGAACGGTTTCGAGCACGTCGGCATCATGGCGACCATCGTCAACCAGGATGAGGCCGACCGCGATGGCCCGAAGCTAGAGCGCGTGAAGGCGCTCGGTACCACTTGGGTCGGCGTGTCCTATGAGCCGGCGCTTGGTCCTGTGGACTGGACCGCGTTCGCGCCGTTTCTGAATTGGCTCATCATCGGCGGCGAGAGCGGTCACGGCGCCCGCCCGTTCAGCTTGGAATGGGCACGCTCCGCGATCGGTCAGGCGCGCGCGCTCGGCTTCGCTGCGTTCGTGAAGCAGTTCGGCGCAAAACCTTTCGACCAGATCATCACGCCCGGCGCGGTCACAAGCCGCGACATGCGTCTCGCCAACAAGAAGGGCGGCGACTGGACAGAGTGGCCGGCTGAGCTTCGCGTCCGCGAGTTCCCGGCTGCGTTGTCTCTCGCTGCGAACGCCGAGCCATCCCCCTCCTCCCACGGAGGGGTGTGAGATGACCGAGCGCGCCTACGACGACCTCTACGACGAAGATGACGAGGACGATCGCGAGGCGGAATGCGGGCGCTGGGACAATGGGCGCCTGACCCACTCGTGCGCGCTACTCGGCAGCGAGTGGTGCGACTGGGAATGCCCGCTACGAAACACCCTGTTCAAGGACGAACCCCATGCCTAACCCCGATACCGACCCGGCAGCAGTGGAGCGAGCGGCGGTCGTGGCCTGGCTTCGGGCGCTCGCGCCACTGCGCCTCGGCGGCGATCTGCTCTCATTCGCGGCCGATCAAATCGAACGCCTCGCCCACCTCAAGGAGCGCCCCGATGGCACATGAGCCGAAGCCCCGCCGCAACCCCACCCCTCAGCCCGCTGAATGCTGGGGCCTCTACGACGGGAGCGGGAAGCTCCATGACACTGATGCCGACCGCGAGTTCCTTCACCATCTGTGGGCAGACCTCAACGGACGACTGCCCGACGACTGGACCATCCGCCCTGTGGTGGTGACGGTGAAGGAGGAAAGCTGATGCAGCCTTGGATGTATGCTGTGGTGATCTATCTGCTCGGTGCGTTTCTAACCATGGTCGCATGCCATATCCTCAGCCGGAGACAATATCTCGACACACCTGATGTATTCACCATTGCGGTGCTTTGGCCATTCATCTGGATCGCCGCCGTCATAGCCGGCGTGATGGTCTTGCCGTTCTTAGCGATGAATTGGCTAGCCAAGCGCATCGCCCGGAGGTTTGTATGACTGACCTCACCACCCTCCGCGACCGGGTTGCCGCTGCTACGGGGGCGGATCGGTTGCGCGACCGGTTGTCTTCGTATGAAGTTTGCCTGTTCCTCGCGAGTTGGTTCGCGGCGCTGTCGCTCTGCACGCCGGTTTCGTGGTGGACCGTGGCCAACGGCGGCATGTTCGCCCTAGCCACCGTCGGCGCTGTCACCCGCCGCCGCGCCCTTCTCCGCACAGCGGCCCTCATCGCACAGGAGCCCGACCATGCCTGACTTCACCGAACTGCGGGAGGCGCTGGCGGAACTGCCGCCGCCACCTTGGACCAGCCAATACGCCTACATCTGGGCACCGTCCGAGCGCGGCGACGTGTTCACGATCGCTCAGGCCCGCGGCTTCGGGTACTACACCGGCAATGGCCACGGCGCGCTGGGCCTTACCATTGAGGAAGCGCACCGCCGTCAGGACCGGGTGGCGAAGTTCATCATCCGCGCCCGCAACGACCTTCCCGCCCTCCTCGCACATGTCGATGCACTCGAAGCGCTGCTCGAAATGCGGACCAAGGACGGCTGGGAGAATGCGAAGCGGGCGGAAGCGCTCGAAGTGAGGAATGCCAAGCTGAAGGCGGCGCTGATAGAAGCGCTCGACCTTTGGGAGCAGGAACTGCTTTGCCAGCATCCAGTGCTGGACACCGAGGTCAAGACTGCGGCGTTCAACGAGGACTTCGCCCCGCTGTGGAGGCTTCGCGCCCTCCTCACGGCGCCCGAGAAGGAGAACGCCGATGGTTGAGACACGGACGCCGGTGGAGACTGCTTGGGATCGGATCAACGCAATCATCGGCAACGACAGGCTGTTTCGGATGGCTGGGCGGGATGACAACCGTGCCATGCTCCGGGAGGCCGTCGTGGACCTCGCGCTGGCTCTCCGTGAAGAGCAGGCCGAGGCCAGAGTAGCGGCGGCACGGCAAGCGGCGCTGGAGGAAGCGGCGCGGCTCGTTTTCAACGGTCAACGGTGCCGCACCTGCCGGACGGTCTTTCACGCCTTGGCGGGGCACGAGTGCGAGCGCCCGTCCTGGGAACAACTGCGCGGCCACGAGCTGGCCGGTGCGCTCCTCGCCCTCGCCAATTCAGGGCAGCCTCTAACCAGCGGCGATGAGGATGCGGGAGTAAGGGCAACCTCTAACAAGGGCTCCATCAGCCCTTCCGACCCGCTCGCCATCATCGCCGGGATTCGACAGTTCGGCCTCGCTGCCGATGGCTCCGATCTGCGGGACCTGGAGGCGGCAGTGGTCCGGCTCAGCACCCCGTCAGACGGCTGGCTCCCAATGGAGAGCGCGCCGAGGGACGGGACGCGGGTGCTGTTGAACGACGAGGATACCGGCAAGATCAAGATCGGGTTCTGGTCCAACCATCTTGCTGTCTGGGTCGTGGACAACATCTTTGGCGATGACGTGCCCGAGAAGTGGGACGGCGAGGCGGTCGTCATTACCATCCACCGGCCAACCGCATGGCGCCCGCTTCCAGCGCCTCCCGCCGCCCCGGTGGTGGGGGAGTAGGATGGGCGACATCATCGTCAGCTATCTGCCGTGGCTGCTCTCCGCCATCACGATCTGGATGACGTTGCTGGCGGGGAACAAGCACCGCAACGCTTGGCTGATCGGACTCGGCAACCAACTTCTCTGGGCGGTCTGGATCATCGCATCGGCATCGTGGGGTTTGATCCCGCTAAACGTCGCTCTCTGGATCGTCTATGCCCGCAACCACATCAAATGGCGGAAGGCAGCCGCGTGACTGCTATGCTCCCCCAATGCCCGCTCCCATCATCGTCCGAACCGTTGCCGACTTCATCGCGCACCGCCAGACCCTCTCCGCGTGGTGCCGAGCCTGTCATCACCGCGCCGAGATCGACTTGACCAAGCTCCCGCCCGACATGGCCCTCATCCCGGCGCACCGGCTGAAGGTGGTGTGCACCAAGTGCGGATCGCGGGACGTGGGCTACCTTGTCGGACTGATCGATTCTCCGGGCGTAGGAGGAGCGCACGCATGACACCCGAACGCTGGCTCCGCCGCCACCTCGGGGCGTGCCTGATCCTCCTGCCGGTGGCGCTGGGGGCCTTGTGGCTGAGCGGCTACTGGCCGTGGTGAGGTCAGTTGCAATCTGATTATGTTGCATGGGCCTGAACGCGGAAAAACCCCGCCACCCGGCCGAAGCCGAGCAGCGGGGCCTACCAAGCAGGTCAGGGTGCAAATCGCGGGCCTGCGTGGGTCTCGGGATATCTAGGGCGGCGTGGCTCTCGTCGCCGGCAGTGTAGCCGCCCGAAGCGCGGAGAGATCGACCTGGATCTGGGTCAGCCTTCCGTCCATGCGCTCGATGATCGCCGCTGTTCGCTCGTTGGCCGCTTCGAGCTGGTTGAGGCGCTGCTGATCGACCGCCATGACCGGGAGGAGCGCCGACAGGTCCGTGCGGATGCTGGCGATCTGTGTGTCGTGGGTGGCGACCGACGTCTCGACCAGCCCGAGACGGGAGTTGAACATGACGGCCATCGTCGCGCCCGCCAAGAGGACGGAGAGCGCCGTGAACAGGTGGCCGAAGTTGATCGTGCCGTCGAATTTCATCTTCGGAATCGTCATCCTCCTCCGCTCCTCGTCACTGCCATGAAAGACAGACCTGCGCGACGCCGTGCTGGATCATGCCGAGGCGCGCTGCGGCACCGCGGGAAAGGTCGATGATCCGGCCGGCGATGAACGGTCCGCGGTCGCTAATCCGCACCGTGACGCAGGCCCCGGTATCGACGCGGCAGACCCGGACCATCGTGTTAAAGGGGAGCGTCCGATGCGCCGCCGTCATGGCGTGCATGTTGAACGGCTCTCCCGAGGCCGTCAGGCGGCCGTGGTGCTCCGCGCCGTAGTAGGAAGCCAACCCGACCTGATCGCACTCAGCGGCCACCGCAGGCCGGCCCATGAAGCCGATGACGGCGAGGCCGACGACGGTGAGCGCGAGCGGGATGGTGAGGAGCCGCCGCCCCGCCCACCACAGCCCGATCAGAACGAGCTGCGGCAGGGCGAGGAGGATTAGGACTGCCCAGAACACGCCGAAGGTGACCGTCCGTCCCCATTCGGCCGGCGGCGTGTAGTCGCGGCCGGCCATCAGACCGACTCCCACACGCCAGCGCGGAGGTAGCCGTGCCAGTGCGTCTTGGTGCCGCCTTGGGTCAGCTTCCAGATGTGGTGGACACTCGGCGAAAGCGTCGGCTCCTCGCGGTTGCCGTCCCAGATCCAAGACGGCCGCCCGCCCTCCGGCGCGCGAAAGCGCAGGAAGCCCTGCGCCCCGCACCCGCACGGGCAGACGTAGAGCATCCCGGTGACACGACCGCCGTCCTCGCAATACTCGAATGCTCCGGGAGGAGTGCCGGGCGCGTCGACATCGTCGACAAGAGTCGCGACGACCTTGGTCATAGCACCGACCCGACGACCGCGGCCGCGATGACGCCGGCGAAGAGCGCCGCCATGGCGATGACGGCGAGCCCCCAAAGGACGGCGCGCATCAGGCCACCCGATTGGCGGCGCGGTAAGTCAGCCAGCCGCCGACCACGAGCCAGACTGCCTCGCCGACCCTGCTTTCGACTTCCGACCCAGCGAGCTGCCAGCCGTTGCGCTGGTCGAGATACATCAGCCCGGTCGAAAGCAGGAACACCCACAGCTTGCGGAACACGGCGAACCACCACGGCGCCGCCGCATCACCGATGCTTTGCTCAACCGCCACCGCCTCGCGGCGGGTGCCGGGTGTGGTGTGGATGGTCTCTCGCACCGGACCGAGGAGGAAGCCGGTGACGCGACGACCGGCCGTGACAACACGGCGGAAGATGCCCATTGGAAAGCTCCGATGTCTGGGGGTGGGAAGCTCAGCCGCGCTTGCGGCCGATGGACTCACGCAGGTTCCGGAGCACGCTCCGGCAGCCGGCCCGCTGCGACAGGTCGGGCGCGCCCGGATCGTCCGGCTGCGGCGGCCGCGGAGCCGGCGTCACAGGGGCGCCGAGCCGGGCCAGCACCATCCCGCGAAAGAGGTCACCGACCGGGCGCGCGCCGCTGATCGACAGGTCAAACGGCAGGTGGGTGATGTCCCACTTCCCAGCCTGGGCGATGCCGAGCGTCGCCTCGACCTCGGCATGCGTCAGTACCGTCTCCCGGGTCACAGGGATCGCGTAGCGCTTGCAGAGCTGCGCGACGGCGTCCGCCAGCGCTGCCCATGTCGCCCGGGTCAGGGGATATTTGCCGGCGTAGAAAGGCCGTTCGATCGCCCCCGCCATCCCGCAGGCGGCGATCCCGATCGAGCCGGTATTGAGCCCGCGGGTATGGGCGGCGTAGCGGCCATCTGCGGTGCTGTCGTTGTCGGCGATCGAGCGGTCGCCACGGACGAGATCCCCGTCGTCCTCGACCATGATGTGGTAGTGCTCGCGATCGACGGCAGACGCCTTCCACGCGCCGGCGGTCCAGTGGACCACCACCCGTCTTGCGGCAGCCGGGGGCATCCACTCCGGGGGAATGGTCTTCATGGCGGTCTCCGAAGGATGAGGACGTTGCTCGCCGCGCTGGCCGCGGCCGTGGTGCTGTCAGGCTCGCCTGCGTCGGCCCAGACCGAGGCCGAGATGCGCGACCGCCTATGCGCACCGTTCCAGCGCGAGGTGCGCACGCCGGCCGGCACCTATGTCGACTGCATCACCGGTCTGCACGCGATCGAGATCGACTGGACCGAGAAATGGGCCGAGGCGATCGGCCAGGCGCTGCACTACGCGGCCGAGACCGGCCTCTACCCCGGCATCATCCTGATCTGCCGGCAGTCGGAGGGCGCTTGCCTCGCCCATGCGCTCCGGCTGGAATCGACGCTCGCTTATTGGGGGATCGCGATGACGGTGTGGTATTGCGGGATCGACGCCGCCAAGCTGAGCCGATGCGAGGTGCGGAAGCTGATGGCGCTGGCCAGCCGGTAGCTCCGCGCCCTGGCGGCTGGCCTCAGCGCATGTGCATGAGGGCGTAGCGGCGCTCGATCTCCGCGGCCGTCGGCAGATCCCGCGGCGTCATCCGCACTGTGCCGGCATCGATCTCGATCTCCATGCCGTCATAGCCGTAGAGGCGGCGGGACAGCGGGCGGTTCATGTCGAGGAGGCCCGAGCGGCTGGCGACGCGGATCGCCATGCCGCGCGCTGTGGCGAAGCCGATCCAGTATTCGAGGCAGGAGCGACCTTCCTCGCTCTTGCGGCCGTTTGAATAGATGAAGTCCATGCCCCATAGGCTGACCTGGCGGACGCCGGACAGGATGGCGAAGGCGAAAGCATAGGCGGTCGTCGTGTTGAAGTACGGCCAGCCGAGCTTTGTGATCGCGTCCTGCAGCGGGAACGCCACGAGGCCGGGATACCCCTCGCGGACGACGGACGTGTAAACCGGGCCAGGGTGCTTCTTGAGCATCCGCACCAGCCCGGCGATGTACGGGTTGTTCGGCGCGCGCGCCTCCTGCACCGCCACGTCGTCCATGTGAAACAGCCGGTCGTGCTCGATCCGGTCGCCCATGGCGTTGATCGCCCAGGTCTCGTCGGCGACGCGGCGGCGATCGCCCCCGGCGGCCGCAACCGCCTCCAGATATTGCTTGTGCGTCGCCCCCATGGCGACGATGGCGACGGAGGTCATCAGACCCCGAACCGCCCGCGGGTGGCGTAGAACATTGCTTGCAGCTCTGCGGCTGGAATCGACGCTCGCTTCTTGGGGGATCGCAATGACGGTCTGGTACTGCGGGACCGACGCCGCCAAGCTGGCGCGCTGCGACGCCCGGAAGATCGCGCCGCCTCAGGTCAACTCGAAATAGCCGCCGGCGAGCCAGTTGTCGCCCGTGTCGGCCTTGTCATAGGTGTGGTCGGCAGGCGTCTGGCCGGGATTGTAGATCGTATAGCCGTAGCGGACGCCGTTGTTGGTGCCGTCGGTGAACGCGCCGGTCGCTCCCCATGTCGGGGTGTTCACCGAGAAGCCGAGGCTGCCACCCTCATAGACGCCGAGCATTCCGAGGACGAGCACAGGCGGCGTCGCGCCGGAGGCATTGGCGCTCTGCGAGGCAGGATCGCCGGTCGTTGTCTGGCCGCCGCCAGCGGTATAGGCCGCGCTCGTGAAGCCGCCGGAGAAGACAAGGATCAGGTTAGTGTTTCTGGCGTCGCCGAACTGCGTGCTGATCGTCGCACCGATGTCGGCGGCGGTCAGCACCTTGTACCACAGGCGGCCCCTCAAAACGCCCGACGTGGTATTCTGAGGCGAGGTCCACCCCGCGCCGGCATTGACGTTGGTCACGGCGCCCGAGGTGTTCTTCGACCACCACGCCATCACCGCAAAGTCACCGACCGAAACCACCCCGCCGGTGCCCGAGGTGGGCATGACGATGGTGTTCTGGTTGACGCTCGACGCGACCGCGCGGAGAGCGAGCACCGGGCGTCGGCGGATGATGGGGATCATCCCCGGCAGCATCAGCCACCCTCCGGGGCGAGGATCGCCTGCGGGTCGAGCCCGAGCGCCGCTGCGCCCGCGATCAGCCGCTCATCGTCCACAGCGACGCCGGTCGGCGACGAGATCATGCGGGCATAGCCGACGGGGTCGAGGGCCTGGATACCCTCCAGCGCCTGCCGCGCCCCCTCGGCGCCGAGGAGCGCTTCGATCCGCGCGATGATCGTATAGCCCATGACCCGCGCCGGCGGCTCTGGCGGGATGTCCTCGACCTCATAGAGCTCGCGCACCACCGGCCCGTCCCATGCATAGGTCGGCGGTCCGACCGCCCGCTTGCCCTCCGGCGGCACGAATGGCTCGGCAGCAACAAGGCCGTAGCGGCCGAGGTCGTCGGCGTCCCACACGCCGTCGCGGACCAGCATCTCGACGCGCCCCATGTCGAGTTGGGTGCCGTCGATGATCTGAAGGCCGGTCAGGGGCTCGAGGTCGGAAGCGCGCAGGATCATGCTGCTCTCCGCAGGATGGCGGTGACGTAGACGACGCTCGCCCGCACGACATAGGCGACGCCGAGGATCTGGGAGGTGGTGATCGAATACGGCCCGGCCTCGACGCCATCCATGAGGAGCCACGCCGCGTTGAGCGTCAGCGTGCGCGTCGATGAGGACGCCCCGAACCACAGGACGCCAGACTGGCCGGTTTTAAGGTTGGAGGGGGCGGACAGATTACGGTTGCCGCCGAGGGCGAGGACCGCGTTGGACGCGCCGCCGAAGTTGAAGCCGGCCGACAGGTCGACCGCGATGTCGTCGCCGTCGGAGAGAGCTGCGAGTGCTGCGGCGGCCCATGCTTCGGCGATGCCGACGGCGCGCTCAGTGTCGGTGCCCGTCCGGTACACGGACGCTGGCGCAATGAGGTTGTTGCCGTTGACGTAGTAAGCCTCGACGTTGATCGTGCCGCGGCCGGTATAGTCGCCAGCGGCGTTGCCCAGATGGATGCCCGGGCCGATGGCCATCTGGTAGAGCAGCGAGCCGTTGTCGTACGTGTAGTAGTACCGCGCCCCGGTCTCCGCGCCGTCCGCCGCGCTGACGATCGCGCTCTCGTCGCGGAAATACTCAACGTCCTCTGCTGCGTCGTTCTTGCCCCACGACTTGTGTTGGAAGATGAAGTCGCCCGGTGCAGGCGAGGCGCTGTTGTGACGGCTCTCCGTCGCTGGCCCGACGCTACCCGCATCGTCGGACTGCCACGATATTGCCGGCGTGACCGAGTCGGGCTTGAAGATTTGCTGCTTGGTGAAGGTGCCGGCGTTGTCGCGAACCGCAGCCCGCGCGTCCTCGTCAGTGTAACCGCCGCCGGTCGGTCCCGCTGGGCCAGTCGGTCCAGTCGGTCCTGCGCTACCGGCAGCCCCGGTCGGACCAGCAGCGCCCGTTGGACCAGTTGCCCCCGGAGCGCCGGCTTCTGCCACCAAGTCCCAATACGTCGCTTCGGTAGCGCCAACTCCCGGCTCGTCGTCTGTGTCACCCGACGTGTGCGCCTGGATGCAGATGAAGCTGGACCCGTCGTTGCTAACAACGTCGTTGACGACATAGGGCGTCGCCGTCTGCCATGCGCCTTGCCACTGGTCCCAAGGATCGCCTGTCGGACCGGTCGGCCCTGTTTCGCCGGCCGGACCCGTTGGTCCGGTGGCCCCGGCCGGACCCGTTGGACCCGCTGGCCCGGTCGGCCCGGCAGGTCCCGTCGGGCCGGTGCCGCTCGGTCCGGTCGGGCCCGCCGGACCGGTCGGGCCCGCCGGACCCGTGTTGCCCGCCGGACCCGTGTTGCCCGCCGGTCCAGTGGGGCCCGCCGGTCCAGTGGGGCCCGCCGGTCCAGTCGGGCCCGATCCGCCTCCACCCGAGACACCGCTGAACGTGACCGACTGGTCGGCGGGGTCATAGGTCCACAGGAGCGTGTCGATCCGCGGCGAACCGGAAGTGTCGACGAGGTAGAACTGCCACCCGCCGGACGGCGACTCGCCGGTCTTGTCGATCGCGTAGATCGCTCCGCTTTCGAGGTAATCCGGAACCCCGGGCCCGAAGTGCCCCGACATCAGCGCGAGGAGAGCGTCCTTGACGCTCGTCGCCCAATCCTCCGGCGAGATCGTCGGTGGGGACGACGTCTGGATGTCGTTCGGATCAGCCTGCGACATTCATCAGCTCCAGGAGATTCGCACTTCGCCGCGGGCGCCGTTGCCGCCGAAGTTGTCGTTGACGGCTGTGCCGGGGCCGCCCGCTCCGACCGTGACGGCGATGCTGTCGCCGACGGCCGGCGCGCCGGCGTCACCTGGGGTCCAGGCCTTCAGCGCTCTTCCGCCGCCGCCGCCGGCGAACGCGGAGTTCCCCACCAGACCGCCACCGCCACCACCGCCGCCGGGGGCCGCGCCGTTCGATCCGGGGCCGTTGTTGCCGCCGTTGCCGCCGTTGCCCCCGCCAGTGCCACCACCAGAGCCACCAGTGCCGCCACTGGCGCCCGCTGGCGCAGAAGTGCTCCCACCGTTGTTCCCGGAGTCTGCGCCAGCAAAAGAGCCGCCCGCGCCGCCGCCCTCTGGGAAGACGCCAGTCGTCATTCGGCCGCCGCCGCCGCCAAAGGCTTGGACCGGCGTTGACGAGCCGAACGAGGAGTCACCACCGCTCGTGCCGAGGGTGACGCTGCCGGCGTTGCCGCCGCCGCCGCCCGCGCCCCACACCTCGACGACGAGCTCGTTGTAGGCGGGGACGATGAAGGTGCCGGACGAGGTGAAGGTCTGGCTGCCGGGGGTGACGGGCCGCGGCGCGCCCGCGACCGCCATGAAGAAGCCGGTGGCCACCGTCGCCGGCCGGCCGCGATAGCGCAGCGCGCGGGCCGCCCGCTGCTCGCGGTCGTGCGACGGCGAGCGGATCCATTCGACCCAAGCCGGAACCGCCGAGCACCGGATCATCAGATGCCGATCCCGCTCGCGTACCAGATGTCGGTATTGAGACAGATCAGCGTCGCCATGGCGTGCGCCGCGAGCGTGAGGTCCAGGCTGGTTGCCGACCCCCACTTCCGCAGAGTGACGCCGGACCCGCGCTGCACCGTGAGCGCGCCGCTGCCGATATTGGCGACCAGGAAGCCGTCGCCGAGGTTCCACGATCCGGTGGAGGTCGGCGGGATGGTCCAGGCGTGAGGGGTGCCGCCGGCGTGCCGGATCAGGCGCCCGATGTCCGCGCGGGCGAGCGTGCGATCCGCATTGGCGGCGGTCACCGGGAGGGCGCGGAAGCCGGCCGAGAACTGGCTGCCCGGGGTTCCGTTGGCAAGAACGGCGTCCCCGGTGAAGGTCCCGCCGGCGATCGGCATCGCGCCGATCGTCGCCAGGACCGCCGGCCCGTCGGCATCGTCGAGGATCGTCTGGACGAAGGACGAGACGCCGAGCGTCGTCAGGAACGCCCCGGCGGTCGTGTCGTCGAGCAACGAGCGGGCGAAGGTTGTGATGGCGGGGACACCGCCGCCGAGCATGACCATCGTGTCGAGCGCGGCGTTGTAGACGACCTCGACAAGGCTGTCCGTCGGGAGTTGGGCCGCGCCGGGGTTCGACCCGTTCGGCAGCTTCACCGACTTCGCGCCGATGGCGTCGACGTTGAGCGTCAGCGCCCCGGTGCCGTTGCTCCCCATCTTGAAGATGAACCGCATCCCGTCGCGGTAGGCGGTCAAACCGAAGACAGTGGTCAAGGTCACTGCAGTGGCGGTGCCCCCGGAGGTGCCGAGGAAACAGTCGGTCGACCGGGTGTAGTCGTCGTTGACGTGGAAAAACCGGACGACGATCCAGTTCGTCCCGTCGAAGAACTTCTCGATGAGGAGGGGCGCCCCGGACGTGTCGATCCAGCGCGTGCCGAGGACAGCATAGGCCGGCGCCTCGTCGCCGGCGTGCCCCGACAGGAGAGCATCGAGGGCCTGGTCGTCCCTCGTCGCATACTGCGTCATCGGGACGTCGCTGCCAGGCGGATCGGCTTCCGCGCTGGAACGCGGGACGCCCCAGGTGATGGCTTGGCTCATGCGGAACTACCCGTTCTCAGGAGATGACGCGGCCGTAGCCTTTGGCGACGAAGTCGAACGTCCGCTCCACCGGGGATCCGGCGGAGTTGCGGAAGATGATGTCGAAGCCTTCCTCGTCCTTGTTGGACACGACGGCGTAGTCGCCGGTCGCGAGGTCCTGGGCCACGATCGCGAGCCCCTGCAAGGACCGGAAAGCAGGATCGAAGGCGACCGAGCGGCCGGACGTCGTGACGACCAAGTCGTTGCCGGCAACCACCCGATCCGGCATGTCGATCGTCACCTTCGCCCGCGTCACGACCGGGGTGATGCTGAAGTGCGTCGATGTGAGTTCGGTCAGGAATTGAAAGGCCCGGGCCGTGTAGTCGCCGGCGACGAAGCGCTCCCACTCGCTCCACACCGGGGATCCGCCGGGGTCGTCGAGCGTGTAGCGGAGCTCGGCATGCGCGGACCAGACCGTAGGATCATCACCGAAGACGTTCGTGATGCTGAAGATGTTGAGCCGGTCAAAGATATTGTCCAGAAGATCGACGCCTGAGACAGTAAGCGCGGCCGTCACCCGCGAGGTGAAGACCTCACCAAGGTCCTTGGTCTCGGCTAGCTGATAGCGGCCCGTTCCAGCGACGCCGTAGCCGAGAAACATATCCGGCGGATCGAAGAAGTCGTCCGGGGCGAAGAAATCAACGGCAGGGGACGCAAGACGGAGGCCGCCAGCAGTCGAATCGTAAACCGTCCCGTCATGGTCGCCGGGAAAAGCCGGGTCGTCGTCCGCGCTTTCCTCGACGACCTCGACGACGTTGAAGTTTGATGCCGCTGAGGCACCGTTCACCAGTGCGGCGGCGCTGAGGCTCTGGGCGCCCTGAAAAGAGACCGCCTTGATCAGGTAGGTGCCCTGAACCGGGACGATCGTGACCGAGGTGCCGGGGATAAGATCGTCGAAGAGCGCGACTGCGCCGCTCCACGATGCCCCCTCCGTCACCGGAGCAAACCGGATCTCGTAGCCCTTGATGTTGATGCTTTCCGGAGCAATCCAATGGAGTGTCGCCGTGTCGCCGGTGAGCGCCATGCGAAAGACTGTGACATTGGGCGGCTCGCGCGAGAGGCCATCGAGCGGGAAGGCGGAAAGAGTCTCCCAGGCCGACACCTTCCCATCGTTGAAAACGGTCCGGACGCGGAAGTCGTAGGAGCCGGCCTCGAGGTCATAGATCCGCGCATGGGTCTGCGGGACCGCGGCCGTCGGGCCCGCGTCCCAGTCAGACACCCCGCTCTGGCGGAACTGCGTCTCGAAACGGTCCGCTTGGCCGAAGCGAGGGATTGTCCATGAGAGGTAGACCCCGCCGCGGACGCCCCCGGAGATGGCCGAGAAGAATTCCGTCGCGCGCAGGGCAACCGGCGGCAGCGTGAACGGGTCCGGAGGGACCGTGATCTGGCTGTCGAACTCCGGGATGGTCCCGTGGTCCGCCTCGCTGATCTCCGGGGCGTCGTCGACCAGGCGAATACGCGCTTGGAGATCCTCGAGCGGCTCGATCGAGAGCACCCGCATGACAGCAGATTCGCGTTCGTACTCGCCGAAGGCGAACAGGCAGCCCGCCGACGGCACGTCACCGCTGCCGGCCAGCGTTACCTCCATGGTTTCGCCGGCGACGGTCTCGACCGCGCGCAGGAGGCTCGTGCCGTCCGGGAGCCGGAAGCGGATGCCGTAGTCCACCCCCGCCTGCATGATCACGACTTCATCGAGCGCGATGATGCTGCCGTCGACCGCCTTCACCCGGCCAGAGACCAGCCCAATTAGCGAGACGTCGTGCGTAACCCGGACTCGGTTTCCCCGGGTGAGACGCAGGTGCTCGAAGTCGGCAGTGGTCTCGTAGATCTCCGGTCGTAGCCGGGCCTGCGCGATATGAAACCGCCCGTGGCGCCAGACCAGCCGCGGATGCGTGACGCCGGGGAATTCGATCGCTTCGAAGCGCGTCGCGTTCGCGGCCGAGTAGCCGTCGTCATAGACGATGCGCTCGTCCTCGCGGAACCCCTTGTTCTCGTTCTGAAACCGCACCCGCCATGCGTGCGGCTTCGGGGCGTAGGTGCGGGAACCCTTGAAGCCAGACGAATTGCGCGGCGTGAAGTGCCACACGATCGGATCGTCCGGCCGGTCCCAGGCCACGCTCCACTTGCCGTCGACGAAGATGGGGACAGCCCGGCCAGCCGCGGCGATGTCGGCCAGCGTCTCGTAAACCGACGTCCGGCCGGCACGCTCCTGGTTGAACTCGAAGCCCTCGCTGGCGCAATACTCCGCCCACTCCGCCAGCGTGTCGAGATCGATGAGGTTGTTCGGCACCGGGCGGGCATTCGCGGGGTGCTGCAGCACGGCCCGGAACAGATCAGCGGGATTGCTCGACGGCGTGTTGGCCTGCCACTCCGCGCCGTCCCACGAGCGCACGAGCGACGTGCAGACACCGTTGAGGTCGTCGATGACGCCGGAGAGCTTCCCCGCCTTGATCCTCAGCGCGGTCATGGCGAGCGGCTCAGGGAAGTTGACCGGCGGGTCGTTGCGGAACGAGCGCAACGCCGTCCAGTAGACTGCCTCCACAACGACGTTATCGTCGCCAGTGTAGAGCGAGGTCTGCCGCGTCACCCGCACCTCGTACTGGCCGCGCGAGACCCTCTTCCGGATGCCCTTGCGCTTCAGGTCGACCGTGTTGCCGGTGAAGGCGACGGTCTGCCATAGAGTCCACCCCCCTCCTCCCGGGAAAGGCCGATAATCGACGCGGATGTTGACGGTGCGGGCGCTGCGGACGCCGTCCTTCTTCTTCTGGGTGTAGAGACCCTGCGGGGCCGTCAGGTCGATCGTCAGCTCGTCGACGTCGGCCTCGCTGACGCGGATGTTCTGCTCCTGGTAGTCGAGCTCGATCGAAAGCTGTCTCTCGAAGGGCGTCTTCGGGAACAGGGTCAGGCCGTCATCCGTCGGCCTGCCATAGACGGTCTCGATCTCGACGTCTGGATCGTAGGTCAGGATCGGCGTGTCGCCGATTTTCAGGTCGGTGATGTTGAGCCGCCCGTAGCCCCACACCACAAGCATCCGGAGGTACTGCTCGCCGCCTGTGACCTCGGTAATCGTCTGCGCGCCGAGCTTCGGATAGACCCGCGTGCGCCCGAGGATGACCGAGATCGTCCCGAACGGCTCGGCGACGTTGCGCGCGCCGGTGAGGGTGGCAACGGGCCGGCCTGAGCCGTCGGAGAGTTGCTCGGGGCGGGTCGGGAAGAGCTTGCTGATGAGATAGGAGCCGCCCATGGTGATGGCGGCACCGGCGAGGCCCGAGACAACCGAAAAGCCGACGGTTCCCGCCGTGAAGAACGCGCCCGCGACGACGGGTGCCAGAAAGAAGGCCGCAACCGCCACCGCGATCAGCGCGAGCGACTTGAGAGAGTCCTTCCCGGCAACCGCGTGAATGACGAGCGTCGTGCCCACCTTCGGCTTGACGCGCGCCCAGATCGCCTCCGGGACGACATGCTCTCCCGCGCCGATATACGCCCGATAGCGCCAGCGGCGGTCGTCTCCGGTCATCACCCGGACCGCATCCGAGATTGACGTCCCGATGGGGAGGACCCGGATTAGCCGCGCCGTCTTCAGCGGGTGCGGCGCGAGGATGACCGTGATGCCGTCGCCCGGCGGGATCACCTCTCCGTTGATGGGCGCGAGAGGAACTGTCATGGCGCAAACCTGAAGAAGCCCGCGATGCGATCGCGGAGGCGGGAGCGCCTGTAGTTCTCGATCAGGGCCGTGCTGTCGGGCTGGATGTGCAGCACGAGCCCCGGCTTCACGATGACGCCGACATGCTGGGCAACGCCCTGCTGCATCATCAGGAGGACGTCCATCGGCCGCTCCTCGCCGGCCGCGATCTCGGTCCAGTTTCCCCTCTCGCCTTCGATCAGCGCCCCGAGGACCGCGCGGTCAGCGCTGGTGACGTAGCGATCGGAGTAGGACGGCAACTCGATGCCGAGCATTCCGCGATAGGCGAGTACCACCAGGCCGTAGCAGTCGACCCCCGTCTCATCCCGGCCGCAGTCGCGCCACGGCAGGCCTACCAGGTCGTCGAGGATCAACGGTCAGGAGTGGAGGCCGGGGAAAGCGCCAGGCCCGAAGGTGCCAGCCGGGAACGGCTCGCTCGCCATCGAATCAATCCCTAGCAGGAGGGTGATTTCGAGCGCGTCGTACTCGGCGTTGAAGAGGTTCATGGCCGGGATCGTGACCTCGACGGTGTCCGGCGAGTCGGCGAACACCAGCTCAATCTTGACGTCGGCCTGCTCCGAGGTCGACCGAAGCAGGGCGACCATCTCCCGGTCGACATTGTCGATCACAAGTCGCGCGGTCGGCGGCGTGTCCTCGCTGTCGTCGGACAGCACCGGCCGCATCGGGATGAAGATGTAGGTCTGGCCGCGGCTGATGGTGCCGTACTGGACCGGGTCGAGTTCCTGTGAATCGCCGTCGAGAAGGCGCTGCGTTGGGTCGGACGAGAACCGAAGCGGCGTCCCAAGATCCTCATGCGTGATGGTCACGAGGAAGACGACGACCTTGCCGGTCTCTTCAGCCGAGATCGCCTCGAGGAAGGCCGAGCTGAGCGTCCGGGCCATCTACGGGACCGCCTCGAGCGGCAGGCGGACGTTGAAGCGGCCGCCGCCGACGGCCCTCCACGACGGAGGCTCGGTGAAACGCACGAGGAGAGGAGTCCCGCCCCATGGATCCGGGAAAATGAACCGATCGGCTCCACCTTGGATCGCGGTCCCGAAGAAGCCTGTGCGCCGGTCGGGGCCGACAAGCGTGATGAGCTGGGCCTGCGTCATCACCATGCTCCCGCTGAGCGTGCTCGGCACGGCGGAAGAGCGGCGTCGGGTCTTGCCGGGCCCCATGTCGGTCTGCGACCGCAGGACCATGTTCGGCGCCTTCTCCTCGTAGTCGTCGAGCTTGAGCGACTGCGGCAGCGAGCTGGGCCACGTTTCAGCCATCGGAATCCTACCGTCCCGTCAGTCGCGGCCGCGTGGTGAAGTGCTTGCGAATCGCCTGATTCGTCCGGCTGCCCGGCGCTCCGATCTTCTGCGCCGTCACCTGGTCAATCATCCGAATGATCAGGTCGATTCCGCCGTCCGATCGCTCCGTCGCCTCGCCCTCGGCTTCCTTCGGCTGGCCGGAGTTTTCGATCATGACCTTGATCGTGCCGCGCCGGCCGCCGAGCGCCCCGAGCAGCCCGCCGATGACGCCCTGCTGGCGCTCGGTCAGCACGCGCTCGCCGCGCTGCAAGATCGCCGCGAACTCGTCGCCGCCAAGCCCGCGGTGAAAGCGGGGGGCGTGATCGAAGACGGCCGGGTCGACCATTCGGAACGCGCCTGGCGCGCCGACGCGGCCGCCATCGTGGAAGACGCCGGGAAGACCATAGCTGCCCATGCCGCCGAAGCCGCCCCCGAAGGCCGACGCCAGCCCGCCGAGCATCATCTTCAGCGCGTTCTGGAACGGCGTGAGGATGAGCTCCTGCAGGACCATGTCCCGCATCCGGTCGACGAGCGTCTCCCACGCATCGCCAACGTTCTCGAAATCGGTGATTGCCGACTTGGCAAACTCGGTGAAGGCCTCCGCGGTTTCGTTGATCCACGCGTATTGATCGAACCCGGCCATATATTCAACGAAGGCCAGCCGGGCCTGCGCGGAGGTGATCGCTCCCTGCATCACCAGATAGTTGAGCTGCGCCTGCTTCTGAGACACCTCGGCCAAGGAGGGGCCGACGCTCTTCATAATCTCGTGGTAGGCCTCCCATGCATCGTTGATCTGCATGAGGGTGCGCATGTCGAGGATGCGGCTGTCGACTCCCGAGAAATCGCCCGACTCCACTGCGGCGATGAACCGCATCACTGCCTCTTCGGCGAAGCCCGCCTGACGCGCGGCCTCCGCGACCGAGCGGTTGAATTCGTCAAGCGGCCCCGCGCGCGCCTGCATCCGGAGTTCGGCGATCGCCTTGGCGATCTTCTCCGCGTTGTCCGCGGCGCCGCCAAGGCCGCTGTCGAGGTCGGCAACGCCGGTGTCGAGCGTCTCGGTGACGAAGGTCATTGCCTCCGCCATATTCTGGACGTGCGTCTCGGCCTCTCGAATCTGGGCGGTCAACTCATTGAGGCGCGGCGACATCAGGAAGGCGCCGCCGGCGCCCATCACGCGCTCCCATCCCGACTCCGAGTCCAGCATTCCCTGGAGCTCGGCGATGATGTTGTCGCGCTCCATCTGCAGGGCAATCAACTGCAGGCGGGAACGCGCATACATCGCGTCCACCTCTTCCCGGAGCTGGCGCTGCAGCTCGTCGGAGGCGCCTGCCGCAGCCAATGCCTTCGCGCGGAGGTTCTCCAATTCGTCGGCGTGCTGCGCGGCGGCAATCGCGGCGGCATTCTGCCGGGTGGCGAGGACACCGAAGCCGACGACCGCCGCGGTGATGGCGAAGTTGAGTGGTCCACCAAAGAGCGCCATCAGCCGAGACAGGCCGGCCATGACGGTTGTGGTGGCAATCGCTGTCCGCCGGGTCGCCGCGAGGGCGGCGTTGAAGGCGCCCGTTGCGCTGGTGGCAGCGAGGGTTGCCCGCGAATACTCCACTTGGGCGAGGGCGACGGTGCGCGTCATCTGCGCGGTCGTCGCGCCGAGAGCGGCGCCGGCCCGGGCGGCGGTCAGGCCCGCCTGCGCGTTCCGGAGCTTGGCCGCCGCGTCGGCCTGCAGCGCCAGCGCCGATTCCTTCATAGCGAGCGTCTGTGCCACCGCGGCAAGGCGGAGCGCGCGCGTCTGGCCGATGAATTGGATCGTGCCCGTGATAGCCGGCGTGATGCCGCGGGTAACGAAGTTCGTCACCAGCACGCCGCCGAGAAGCACCAGCGAGTTCACGACGACGTCGATGTTTCTTGCAAGAGCCATGATGCCCTTGATGAAGGCGTCGGAGATCCCTAGGGCGGAGTCCTGCTTGCCGATGTAGTTCGTGAAGGCGTTGTCGAGCACCACGAACGCCTGGCCGATCGTCGGCACGATCCTTTCGAACCTCTCGTTGATTTCCTCCGCGGCGCCGGCGAATGCCGACATGATGGCCCGGGCCGTGAGTTCCCCCGCCTCCGCCATCCGGCGGAGTTCGCCGATGCTGCCGCCCGCAAGCTGGTCGGCGATGAGCTGACCGAGAGCCTGATTCTCCAGAACCGATCGGAGTTCGTCGCCGGAGAGGCGGTTTGAGGCGATGCCCTGCGACAACTGGATCGCCGACTGCCGCGCTTCGATCGGCGTCGAACCACCCACCAGAAACGCCTTCTGGATGGTCTCCGTGATGTCGAGAAGCTGCTGCTGCGAGAGGCCGAGCTCGCGACCCGCGATCGCCATGCGCGAATAGAGGATCGCTGTCTCGCGGAAGCCGGAGCGCGAGCGGTTGGCAACCCCCAGGAGCGCCTCCTGGACCGCCAGCATCTCCTGCGTGGAGGTTGTCGTGACGCGAATGCGATTTTGCAGTTCGCGATAGCTGTCGGCGTAGGAGATCAGCGCGTTCGTCGCGAGGGCGAAGCTGAAGCCGCCAAACACGGCACCGAGGCCGAGCAGGGTCGTCTTCAGCGCGTCCGCGCGCTGGTTGACGTTGTTGAAGGCCCGGGTCGCCGCGATGAAGCCAGCGGTCCGGAACGGACGGGCACCCTGCGCATGGAGAGCGGCGATACTGGCCGTCGTCGGCACCAGCGACCGGCGCATCGTGGCGCTCTGCTGCGCCGTGATCGCCGCCATCCGGTTCATGCCGCGGGCGAACGGCGTGCCGTCCACCTGCGCCGTGATCAACAGCGACCCGACGATGGTGCGATCGGCCATGGCTACTACCCCGTGCGGCTACGGAGCGCCGCCATCATCTCGGCGGGCGTCTGCGGCCGCGTCCGGCCGAGGAGTTTGTCGAGCGGCGGGAACTTCTTCGGGTTGGTCAGATGCAGCGCAGCCGTCTGCCACGCGATCGTCAGCCCGTGCTCGACCCGATCGGAGAGGACCGTGCCGGCCCACTCGTTGACCTCGTGGAAGGTCAGCCCCCAGAATTCGTCCGGCCGGAGCCCTGCGCGGTAGGCCCGCTTCCGGAGCCTTTCGATGAGGGGTCCGGCTTCGGAGGGTTTGCCCGGCGCTCTTCCTCCGCCTTCAGCTCTTCCTCGGCCTTGGCCGCCCGCGCCTGGATCTTCGCGACGAGATCGTCGAACGGGACGCCGGCCGTCGCCAGCGAGATTGCCTCCATCAGCGGTCGATAGACCCGCGGGAGGTCCAGCGCCTCGATGTCGACCGCGACGCGCTCGCCATTCTTCTTGGCGCCGACCTTGAGCAGGTGGTCGACCAGCTTCGCCGGCACCGTCTGCTCGCGCTCGCCGGCCTCGAGGCGACCGAGCGCGAGCATCCACCATTCCGTGCCGAAGACCTCCTCGACCTCAACCATGTCGTTGAGGTTGAAGCGGAGATAGACGCCCTCGCCGAGGAACGGGGCGTCCACCATGCCGCGGGCCTTGTTGCTCAAGGCGCGGTGCCCCACACCGGCGCGGCGGAGCCGTCAGGCGTCAGCTCGACGGTGATCTCCATCAGGCCGTCGACGGTAATCTGCCCGTTCGTCATGCGGGTGACGAAGGCCGAGAACGAGCACAGGTTGTCGCCGGTGCTGAAGGCCGCGGAGAAGTCGATCTTGAAGTGCTTCAGGGTCTTGTCCCGAAGCGCCTTCCGAAGCCCCGTCGCGTCGTCCTGCGTCGCGTGATTGGGGTCGAAGTGAGCCGTGAGCGTGACCGGCCCGTCCTGGAACAGGGTCGGGACGATCTCCTGGCGGGTCGATACAAGCAGCGTGGCGTCGGCCGTGCCGAGCTGCTCCTCGAGGCCGTCGATGTTCACGATGTTCGCGATGGCCGCGAACTGTTCAGGCGAAGCGCCGTCCCCCATCTTCAGGGTGACGCCGCGGCCGATCTTGCCGGACGTGGTGGGCATGTCTCAGTCTCCTGGAGAGAGGTTCAGGGGGTGTTGAAGCGACTATGTGGCCCCTGGGAGGGGTGCCGCTGCGCTTCGGCGCGGCTGAAGGTCTCGAAGGCGCACCCGCGCCGGCTACAGGTCCACCGGCCCCGGCCGCCCCACGGCGCGTAGACCATGGAGTCGATCAGGTTCGGGTCAGGCTGTGGCACGCCAACGGATGGCGAAGTCGATGATGCGCGAGACCGTCGAGTGCTCCGGGCTTTCGTCGAAGACATCGGTGCCCTCCTTGAAGAATGTTGCATGGAAGCCTCCGACGGTGGTCGCGAAGTCCTTGAGGCCCGCCACGACGGCGTTGCCGAGCACATCGGCGCCCGCGGGAGATTCGGCGATGCACTCGATCGACACCCGCGCTTCGGGGTAGCCGCCGGCGCCGCCGAGCGTGTAGACCTCGACGTCCGAAATGGCGTTGACCACCACGGCGGGAAGCGCGGAGCCGACGGGAACGCGAACCGCCGTCACCCGCTGGCCGACGATTGCGGTGACCCCCGTGACGGCCAGAAGTGCCTTGACTGCGATCTGGGTGGCGCTCACGCGAAGCGGACCTTGTCCCCGTCGACCTGGAAGGTGACGGTGATGAAGGTCTCAAGCGCTCCATCCTCGTTTAGACCGGACGCGATCTCGCAGCCGACCTGGCCGGCAAGCAGGCGCCCCTTCTCGTCGAAGAGCATCAGCGTCTTGCCCTCGGCGCCCTCGATCGCCGGCGTCTTCACGATCACCTTGGCCTGCATCTAGCGCCTCATGTTCCGCGCACGCAGCGCCGCGGCCTTCCTGATGATCTGCGTCCGCAGGTCCTTCAGGATCATGTCCATTGCCCGCGGCCCCTGCGTATCGAAGGCCGGCCGGACGAAGGGCTTCGGCCGGGCGCCGGGGTGCATGACCCCCCGCCGCGGCTGGTAGTGCGGCCGGGTGCCGAACTCGACGAGGTGGGCGATGCTGCGGCCGCCGGAGACGAAGCCGAGGCGAAAGCGCGGCTGATGACGATGTCGGCCCGCGTCCTTCGCGGTGCGGAACGACTTGATCAGGACCGGCCGGTGGACCGACCTGTTCGCGACCAGGTTCGTCTTCGCCTGGTTGCGGACGATCGTCAGCCCCTTCCGCATCGACGCATCGAGCGCCGCGCCGCCGAAGGTGCGCCCGAGTTCGGCGAGGGTCGACATCAGCGCCCGGTCGCCATGCACCACGATCCGCGGCTGGCGCATCAGGCAGAAGCGCCCGCCTGCGTGGTCTGCCGGGCCTCGATTACCGTCTCCGCCCGGTTGGTGAAGTCCTTCCGGATCGCCTCGATGTCGAAGTAGACCTTCCGGCCCTCGTCGTCGTAGGTGCCCTGTTCGTCATAGACGAGCCGCATCGCCTCGGTGACGCCGTCGAGGTCGTAGAAATCGCCATAGATCAGGTGCGAAACCGTGTTCTGTGTGACGTTGAGCGCCTGCCGCTCGTAACCGCGCGTCGGCTCGATCTTCACCCACACGGTCCGGTAGGGCACCCAACTGTAGACCGGGTCGTTGAGGGCGTCGACGAATACCTCCGGCGAAGCGCCGTCCCCCGCGACCTTCTGCTCGATCCGCAGATACGCGCTGTAGGCTCCGGCGCGCGCCATCAGGTGTGATCCGGCGGCAGGCGATAGTTCCCGCCGGCCTTCTCGATGCCGTAGATCAGCTTCCGGTTGACGGCCACCAGGCGCGGCTCGGCGTAGGTCGCCTCGCGGTTCGTAGCGAAGTCGGAGGCTAGGAGCTTCAGGGCGTGAACGATGCCGCGCGCCTGCTCCTTCACAGCGGCGGCGTCGCCATAGCCGGCGACGAAGGTGATCTCGACCGCCTCCGGGTGACGACCGACGGCCGGCCATGCTTGCCCTCGCAACCGTACGATCTTCCCGTACGTTTCGCCGGGGACGACATGGAAGACGTCGGAGGTCACCGGCGGCGAGTCGGCGCTGTCGTGAAGCGTCACCCAATCGAGATTGACATCCCGGTAGCGGACGCGCGTGACGCTTTGCAGCGGCGGCTTCGGGATCTCGATTTCGGAGGTCGCCACCCACCTCTCATAGGGCCGCCCGTCGCGAGCGACCGCCCACTCCCGCCGAAGAAAGCCCGGCAGCCGGAGCGTCCAGGTCTGCGTGAGGATCGATCGGTTGAACCACCCGGTCGGGCCGTCGAAATAGGCGTAGGCCTCCTGGATGCAGTCGCCGAAGAAGCCGTCCTCGACGGAATGCGCCTTGCGGAGGTTGACCTTGAGCTCGGCGACGCTGAGCAGCGCGAGAACCTCGGCCTCGGTCGGGGGAGTCGTCCAGGTCAGGTTCATTTCCGCACGAAGTCCCTGACTGCCCGGTCGACATACCTCACAGGCACGTCTTCAACGCTTCCCACGCGGACCCGTCGGCGAGCTCCGCCGATGTCCACTGGCACCAGGCGAGCCTGTTCCTCCACGCGGTCCGATCGTGGTGAACGGGGATCTCGCCGAGGCGATGGTCTGTCACCGGCCATGCCATCGCTCCGCGGTCGAAGGTGATCGCCGGCCGGCCCGCAAGGACCGCGTCGACGCCTGAATTGGAGTTGAAGGTGACGACGAAAGCGGCGCTCTTCACGGCGTCCGCCAGGTCGCCGCCGATCAGCTCGGCGCCCGTGACGCGCGCGCCGTCCGCTTTGGGATGTGCCCGGAATCGCACCGGCAGGTCGCTGTCGGCATAGGCGTCGACGACCTGTCGGTACCACTCGTTGATGTCGACGTGAGCGATCGAGGCGTCGCCGGGCACTTGCCCCATCAGGAGGATGAAGTCGCCGCCGTCGAACTGCTCCCGCTCATGCTGCGCGAAAAGCCGGTCCCAGCGCTCGCCTGAATCGAGACACGCGGGGAAGGTGGCGCGCCCGTTGAGCCCGTTGAAGCCGGCCGCCGTGTGGACGAAGCGATCTCCGACGTAGCCCATCTCGAGGACGAGGTAGGGCTTGCCCGCGGCGCGCTGCGTCGCGTGCGATCGGACGGCCCTGTGATTCCACATGACGAAGAGGTCGCACGCCGTCGTCTGGTCGGTGGTCTCGGTCGGGGTAATGCCGTGCCTCCGGAGCCCCTCCATGAAGTCGAAGAGACGGTGCGCGGTATGGGATTCCCGATTCCTGGGAACCAGCACGCGCACGTCCATCATGCAAATCTCCCCGCGAGGACCGCCGGCAGCGGGCCGTTGTACGGCGCCACCGGAACGGACCGCTCCATGATCTTCTGAAAGTGCTCGAGGCTTTCCCAGCCGCCGGGCCATGATTTCGTGGCGCTCGCCCGGCTCTTCGACCACTTGAAGTGGAGGTAAGCCGGCATATCCAGCGCCTCGGACGGGAGCCGGCGCGCCGAGAACTGCTCGCAGCGCGCCCCTTGCGTGTAGAAGGTCTCCGGCGTGACGAGAAAGAGCCGCGGGTCCATCGCGGTATGGTGGCGCACGCCGAGGTTCAGGCCGGGCCCGACGATGTCGATCCCGTTGAACCGGACAATGTCGGAGCGGGCCGAAGCGAGCTTCAGGTCGATCCCGAGCCAGTCGAACGCGACCATGTCGCCGTCCCATTTCAGCGCGTGGCTGAAGCGGGTCTGCGCCAAAGTCCAGTTGTAGAAATACGAGCGGTCATAGACCGAATCGTCGGGGTGCTGATCGTGGCCGGGCCCGTTCGGGTGGCTGAGGAACGGGTAGTGGACGATCCTGATCTTCGGGTCGTCGATCGACCGCAGAACCTCCTCGGTCCGGTCAGTGCAGCACTGCAGCGCCGCGACGACCTCGTCGCACCACGGCAGGATCGACCGGATCGCCGGCTCAACCCACTCCTCCTCGTTCCGGAGCCTCACGGCGGCCGAGATGCCGTCCTCCCGCCCTTCCCACCAGCGGTAGCGGATGTTGAATTCGCGGAACCCCTCGCGGTTAACCAGCTTCATTCGATCAGGCCCCCTTCCTGGAGCGCGGCGATGTCCGCGAGATCCTTCGGCCGCGCCGAAAACGCCTTCCTCGCCGCGACGATGTTCAGGGCCGCGAACTTCAGCCCGAACGCCCAGAAATGATGCTCCGGATTGTGGATCAGGACGTCATCGCTGATCCGCCTGCCGGCGGTGCGGTGATAGCCCTCGGTCACCAGGTCCACGCCGTCGCCAATCGGCTGCGCCCTCCGGTCGAAGAGCCTCCTGCGGACCGCCGCGGTGACGGTGAGATCGATGTCGGTCGCCTTCCGGATGCCCAGCAGGTCGAGAATGCCGCTTCCCACCACGCAGGCGTCGGCCGGCGCGATCTTGAGCCGGCGCAGCGTGTCGTGCGCTGTCGCCAGCCAACGCAGCATCTCCTCGCTCGGCAGGCGGCTGCGGCGCAGGCGAAGGTGCTCCCGCGCCGTCGGCTGAAGCAGCAGGTTTGCGAGATGAAGGACCTCGGCCCGCGACGAAGATGCGTGACAGGTCGCATAGAGCGCGCGATCGACCTTCGGATGTGCTCGCTCCCGCATCCGCTCCTTGACCCGCCGCGCGGCTTTGGGGTCGCCTCGCGCGACCACCACCCGGATGACGCCGGACCCGGCAAGGATCTGGTCGACCTTCCCGCCAAGGCCGCCGGCGAGCCACGGAATATCCGCGTTGCCCGGCAGCGCGTAGACGTCCTGCACGATCGCCGCGATGGTTTCCGGCGCCTCCTTGAGGTCGACCACGCCGACGGCCTGAAACTCCGGCGCCAGGAGCCGCATGAGGCTACCGTTGTCGACCGTCCCCCAGAGCACGAAGACCACGGCGTCCGGCACCAGGCGAACATAATCGTCGAGGAGCGGGATGAGATCGTCCTTCGACAACCCCTTCGATCTCATCCAGGAGGCGCCCCACGGGCTCGCGAGCGTCGCCTCGTCGTGGATCTCCACCTCAACGTCGATCCCGAGCGCCAGCGCGGCCGCCACCCGATGCGCGCCGGCGAGAATGATCCCGTCCCGGCTCACCGGCACCGGATGGGCCTCGTCGAACCCCCGCGCGCGCATCGACGCCAGCAGGGCCTGCCCCGCGTCGACATAATCGTCGACGGTCCGCTTGGTCGACGGGCCGCCGTAGACGGAGTCCTTCTCGAATCCTCCGGTCCGCCGCGCGATGTGCCAGCGGTAGAGTTCCTCTTCCCGCGCCCCGCCCTGCCCTTTGAGCAGCGCGTCGAACCAGCGCGCCTTGAGGACGATGTCCAACCGTCGCGGGTGGAGCAGGCTTGCCGCCTTCACCTTCATGCTGCCGGCCGGATCTCAGTCTCGAGAATGCCGCGCGGGAACGCCTTGAGCTTCGTGCGGAGTGAGCAGTTCACCACCAGCACGCCGCGTTCGCGCATTGCCTCCGCGAGCGCTTCAAATTGAGCCCTGCGGAGATTCCAGTCGGGCGACTTGTGAAGAGCGCCGGGGTGATCGCCGAACCAATGCGGGCCGCCGTCCATGTCGAGCGCCACAAGCACGATCTTCGCCGCGCCGAGGTTTGCTGCGAGCTGGATGGACTGATAGGCGCTGTTCCCTCCGGAGCGGAGCCGCTGCGGGTCGGGGTCGACGCCGGTCGTCCCGGAAAACTCGATGAAGCCGACGCTCGGGTAGCGGCAGACCCGGACATCTGCTCCGACCCGCGTCGCAAGCTGCAAGCGCTTGCCACGGAAGCCTGGGACGCCCTGATGGTGCTCCCACCAATCCGTGTCGCACGCATAGCCGATGTCGGCGAACCAGCAGGGGTAGATCGCATCGTTGATCGAGATGACGCGAGCAAACCCGCGGGCTCTCGCGATGCCGATCTGGCGGACCTGCCCCAGCGTAAGAGAAGAGCCGCCGGCGACGATGACGACGGTCTGGCCGGGCCAGATCCGATCGACACGCCACCGGCGGCTCTCGATGTCAGCCACCGCCCGGGCGCTAGTTCTGCGCGCCCGAGACCGGGTTATACTGGAAGCCACCAAGGATCAGCGTGGCGGTCAGGATCGCCGTATCGGTATTGGCCGCGTTCAGATCGGGCGTGAACTGAGCGCGAATGTACCGCTCGGCGCCGGCGAGGTCGAAGTCGAGCTCCACCGTGCCGGTTTCGGTCGAACCGCCGGACTCGCCGGTGGCCTGCACCGTGGCGGCGAGAGCATCGCCATAGTCGTTGCCGGCGCCCTGGCCGTCGGCGTCGTCCTGCAGGTTTGCGGCGACAGACAAGGTCTTGGTCGCGGCAAGGACGGTGCGGTAGGTGATCACCAGCTTGGCCCACATCGCCATGCCGCCGTCGGCATCCTTGCGGTCGATGTACGGGCCGTCGACCTCAGTCGCATCGCCGGTGCTGCCGGCAGTAGCCGAGGAATAACCGGCAAAGGCCGACTTGATGTCGCGCCCGCCGTCGTGAGTCTTTCCGAACGTCATTTCGAGCTCCTATCTGCCGGTCCCGTCGCCCTACTGAGCGGCGGCCCGGCGCGCGAGTTCGGCTTCGATCGCCTGATCGGCCTCCTCCGCGTTCTTGGCTTCGATGCCGAGATTCTTCGCGATGGATCGCCGCGCCATGTGGTGGAGCAACCTCCAGTCGTCGGGAATCTCGACGGTGGATGCCTCCGGCGGCGCCGGCGGCGGGTCCGACGGCGGGTCGGCCGGCGGATTCGGCGCTGCGGCGGGCACCGCGGCGTCAATCGGGGCGAGATACTCGACATGGCCGGTCCCGTGGAGGCGCGTCGCCTCCTCCGGCGTGAAGCCCGCCACGGTGCCCCGGGAGTAGGCGGCGAAGCTCTTGAGAAACCGGCAGGTGACGAGCCCGTTCGCCTTCACGAACGGCTCCTTGGTGACCTTGTGGTCCATGTGGTGCTCCTGAGCGCGGGCCCCGAAGAGCCCGCGCAGGGTTGGAAGATCAGCGTGAGGTCAGGTCGGGGGCGCCTACGCGCCCCACTTGACCGCAGCGCAGACCACGACGGAGGCGCCGCGGCGCAGGCCGATGTCGTGCGCGGAGACCGCCCGCACGAACACGAGGTCGTTCTCGAAGGCCGACACCAGCGAGCCGTTGATGGTGACGGACGCCTCGGTCGAGGCCGCCATCATCAGATCCTCGGTGATGCCGAACAGCGTGTCGGCGAAGTTGACGAGGAGGATGTACGACTCGTTGTTCGCCACGCCGAGGTTGATCGGGATCTGGGTGCTGGAGAGCACCGGGATGCCCCGCATCGTCGGGCTGGCGCCCTGCAGGCTCGGATAGGCGAACTGGCCGTCATCGTCGCCCACGCGCTTGTTCCGCAGGTACTCGAGCGTCCGCGGGGCAATGACCCATGCCCAGCGGCCCTGGTTCCGGATGTTGGAGTTCCAGAGCTTCAGCATCATGCCGCTGAACACGGCGTCGATCTGGGCCAGGGTGGCGGTCGTGGTGCCCTGGACCGTGAAGGACTGGATGCCGGGCTGGTTCACGAGGCCGAGCGGCTCGTAGTCGTCTCCGGCGCCGAAGTAGGCCTTCGCGTCGAGCGTCTGGCCCATGGCCTCGCGCATGTCACCCTCGATGAAGGCGCGCGCGCCCGGCACCGAGAAGTCGAGCATCTGGCGGGTCATCGGAACGATGACGCCCAGGAACTTCGCCGACATGGCGATCTCGCGGAAGGTCGGCTCGCTCGTGCCGATCTTCGTCCCCTCGCCGCGATACGATGCGCTCACCCCCGAGGCGCCGGCCGGCTGGCGGTAGGTGCCGTTGGGCATGGCGCGGCGCTGCGGACCACCCTGGAGGAAGGTGGTTTCCGGATGGAGCAGTTCGATGATGTCGGTGTTCTGCAGATCCGGCGTGAGGTAGCCGCCCGACACCTGATTGCCGGCCGACAAGGTCTTGATGACCGCCGACTTGGCCTTGGCGAGGCGCCCAACCTCTTCGGCGAAGGAGCCGAAGCCGTTGTCGCGCAGGATCGCCAGCGGAGACACGCTCTCGCCGAAGTCCTTGCGGGCGAACGCGGTCGCGGCGACGGCCATGCCGATGAGGCCGGCCTTCTCGAGCGGCTTAAGCTCGATCTTCGGAGCCGCCGGGACCGAGCGATCGGTACGCTCCTCGTCGGCACCCTCGATCGGCGCATCGGCCGCCTTCGAGTTGCGGGCCTTCGCCGCCATGCTGCGCTCGACGGCCTTGATGTTGGCCTCGATCGACTCCACGGTCTCGTGGAGCTTCTCGTGGGCCTTCACCTCGTCGGCCGTCAAGTCACGCGGATTGCCGTCGGCATCCTTGATGCCGGCTTCGAACTCAGTGATCGCCCCGAGGGCCTTCTTCAGGTCGGAGCGAAGCTGTTCCAGGGTCTTCATGGGTTTCCCTTTCCTGGGGCCTCAGAATGAAAAGGCGGCCCACACCGGCCGCCTTCCGCTTCGCCCCCAAGGGGGCGTTTACCCTCGGTGAGGAGGGATTCCGTCAGAGATGCCGGGCGAGACGCTCGCGCGCCGCGGCGCTCCTCGCCTGCGCGGCGGCGAGGCTTCCCTCGACCAGCTTCGCCTGCGATTCCGGGGTGTCGACGACCGGCTCGGTCCGCTCGGCGCCGGCCTCGGAGGCGAACAGCGTCTTCAGCCGGGCCAAAAGCCCCTTGTTCTCCGGGGCCTTGAGCTCGGCGACGATGGAGTCGGCGGTTTCGACCACCGGCGGCGTCGGGTTCGGGACGATCAGCTTCTTCTCGCCGACGACCCCGCGCAGCGCGCCGATGTAGTCCTCACGGCTGAAGCCGAGGTCGTCGAGGCCCTTGAACCAGAGGTCGATCTGGGCCTCGAGGGCGCGCTTGGCGGCGTCGACGTCGCCTTCGGCGGCCTTCACGAGCGCCCGCGGCTGCGCCGGGATCGGCACCAGGCTGCATTCGAGCAGCTCGGACTCGACCCACTTGATGCCGCCGGTCCAGTTGTCGTCATCGTCGCGGATGAGCTCCATTTCGACCGGCAGGAAGCCGATCGAGCACGCCCGCATGATGCCGTTTCGCACCAGCGCGGCGGCCTTGTCGGCCTCCTCGAGCTCGCCCTCGGGCATCAGCGTGATCGTGCCTTCCAGCCGCGGCGGGCGGCTGGTCGCCATCTTCTGCAAGTCACTCCACTGGCCGACCGGGAAGTTTCGGCTGGCGTGGAAGAGCAGCGCCACCGGATTCTTCTCGAAGTCGGTCGTGTCGATGCCGTCGGTGACGACGACGTCGCCCCACGGCCGGTCCGGATTCTGGCTCGACATGACGAAGCGGGCCGACCGGGACTCCTGGTTCCACGACGCCGGCGCGCGGAAGATCTTCGTCAAGGTCTCGCCGCGGTCGGAGGCGTGAACCTCCGGGGCGCGGAGTTCGATGGCGTCGGCAATCGACTTCGGTTCGGGCTTCCGCATGGATCAGTTCTCCTCGCCGACGACCCGCAGGTGCGGATTCGCCCCCTTGCCGGGCGGCTTCTGGTCGCCCTCGCTCTCGTCCGGCGCCTCGGCCTGGCCGGGCTGTTTGCCGCCGGCGGCGATGACGACCTTGCCCGCGTTGTCGACGACGTTGAACGTCGACGGGACGAGGCGAACATCGCCCGCCTTGCCCGGCAGGGCGTTGAGGCCCACGCGACGGCGGTATTCGTTGAGCATCAGCGCGCCATGGCCGAGGCCGACCTTCATCACGGCGGCGAGCTTCTCCGGGTCGCTAAGGAGGAGCGCCTCGCGGTCGAACTCGAGGGAATAGTCGAGACGCTCGTCCTCGGTCAGGAGGGTCCGGGCGAAACGCTGCTCGATCCGGATGCAGTACGGGATCAGGGTGTCGGAGACGTAGCTCCGCTCCATCGCCTCGAGGTTCTCGTACTTGACCGCGTCGAGGTGCATCGCCTTGTGCGGCGGCATCCGGAACAGGCGGCAGGTGTCGATGACCGCGGCCTTCCACGCCGCCTCAACCTCCGCCTGGTCTGCGGTCATCGAGATGCCCTTGAAAGTCAGCCCGCCCTCGAGCACCAGCGGCTTGCCGATGCGGCGGAGGTTGTGCATCCCCTCCGCGAGCTGTTGCTTGAGCCGGATGAACGCCTGTTCGCTCAGGCCTTCCTGGTCGCTGCCCTCGCGCATTTCGAAGACGCCGCGGGTCTGGGCGTCGCTGCGGAAGAGGCGGGTTTCGTAGTCCACGACCTCCTGCGACAGGCCGAGTGCCTTGGCGCCGGCCGCCAGCGTCGAGAAGCCGTTGAGGCCGTCAAACATGCGCCCGCGCAGGTGGATCATCTGATCCGAGCGCAGGGTGAAGCTCGTGCCGCCGAGGAGGACCGCCTCGTGCTCGGTCGTCGCGAAGATCCGATAGACGAAGTCGCTGCGGTCCGAGTTGACGTCGATCTGAACCCGCCCCGGGATCACCGGGACCAGCTCCGCGGCCTCGCCCTGGCGATTCACGCCACGCTTGACGATGAAGGCCGTCCGAAGCGTCGAGAGGTGGATCAACACCATCTCGAAAAACTCGACCCAAGTGTGGTGCGAGTTCGGCTCGGTCGCGAGGAGTCGCGCGACCCAATGCTCCTTCGGCAGCACCTCCTCCGCGCCGTTCTTCACGCGGCGCTTCAGGATCATCCGGACTTTCGAGATGTCCTGCGAGATGACGTCGACGCAGACGACGAAGGCCGCCAAGCGCATCGCCTCGTTCAGCGTGAGCGGCCGATCGACCGCATTCACGCCGAGGACGTCGGAAAGAGTCTCCCAATACTCGGGGGTCCAGCGCCCCTCGGCGCTCGTCGCCTTCTCGACGGCCGACGCGACGTCGGGCAGGCGCCCGACCGTGTCGCGAAGCACCTGAAGGGTTCGATCACGCTCGAGCATCATCGAACCCCATGAGGCCGCGCTTCTCGTAGACGTTTGGCTTCTTAGTCTCGACGTCGAGCATTGCGTCGAGCCGGACCACGTTTGCCGCGATCAGCGCGGAGATCCCGTCGATCTTGTTGGCCGAGTTCGGCTCATCCTTCTGCGGGAGCAGGTTCTCCCGCTTGTCGATGTAGCCGACGACGTTCATCGCCATCCATTCGGTGACCGGATGGCCGTCGTGCTCGAGGAGCCCGGCGTCGATCAGGGCGAAGAAGTCCTTTGCCGGGTCGGAGATCGTCTGCATTCCGGACGGCGTCTGCAGCGCGGGAAGCCCGGCGTTGTAGAGCCGTGAGAGGATCTGGTTCGACTGCCACTTGTCGAAGGCGATCGCCCGGGCGTTGAACGTGCGCGCCCACTCGCGAATGTCGGCCTCGATGAACTCGTAGTCCGTTACGCCGCCTGGGGTGACGATCAGGTGGCCGTCGGCCGCCCAGCTCTGGTACATCGCCCCGACATTGGCGTTGCCGAACGAGTCCGACTGCTCCGGAACGTAGTAGCGGTTGAAGATCTGGACCTTCCCGGCCTCGTTGAACATCAGGCCGATCGCCGTGATGTCCCGCTTCGAGGCGAGGTCGGCACCGATCCACACGTCGCAGCCGGCGAAGTCCTGCAGGGCCATCTTCGCTCGGCAGGCCGCCCACTTTTCCGGCAGCACCAGCCCGCCGGCACCGTTAGACCAGATGTTGAGACGGGTCCGCTCCCAATCGAGGAGGGCGGAGGGCGACTGCGAAAGCGCCTTCACCCGCGCCTCGATGAGCTGCGACGGGTCGAGCGAAATCCCGTACATCGGGTTCGCCTTCCGGATGATCTCCGGCTTGCCGAGCGAGCGCTTGTCCTTCAGATCCTCCGGGTCGACCGTGTAGATCATCCCGAAGAAGGCCGGCTCGCGGTGGCGCCCCTCGAGCGCGCTGATGAGCCTGGCACGCACCTGCCAGCAAATCCCGGTCGCCCGGCGCCCGGCCGTGGTGATCGAGATGAAGAGGTTGTTCGTCCGCTTGCCCATCGCGGACTGCATGACGTGGTAGAGCCCCTCGTCCTGGGCGTGGAGCTCTTCCATGATCACGACATGCGGGTCGTGGCCGTCCTCGCGCTCGGCGATCGACGAGACCATCCGGATCTCCGCCGACGGATCGCCCTGCTTCGTGACGTGCTTGAGCGTCTTCTTGAGACCGAAGGCGGAGACCAGCTCCGGCTCCTTGTCGATCATCGCCGTGATCGGCAGGAAGACCTTGTGCGCCTGATCCTCCTTCGGCGCGCCGATGAAGACCTGGCTCCCCTCCTCACCCTCGCAGGTGAAGCAGTAGAGCGCGACGATCGCGAGGATCTCCGACTTGCCGGAGCCGCGCGGGACCTCGAGGTAGACGTCCCGGGTGAGCCGCTGGCCCTTCGTCGCCGGGAAATCAGGGTCGTCGCGGCGAAACCCGAACACCGCGCACAGGACAACACACTGCCACGGCTGCAGGACAATGCGCTCGCCGGGCCTCCCTCCCTTCGACCGCGGCATCTTCTCGGCGAAGTCGCAGGCGTCGACCGCCCACTCGACCGAGAAGTAGTAGTTCGCCTTCGGGCCCCCGGCCTCGGCGAGCATGTCGAGATAGCGCCGGCACGCGAGCTTCACGAAGCGGCACGCAATCAGGCGCCCGCTGACGACCTCCTCAGCATAAATCCGGGCCATGCCCGGGTAGTCCGGATATTCCTGGCCGTCGACCTCAACCGCCGGCAGAAACGACAGATCGGCCCGGGAAACCATTCCGAGCGAACTTGTTCGTCTTTTCCGGGTTCGGGACGAGGTTCTGGTCGACATTCAGGGCCTCGAGCTTGAGCAACATGCTGCGGCGGAGCTCCAGCGTCTTGTCCGGAACCTCCTTCCCCGCGGCGCGGCGCTCGTGGATCTTGTCATCGGCGAGGGCGAGGTTCTCGACGTAGCCGATCGATACCGCGGTCAGGAGCCCGACCTCGAGGAGGCGCCGGGTCCAGAAATCGAAGGTCTTTCGGCCATTCGTGCCGAGCGGAACCGTCGGCTCCGGCACCTCGCGCAGCTTCGGGAAGGCGACGACCTTGTCGACCTCCCGCATCGCCCGCGCTTCCTCGGTGAAGCGCCCGTCAATCCTCCCGCCGTTGCGCTGGCGCTTCTGTTCGTCCGATCGACTGTGGCGCATTCTACGCGGCGAGGGCCGGCTGTTCTCCCGGCCGCGGGAAGTTGAGCCGGGCGAACTGCCCACGGTGACGGCGGGCCGCCTCGTCGTGTGCCCGGGCCGCAGTCTCCGCATTATCAAAAATGCCGAGATGAATGGTGCGGCCGGGCAGGCGGATATATGCTCGCCACCCGACTGCCCCGGACGCGGCAGACGTTGCGGCCACTCCCTTGAAACCAGACGTGTTGCGACGCCCGCGGCGGCTGTTCTGGGCGTTCTCAGCGTGGGTCGCGGCCCGGAGGTTGGACCGCCGGCAGTCAAGCGTGTCGCCGCTGATGTGATCTGCCTGCATCGCAGGCCCGACCGCGAGCAGGTCGCGATGGAGATAGACCCTCCGGCGCCGAACGGCGCGAACGGCGTAAATCTTCGACCCCGAGATAGAGGCCGACCAGTTCCACTGCGCCGCCCAGGAAGCGTCGGCGGCGTCAATGATGGCCACCAGCCCCTTGGTCAACTGCACGATGGCGCGGTCGCCATCGATTCGGACGGATCTGGTCATCGTGGACACCTCGGCGGTCGCGTATCGGGATCCCGGCACCAGCCGACCAGCTGGTCGAGCATCCCGTGCTTGCGCGCGTACCGCTCCAGCCAGCGCTTCGTCGTGTTGTGATGCCGGCGGCAGATCGACCAGCGGTTCAGCGGGTCGTATCTCAGGCCGCCATCCTCGAGCGGTACGATGTGGTCGACGTCGTCGGCCAGCGTCGCGAGCCCCTGCTGCTCGCACAGCACGCAGAACGGATTCTTTCGCCGGTGACTCTTCGAGATCCTATCCCAGCGCGCGTCATAGCCGCGGTCGCGAGCCGATCCGCGGAAGCGCTCCGACGGCGGCTGCGAATGGACCTGCGGGAACCTCCGCTGCCGAAATGTCGGGAAGGCGTCCGGCACGTCAGCGCGCCTCGACGGTCACCACCCCGCGCAGGACCTCGATCGCCATCTCACCGTTGCGGCGGTCGATCACGACCTTGCCCTTGTCGTCCTTCAGCACCCGCTCGACGAAGCCATTCTCTCGGTCGAACGAGACCACGTCGGCCTGCTCGGCGCCGTCGAGAAGGACGCGCACCTCGGCCATCTTGCGAAACTGGCCTCCGACGAGCACGCGGTCGCGGCGGGTGAGCCTCATCACGCGCTCTTCTTGCGGGCCCGATATGCCCGCTGGTTCGCGGCGTGCTGTTCCGGGTTTCGCTTCTGCCAGTCGATCGCGCGGCCTGCCGCCTTCCCGGGTGCGGGCCGTTTATCACGCCGTTTATCACGCTCGGCGTGAGTGACGGCCGGCGCTGGTTTCGCCGCCTGGGCGCGGATTTTGACGGATTTTGCCGCTGAGCCGCGAGATTTGCCGGATTTCAGCGCCGGGCATGGCTGCGTGCTCCAATGCGCCGTGCCGCAGGTCCGGCATTTCGGAGCCAGCATCGGAACCTCGAGGGAAATTGGAGCGGGCGGCCGGAATCGAACCGGCCTGGCACGGCTTGGAAGGCCGGCGACCAACCACTGGCCCACACCCGCGATGATTTCTGGATGGATCGGGGCGCTCCGGATCATCCGGGCGCACTTCACGATTCGCGAAATATCTGCCCCGCATTTCCGGGAAAGTCAATATCCAGTGCCCGGAACGCCACAGAGCACAAGGCCTCGTGGCTCGATGCCGCCCCCGCCATTTCCCGCCACCCAGGGTTTCTCACCACGCGCGGTTTTCGACCGCGTACGCCGGTCCTGACCGGGGGCCCCATTCCTTAACTCCGACCCCCCCAGGGGTCCAGGGCCGCGGGCACCGGCGCGCGGTGTGCCTCTGTGCCTTGCGCTTCGCTCGGCAGGCGCGTGGTGCGCGTTGCTTGGCGTGGCGTGGTGCCTGCCGTGATGCGTGGCAGGCACCACGCAAGCTGGTGGCCATAGCGGCGAGGTTGCCGGGCGCTGCCCTGTCCCTGGTGGGTGGTGCGGGGTGGTGGAACGGGAATGCGAGATGCCCAATGTCGACTCGGTTGCTGGGGTTACCTGGTTCGGCGGGCCGGGACGGACGCGACGGACGGGACCAGGGGACGGGACCGCATTGGCGGGGCGACTAGGCGCCGGCAGCGACACGGTCCCCAGGGACGGGGTTTGACCAGGGCGGCGAGGGACGAAACCCGGCTTTCTGGGTTTCCGAAAATAATTCGCTACAAGCGCTTTTTAGGTGTTGAAAATTCGGCCGCGAGTCGCTATCTTGTTCCTTGCCGATTGTGGCAAACGAAAGGATACGCGACATGAATACCACTCTCGAAATCACCCTCCGCTTCGAACTCGGCTCGGTCGACCTGTCGACTGCCGAGGACCTGGCCGCGTTCGTCGCGGACGCCATTGGCGACGCGTATCCGGCAGCCGCTGTCGTGACCTCTCGCGTGGAAGAGACTCCCCCCGCTTAGGCGGGAGTTTTCTTTTTCAGCCCACCAGGGAGCCGCACAATGCTCAACATCGAAACCGCCTCCGCTTACGTCCGGAACCAGCATGCCGGCTACGGCGAAACCGTTCAAATTCAGTCCGCCCGCGAAGGCAGCGAGGACGGGATTCCGACGGTCGAAATCACTGCACTTTTGCCAGACGGGCGCACCGCGAATTGGACCGTTTGGTTTGAGCCGATGTTCGGTCGGCTTTACGGGGAGTGGTAGTCAACCACCGGGCGGAGCAATCCGCCCGGCTTTCTCGCCAATGGTGGCAACACGAAAGGAACCTCAAATGAACGCTATCCCGATGAACATGCATTCCGCCGGCGCGAGCTCGCCGGCTGGTCCCTGCTAATGCCGGCGCCCGTGCCGCCGTCCGTCCCGTTCGCGCAATACGCGGATTGGATCATGCCGGCGGCGCGCCGGGCGCCCGTGATAGGCGCGCCGCCCGCGCCCGCCCGCACCCGGGAGGATGCGCGGCCGGTTGTGCGCGACGGGCTCCGCGCGTCCCTAATAGGGCTCGCGTCCGAAAAATCGGGCGTCATGGCGCGCGCCCCTGATAGCGTCCGCGCCTAAAAAAATCGGGCGCGGGCGATTTTCCGTTTGACAATCCTGTCGCGCGCCCTGATATTCGTTTCTGCCAATCGTGGCACATGAAAGGAACCAGCAAATGAAATCCCGCGTCTACTACAGCAAGCCGAGCCGCCTGGACCTTCGCGCCGTGCGCCGTGCGCGCATCGCGGACAAACAGGCGTTTCTCGCGGCATAGCGCCCGCGCCTGAAACCGCCGCGCGGCCGATCCTGGTCGCGCGGCTTCCCGCCAATCGTGGCAACGAAAGGACAACTCGAATGCGTGGAATCCTCACCCTCTACATTGACCAATACGGCGCGCCGATTTGGGCGTGGACCGTTTCCGAACTCCGGCAGAAATCCGGCGGCGGGCGCGTGGCGCGCATGTACGTTGACAAGGTCTCCGGCCCGAATGCCGGCCGCGCGGTCCATTGCGGCTATGTGATCGGAAGCCGGTGGTTTTCGGCCTTCCGGCCGATCGAGGTTCCGGCATGAGCGCCCGAATCGAAGCCGAGCTCGAAGCCGAGGCGGAGGCGGAACGCGCCGAGGAAGCCGAGCGCGCGGCGCGTATCTGTCCGCCTGCCGCCTGATCCCGGGCGGATCGCAACCACCTGACTGTCAACTGTGACAACACGAAAGGGAAACCAGCCATGACGACCAGCGAGCTTTGGGTAGTTTCAACGTGCGTTCCCGGCGAGGCGGAGCCGTGCTTTCCGTCCGTCTTCACCACCTATGCCGCGGCCGAAGCCTATGCCGACGAAATGCTGCGCGCCGAGTGGGACGCGAACCAGCCCGAGGACGACGAAGGCAACGTCCTACCATATCCGGGAAACTGGCTCGCGGCGGTCGAGCACCTGGCGGCCGAGAATCCCGGGACCTGGGGAAAATGGGAAATCACAGGACCGCACCGCGTAGAGGCGCCCGCGGCGCCGTCGGCAATGTTCGCCGGCTACACGGTCGAGCCGCACATTCCGCACGGGTCCGGCGATGCCGAATTCCGCATCGTGGACGGCGAGCGGGTTATCGCGATCATTGACCCGGACATGGCGTTTCACGACCGGGCGGAGGACCTGGCGTTTGACATCGTCCGCACGCTGCGCGGCGCCGATACGATCATCCCGGAGGCGCTTGCAGCATATCGCGACCTGGTCGAAGCGGCAGAATCCGCCGGGTGGGACGCGACCGACAACGCGCCGATCCTGAACCGCGCCCGGGAAGGCTACGCGGCCGCGAGCGTCGGGCACGACCCGCTCCGCGACTCCATCGCTGCGATCATTGCCGCGCACCGCGGCGACTCGCCGGACCCTGACACGGCGACCGAGGCCGAAATCGAGGTTCACGACCTGGTCGAAATGCTGCGCGAGGCCCTGCGCGGCGAGCGGACCGTGACGGCGCCGGCGGCGGATCACCCGAACGCCCTGCAGGCGCTTGCTGCGATCCTGCCGCTGGCGACCGCGCACGTCGAGGATTGGGAGTCCGGCGCTGCGGACGGGACCTATGAGGATAACGACGCGCTTCCGGCGGCCCGCGCCGCGGTAGATGCCGCCGCCGCCCTGTTGGCTTCGCATGCGCCCGAACCAGCGCCCGCGCCCGATCCGCACGAGCTCGCCGCGCGCGCTGCGGGGTGGACGCATGGCGGCGACAATGACGGTTTCATCTTCCATGCGGCGACATGGAGCGGGAGCTGGAAGGCGGCCGCGTCCTGGTCCGGCGAGGATGGTCACGAGCCGGACGGCGCGGAGGATCACCCGGCGACTTATGGGACCTGGGAGGAGTGCTGCGAGGCGGAGGGAATCGAGGTCGCGCCCTGACGCAGCGCCGCGCCTCGCGAGGGGCGCCCCACGAAGCGCCAGCTTCACCACAGGCAATTGTGCCGAACGAAAGGAGTCACCCATGCAGACCACCACGAATGCCGCCGTCGCGATCCCGAGCCCGGCGAACACCAATCCCGCGCCTGCCCTGAATGCCGTTGTCGAGCGCGCGCCGCTTGCCGCGGCCATCGCCAGCGCAGCTCGCGTCGCGGAGCGTCGCGGCGCCATCCCGGTTCTCACCGGCGCCATGATCCGCGCCGTCCCGGGCGGAATCGAGGTTCAGGCAACGGACCTTGACCGCGTCACCACGACCTTTGTTGCCGGCGCGGCCGATCCCGGCCTTGCCGTCATCCTGCCGTGCCACAAGCTGCACGACCTGCTCCGCAAGGTGAAGGCGACCGAGCATGTCGGCCTTTGCGTCACCGGCGAATCCGCCGCCCTGGACTTCGAGGGGCTGAAGGTGACTATGCCGGCGGTCCGGCCGGTCGCGGACTGGCCGACTCCGCTCGCGAAGCGCGAAGGCACCATCGCCCGCTTCGATCTCCCGAGCGCCGATGCCCTGGCGCTGCTCGGCAAGCCGATGCACGCGGTTTCGACCGAGGAGACTCGCTACTATCTCAACGGCGTGTACCTGACCGCGGTTGTCCGGCCGGAAGGCCCGAACACGCTGCGGGCGGTTGCCACGGACGGGCACCGCATGGTGACGATCGACAAGCCGCTGCCGATTGGCGCCGGCGATCTCAAGGGCGGTATCGTCCCGCTCGCCGCCGTCGCGGAGCTGGTCAAGCTGATCAGCGCCAAGGGCGCGCCCGAAAGCGTCGAGCTCGCCATCTGCGGGACTCAGATTGAGGCGAGGATCGGCGGAACGGTCCTGCGGTCGAAGCTGATCGACGGCACCTTCCCCGACTATACCCGCGTCATGGTGGCGGCGGCGAACAAGGCCCGCGCCATCTTCTCGCGCGAGGCGATGGCGGATGCCGTCGCACAAGTGCTTGCCGTGCGCGAGAAGGACCAGCGCAGCGTCGGATTCGAGTTCTCCGCTGAAGAATCGACCGTGCGGGTCTACGTCCGCGGCGTCGAGGCCGACGAGCCGAGCGCGGAGCTCCGCGTCCCGTGCCAGTTCGAGGCCGGCCGCTCACCGCCAGCGGAGAAGGGCGCCGACTGGATTCCAATCACCGCCGTCAGCATCGGCTTCAACGGCAAGTATGTGCTGGACATGCTCGCCACGATGGCCGGCGATGACGTCACCTGGTTCATGGATCACGCCGGGAATCCGATCCGCGCCGAAGCGGCCGGAACGCCTGGGCTGGTCGCAATCCTCATGCCAATGCGGGTCTAGCGCCCGCGTCCGAATCCCGGGGCGCGCGTCACCCGGCGCGCGTCCCCTTCCCTGCTGAATCCACCCCTCGCAATCGTGCGAAACGAAAGGAGACAACCATGCTGCAAGACATTGCTGCGGAGATCCACGAAGCCCGCATTGACGACGACGAGCCCGCACCATCCGCCGGCGAGCTGATCCCGCGGTCCACCATCGAACAGGTGTGCGCCTATAGGGACCGCGCCGTTGCGCTGTACGAGGAAGCATTCGCCGCGATCGAGGCGGCGAGCGAAGCGGTTGCCGCGGCCGAAGGGATGGTCGCCCGCGCCACGCCCGGCCAGGAGGGCGGCGGCTGGCTCTACGAGCGAGCGCCCGAAATCGAAGCCTTCGCGAACGCCGTGAAGCTGCCGGCGCGCGATCAATATCTCCGCGTCGCCCGTCGCCTGACGGATGTTCGGGTCTGGTCATGGATCATCACCCATACCGACATCGAACGGCTGATGGATGTTGAGGAGAAGAAGAAGCTGCGCGATCAGATGCGCTACGTCCCGGAGCGCGTCGACCCGCACTCGCGCCAGGTGATTACCGAGGAGGGAGGTCGGCCGCGGCTTGCCCGAGGTCACGGTCGACAATGTGCGCGCCACGCTGGAACGCCTGGCAGGTGACGCCGACATGATCTGGCGGCGCGGAATCGCCAATGCCTTCTCGCGGCTCGACCGCCGATTCCGCTCGCATGACGGCTTCAAGGTCGGCGCCCGAATCATCCTCGAGCGCGCCTTCAATGGGCATGGGCGCTGGAACTACTACTACGGCGAGCAGAAGGACGCGCTGCTGGACATCGAGCGCGCCTTTCTCGTGCTGGACGGCGGCACCGTGAGCTCGTCCTATTCGCCGGCGATCGGCGCGATCGAGGCTTCGCGCCGCAACATCTTCGACCCCACCCAATCCGAATGCGAGACAGAATATTTCCGCGTCCGGATTTTCAAGAACGGCAACGCCCACCTCTGGTTCAGACGGGACGACCTGGTCGAGAAGGTCAACCGAATCCTGGCCAACTATTACGGCGAGGTCATCGGTGACGCGCGGACCCAGGAAGCGGACCCGCTCAAGAACCGCAAGACCACGCCGGCCAAGGCGTTCGGCTTCTTCCCGACGCCAGCGGCCGCGGCTGACAAGCTGCTGGAGCGCGTTCCGCTGCTGCAGGAGCGCGACAAGCCGCGCCTGACCATCCTCGAGCCGAGCGCCGGGACCGGCAATCTCGCGCGGCGCTGCGTGCAGCGCGTGGACGACCACGTTGATCGGTACGACACGGCTGAGAAACTTCGCGCCACATACCGCTTCGACAACGCGGTTGACTGCGTCGAGCTGCAGCCGCACCTGGCCGATGGGCTGCGCGCCGAAGCCATTTACCGAGCGGTCTATGCCCAAGACTTCCTGACCCTCACGCCCGGCACCACCGGCCTTTATGACCGCGTCGTCATGAACCCGCCGTTCGACCTGGAGCGGGACATCGACCACGTTACCCACGCCCTGGACTTCCTCAAGCCAGACGGGATGCTGGTGGCGATCATGTCGGCGGGCACCGAGTACCGCGAGACCCGCAAGGCAACCGCCTTCCGCGCGCTCATGGAGCGGATGAAAGCCGGCTGGGACGACCTGCCGCCCGGCTCATTCGCGGCGGCCGGAACCTACGTCAACACGCGAATCCTGCGGGTCTGGAAAGATGGGCGGAGGTTCTACTAGGATGCGCGCCGCCTTCGACACGGTCGATCGTGACCCCGGAAAGGACCATGACATGCCGCCTCCGGCCAAGCCGAGCCGCCGCTATTTCGTGCGGAGCGTCCCCGTCCGCGACGGATTCCTGGGAGAGTTCACCTTTCCCGGCAAGGACGTGCAGCGCGTCCACCCCGAGGACGGGCCGCTCTTCGACGATGACCGCTATGCGGTTGCGGCCGCCGGCGAGGCTCTTTGCGATGCCCTCAACGACCGGACCCGCGGCACGCTCAAGCACGGCTACCAGCGAATGGGCGGGGCGGAGTTTGCGGCCGCCCTGGCCGACCTGCAGATCACGCCGGCCGAATTCGCCATCCTCTATGGCTCCGTCCACAAGAGGGTCATGGACTGGATCGACGGCAACGAGGAGATCCCGCATCCCGTGAGGATTCTCCTCGCGGCCTTTACCCTGCCGGGCGCCCTTCAACTCGCCCGGCAGGTCACGTCAACGGTGACACACGATAGGAGAGACCGATGAAATCGAAGGCGAGAACTGACTTTTTCCTGTGGCGCGAGGCCATGGGGTTTCACCAGAAGGAAATGGCGCGCGTTGCGGACGCGGTCGGGATGACGGTGGTTTCCGCCGGCGCCCGGAATCGCGGCGAGGTCGAGCTGAGCGTCACGGAGCGCCTGGCAATGTCCGCGGCTCGCGTCGGACTGCCGCCATGGTCACCAGAGGTCGAGCCCGATCTCATTGCCCTGCGCGGCATTCGTGACGTCGTAGAGGCCGCGAAGCATCAGGGCGCGCGGCCGAAGCGGAAGGGGGGCCAGAAATGATCGAGCGGCTCCTACGCTTCCTGACAAAGCGCCGGCGGCCGCTCGATGCCGAGCGCATTGCCATGAAGGCCGCGCGACGATACGCGAACGCGCCGGAAGCGATCGCAGCGGGAATCGACCGCTACGTCATCGCCGCTCAAACGATGACGATTGACGAACTCCTGAAGGTCGGGAGCCGCGTCGCGTCGCGCTACGTCATCGAAGGCAAGCGGATCAACGTCGCCCGCTCGCTCGCGATCCAGGATCTCGCCGGCTCAATCCGGGAAATCAACGGCTACGAGATGGCGAAGGAATGGCGCGGGTTGATGGAGGCGATGCCGGTCCTGCTGCTTCTCTCGCCGGAAGCCCATCGGGCGGCGGCGCGGAACGTGGCGGCCTTGGAGGCCACGGCAAAGCGACTCCGGGCCACCGTACGCTGAAATCCCGCCGGCGCATCAGGCCGAAGTGAACGGCGGCCATATCCAGCGCCAGCCGAATCTCCCCATAGACCACGCCGCGGCTCGCCCCGGCGTGGTTCCAGGGCCAGAGGTCGCCGGCGGCGATCCCATGGAGAAGATCGAACAGAAGCGCGGGCATCTTCCGCAGCGCGCCGACTTCCTCGAGCGCCTGGTAAGCGCCCGCTGTGAGTGACCGCGGGCCGCCGGACTGGTCGACGTGCATCCCCCACGACGCCGCCTTGACCGGGCTCACCTGGGCGCGCCGGAAGAGCTCCGCGGCCTTCTTCCCGGCTTCGAGGCGGTACATCGCCGCCCCGCGGGTCGCCTCAAGCTGCGCGGCCGACAGGCCGATCGACAGCGGATCCCGGAGGATGTTGCGCTGGTCGAGCCAGAGAAGAGGGTCGGCGTTGATGTCGACCTTCGGCCGGCGGTCCTTCGGGAGGTCGCGATGACCTGCGTCCCGGATCTCCTGCGCGCGGCCATCGCGGCCGATCACAGGCGCGGCCTTCCCCTTCTTCTTCCCCTTCGTGGCAGGCACTTTTGCCGTGCTGCGCGTCGTGATCCGCGCGACCGCGGAATCGGCCGACGCCGCCAGGTTCGCCGTCATTTCTGCGATCCGCGCGGCCCGCGCTTCGCTAAGGGCCTTCTCGAGGACCCGGACCCGGCGGCGGTGCTCCCGTGCCTCGCGCCGCGCCTTCCGCTGCGCGGACGAGTACCAGCCGGGCGGCTTCTTCGCCTTCATGCGCCGACGGGCTCCCGGAGCTTCACCTGCTGGCCTCCCAACTTCATCACTCTGAAATCGTCTGCGGCGAGAACGCCGCGATCGAGCCGGTCCTTCATCAGCTCGTCCAAGCGCCGCTGCCGCTGGCCGTCGGTCATTTCCGACCGCTTCGCGAATGATCCGCGCTCGATAATCCCCTGTACCGCCTTGCGGGTGAGCGGCGATCTCGGGAAGCGGTAATTGATCAGCGCCGCAATCTCCGAAGCCGTGTGCCCGATCAGCCAGAGAACCTCGATGATGTAGCGGATCCGGTCGTCGTGCCGCCGCGCCCCCATCAGAGAAACTCCGGCTGCGCCGCTCGGCTCGACACGAACCGGGTGAACCGAGCCTCGCGTTCGACATGCTCCGCAAGGTCGGGCGGCCCGAAGCGAACCTTGAGGCCGATCAATTCCGCCTTGCCGCGCACGTTGTTGAGCCGCGCGTTGATCCTGTCCCATTGCTCGCTCTTCATGCGGCCGGCGCCGTTCTTCATCTGCAGGGCAAGGAATCGCTCCTCGACATAGAGCGCGATCACCGTGTCGAACGATTCCGCCGCGCCCATCCCGCCGTAGATGTCTCCGAGCATGGGCCGCGGATCGTCGCGGCGGTTGCCCTCGGAATTGCGCTGCATCAGGACGAGGCCAACGCAGCCCGTCGCGCCCATCAGGGCCTTCAGGTCGCCGAACACCTGGTTGACGCCTTCCGAGATCCCGGCCCGCCGATCATCGAACACGACGCGCTTGGCGTGGTCGATCGCTACAAGCCCGCGGCCGCGGCGCCGGACGAACGACCGCACCATGTTCGAAATGTCCCGCGTCGAAGGACGGAAGATGCGCCTGATTTCGATCGGCAGCCTCTTCAGCCCACGGGTGAAAGTCTCAATCTGGGAGAACTCGGCGGACGTGAACTGCCCTTTCCGGAGCGCGGCGGACTCGATGCCAAGCGCCTGCGAGGCGATCTGCATGTAGCACTCCTCCGGCGTCTGATCGCCGGAGAGGACGAGCACCGGCACGCCGGTTTCGGCCGTCTTCGCCGCCTGCTGCAGCATGAGACTTGTCTTGCCTCCGGCGGTGTCGGCGAGAAGGCCGATCAGCCGGGAGAACTCGAGGTCGTCCCCGGTGATGCGCTGCAGCTCCGGCAGGAACCACGGAATGCCGTCGCTGTGACCGACCTGATGCGCCTTCACGACCTGGGCGATCATCCGGTCGATCGCCGCGTCGGCCGAACCGACGCGATCGGAATCGAGGGTCTCGGCAATCGCCTTCACCGTCGCAACCGCGCGGTCGAGACGCTCGATCGCGGAATCCCGGCTGTCCTTGGTCGACTCCTTCAGGAGCGCCTCACCGAACGTGGCCATCTGCCGCCGCGCCCAGGTCTCGGAGAGGTCGTCGAGGAGGTCCGCCGCAAGCGCGTTGTCCGCCTCCTCGGTCATCAGCGTGGCGAGGTAGCCTTCCGGGGACACCCCATCGTCTTCGTCGACGGCGAGGAAGCCGAGGATCGCCGGCGACGCTATCTCGCGGTCGGAATCCGCCAGCTTGTTCATCACGGCGACGATCCGGCTGTGCAGCTTGCCGACGAAGATCTCCGGCCGGAACCGGGCCCGGTGCTGCCAGAAGATGCCGGGATCGCGGAGCGCCGCGCCGAGCACCGCGCGCTCGCCGGGGATGTTCTCGAGGGCGAGCCGGGCCATCAGGCCGCCCTCCGCGTCGCCACATAGACGTCGAGGAAATCGCGCCCTAGGCGCGGCGGCTCCTGCATCACGCAGCGCCGGCCGGCCCCGGTCTCTTTCGCGACGCGCGCTTCGGCCGCGCGGCGGCCGGGCGCCGGGTCGATGACCTCGCGTCCGTCACTCCGCCTCTTGATGCGATCGCTATCGCCGTCCGGCCACACGCGCTCCAACGGTGTTTCATGTGAAACATCGAAGTCCTGCATGAGCGACGTCGAGAGCGTGGCGACGACGGTCTCGCGTCCGCCGAGAATCCCGACGATGCCGAGCCCGGTCTCGACGCCTTCGCAGGTGTTGAGGATTCCGGAACGCGGCCCGAGCCACACGCCGCCGCCGGCGCACGGCCCCTTGCCGAGCTTCGGGTTGACGACGAGCGCCTTCCCCGACCCGTCCGGCTTCAGGAAGATGCGCCACAGGCCGCGGAATTGCCCCGTGTGGTGCTGGACGGCGCAGACCAGCGCCGGGAGGACCGGGCCATCCTTGGTGACCTCGCCGGCGTCGTTGAACGGGTAGGACAGGCCCGGGTGGCAGCGCAGCACGTTGCTGTACGGCGCAAGGTCGAAGTCGATACCGCGGGCGCGGAGGTACGATTCGGCGACGCTGCCGATCAGCGGCTTTGCCTCCCGCCACCAGCGATAGGCCGTCTCCCGGGAGGTTTCCCGCTTCCGGGCCTCGGTGCGATCGCGGGCGGCATGCTTCCGCTCGGCGTCGACGCGCCGTCGACGCGAACGCTCCTCGGCCGCGGGGTCGACGGCGCCGGCTCGCCCGTCCGGCGGCTGCTCCCCGGTGATCCACGCGACGGCGCCGCGAAAGTCGTAGCCGAGGACGTGCTCGACCATGGCGATGGAATCGCCACCCGCCGCGCCGCGGCAGACGAACACCCTCTTCTGCGGGTTCACCCCGAACCTGTCGCGGCCGCCGCAGCCCGGGCAGGGCCCGACCCATTCCCGGCCGGCGCGCTTCAGCTTTGCGCCAAGCCGCGTCGCCACCGACATAATGTCGGCTTCGCGGGCGCGGGCGACCCAATCCTCGTAGGCGGCCGACCTCACAGCGCGACCTCCGACATGATGGCGAGCGCCGCATCAAGGACGGCTCCGGTGAGCCCTTGGGGCGTACCGTCCTCGTTGCGCGGCATCGCCGCCGCCATCGCATCAAGGGGCGCGCCATACTGCAGCGCGAACGACACCGCGACCGACGCCTCGTTGGCGATGATCTGGGAGTCGGACGCCGCCTTTGTTGAGGTGACAAACACTTCCCCGACCAGGCCGTCGTCGTGAAAGCCGAGCGTCGCGGTGTAGCGGCGGAGGTTGTGCTCGACCTCGAAGTTCAGGGCACCACGGCGGGCGGGGAGGCGCTGGCGGTCCGTCATGCGGCCCTCGCGTCGAACTTGCCGGCTTCGTCGCCCCAGCAATCCCAGCCGGGGCGATCCTCGCGGCTGAAGAGCTCGCAGACCCGCGCCGCCGGCCCGAAATAGGCCGCCACACGATCGCGAAGGTCGTCGGGCTTGCGCGAATGCTCGCGGACCGGCGCGATGATCAGCTCGCGGACATCGCCGCGCGCCCGGCGCAGAGGCCGGCCCCTCTTCCCGATGATGACGAACTCCGCGTTCTTCCGCGTCGTCATCCCCGTCGAGACGTGGAAGTCGCCGTCTGCGGACGGCAGGACTCGAAGCTGCTTCGGATTGTGGCTCCGCTTCAACTTGATCCATGTCGCGAAGATCGCGGTGGGCTTGTAGCCCCAGGCCTTGAACAGCGGCAGGTGTGCGCCCGCGGCGAGGAACGGCCCCGTGATCCAGCACACGATGTTGCCACCCGATGGCCGGCAGAGATCGCCCACAGGAAGCGCTGCAATTTCCTTCAGCGACATGACCCGGTAATGCCGGCGCGCGTTGCGTCCAGGCTTCGCGACAGAGTTGCCTTTGAAATCCCAGGGAGGATCGACGACGGTGACGTCGTAGGCGCCCCGCTCGAGTGCCGACCCGTCGGCATTGATGAAGGGCCACTCGTTCACGCCACCGCCTCGGTCATTTCGCGGAGGATCCGGCGCACATCCGCCAGCGCCATCTTCTCGGCGTTGTCTTCGTCACGCGGCGACTTCGACAGCGCCTTCACGCGCCGCTGGCCGAGTCCGGTGAGGATCAGGCGTGGATGCCTGGTGCCGTGCTGATAGACGACGGCGATGCCGTGCGGAGCGCAGATTTCCGAGGCCTCGGCGAGGATATGCCGGACCATCTTGGGGAGCCGCTCGCTCATGCGGCCGCGCTCCGGCGCAGGGCTTCGTCCTCGGCCTGCCAGCGCCGATAGTGCCGCTGCGCGTAGATCATCAGCGCACCGCCCTCCGCGGCGTCGATGTTCGGGACGTGGACGCCGCGGGCCTCGAGCTTCTCCCGGCAGAGCCGCTTCGCCTCGTCGTTCTTGAGCCGGCCGCTGCCGAGCACGTCCTTGCGCCACGTCGACACCGCCACCGTGCGGAACGGGACGCCCCACGACGCGAGCACCGCCACCGCGGCGCCGTGGAGAGACCACAGGATGGTCTGCGCCTGTATCGAGCCGGCGGCGACCTCCTCAACCTGCAATCCGAGCGGCGTTTCCTTCACGACCTTCCGCCGCGCCGGCGGGGCCGACATCGGCAGTTCGAGCACCGCGTAGCCGATCGCCGTCGTGCGGCAGAGGTTGTTCAGGTGGCCGGCGAGCGCGGCGCACTTTTCGTGCGTCGGCGCACCGGCGGGGAGCTGCCACGACCCGACCCGAATGCGCTCGACCTCGCGGAACGGGGGCGACAACCCCCAGCCCGCGCGAGTCGCTATATCGAGCCCAAGCAGCTCCACGACCTGTCCCCCGACGGGCTTCGCGTTAGTGCTGGGTGGCGAAGGGGTCGGCGCCGGTCCCGGAGGTGTTCTCCGGTGCGCCCTCGCCCTTGCCGATGGCGCCGAGCTGGGCGAGCGTCGCCTGCCCTTCGGCCGAGTTGAGTTCGGCTTCGGTGCGGGCCTTGATCGTCTCCTGCCGAGCGTCGTTGCCGAGGTGCCACCCGTCGATCCAGGCTTGCTCGCCGGCGCCCTGATACTGCGCCGGGACCGAACAGACCTCGCCCTTGAGGCCGACGATCTTGCCCGCTTCCTTGGCGCGATCGACGAGCGGGGTTCGGTCGGTTCCGTCGAACAGTTCCGCCTGCGTCCCTACGGGCGAGCCGATCCAGCGGGCGATCTGATCCAGACGCCTCCGCTCCTCGATCAGGTCCGCCTCGTCGGCCGTCTCAAGCCGAAGGGCATGGTCGATGTCCTTCTTCGAGATCGAGTCCGCCTTGGCGAACTTGTAGAGGTTGCGGAGTTCTGCCGTCGCGGACGCGATCTTGTCCTTCGCCTTCCGGACCTTGGCGAGGTGGTCGAAGAAGATCACCCGCTGCTGGTCGTCGGTGAGCTGGTTGTGGTCCTTCGGCGGCAGGGTTGCGCCATTGCCGTTGGCGGCAGCGACGTGCTCCGCCAGCTCCTTGTCGGCCTGGGACTCGCGTGACTTTCCGTTCTTCGCTGCGCGCTTCATGCGCCTGCTCCTTCGGTTGCAAGGATGCGATAGGTGGTGGGGGTGCGGCTGCCCTGGGCGCCCTTGGCGGCAACCTCGATCGCGCCGCGCTTCTGCAGCTCGGCAATCACGAAGGTCACACTGCCGAGCGCAATCCCGGCCTTGTCGGAGATCGCCTTGAGCGACATCTGGACGAGGTCGTTCGGGCCGGCCTCGGAACGCAGGGCTTCGAGCGCGCGGACCTCGTCATTGCCGCGCGCGGCGCGCTGAACGTCGCGCAGCGACGATGCTGGCTCCTCCCAATCGGACGGGACAAGCCGCTGCTCTTTGCCGTTGGTGCGGACGAGCCGTCCCTCGCGGCGGGCGAACATCTTCACCATCGCGTCGCGGGCGCGCGGCTCCGGCACCTTGTAGAGCGAGGCGATGTCGTGGGCCGTCATGCCTAGCGCGTAGCCGCCGCGCTCCACGAGGCGCGGGAGGTCCACCGCGAGACGGTCGGCGAGTTGGTCGGCCGACGACCCCGCCGGGATATCCGCCGGCTTCGCCACATCGCCATTCTTCATGAGCAGCGGGTCGCGCTTGTTGCCGCCCCAATTGGTGACGGGCTTCGGCTTGTTCCATTCCTCGGTCTTTTTGGTCGGGCGGGCTCGCTCCTGCGGCTCAGGCTCTTCGAGCATCGCCGCGAGGGATCGGGTCGGGTTTGACGGCGCATCCTCTGCGGCCGATTCCCTCGGCGCCGGAACCTCGTCGTCGGCGTCGTCTTCCGGTCGCTCGACCTGGTCCTCGAAGCGCGAGCCGTTGAGCGCGACCGCGACGGGATCGGGCGCGGGCGACGACGCCGCGACCGGGGGGGCGGGCGGTTCCGGTCGGGGCGGTTCCGCGAGCCGGAAGTTCTCGGGCTTGATGGCCGACGGCGGCGCGGGCGTCTCAGGCGGCGCGTCACCTGCCTCAAGGCGCTGGTGCCCCCACACATCGTCCGGGGTGTCCATGAGGAGGTAGTTGTTCTCGCTCTCGGCGTAGTCCTCGGCGCGCTCCTTCAGCGGGAAGGTCGCGACCCGCTGGAACCACTCCGATAAGTCACGCCGGATGACGACGTGGTGGACGCCCTCGCCTTCGGTCAGGACGAGATATTCGATGCTACCGATGATGGGTGGCTGGCGGTCACTCATCGAGCACCGCCGAGAAGAGATTGTCGCGGACGACCGTCTCGAGGATCAGGACCGAGAGCGCCGACGGCGATATGCCGCGCCGCTCGGCCTCCGCCACAAGAGAGTCCCGCGCCGGCTCCGACAGGTCGAAGGAATCGACCGTCTCGCCGCGCTCGTTGACGGCCTCGGCGGAGAATAGGAAGCGTTCGGAGACGCGGCGCATCAGTGCCTCACAAACCCAATGCGCCGGGTCGTTGCCCAGCACAGGCCGCAGGTCCCGCAGTTGTCAGTTTTCCCGAGCTGCGCCGGGCAGATCACCGCGTCGGCCGGCTTCTGGACCGGGTGCTCAATCGAGACCGTCGAGCATTCATCCGACGGCGCATTGGAGAAGCGGATGGCGAAGCGGTCCCACCGCTCCATCACGAGCCCGAGCAGAGCGCGGGCGATCGGGTCTGTTCGGTTCCAGCGCGCGGAAAAGCCGAAAACGTGAAGCGCCGGGAAGCGATCGAGGAAGCCGCCCCACAGATCAACGTAGGCGGCCGAGTAGAAGTCGCCGAGAATGTGAAGGCGGACCGCGAAGCCGCCGGGGTGGCGGGAGTTGAGAATGGCGAGCTCGTGGCCGAGCCTCTCCTCGAACGCCGGACCATGGGCGATCCGGTTCGCCATGTGCATCGCGTTCCCGTAACAGGACCGCCAGTGACCGCAGGAGGTCGGGCAGGTCGCCCTTTCCTCGAGCGTCAGCGTGAAGATCGGAAAGCCCTTCCACCGCCCCTTGGTGACGACGGCGCCGACCTTCCAGGAGTTCTGGCCCGAGACGAGCAGGTTCCGCAGGCCGTCGACAGGGACGACCGTCGATGGGTACAGGGTGCGCGCTTCGGTGAGAGCCGGATGCGACACCGGCGGCATGGTCGCGGGCTTGTCGAGGATAGGCCGCGCGTCGTGCCGCGTCGCATTGCGCCCCGCCGAGGCCTTGCGCCCCGGCCGATCACTGATCCCCGCCTGGCGCCGAAGATTCGCGACGGTGGCGCGCGAGCACTGCATCTCCGCCATCGTCTGTTCGATGGTCAGGCCGCGACTGGCGCCACGGACCGGCTGAGTGGCCCCGCGGTCTGATCCGAGAGGCATGCGACAGGTGTTCATGGCCGGACCGCTCCCGTGTTCAGGAGGTGTTCGGCAAATCGAGTTGCCGCGTCGCGGCGGGCGATCTGTGCCTCACGCCGCGCGGCCGCGATCGCGTCGTCAATAGCCCGGCGGAACCGGAGTTCTGCTGCGCTCGTGGCGCGGTGCTGCCACCCGGTATCAACGGCGAATGCACCGCTCGGAAGAAGATCAAACGCCTCCGGATCAAGCTTCCGGGCGACGGCCTCGATCCGGGCCGACCGCGCCATGTTCCGCTCGATCTGCTCCGGCGTCAGCGTCTCCGCCGGCGGGAGGAACGGGAGGTCCGCGGTGTCGGGGGTGGGGATCACGCGACGATCTCCGCCTTGATCTGGCTTCGGGCCTCTTCGGGCGCCGAAAGCCAAAGCGCGCGGAACGCCTCCATCCACGGGCCGATATCCGTCACCGTGACGGTTTTGACCTCCGGCGGGGCGCCGGCCTCGGCTTCAGCAAGTGCCTCGTTGAGGCGGCGGATTTCCCCCGCCTTGGCGCGATCCGCTTCGCTCAGTCGCTGGTTCTCGGATGCGAGCGCGTCCTTCTGGCCCTTGAGAGTGCGGAGGGACGCATCGCGCTCCTCCACCTGCTTCTTCAGCCGGCGCACTTCTTCGGTGGTGATGGACTCGCCGGCGGCGGCGCGTTGGACGACTTCCTCTCGCACTTCATCGGGAGTGGACGGCGCGGCGAGGGCGTAGAGGACGGTCGGAGTCAAATCGGAAATCGTTTCCGATTTGACGGACCCGAAACGATCGGCAACGTCCATAAAGTTTCGGGCCGCGCGGTCGCTCATCCCGAATTCGGCCTCGATCCAGCCGAGGAACCGCCCGTGGCCGAGCCGCGACTTTACTTCGATGAGGTCGCGGCCGATCTCGATGATGTCCTGCGCCGTCCTCGACATGCGCAGCCGAATGCGAACCGCCGCCTCACGGATCGGCTCGACCTCGGCCACGCCGGAGTAGTCGAAGGGGAGCATCGCGTTCACCCGCGACGTTCCTTGGCCTTACGTGCGTCGTCGATGAAGCGCTGGAGCTCGTCGCCCTTCTTCGCGTGGGGCAGTCCGCCCTTCCCGGTGTAGAGCCGACCGGATCGGAACATCTCATAGCCGTTGACGGTCCGACCGAGGATTTCCTCGAAGTGCGATGAGCCGTGCTTCTTCTCGACGCGGACGTACGAGAGGAGGTTGCGCACAGCCTGCACACCGTCGCAGGAGCCGCGATCCTTGATGCCCTCGTTGCGCCCGTAGCGGCCCCAGAATTCAAGAGCGTCGTCGCCGTGCCTCATGAAGGTCAGAATCGCGCCCGCGATGATGATGCCGGTGTAGTCGCTGTGAACCGGCTTCGCGGCATCAAACCGAAGAAGCTCCGGCTTGAAGTAATCGACAACGCGGTACGTGAACCTGGCGTCAGAGTGGCGCTCGCCCCACACGCCGAACAGGACTTGGTAGAGGTGCTTCAGCGCATTGCCGTATCGCCCTGCGCGCAGCATTGGCGACTCGAAGTGGAGGTCTGCCTCCCGTGCGGCGCCGAAGAGTTGGTCCTGAGCCGTCTCCACCGCGACCCGGCTGTCGAAGCGCGTGTAGAGCTCGACCGCGGCCTCGCGATCGCGCAACTTGTAGACGTCGGCATCGAGAACAAGCGGGGTTGGCACTCCCTGCGCCAGTCCGCCGGCCCAAACGAAGGCGCGGGTGTGCCCATCGATCTTGATCATCTTGCCCGAGGGCAGCACGCCCACCGCCACGCGACGGTGGGTATCGTCGAACACCCTAAGATGCTCGGCGGCCTTGGCGCGGCGCTCCGTGTCGCGCTGAACCGGATTGTCTTCGATACCAATCCAGTCCCGACCGGAATCTTCTTCACGCCCGAGTAGATGAAGGGGACTTGAAGTGTCCCCGCTGAACGCGGATTGTGCAGCATTGTCGATGGTTCCAGAGGGCTCGCCACGCGGTGGTACGCAGGCGGGCCCTCTTTCCGTCTGCCGCTAGGGCCCCGAGTCGTCGGGGGTTCCGGGTGCGGTACGGCGCCGGCGGTCATCGCGCCGGCTCCGCCACCAGATGGAGAACCGGACGCCGAGCCGGCGCAACTTCAGCCACAGCCAGCGCGCCATCAGCATGGGAAGCCGCATGGTTGGCCTCGATCGCGGCGAGCACCCTGCGGTCATGCGCAAGGCGCCGCTCCTCCTCCTTGATCGCCTCCTCCAGCGCCCGGCAGAGCCGCCGATAGAGGTGCAGATCAATCCTGATCTTGGAATCGCCGCGCGCCAAGCGCTTCAGCCAGGAGCCGAACCCGTAGCGGCGCGAAAGCGAGTAGACCGCGGCTTCCTTGGTGCCGGCGGTGCGGGCGGTCAGCCTGATGGTTCGGTCGGCAACGGCGCGGGCATCGGCAAGCGATCCGGCGGGCGACAGCGGGCCATCAAAGTTGGACGAGAATTCAGACACTGCGACGCTCCATCGTGAGAGGTTCGGGGCGTCGCGCGCTGGCTCTTGGCGGAGCCGCGGGCGTGATCGGCCGGTGCGTTGGCGCGCGCCGGGCCGGGGATTTGGTCGTGGAGACCGGAATGGAAACGGGAATGACGGGGACCGAGGAAAGCGAACCGCGCCGCAGGGCGTGGCCCACTCCCCTCGGCCGGCCTACCATCGGCCGGTGCGCGCAACCGATGGAGACGGGAATGGAGTTGAAGCTGGCACTCACGCATGAGGCGAAGGCCGCAGGCGATTGGTTGGTGGGCCTCGAATTCGCACTCGGCGCCGCCATCAAAGCCTTTGCGATAGGCTTGGCCGCGCAGGACCCGAAAATAGCGGCCGTCATTTGCAGCGACCTTTCGGGCGAGCTTGGCAGGTACAGCGGCGGTGCCGCCGACGGCCCCGGCCAGGCGACGACACGCCGACTTGCCGCAATTGCCGCCGAATACGCTCAAGCCGCTCGGCAGCGGATTCCGGGGATGCAATAGCCGCTGCGGCCATCGCATCGGCCGCCAACCTAGCCATGGCAAAGCGAGCCTCGGCTTCGGTGAGGAACCCGGCCTCAAGACCCGCAGCGTAGTAGTCGGCCCGCGTCATGCCGCGGCACCGGCGGGGGTGGGCTGCCGCTTGTCGACCGCTTGGGCGAGCGTCTCAAAGGTTACGCCGGCGATGCCACGTTGAGCGGACTTCTCGACCGCAGCGGCCCAGTATTCCGATGGGATGGTCCCGCGGCGCCGCATAGCCTTGGCAGTGCCGTAGGCGACGTTGATGTCTTCGGCGAAGACGGAGAGGGACGGCCAGCGGTCGATGAGCGGAGTATGTGACATACCCGCATTGGGTACGCCCGATACCCCCCGAAAGTCAAGCGGGAAGGTATGACATGTACCTGACCCCCAGAGTACCAACCGTACCCATGAAGCAGGAGCGCCGCGAAACGGATAACTTCGCGCGCGGCAGGCGGCTCCGCCTCGCCCGCAAGGCGGCAGGGTATCAAGGGCCGACAGACGTAATCCGCCGGCACCCAAGCTGGAACATCAACACCTACAAGGCTCACGAACTCGGACGAAACGGCTTTGATGCTGATACCGCGGCGGAGTATGCGATCGCGTTCAATACCACCGTGGACTGGCTCTACTACGCGCGCGGCGACGCGCCGATCATGCCTGACGAATATGGCCCTCGCCGAGTCTCAGACGAGGAGGCCACCGTTGGGCGTGTGACCGGCAGGCGCGGGATTCCTCCCGACGGCATCCCCCAATTCGATCTCACAGCCGGTTTGGGCGGCGGCGGGGTCACGATGCACGCGGAAGGCGTCCCCCATAAGTCCGGCCACACCTATTCAGCCGATGTCGTGCGCGGCTATTGGCGCCTGCCGGACGAGGTTCTCGGCGCGCTCGGACTCCGCGCCCGCGATGTAGCAATCCTGCCGGTGCAGGGCGATTCTATGGCCGATACCCTGACCGAGGGCGACTTCGTCTTCGTCGACATCCGCCACACCCTGCCGTCGCCCGACGGGCTTTATGCGCTGGCCGACGAGTTCGGCGGAGTGGTGGTGAAGCGGCTTGAGGTGGTTTCGCCGCGATCGGAGGAGGACGCGCTGATCCGGGTGATCTCAGACAACCCGCGCCATAGCCCGAAGGAACGGCGGCTGTCGGAGATGGCGATTTTTGGCCGCGTCGTGCGGCGATTCGGGGTGGTCGGATGATGAGGATGCTGTTGCCGGCTGCGGTGTTGGCCGTCACGCTCGCGGCCTGCGGCGAACGCAACGTTTGCTCCGAGGATGGTGAAATCGAAGCGTTCGTGATGAGCCAGCGGTTTGTCACGAACGCGCTGCGCGCACCGGCAACGGCCCGGTTCCCGTACATCACGGCCAGCGGCGTATCGTCGACCCACCGCGGCGGATGCCTTTTCCGCGTGCGCGCCTATGTCGATGCTCAGAACGGCTTTGGCGCGAATATCCGGACTGCCTATCAGGCGGATGTCGAATACACGAGCGGCGGTCGCTGGCGGCTAGTCGATCTGACCATGTGAGTCGACTCGCCGCGCCACCGCCGGCCCCGCGATCGCATAGCTCAGCACGCGGCCATCGGGCAGCGGAACCTGGTCTCGCGAGATACCGATCGCCGCGGCGAACTCGTCTGCGTCGGGGAAGCGACCGCCATAGTGGGCAATCACCTCAGGGCATCCGGCGAAGATGTGCGCCTGGCCGGCGTTGATGACCGCCATGACGAGTTGGTGCAGCAGCTTCGCCGGGTCGCCGTCGCCACGCTGGGACGGCGTGAGCGGCGGCGTCTCCTCGAGGACGCGGCGGACAGCGGCTTCCGGTGTATCCATCGCGCTCGGACCATGGTCGATGCGCCTTTGGGGCTTCCCGTCCCGCCAAACAGCAAACTCCGGCGGCATGACCAGCGTGGTCTGGCATTTCCCCGACGTGCAGCAGTACCAGCGGGTGTAGTGGACGGCCTGCCTGAGGTGCTTGTCCGTGATCTTCGCGTGCTCCCTGATTTCCATCGGGCGCTCGCATCGAGGGCACGGAGGTCCGTTCTTGCCGACCACAATTGTTCTCGCGCGCGCCATACCACCTCTCTTGCTCTGAGGTTGTGGAATCCTCCGATGATGGAGGGGGTGTTTTGGTAGCTACTGCTACCGCCTGTGAACTTGGAATATCTATTGACGCCAGCCCTGCTGCAGCGGCCTGTCGCGCAGCCCTTCGCTTGGCGTTGTAGCGGTCTCGGCGGGCTCGTTCCCGCCCTGCCTTGTCGACGTCGACCGCGCCGGTTCTGCGCAGGCCGAGCTGCTGGCGCTCGGCATAGGTGACGGCGAGAATCTTTGCGCGGTCGTCCGCTGTGTAGTGCCTCGGCTCTGCGGCGAGAGCGGTCGCCACGGCAGTCGGCGTCATCGCGAACTCCTGGGCGTAGACCCCGAGTCGCGCCTCGCCGCCGGCGAGCCGAAGATCGTTCGCCAGTAGTGCGAATTGAGCCGGGGTGATTCGCCGCCTCAGCCGGCAGACCCGCAGCGTCTCCCCGAAAAACTGGTGACGCGTCTCCGGCGCAACCGGCAATTTTCTTCGTCGCGACCAGGCGCGCGGCGCCACTCCGCATCGGTCGAGGACGTAGCGCTGGCAGTCCTGCCACGGCAGGCCGCGATGACTGTGCGCTGCGATTCGGTCCCCGTTCAACCACACCGTCAGCGACCGATCCCGGCGCTTCTGACCCGGCCCCGGCGCTACGACGCGCTCGGTTTTGCCGCGGACGACACGTCCGCCGAGGGCCGAAGCGATGCTCTGGAGAGAAAGGGCGACCACGCACGACAGGATATTTCGTACCCGACTAGGGTACAATCCATATCTTTTCGCTTGACGTGATAGGGTACGAGGTGTACCCGGTATGCCATCGACCCCCGGGACGGAGGACCCGCCGATGCACCCCGCCAACGCCGCCGCCTTTGCCGGTTCCCTCGCTGAAGCCCGCGAGACGGGTGGCGATGCGGCCGGGGCTGCCGCCGCCAAGCTGGACTCCATGCTGGCGAACCAGCGCCTTGCCGCGCTCGCCCACGTCATGCCGATGGCGTCCGTCCCGAATGACGGGACGGTCGTTAACGCCATCACCCGGGACGGATTGCGAATCGTGCGGGTCGAGCGGATGGACGGCCGGTTCGTCGGCCCGGACCGTAGCTATGACGAGCGCGATCTGTTCGGCTGGCTGACGCCGTCGCCCGAGGCCGAGGAGCGCGCAGCGCGGGCGGACTACCACGCCGACGAGTACGACGCTGACCGCAGCCTCGGACACGAGGTGGACGCGTGACCGGACACCGCGACTACGACCTCACCGACGCGCCGGTGATCGACCCGGTGTTCGCGGACCTGCAAGACCTCACCGCTGCACACGAGCGGCTGCGGACGGCAGCGCGGGCGGTGCTGGAGGCATGGGAGCGCCGCGACATCGCAGGCCTCGGTGAGGGGTCGGTCGCTCTCACCGCATTGCGGGAGGCGCTGTCTGATCCGGCCGATGCCAAAACCGATGGCTACGAAGGAGCCCCGCTATGACCCACGAACTGCCCACGCTCACCATCACCAAGGCCGATCTCGACGCCGACAACACCTATGTCGGCGCGACCGATGTCTCCGACTTCGCCGGCCACATCGAGATTGCCGCCGATCTCGGCTGGGTCCGCTTCAAGGCGCGCGTCGCCGCGAAGGGCCGCATCCGCGCCCTCGCCGGCACGGGCATCGAGGCCGGCTCGGGCATCGAGGCCGGCTTGGGCATCGAGGCCGGCTCGGGCATCGAGGCCGGCTGGGGCATCGAGGCCGGCTCGGGCATCGAGGCCGGCTTGGGCATCAAGGCCGGCTCGGGCATCAAGGCCGGCTGGGGCATCGAGGCCGGCGAGGGCATCGAGGCCGGCTCGGGCATCGAGGCCGGCTTGGGCATCAAGGCCGGCGAGGGCATTAAGGCCGGCTTGGGCATCAAGGCCGGCGAGGGCATTAAGGCCGGCACGGGCATCGAGGCCGGCTCGGGCATCGAGGCCGGCTTGGGCATCGAGGCCGGCGAGGGCATTAAGGCCGGCTGGTCGATCATCTGCAAGGCGACCCTCAGCGCGCGACTGCGCATCTTCGCCGGGCTGTGCATGTGGCGCCGGCCGAAGCCGGAGGAAACCCGCGTCGAGTGCAAGCGGCTTGTCCAGGGCGAGGTCTGCTACGGCACGCTGGTCGAGACGGACAAGGGCGCGCTGGGCGATCAGCCTGCCGCCGCGGCTGATCAGCCGGACGCAGCGGAGTAGTCGCCATGACCACCCGCGAGACCATCCACACCATCGCGTCTCTAGCCGCTGTCCTGCTGTGGATCGGGGCGTGGGTGATCGTCGGGAGCGCGATGTGAACGCGCCGACGCGCCCCGTTCTGCGCTGGCATGGCGGCAAGTGGCGGCTGGCCCCGTGGATCATCGGGCACTTCCCGCCGCACAGGGTTTATGTCGAGCCGTTCGGCGGCGCCGGGTCCGTGCTGCTCCGCAAGCCGCGTGCCGCTGCGGAGGTCTACAACGATCTCGACGACGAGGTGGTGAGCCTTTTCCGCGTGTTGCGCGATCCCGAGGCTTCGGCTCGCCTGGTCGAATTGCTCCGTCTCACCCCCTTTGCCCGGACCGAGTTTTACGAATGCTACCAGCCAACCGACGACCCGATCGAGTCGGCGCGGCGCCTGTGCATCCGGTCACGCATGGGATTCGGCTCGAACGCACACGCCACCACCGGCACCAATCGGGCGCAGACCGGCTTCCGGGCCAACTCAAACCGTTCCGGAACGACGCCGGCGCAAGATTGGGGGAACTATCCCGACACCCTCGCCGCGGTGATCGATCGTTTGGCCGGCGTGGTCGTCGAGCATCGGCCGGCGGTGCAGGTCATGGCCGCTCACGACGGTCCCGAGACGCTGCACTACGTCGACCCGCCCTATCTGTTGTCGCTGCGGAATCCGGGCCATCCGTACGACCGCAAGCATATGTACCGGCACGAAATGTCGGATGCCGATCATGAGGAGCTGCTCGGCTTCCTTCGCGGCCTCACCGGCATGGTGGTGCTCTCGGGCTACCCGTCCGAGCTCTACGAGCATGCGCTCGCCGATTGGCACCGTGTCGAGACCGAGGCGCTGGCCGATGGCGCCCGCAAACGCACCGAAGCGCTGTGGATCAACCCGCTGGCCGCAACGCGGCTGGATGATGGTCGCCTTAGGCTCTCCGCGGGGAGCGACTGATGTTCCTGACCCTCCTCCTCACCGCCGGGGTGATCGCTGTCTCGGCCTGCGCCGCGCTGTTGCTCTCACGAATCGTCCACCGGGGTCGCCGCCATGGATGACCGTCGTGAATGGAACCCGGAGGAGGACTGGCCGCGCCGCGCGCGCGGTCATCGGGCTGCGGTCGCCCGGATGCTCGAGGACGCGAGCAACGTCGTCCCGATGCACGGCAGGCGGTTCCAGGACATGCGGACCAAATTCGCCGGCGTGGCGGATGCCGTCGGCTGGTACGCCGAGGGCGATCGCGTTGGGCTGCTGGAGGGCGTCCACGCGCCGCCGGTCGACGCCACGGGCGACAAATTCATCGACCAATCGCTGCGAGACGAGTTCGTCAAGCTGGCGACGACGCCGTGGCAGACGCTCCGCATCCGCCGGCTCCTGACCAGGGCCCGGGACAACCGACACGCCGCCAAGGCGTGCCGGGAGAGCGCCGCCAAGGGCGGGGAGCACGCGGCGATGTTCGCCGGCGCCGCCGAGGATCACGACCGGCTGGCGGACGTGCTGGAGCGCTGGGCCGACGCTTTCCACGCGGCTGCGACCGCCCCGCCGCCGAGCGCGGCCTGAACCACACCGAGAGGGACCGCCACCCGATGAGCATGGAAACCGGCTATGTCGTCGCCATCAAAGGCTGGGTGGCGGCCGACCCGCAGAACCTCGACCAGCACGCCGCCGCGATCGCCGCGCTGCAGAAGGCCAAGGCTGGCGACTTCACCGACCTCCACAAGATCATGGTGGTCGAGAGCAGCGCGATCGTCGCGCGCAGCCGGCGGACGAAAGCGCCGGCGGATGCGCCCGACAGCGCGCAAGACGACCTTCTCTCGACCGGCCTCCCCGCCGTCGCCGACCAGGCGCACGCGTGATGGCCGGCGAGCAGGCGGCGTTCTGGGTCGTGTGGAACCCGTCCGGGTGGAATCCCACCGTGCGGCACGAGACGTTCACCGCGGCCGACCAGGAAGCGCGCCGACTTGCGGCGGCGAACCCGCGGCACTCGTTCTTCGTGCTGCGCGCAGTGTCGGTCTCCACGCTCCGCGATCCGGTCGACACCACGCTGCTGCTGGTTCCCGACGATGGGCTGCCATTCTGATGGACCTCCCCGAGCTCACCCGCGAACTGGACCCGGCCGAACTCGACGAGCGCGTCGAGACGCTGGCGATCGGCATCTACGGGCGATTCCGCCGGGCGATCGACATTGGCGAGACGCCTGAGCGCATGTGGGGCCGCGCGAGACCCGTCGTCCAGGATTGCTTTCGAGCCGAAGCCGCGGATGGTCTCGCGGCGCTGGAGCGCGCGGGATGGAGGATCGAACGGTGATCCAGCCCCGCACCCTCGCGCCCGGCGAGATCATTACCGAAGCCGGCGTCTACTTCGGCCTCGACGAGAATACCTATCACCGCTCGCCGTGGCTCGGCTCCACCGACATTCGCCGCCTCCGCCGCTCCGCCCCGGACTTCTGGTGGCATTCATGGATGAACCCCGCCCGGCCAGAAGACAGGCCGACCGAGGCACTGATCTTCGGCCGCGCTGTGCATCGCCGCGTGCTGGAGGGCGCCGCGGCGTTCGAGCGTCGCTACGCGCCGGCGGAGTACCCCGGGAACATCAAGGCGGGGAAGGACGAGCGCGCCGAGATCGAGGCAAGCGGACGCATCGCGCTCCGCCGCGCCGACTACGATCGGATCGCAATCGCCGGTTCGATGATCGCGCTCAATCCCAATCTCGCCGACGCGTTCTCGGGAGGCGCGGCCGAGGTTAGCGTGTTCTGGCATCAGGACGGCGTCCCGATGAAGTGCCGGTTCGACTACCTCAAGCTCCGCGCCATCGCGGATCTGAAGTCGATCCGCAATAGCCGCGAGATCGACTTCGTCGAGGCGTGCAAGCGCCGCGCTGGTGACAGCCGGTTCGATATCCAGGCCCGCCACTACAGTAACGGCCGCCGCGCCATGGGCGCGCTGGTGCGCGATGGCCGGGTCGCCGGCGAGCACGATGCCGACTGGCTCAGCCGAGTGATCAGCGTGACGGCCTTCGCCTTCGTGTTCGTGTTCTGGCAGGCGGAGGACGCGCCGATCACCTGGGCATACCAGCTCTCGCCCGAGAACCCGATCCTCGCCAAAGGCCAGGACGCGATCGACCGCGCCGTCGAGCGCTTCAGGGCCTTCTCGGAGCGCTTCGGCCCCGACGAGGCGTGGGTGCTCGCCGAACCGATCAACGAAATGGACGAAAGCGACCTGCCGCCGTGGTGGGACCGCGCCGCGTGAACTGGAGACCGTGATGAACAAGCGCGCCGAAGCCAAGACTGCCACCGCCGAGATCGTCGACGAGGCCGACATTCTGCCGGCGCCGATCAGCGCCGACGAGGTTGACGCCTCCCTCGCCGTTGGCCTGACGCGCGCGGAGATCGATACGCAGATCGCGACGGCGCGGCGGTTCCCGCGCGAGCTGACTGACGTGCGCAACCGGCTCCTGACCTACGTCACCCTCGACGAGGAGACGGCCGAGGAGTGCATGTACGCGCTGCCCCGCGGCGGCAAGCCGATCAAAGGGCCAAGCATCCGGTTCGCCGAGGCGCTGAAGGCGTCGTTCGGCAACTGCAGGGTGGCGGCGCGGATCGTCCACGTGGACAGGGTCGAGAAGGTCGTCATCGCCGAAGGCATTTTCCACGACCTCGAGACCAACGCCGCCAGCAAGGCCGAGGTCCGGCGCCGAATCGTCGACAAGCACAACCGCCTGTTCTCGAACGACATGATTATCGTCACCGGGAACGCCGCGTGCTCGATCGCGCTCCGCAACGCGATCCTGTCCGGCGTCCCCAAGCCGGTGTGGCGGAAGGCTTACGACGCCGTTCAGCGCGTGATCGCCGGCGACCAGATCACCCTCAGCGAAAATCGGGAGAAGGCCGTCAGCGCATTCGCGCGCTTCGGGGTCTCCCCGGCGCAGGTATTCGAGTCGCTTGGCCTCGCGAGCGAGATCGACATCGCGCTCGACCACATCCCGGTGCTGCGCGGCATGTACGCCGCGCTGAAGAACGGGGAGTCCACCGTCGAGGAGATGTTCGCGCCTGCCGTGAAGGCCGGTCCCGGCCACGCAACCGTGGCCAATCCGCTCTCGGATGAGACGATCGACCCAGAGACCGGAGAAGTCCAATCGGGGGCACAGCGGGGGGCGGTCGCTGAGACAAACGCCGCCCCCGTCAAGGGTGATGAGCCCACGGCCTCCGCGAAGGCGGCATCAGGCGATGCTGGCGGGGCGGCGCCGGGGTCCGCTGTGACGGACCGGCCGCCCCAGGCTTCACCCGCCAGCGACGCTCCTGCGGGCGGCGCGGGCGATTCCACTGCCAACCCACAAACTGATGAAAGGCTTGCACTTGGGGCGGCTCAGGCCGCGGTGGTTACGGAAACCGTTGCGGTCGCGCAGGAGACCGCGCCCCCTCCACCCAATTCCGACGCCGCCGAGTCCTCCCCGGCGGCTGGTGATGCTGCCCTTCCGTCCGCGGCGTCACCGGGGCCGGCTGGCCGATCCTCCGCGCCGGCCGGCCTCTCTTCCTCCGAGGAATCGGTCGTGCGGGTGCTGCACAAGGCGCTCGCCGGCATGGATGACGTGGCGAGCATCAGGGCCGCGGCCGAGGCGACGCTCAAGCAGCACGGCGCGACGTCGATCTCGCCGCTCTTCAAGGCGATCGCGTTTGCCGTCGAGCGGCACGTCAAGCGCGCCGACGGCGAGAAGAAGTGGACCGTCGAGGCCGTCGAAGACGCCGTCGAGGGGATGCTGATGCGGGCGACGAAGCAGGTCGACGATATGTTCGCGGGAGATCGCTAGAATGCCGAAGGATCGCCCCCCTGAACCGACGGGTGGCGTAGGAGGGCCGCCGCCATGGTGGCTCTGGATCCTGCTCGCCGCGGGCGTGCTGCTGGTTTGCTTCACGGTGAAGCCGTGATGCCCACCAAGAACCCTCTTCCCGAGGATCAGGCCGCGTTCCCGCGCTGGGCCCGCCGCGCGCTGATCGCGCTTGCCGTCGTCATCCTGGCCGGCGCCGCCTGGCTCCTGGTCGGCGGAATCGCAGCGGCGATCGTCGGAGGGTTCCGGTAGATGGCCAGATATCGCATCTCCGTCCGCATCACCAAGGACGCCGACGTCTACGTCACCGCCGGCGACGAGCAGGCCGCCCAGGAGCTCGCCGTAGAGAAGGCGAAGACATGGGACGGAGTTGTCGACGCCGAGGCGATCGACTGCGAGCGCTACTTCGGAGGGTTCCGGGGATGAAACGGTCTGCCCTCCGCGTCTCCGACCATGCCCTCGTCCGCTGGCTGGAGCGGGTCTACGGGTTGAACGTCGACAAGCTCCGTGAATGCATCCTCGACGCGCCCGGCCTTCGAGCGGCAGTAGAGGGCGGCGCGCGCAGCGTGACGCTAGAAGGCGTCGAGTACATCTTCGGGCTCGACGGCACGCTCAAGACGATCGCGACTCCAGCGCGGAGGCGTGCCGGATGAGGGCGCCTCGCCGCCTCCTCACCCGCGAGCACCGTCGCCATATCCCGGTCGGCGTGAAGCTTCACGCCTGCCTCTTGCTACTCGGCTACACCGACGAGGAGATCACGCAGGGCGGCATTGAATGGGACCACTGGCCCGCGCTTGGGCTGCGTCTCGTTGACCCGGCCACGGGCGAGCTGATCCCGCACCCGAACGATCCGCACGCGATCCGCCCGATGCGGAAGGCCGCCCACGCGGCCAAGACGAGCGGCACGAAGGCGACCAGCGCTGGAAGCGATATCCACGCCATCGCCAAGGTGCGCCGGCTGACGAAGGCGCAGGAGGAGTCCCGCCGCCGGATGCTGGCGCGGGACCAGGGCGAGGCCCTCCCCAAGTCGAAATGGCCGAAGCGCAGCCTGCGCGGCGGGAACTCGTTTGCGAGAGGTAAACGCTGATGGCGACGATGACAAAGGGCGAGCGCGACGATCTTCTGCGGCTCGTCAAAAAGCGCGAAGCCGTTCTGAAGAAAGCGGCCGAACAGCGCTCCGCGCAACTCCTCGCCGACTTCGAGGCACAGTCCGCGACAATCTATTCGTTCGACGACGATGCGGTTTGGAAGACCGCCTTCGCCCAGGCTCAGGAAGCCTTGGCGGCCGCACAGGCGGAGATCGAGAAGCGCTGCCGGGCGCTCGGCATCCCGCCGGAGTTCGCGCCGGGCATCAACATGTTCTGGCACGGACGCGGCCAGAATGCGGTGAAGGAACGGCAGGCCGAATTGCGCCGAGCCGCCAAGGCGAAGATCGAGTCGATCGAGCGCGCTGCGCTCACCAAGATCGAGCACATGAGCTTGGAGGCGCAGACGAACATTCTCGCGTCCGGGCTCGACTCCGATGCGGCGAAGCAGTTCCTCGCCAACATGCCTGACATCTCGACGCTGATGCCGGAAGTTTCGGCCGCCGACGTTCAGGCGATCGTCGATCACAAGCGATCGCTTCGCGCCCGCAACGAAATGCACTTGGTGGAATAGACAATGCCGAAGATGGAGGCCCGCTACCGCAGGGCGCTGGAGATGCTGGAGGGAAGGGGATGACACATCCGATTCCCGACGCGGCGCTCGACGACCGGCTCGGCTTCGTCGGCACGGCTGGCTCAGGAAAGACCTACGGCGCTGGCGCTGCGCTGGAGCGCGTCCTGAGCAAGGGCAACCGCTGCATCGTCATCGACCCGCTGGGCGTCTGGTACGGCCTACGCCTCCTTTCTGACGGCACGACGCCTTCGCCTTTCGAGGTGGTGATCTTCGGTGGCCGGCATGGCGACCTGACCATCAACGAACACGCCGGCGCGATCATCGGCGAGACGGTCGCGGGGATGAAGGAGAGCGCGATCCTCGACCTCTCCCAGCTCGGTACCAAGGCCGCCGAGCGCCGCTTCATGCTGGCGTTCCTCACGGCGCTCTACCGGGCTCAGAGGGCGCGGCCGAACCCGCTGCATCTCGTGTTCGACGAAGCCGACATGTGGGCACCACAGGTCATCCGCGACCGCGACCAGGACCCGGCAAAACTGCTCGGCATGATGGAGACGATCGTCCGGCGAGGCCGGGTAGCCGGGTTCATCCCGTGGCTGATCACGCAGCGGCCGGCCGTCGTCAACAAGGACGTGCTCAGTCAGGTCGACGGACTGATCGCGTTCAAGCTCACCGCCTCGCAGGACCGCAAAGCGCTTGGTGACTGGATCGAGGGGCAAGCCGACCGGGAACAGGGCAAGGCGATTCTCGCGTCCCTGCCGGCGATGGACCGCGGCCGCGCCGTAGTGTGGGTTCCCGGCCGGGGCGTTCTCTCGACCGAGCAATTTCCGGTCAAGGCGACGTTCGACTCCTCGCGCACTCCCGCCCGCGGCGAGAAGGTCAAGGCCGCCTTGCTGAAAGCACTGGACCTCGGGGCGTTGAAGGACCGGCTGGCGACGGTCGAAGCGGAAGCGAAAGCGAACGATCCGCGGGTGCTGAAAGCCGAGATCGCCCGGCTCACCCGGGAACTGAAAGCCGCGCAAAATATTCCGAAGAATATCCCGGACCCGGCAGCGCTCGCGGAGGCTGAGGAGCGCGGCTACCAGCGCGGCCATGAGGATGGGGCGGACAAGACGCTCCGCGCTGTGGCGGCTCTGGCGAGCGACCTAGCCGACGCTCTGGCGCGAGCGGAGAGCGCCGCTGGTGACGCGCGCCGCCTGCTGTCCAGCTTTTCTGGGTTCACCGTCGCGATGGCTGACGACGTTGCCAGCCGACACCGACCAACGGTTGCGCGATCCGCTCCGCAACCAAAGCCGAAACCGGCTTCAATTCCGCAACCGACTGGCGACCTCACCGGCCCGCAGATGAAGGTCATTGAGGCTCTGGCCTTCTGGTCCGGCCTCGGGTTCGATCGGCCGACCCGGATCCAGGTCGGCGTTGTGGCGGGCTATTCCCCGACATCAGGCGGCTTCGGGAACCTCTTGGGTCAGCTTCGGACCGCAGGGCATATCGACTACCCGGCATCAGGCCTCGTCTCGCTGACCGACACTGGCCGCGCATCGGCGCCTGAGGCTGGCGGCACATCCGTTGTCGATCGTGCCATGTCCATCCTGAGCGGTCCGCAACAGCGGGTGCTGCGCGCGGTGCTCGACGCGCGTGGTGATATTACGCGGGAGGCCCTTGGCGATGCGACGGGCTACAGCCCGACCAGCGGCGGGTTCGGAAACCTCCTCGGCTCGCTGCGAACGCTCGGGCTGATCGACTACCCGGCGAAGGGCTTGGTGACGGCCGCGGAGTGGCTCTCGTGACCGCCGAGCATCGCCCCTATCCGGTGTCCCCTGCGCCATGAACATCGCGCTCGATCCCGGCACCATGCGCCTCGCACCTCGCCGCGGTCTGCGCCGGCAGGATGCGGCGGCCTATGTCGGGATCAGCGCTACCAAGTTTGACGAGCTGGTGGCGGACGGCCGGATGCCGAAGCCGTTCCGCATCGACGCCTGTGTGTTGTGGGACATTCGCAAGCTCGACCTTGCCATCGACGCCCTATCCGACACCCCTGACGAGGAGGACACATGGGAGGGGATCTGATGGCGCTCGTCAACCTGCGCTACGTCAAGAGCTATGTCGATCGTCTCGGCAAACCGCGGCACTATTTCCGCCGCAACGGCAAGACAACGGTCCTGCCAGGCCAGCCCGGCTCGGCCGAGTTCATGGACGCTTATGCGGCGTGCCTGAGCGTCGAATTCCCAGCGGCGGTGAAGCGCCAGCCGGTCAATGCCGGGACATTCGACGCCCTCGCCGGGGCCTATTTCGCGTCCCCCAACTTCCTCGCTCTCTCGTCGACCACGCAGCGGAACTATCGCCGGGTGATCGACTCCTTCCTCTCAGCCCACGGGCGCAGGCGGGTCGATCAATTACGGCGCGAGCATGTGGATCGGATCATTGGAGCGATGCACGCAACCCCGAGCGCAGCACAGGTGCTCCTCAAGCGCATCCGCACGCTGCTCCACTACGCAACGGCGCTCGGCATGATCGACCGCGACCCGACAAAGGGCGCCCGCGCGTGGAAGTCGAAGGAGCGGCACACCTGGACCGAGGAGGAGATCGCACAATTCGAGACTCGGTGGCCGATCGGCTCCAAGCAGCGTCTCGGCTTCGCCCTCCTCCTCTACACCGGCCAACGCGGCTCCGACGTGCACCGGATGATCTGGTCGGACATTGCCGGATCGAAGATCAGGGTGGTCCAGCAGAAGACAGGAGAGAAACTGTCGATCGCCATCCACCCGAAGCTGTCGGACGCGCTTGCTTCGGCCGCGCGGGATAACATCGCGATCATGGTCACGGAATGGGGTCGAGCCTTCACGGTGAAGGGGTTCGGCAACTTCATGTCGGCCGCGATCCGGCGCGCGGACTTGCCGGACCGCTGCGTTGCCCACGGGCTGCGCAAGGCGGCGGCGCGCCGGCTCGCGGAAGCAGGCTGCACCGTCCATGAGATCATGGCCGTCACCGGCCACAAGACGCTGGCAGAAGTCGAGCGCTACACGCGGGCTGCGGACCAAGAGCGCCTCAGCGAGGCGGCCGTGGAAAAGCAGTCGAGTGTCTACCCTCGGCAGGGGGTGGTGTCTAACTGGACCGGAAAGGCGCAGAAATGAACGGTTTCTGGAAGGCGGTGGCGCTCCCTAGGGGAATCGAACCCCTGTTTTCGCCGTGAGAGGGCGACGTCCTGGGCCGCTAGACGAAGGGAGCGGGGCCGCGTGGGCCAAGGTTTCGGCATATAGCTGCCGGCCGGTCCTTTGACAAGGAACGCAGCCGCGCTACGGCGCCGCGCCGCCGATGCCGAGCCGGCCGATGACCGCCATCGTGCGTGTGTCGACCAGGAGCGTGACCGTACGGCCGGCGTCGGCGAAGACAAGCGCCATGCGGTCGCCGCTAAGCGCGACCGACAGGAGCTCGGCGCCCGCGCCGAGCCCGGCGTCGGACCAGGCGATGTCGGCGCCGGGGATGCCGTCGGCGGTGATGACGGCCGCGGACGGAGGGTCGTTGTCGGCGATGACGAGGCGGTAGATCACCGCGACCGAGACGGCGAGGATGCCGAGGCCGAGCGTCAGCCCGGCGATCAGCATCAGGCGGCGGAGCTTCGCCTGGACCCGCAGCAGCGCCGGGTCGAGGGGCGGTTCGTCGTCGTCGAGGGCAGCCATCGCGCCCGCCTTTATCAGGCGCGCGCCGCTGCCGCTAGGCGGCCCGCTGCCGGCGCTGCTATGGCTTGCCGCGTGTCCGCCGCCCCCGATCGTCTCGAGCTCCCCGTCGCCATCGGCGAGGCCGGCACGCGCCTCGATGCCTTCCTCGCCGCGGCAGCGCCGACGCTCTCGCGCAGCCGGGCGAAGGCGCTGATCCTTGCCGGCGCGGTGTCGGTCGACGGCATCGCCGCGACCGAGCCGAAGCGCGCCGTCACGGCCGGCGAAGTGGTGACGGTCGACGTGCCGCCGCCGGAGCCGGCGACGCCGCGGGGCGAGGCCATCGCGCTCGCCATCGTCCACGAGGACGCCGACCTCGTCGTCATCGACAAGCCGGCCGGCCTCGTCGTCCACCCGGCGCCGGGCCATTCCGGCGGCACGCTGGTCAACGCGCTGATCGCCCATTGCGGCGACAGCCTGTCGGGCATTGGCGGGGTGCGCCGCCCGGGCATCGTTCACCGCCTCGACAAGGACACCAGCGGTCTCCTCGTCGTCGCCAAGAACGACCGCGCCCATCAGGGACTCGCCGCGCAGTTCGCCGATCATGGCCGCGAAGGGCCGCTCGAGCGCGGCTACAAGGCCCTGGTCTGGGGCGCCCCGGACCGCCGCGAGGGGGTGATCGACGCCGCGATCGACCGCTCGGCGAAGAACCGGCAGAAGATGGCGATCGCCAGGGAAGGCGGACGCGAGGCGATCACGCATTACGCGGTCGAGGCGGTCCATCCGCGGCGCGGCGACGTCCTCGCCGCGATGATGGATTTGCGGCTGGAGACCGGCCGCACCCACCAGATCCGCGTCCACCTCGCCGCGCTCGGCCACCCGGTGATCGGCGACCCGGTCTATGGCGCCGGCTTCGCCACCAAGGCCGAGAAGCTGCCCGAGCCGGCCCGCACGCTGGCGAAGAGCCTCGGCCGCCAGGCCCTCCACGCCTGGCTCCTCGGCTTCGAACACCCGGTGACCGGGGAAACGCTGCGCTTCACCTCCCCCCTTCCGCCGGACATGGCGGCATTGGCCGAAGCGCTCGGTTTCATACAGGACGCGGCCTGAACAGCGGATATTGTCGCGAGCCCTTTTTCAACCTCCCCCTTGCGGGGAGGTCGAGCCGGCGAAGCCGGTTCGGGCGGGGGTGCTGAGCTTCGGTGGTGTCAAAGCCTGCCCGTCAGCACCCCTCCCCGAAACCGCTCCGCGGTTTCGACCCTCCCGCAAGGGGAGGGTTGAACCACTGTCACTGTCCCTGACCCCACCGTACCGGACGCACGCCGGTCATGCGCAATTCGCACAACCGTCGTCTTGCGGGCGGTGTATGAAAGTCCCATCTGACACATCGGGGAATTGCCGAAGCAGCTGAGGGGGAGTTCCGAAATGAAGGCCACGCCGCAATAATCGTCGCGCGGATTTGAACTTCGGAAACCGCGTCCGTTCACCGGACGCACCTTTCAGCCTCAATCGTGCAGTATCGAACACGAAACGCCCGCAACCCGCCGATCCCGTCGGCGTTGTTCGGGCGAGGAAGGATGCGCCGCCATGGCTAGTTCCATCGCTCTGCCAGCCATTGCTTCGGGAGAAGCGGGCCTCACCCGCTATCTGGAGGAGATCCGCCGGTTCCCGATGCTGGAGCCGCAGGAAGAATACATGCTGGCCAAGCGCTATCACGAGCATGACGACCGCGAGGCGGCCCACCGCCTCGTGACCAGCCATCTGCGCCTCGTCGCCAAGATCGCCATGGGTTATCGCGGTTACGGGCTGCCGATCGGCGAGGTCATCTCCGAGGGTAACGTTGGTCTTATGCAGGCGGTGAAGCGCTTCGAGCCGGAGCGCGGCTTCCGCCTCGCCACCTATGCGATGTGGTGGATCAAGGCCGCGATCCAGGAATACATCCTGCGCTCGTGGAGCCTGGTGAAGATGGGCACCACCGCCAACCAGAAGCGGCTGTTCTTCAACCTGCGCAAGGTGAAGAGCAAGCTTCAGGCGCTGGAGGAGGGCGACCTTCGTCCCGACCAGGTGAGAGAGATCGCCACCCGCCTCGGCGTCACCGAGGACGAGGTGATCTCGATGAACCGCCGCCTCGGCGGCGACACCTCGCTCAACGCGCCGATCCGCGCCGATTCCGAGTCCGGCGCCGGCGAGTGGCAGGACTGGCTGGTCGACGAGTCCGACAACCAGGAGACCATGCTCGCCGACCAGGAGGAGGCGAACAACCGCCGCCAGCTCCTGCGCGACGCGATGGGCGTCCTCAACGACCGCGAGCGCCGCATCTTCGAGGCGCGCCGCCTCGCCGACGAGCCGATCACCCTGGAGGAGCTCTCGGGCGAGTTCGGCGTCAGCCGCGAGCGCGTCCGCCAGATCGAGGTCCGCGCCTTCGAGAAGGTGCAGGACGCCGTGAAGAAGGGCGCCCTCGCAATGGAGCAGCGCCCGGCGCTCGAAGCCGCGCACGCCTGACGCCGACGCCGCAACCGAACACGAAGGGGACCGCCATTGGCGGTCCCCTTTTCTTTTGCGCCGGTTGCTGTTCTTGGTTGGCGTCGCACGTGCCGTCCAGGCTCAAGGAACCGCGTGACCGTCCTCGTCGCCATAGGCCACAGCCATCTCGCGTCGCTGCGCAGCGCGGCCCGGCTGTCGCCGGCGCCCTTCGCCGACGTGCGCATCGTGGCGCTGCGCAATCCGGAGCTGACCCCCAACCTCGTGATGGTAGGCGATCGGCCCGTCCTCAATGAGGCCGTGGCCGATGCGATCCGGCGTGCCGCTGACGGCGCGGACCTTGCCGCCCTCATGCTGAACGGCAACGAGCATTTCCTCTTCGGCGTCGCCGCGCACCCGGAGCCTTACGACTTCATCGTGCCCGGCCGGCCGGAGCTGCCGCTCGACGAGACCCGGCGCCTGATCCCGGCTAACATGATGTGGTGGCGGATCCGCCTCGCCGTCCGGCTCTGGGAGCTGATCGTCGGGGCCATCGTCGAAAGCGGCGCGCTGGAAGGCGTGCCGCTGGCCGTGGTCTGTCCGCCGCCGCCTCTGGACGGCGAGCATGTGAGAAGCAATCCCCGCGGCTTTTCCGCCCGCATCGCGCGGAGCGGTATGACCCCGGATCATGTGCGGTTGAAGCTATGGCTGACTCAGGCAAGCGTGCTCGAGACGTTTTCGGCGTCCTTGCCGGCGACCTTCCTGCCCCCGCCCTCCCGTTTCATCGGTCCGGATGGGATGCTGGCTCAGGAGGCGCGGCAGGAGGACCCGACCCACGCCAATCCGCACTATGGACAGGCGGTGCTGGAGCAGCTGGGGGCGCTGGCGGCAGCGCGCCCGGCGACCATCCCTATCGCGGGCTGACAGACGCCAAACGGTGGGACCGGGCCGTGGCGGCCCCGGCGCCCGGGGATGTCGATCCGGTCATCGACGCGCCCTTCCGGATCGGCCGCGACGACCGAATCGTGACGGCGGGGAGCTGCTTCGCCCAGCATCTCGGCCGCCATCTCGCGGACGCCGGGTTCAACCACCACATCACCGAGCGCGCGCACGCGCTGACGGAGACCGCCGACCTCGCCGAGGGCTTCAACTACGGCGTCTACGCGGCGCGCTACGGCAACATCTACACGCCGCGGCAGCTGGTCCAGCTGTTCGACCGCGCCTATGGCGCCTTCGCGCCGGAGGAGGACGTCTGGCGCGAGGCGGACGGCACCCTGGTCGACCCCTACCGGCCGCAGATCCAGCCGGGCGGCTTCCCGACCGAAGCGGAATACGCCGCTGACCGGCGGCAGCATTTCGCCGCCTGCCGCCGGGCGTTCGAGGAGGCGGGCCTTTTCGTCTTCACCCTCGGCCTCACCGAGGCCTGGGTTGCGCGTAGCGACGGCGCGGTCTTCCCGCTTTGCCCCGGCGTGGCAGGAGGCGCGTTCGACCCGGCGCGCCACGCATTCGAGAATTTCTCGGCGGCCGATCTGCGTGACGACCTCAGGGCTTTCGTGAAGCGGCTAAGGACCGTCAACCCGCAATGCCGCGTGCTGCTCACCGTGTCGCCGGTGCCGCTGAAGGCGACCGCATCGCCTGAGCATGTTCTGGTGGCGACCTCCTATTCCAAGGCGGCGCTTCTTGTCGCCGCGCATGAAGTCGCTCAACTCGAATCTGAGGTGGCTTACTTCCCGTCCTATGAGATCGTCACCGGAAGCTTCAATCGCGGCAGCTACTTCGCACCCGACCTTCGTGCGGTGAACGAAGCCGGCGTGCGGCACGTCATGCGCTGCTTCATGCGGCACTTCGCGATCGATGGCCCGGTCGCGCCGGCGGCCGCCGTCGAACCGCCGACCGATCCTCTCGCCGAGATCGCCGAGCTCGTCGAGGTCAATTGCGACGAGGAAGCGCTCGTCCGCCGGTAGACGCGGCGTTGCGTTTTTCGGGTTGCGCCTGCCGCTCCGGCCGCGTGGAATCCGGCTCATGCCCAAGAAGCCGACGCCCACCCCTTCCCTCGCCTTCAGATCCATCGGCCGCGACGACTGGCCGGAGGTCGAGCGTCTCTTCATGGCGCCGGGCGGGCCGAAATATTGCTGGTGCATGGTGTGGCGCGGCGACGCCGCGGAGCGGCGCGGCTGGCCCGGCGCCGCGACCAAGGCCGGGAAGCGCGGCGAACTGTCGGAAGCCGGCAAGCTCCGCCGCGCGGCGCTGAAGAAGCGCGTCGAGGCGGGCGAGCCTGTCGGCCTCCTCGCCTATGACGGCGACGAGCCGGTCGGCTGGGTGTCGGTCGCGCCGCGCCCGACCTACGAGCGCCTGAAGGGGCCGGACGATCATGCCGACGCGCCGCAGAAGGTCTGGTCGGTGGTGTGCTTCTATCTGAAGCGCGCCTTTCGCGGCGCGGGTCAGGGCAACGCCATGATCGAAGCCGCCATCGCGGCGGCGAAGGCCGGCGGCGCCGCGGTGCTCGAGGCCTATCCCGTGCAGCCCGACTCGCCGAGCTACCGCTTCATGGGCTTCGTCCCCGCCTTTGCCCGCGCCGGCTTCCGCGAAGTCGCCCCCGCCGGCTCACGCCGCACCGTGATGCGGCTGGAGCTCTGACCCTACTGCCCGGTCCAGGCGGCGAGGGCGGTTTCAACGGCTTCGCGGCCTTCCTCGCCCTTCTGGAACGAGACGATCGCGCGCTGGCCGGTGGCGTAGAGGACCGGCAGGTCGAACCATTCGTTCGTCCGCAGCGCCTCCAGGTTCGAGGCCTCGGCCTCCTCGACGAAGAGGAGGCGGAAGAAGTCGGGCGGGAAGGGCGAGGCGGCGGTGGCGAGCTCGGCGCCGGAGACGGTCTCCTCGGGCTTGGCGACGACCCGCGGCACCTGGTCGATGCCCCCGCCGACGAAGCCCTCGGGGAGGCCGAACAGGATGTTGAGGACGAACGTGTCCCCCGACGGCTCGAACGACAGCACGATCGTGAGGCCGCGCTCGGGAACCGAGATGTTGGCGACGAGCGTCGTGGTGCCGTCGACGACGCTGGTGCGCCAGCTCACCCGGCCTTCCAGCCGCGTCGCGTCGTTGGTCTCGGCGATCTGCTCGTAGAGCACGGCGCGGTTGCCGTCGGCGACGGCGGCCGCCCCAGCTCCGGCCGCCGCGGCGGCTTCCGCGGCAGGCGCGCCTGCCTCCTCGGCGGGCGCCAGCGCCAGCGCATCATTGGCCGGCGCGGCGGGATTGGCCTGGCCGAGGCCGACATCGGGCTGCTGCGGCGCGCCGACGACGCGCACGTCTTCCGCCGGCGCGGCAGGCTGCGGATTGGCCGCGTTCGCTTCGGCCGCGCCCGGTTCAGCCAGGAGCGGCGGGCCCTCATCATCGGCGGCCTGATCGAACGACGAGATGAGATCGCTCACCTTGTCCCAGTTGAGGGCGATGGCCGCGCCCACCCCGCCGAGGACGAGGAGGATGAGGACGGTGGTGATGATGCCCGG
>JAHCJZ010000008.1 GCA_026126025.1 Bauldia sp. | reverse complement strand
AGGGGGTGCTGAGGTGCCGGGGGCACACCTGTGGGTCAGCACCCCTCCTCGAAACCGCCGCGCGGTTTCGACCCTCCCGCAAGGGGAGGGTTGAAAGAAGCGGGGCACAGGAAGAACCCGAATCCCTTTCAACCTCACCCTTGCGGGGAGGTCGAAGGTGGCTTGCCGCTTTCGGGAGGGAATGCTGACGACAGGTCGAGCCATCGCTCGCGGGCCGTGGCCAAGATCATGGCGCAGACTCCGTCCAGGTTGTTCTGCACATCGCCATTCGTGAAGCGAAGGACGACGTGCCCCTGTGCGCGCAGCCAGCCGTCCCTGATGCCGTCGGACCTCTCGCCTGCCCGGTGGTTGTGCTGGCTTCCATCGACCTCGACGACAAGGTTCGCCTGCGGACAGAAGAAGTCGACGATGTAGTCGCCAATCGGCGCCTGTCTGCGAAAGCGAAGCCCCTCGGCCGTGTTTGCCTGCAAGCGGCGCCAAAGGTGAAACTCCGCCGGAGTCATGCGGCGTCGCATGCTTCTGGCGGCGGCACGCTGCGAAGACCTTACCGTGTGGTGAGGCAGCACCCCCTCCCGAAGTTCGGGCTCGCTACGCTCACCCAAACTTCGACCTCCCCGCAAGGGGGAGGTTGAAAGCGAGGAGGCGGCCCGGCTTTATTTCCGCGGCCCGGCCGACTATAAGCCCGCCATCATTTTCCGTTGCCGTGAGCCCGCCAGCGCCGATCCCCGGCGGTGACCGCGGCGCCTTTATGGAAGCGACGATGGCCGGCCATTCGCAGTTCAAGAACATCATGCACAAGAAGGGCGCGGCGGATGCGCGGCGTTCGCGCGTCTTCTCCAAGCTCGCCCGCGAGGTGACGGTGGCGGCGAAGCTCGGCTCGCCGGACCCCACCATGAACCCGCGGCTTCGCCTCGCGATCCAGAATGCGCGCGCGGAGAACATGCCGAAGGACAATATCGAGCGCGCGATCAAGAAGGCGCAGGGCGCCGACGGCGAGAATTATGACGAGGTGCGCTATGAGGGCTACGGCCCCGGCGGCGTCGCCATGATGGTCGAGGCGCTGACCGACAATCGCAACCGCACCGCCTCGGCGGTGCGCTCGGCGTTCTCCAAATATGGCGGCGCGCTCGGCGAGACCGGGTCGGTCGGCTTCATGTTCGACCGGGTCGGCGAGATAACCTACCCGGCCGAGGCGGGCAGCGCCGACGCCGTGCTGGAGGCCGCGATCAATGCCGGCGCCGACGACGTCGCCAGCGACGAGGACGGCCATGTCGTGACCTGCGCCTTCGAGGATCTCGGCGAGGTCGCGCGGCAGCTCGAGGCCGCGCTCGGCCCCGCGCAGTCAGTGCGGCCGGTGTGGAAGCCGAAGACCATGACCCCGGTCGACGAGGAGGCCGCGACCACGCTCCTCAAGCTCGTCAGCGCCCTCGAGGACGACGACGACGTCCAGACCGTCACCGGGAACTACGAGGTCTCGGACGAGGTGATGCGGAAGCTCAGCGCCGCGTAGCGCTTGCGATGCCGGAGGGGATGGCGATGAAACTTTACGCGGGCCTCGCGGCGATCGTCGGCTGGTTCGCCCTCGGGCTCCAGCTGATCCTCCTCATGGGGAAGGATGACGGCCAGTCCGGCCTGATGCACTTCACCAATTTCTTCAGCTATTTCACCATCCTCTCCAACATCCTCGTCGCGACGGCGCTGACCGCCAGCAAGGTCGGCGGCAGCGACCGGGTCGCGATGTGGCTGCGGCGGCCGACGGTGCAGACCGCGGCGGCGCTCTACATCACCGTCACCGGCCTCGTTTACACCTTCATCCTCGCCGGAATCTGGGCGCCGACCGGGTGGGATCGCGTCGCCGACCAGCTCCTCCACTACGCGATGCCGGTGATCTTCCTTCTGTTCTGGATCGCGTTCGTGGAGAAGGGAACGCTCCGCTTCCGCCACGTCCCGCTGTTCCTGATCTTCCCGGTGATCTATGGCGCCTATTCGCTGATCCGCGGGCCGATCGTCGACTGGTACCCCTACCCGTTCCTCGACGTGCGGGTGCACGAATGGGGCGGCGTCGCGGTCAACGTCGCGGTGATGACGGCGGGCTTCGCCCTCCTTGCCGCGCTGTTCGTGCTCCTCGACAATTTCCTCGGCCGGGCCCGGCGCGCGCCGGTAGGCGCGTAGGCAAAGGGCCGGGAGGGGCCACGGCGAGTCAGCACGGTTCAATCCTCCGGCTCAGCACCCTCCCCGAAACCGCTGCGCAGTTTCGACCCTCCCGCAAGGCGAGGGTCGAAAGAAGCGGGGCACAAGGAGGGGTGTCGAGGAGGCGCCCGAATCCCTTCTTCAACCTCCCCAAGACCCAAGGGTGACCGCCCCCTCCCTTGCTCCGCCCCGGCCTTTGTGCGACAGGCCGCGCCGCACCCCCGTCCCCGCCTTCCCGGAATTGCCGATGGCCCGCAGCGCCCTTCTCAACGTCATGGTCAGTGCCGCCACCAGGGCTGGCCGCGCGCTGGCGCGCGATTTCGGCGAGGTCGAGCAGCTGCAGGTGTCGGTGAAGGGGCCGGGCGAGTTCGTGTCGGCGGCGGACCATCGCGCCGAGCAGACGCTGATGACGGAACTGGCAAAGGCGCGGCCGGGCTACGGCTTCCTCAACGAGGAGAGCGGCGTCACCGAGGGCAGCGACAGGAGCCATCGCTGGATCATCGACCCGCTCGACGGCACCACCAATTTCCTCCACGGCATCCCGATCTTCGCCATCTCGGTCGCGCTGGAGCGCGACGGCGAGATCGTCGCCGGCGTCGTCTACAACCCGGTGATGAACGAGCTCTTCGTCGCCGAGAAGGGGACCGGCGCCTTCCTCAACGACCGACGCCTTCGCGTCTCCGGCCGCACCGTGATGAAGGACGCGGTGATCGCCACCGGCATCCCGCATTTCGGCCGCGGCGACCATGACGCGTTCCACAAGGAACTGCCCGAGGTGATGAACACCACGATCGGCGTCCGCCGCTGCGGGTCGGCGGCGATCGACCTCGCCTGGGTCGCCGCCGGGCGCTTCGACGGATTCTGGGAGCGTGGCCTGTTGCCATGGGACATAGCCGCGGGCATGATTCTGGTGAGAGAGGCAGGCGGCATGATCACCGAGATCGAGGGCGGCAGCCGGGTTCTGGAAACCGGCGCGGTCGTGGCCGGCAATCTCGCGATTCATCAGCGGCTTATGGAAACGCTCGCCAAGGGGCGCGCCCGCACATGACGCGCGCGGTCGCCCGCCGCAGCGGTTTCGATTCCGCCACAATTCGCGCTACAGCTTTCACCTGACGAATCGAGGAACGGCGCGTGGTCTTTCGGCGGACTGGCAAACGGGAGTACGACCCCTACAAGCTCGCCAGTCCCCAGGTTTATCTGTGGCGGATGATCATCTTCCTGGTGATCGTCATCTTCCTCGCCGTCATCCTCTACGAGCCAGCCGCCAACGCCTTCATGGCGAACCCGGCGCTGAACGGCGTCATCCTCGGCGTCCTGTTCATCGGCATCCTCCTCGGCTTCCGGCACGTGCTGCGCCTCTTCCCCGAGGTGCGCTGGGTGAACACCTTCCGCATCGCCGAGCCCGGCATCGAGGTGAACCGCCAGCCGGTGCTCTTGGCGCCGATGGCCTCGCTGCTCGGCGACCGCATCGGCCGGATGGCGATCTCGACCCAGACCATGCGGTCGATCCTCGATTCCATCCTGATGCGGCTCGACGAGAACCGCGACATCTCGCGCTATCTCACCGGCCTCCTCGTCTTCCTCGGCCTCCTCGGCACCTTCTGGGGCCTCCTGGAGACCGTCACCGCCGTCGGCGACACCATCAACGGCCTCGACGTCTCGTCGGGCGAGACCGCGATCGTCTTCGACAACCTCAAGCAGGGCCTCGCCGAGCCGCTCGGCGGCATGGGCACAGCCTTCTCGTCCTCTCTGTTCGGCCTCGCCGGCTCGCTGATCCTCGGCTTCCTCGACCTCCAGGCCGGGCAGGCGCAGGGCATGTTCTACAACGACCTGGAGGACTGGCTGTCCACCGTCGCCGACCTCGACACCGTCGGCCTCGATTCCACCGGCGGCACCGCGGAGGACCTTCGCGTCGCGGTGGAGCGCCTGTCGCGCATCGTCGCCGAAGGCGGGACCGGAGGCGGCGGCGCATCGACGGCCCGAACCACCACGGCGATGGCGAACCTTGCCGAGGGCATCCAAGGCCTCGTCCAGCATATGCGGAGCGAACAGCAGGTCGTGCGCAGCTGGGTCGAGACCCAGGCCGAGCAGCAGAAGGAGATCCACGAGCTCCTCGAGGTGATCGCCGACGCGCTGAAACAGCCGGGCGCGGCCGAGTAGAGCGATGGCGGTCGCGAGAGCCCGTCGCCGCGAAGCGCGCCAGGACTACTGGCCGGCCTTCGTCGACGTTCTCACCAACCTCCTCCTCGTCTTCATCTTCCTGCTGTCGATCTTCGCGCTGGTGCAGTTCTTCCTGTCGCGCGAGATCACCGGCCGCGACACCCTCCTCGACCAGCTGCGCAACCAGATCGCGACGCTGACCGAGCAGCTGGCGATGGAGGAGGCCGAGAGCCTCGACCTCAACCAGACGCTGGCCGCGCTCCGCGCCAGCCTCGCCGCCGCCGAGGGCGCGCGCGACGCCGCGCTCGGCGAGCTGGCGGACCAGGCCGCGCTCTTCGCCGGCGCCGGCAACCAGATCGCCGCCCTCGAAGGCGAGCTCGCCGACCAGGAGGAGCTCTCCGCCGAGGCGCTGTCGCAGGTCGAGATCCTCAACCAGCAGATCGCCGCGCTCCGCACCCAGCTCGCCGCGATCGAGGCCGCGCTCGAAGCCTCCGAGGCCCGCGAGGAGGAGGCGCAGGTGACGATCGCCGACCTCGGCCAGCGCCTCAACACCGCGCTGATGGCGCAGGTCGAGGAGCTGCGCCAGTACCGCTCCGAATTCTTCGGCCGGCTGCGCGAGATCCTCGGCGACCGCGAGGACATCGCCATCGTCGGCGACCGCTTCGTCTTCCAGTCCGAGGTGCTGTTCGCGACCGGCGACGCCACCCTCAACCCGGCCGGCCAGGCGCAGATGGCCGCCATCGCCCAGGCGATCGTCGAGCTGGAGGATTCGATCCCCGAGGACATCGACTGGGTGCTGCGCGTCGACGGCCACACCGACGTGCGCCCGATCGCCGGCGGCCAGTTCGACGACAATTGGGACCTCTCGACCGAGCGCGCCACCTCGGTCGTCCGCTTCCTCGAGGCGCAGGGCGTCGCCCCCGACCACCTCGTCGCCGCCGGCTTCGGCGAATTCCAGCCCCTCGTCGACGGCGACACCGAGGAAGCCTACGCCCGCAACCGCCGCATCGAGCTCAAGCTGACGGAGCGGTAGCTACGCGCCGCCCTCATCGCATCCCCCTCCCCGTTTCCCGGGCGCAGCGCAGCACTTCGTGCTGCGCTGCAGAACCGGGAACCACGCGGCCGTCGTGTGGACCCCGGCTCTGCGGTGCATCACGGACGTGATGCACCTTGTCCGGGGAACGCATCATGGCGTCGGGAGGCCGCGACACCGCTCGCCTTGCCGCGGGGCGGCGGCTCCGCTATATCGCCGCGCAACGAGCCGCCCGCTGCCGGGCGCTTCTCCCTTTCAGGACATGCGCGCCATGAAGAAGGACATCCACCCGAACTATCACACCATCAAGGTCGTGATGACGGACGGGACCGAATACACCACCCGGTCGACCTATGGCGAAGAGGGCGGCACGCTCCAGCTCGACATCGACCCGACCACCCACCCGGCCTGGACCGGCGGCGGTCAGCAGCTCCTCGACCGCGGCGGCCGCGTGTCGCGCTTCAACACCCGCTTCAAGGGCCTTGTCGGCGCCACCAAGAAGTAGCGCCACGCGGTTCTTTTCGGATTCAGCGTTTCACGGCCGGGCCCTGCCCGGCCGTTTGCCGTTGCGGGACGGCCGAACCTTGCCGCGGGTCCTTCGAGGCCCGGCTGCGCCGGGCACCTCAGGATGAGGTGGGGAATGCAGCAAGACGCTTCGTCTCACGCTCAACGACCTCATCCTGAGGTGCTCGCCGGTTGAAGTCGGGTGTTCCCGACTTCGACCACTTGGGGCGAGCCTCGAAGGACCGGCCGCAGGGCTCCTAGTCCGCCCGGCGCCGGAAGGCGTCGGCGAGCCGTCCGATCTGGCGCACCACGGGGTTGTCCGAGGCGGGATGGCCGGCGCGGTAGATGGCGTCGTCGAGGAGGCGGAGGCGCTCCTGGAGGCGCATCGAACGGGCGACGAGGTCGCGAAGGCGCACCGGCAGGTCGTTCCAGCCCGGCCCGCCCATCGCGCTTTCGAAGCCCTCCAGCCGCACCTTGGAGCGCTCCTGCCGCGCCTGCTCGCGGTGCATCTCGCCCTCGTTGACGGCGCGCTGGAGGAGGAGCCAGGACGCCAGCTGCATCAGCCGGCTGGTGAGGCGCATCGATTCGGTGGCGTAGGTGAGCCCGCCGATGCGCGACAGCATCTTCGATTCCCGCCGGCCGTCGCCGTCGAGATAAGCGGCGGTCTCCTCCACCAGGGTCATCCCCTCGCGGAACACCGCGCGAAAGGTCTCCGACTGGGCGAATCGCTGGCCGAATAGGACCGGCGCGTCCTGGTCGATCGCCTTTGCCTGCTCTTCCTTCACCATGACGCCCTCGTCGGCACACCGGAACAGGTGTCCCAAGCCGACGCACAGGGATCACCAAAAGCGGTGGCGGCGCAAGGGCCGCGCCACGCGACGGTGGAGCGCTGTGAAAAAAGAGCCGCACTGAAAGCGCGGCTCTTGAGAGTTAACAGGGAGGCGTCAAACAGAGTGGACAGGCCACTCGCAATCCAGGTGACTGGACGATAGTCAGTAAACCACCGTAAAGCTTAACAAGTGGTTAACGCGACAGACGATCGGCGCCTGTGCCGATCCGGAACCGTCGTCCCGGACTGGGCCGCAGAGTCATCCACAGCCGAACCTTGGGGCGATTTCTGCTTTGCTGCGTCGGCCGCGGATCAATTCTTGAAGAACGAGGCGGCCGCCTCGCGAGTGGCGCGCCGCGCCGCTTTCGCCTCCTCCAGCCGCGCGATCTCGGCCTTGAGGAGGTCGACGCGCTCGGCGAGCTCGTCCTCCGACAGCGTCGTCAGATCCTCGCCCAGCACGTGGACGAGCTTCTTCTTGACCGGCTCCTCGTCGAACAGCGCCATGGCCCTTCCTCCGGCGCCGATGCTAACCGCTCTGCGCCGCCTTGTCAGGCTTCGGCCCGGGGCGGAGAATGCGTTGCCGGCGAAGGGAGGAGAGGAATGTCCGTCCCCGAAACCATGACCGCCATCGCGATCCGCGAGCCGGGCGGTCCCGACGCGCTGATCGCGGTGAGCCGCCGCGTCCCGCAGCCCGGCCCGCACGAGATCCTTGTCCGCGTCCACGCCGCCGGCGTCAACCGGCCCGACATCGCGCAGCGCGAGGGGCATTACCCGCCGCCGCCCGGCGTCACCGACATTCCCGGGCTGGAGATCGCCGGCGAGGTCGCCGCCTGCGGCCAGGCGGTCGAGCGCTGGTCGCTCGGCGACCGCGTCACCGCGCTCGTTCCCGGCGGGGGCTATGCCGAGTATTGCGCGGTCCACGAGACCAACGCCCTCCCCGCCCTGGCCGGGCTCACCATCAACGAGGCCGCGTCGATTCCGGAGACCTTCTTCACGGTGTGGTCGAACGTCTTCGACCGCGGCCGGCTCCAGCCCGGCGAGACCCTCCTCGTCCATGGCGGCGCGTCCGGCATCGGCACCGTCGCGATCCAGCTCGGCGCCGCCTTCGGCGCGAAGGTGGTGGCGACGGCCTCGACCGACGACAAATGCGCCGCCTGCCTCGAGCTCGGCGCAACCCGGGCGATCAATTATCGCGAGCGCGATTTCGTCGAGGCGGTGCGCGCCTTCACCGGCGGCGCCGGCGCCGACGTCATCCTCGACATGGTCGGCGGCGCCCTCATCCAGAAGAATTACGACGCCGCCGCGCCCGACGGGCGGATCGTCCAGATCGCCTTCCTCGGCGGCACCCGCGCCGAGGTCGATTTCCGCGTCCTGATGACGAAGCGCCTCACCCACACCGGCTCCACCCTCCGCGCCCGCCCGGTGGCGTTCAAGGCCGCGATCGCAGAGGCGCTGGAGGAGAAGGTCTGGCCCCTCCTCGCCGCCGGCACGGTGCGCCCGATCATCGACTCCACCTTCCCCCTCGAAGACGTCGCCGAAGCCCACCGCCGCCTCGAATCCCGCGCCCATATCGGCAAGGTCGTGCTCACGGCAGGCTAGCGTCCACCTCCGCCCCCCTTCCTTGAGGCTGCATGGGGAGGCTGAAACGCACGCGTACTTCAACCCTCCCCTTGCGGGGGGTCGAAACCGCGAAGCGGTTTCGGGGAGGGGTGCTGACGGCAAGGCCGAGACCCTGCCGAAGCGCAGCACCCCCTCCCGTACCGGCTGCGCCGGTTCGACCTCCCCGCAAGGGGGAGGTTGAAAAAACCGCGCTTTGGCCCGCCGCAGTCGCCGCGCTACGCGGCGGAACGCAGGCCGCGCTGCGAGCGGGCGAAGCTGCCCGGCGCGCTGCCGACGCGGCGGCGGAAGGCAGTGCTGAAGGCGCTGGCCGATTCGTAGCCGACCTCCTCGGCGATGCGGTCGAGCGAGATCCCGCCGCGGCTCAGCGCGTCGCGGGCGAGCGCCATCCGCCAGCGCGCCAGATACTCCATCGGGGCGCAGCCCACGATCGCGGTGAAGCGGGCGGCGAAGGCGGAGCGCGACATGCCGGCGCGGGCCGCGAGGTCGGCGACGGTCCAGCCGGTGCGCACCGCGCCATGCATCGCCCGCAGCGCGGCGGAGAGGCCGGGATCGCAGAGGCCGGCAAGAAGGCCGCCGGGGACGGCGGCGAGCGCGCCGTCGCCTCGCAGCGCCTCGACCAGCAGCACTTCGAGCAGCCTTTCGAGGATCATGTCATGGCCGGGACGGTCCTCGCCGCACTCGTCGCGGATGAGGTCGACGATGCCGGCGAGGCGGCGCGTGCCCCCGCCCGCGGCGCGGACATGGATCATCCGTGGCAGCAGCGCGACCAGCAGCGCCGCGTTGACCGCCTCGATGCGGAACGTGCCGCCGAGCATCCGCACGTCCGGCTCGCCGCCGGGATCGCCATGGCGCACCGCCTCGGCCGAGGGGCGCCCCTCCGCGACCGACGCGCCGGACTCGCTGCGGAGCGTGAACGCCGGCGCGGCCGGCAGCAGGACGAAATCTCCGGCGTCGAGGCGAACGGGCGGTCCGTCCTCCAGCGCGAGCCAGCAAGTGCCGTCGAGCACGATGCCGAAGCCGGGCTGGTCGTAAGCCGCATAGCGCACACCCCAGGCGCCGCGGCCGGTGATCGGCTTCCAGACCAGCGCATGAGGCCGAAGGAGCGCGATGACGTCGCTGAGCGGGTCCATTCTGGACGATCCATAATCAAATGAGGATGATCCATTATAGACCGTCCCAGCGTCGTGTCTATCCTGCCGGCATCCCCACACAGAGGAAGCCAATGACCAGGACAGTCATGATCACCGGTGCATCGTCGGGCTACGGCAGGACGACGGCGCAGCTCTTTCTCGACCGCGGCTGGCGCGTCGTCGCCACGATGCGCAGGCCCGACGACACGCTCTTCGCGGCGGCCGCCGACCGGCTGCGGATCGTCGGGCTCGACGTCACCGACCGCGCCAGCATCGACGCGGCCGTCGCGGCGGCAACGGAGGCGTTCGGCGCGATCGACGTGCTCGTCAACAATGCCGGCATCGGCCTCCTGTCGGCGTTCGAGGCGACGCCGGAGGAGACCACGCGCGAGATCTTCGAAACCAACACCTTCGGCGTCATGGCGATGTGCCGCGCGGTGATCCCGGGGATGCGCGAGCGCGGCTCCGGCGTCATCGTCAACGTCACGTCGAGCGCCGCGATCGCCCCGATGCCGCTGGTTGCGGTCTACACCGCGAGCAAGAGCGCGATCGAGGGTTTCACCGAGTCGCTCGCCTTCGAGCTGGCGATCCTCGGCATCCGCGCCCGGCTGGTCGAGCCCGGGCTCGGGCCGACCACGCGCTTCGGCGCCAATGGCGCCGCGCGCATGGCGGGCCTGACGCCGCCGCCCTATGACGCGTTCGCCGCCGCCTATCTTGCGCGGATGGCCGACTACCCGACGGCCTACGCCACCGAAGCGGAGGTCGCCGAAGCGGTGTTCGTCGCCGCAACCGAGGAAGGGCCGCAGCTCCGCTACCCCGCAGGCCCCGATTCCCGGCTTTTCGCCGAGCTGCGCTGGGCGGGAACGGAAGCGCGTTACCACGCCCGGATCGGCGAGATGTTTGCGCCGGAGGTGGCGGCGCTGGAAAGCCGGCCAAAATCATGATGGTGCGGCCATCTCGGCAATTGAAGTCGCCCCGCTTTCTGGGCTAAGAGCAGCCAACCCCGGACACGGGAAGACACGAGGGACGCGACGGGAAAATGGCGACCGAAATCGAGCTCACCAAGGCAACTCCGGCCGATCTGGCGGCGGACATGGAGCACCACCGGCAGACTTACAGCCGCTTCATGAACATCCTGCGCTATTCGATCGTCGGCGTTGCGGTCATCCTCACCATCATCTTCTTCATCTACGTCTAGCCGTCCGGGGGGCCGGCCGGGCCGACGCCGCGCCCGGCCGTCAGACCGGCGCCGATGACGGCGGTCCGCTCTGATCCGACAGGGGAGTCCCCATGAAGATCGCTGTGCCGGCCGAATCCGCCGAAGCGGAGAGCCGGGTCGCGGCCACGCCCGAGACCGTGAAGCGCCTCATCGCGCTGGGCGCTGAAATCGTCGTCCAGGCCGGCGCCGGCGAGGGCTCGCGCTATCCCGACGCCGACTACCAGACCGCGGGCGCCAAGGTGCTCAAGACCGCGAACGCCGTCACCAAGGACGCCGACATCGTGCTGCGCGTCCGGCGGCCGACGCCTGCGGAGCTCCACGGCGTCAAGGCCGGCGCCCTCGCCATCGCGCTGATGGACCCCTACGGCCACGAGGCCGAGATCGCCGCGCTCGGCGAAGCCGGGGTCCGCGCCTTTGCCATGGAATTGATGCCGCGCATCACCCGGGCGCAGGTGATGGACGTCCTCTCCAGCCAGGCGAGCCTTGCCGGCTACCAGGCCGTCATCGACGCCGCCGAAGCCTATGACCGCGCCTTCCCGATGATGATGACCGCCGCGGGCACCGTCCCCGCCGCGAAGGTGTTCGTCATGGGCGCCGGCGTCGCCGGCCTCCAGGCGATCGCCACCGCGCGCCGCCTCGGCGCGTCGGTGACCGCGACCGACGTCCGCCCCGCCGCCAAGGAGCAGGTTGAATCGCTCGGCGCGAAGTTCATCGCGGTCGAGGACGAGGAATTCAAACAGGCCGAGACCACCGCCGGCTACGCCAAGCCGATGTCGGCCGAGTACCAGGCGAAGCAGGCAGAGCTCACCGCGTCGCACATCGCCAAGCAGGACATCGTCATCACCACCGCGCTGATCCCCGGCCGCCCGGCGCCGCGGCTCGTGTCGAAGGCGATGCTGGATTCCATGAAGCCGGGCTCGGTCGTCGTCGACCTCGCGGTCGAGCGTGGCGGCAATGTCGAGGGCGCGGTGGCTGGCGAGATCGTCGCCGTCGGCCCGGCGACGATCGTCGGCCGGCTCAACGTTGCCGGCCGCATCCCGGCGACCGCCTCGTCGCTCTATGCGCGCAACCTCTACGCCTTCGTCGAGACGCTGATCGACAAGGAGGCGAAGGTCGTCGCGCTCAACTATGAGGACGACCTCGTGAAGGCGACGCTCCTCACCAATGACGGTGCGGTCGTGCATCCGATGTTCGCGAAGAAGGAGGGCGCGGCATGAACCCCGAAGCGCTCGCAGCCGAAGCCGACAATGTCGCCAATGCGGCGGCCGCCGCGGCCGAGGCGGCGCGGACCGCCGCCGACGCCGCCCAGTCCTTCGCCGAGGCCGTGGCCGAGAGCGCGGGCGACGTCATCGCCGCCGCGACCGGCGGCCTCGTCGACCCCTTCATCTTCCGGCTCTCGATCTTCGTGCTGGCGATCTTCGTCGGCTATTTCGTGGTGTGGTCGGTCACGCCGGCGCTCCACACGCCGCTGATGAGCGTCACCAACGCGATCTCCTCGGTGATCGTCGTCGGCGCCCTCCTCGCCGTCGGCGTCGAGGCCGCGGCCGACCTTGGCAACGGCTCCGGCTGGGCACGCGGCTTCGGCCTCGCCGCGCTGGTGCTCGCCTCGATCAACATCTTCGGCGGCTTCCTCGTCACCCAGCGCATGCTGGCGATGTACCGGCGCAAGGACAAGGGCGAGGGCCGCTGATGTCCGCCGAGCTGCAGGCCTTCTTCTACCTCGTCGCGGGCGTCCTCTTCATCCTGGCGCTGCGCGGCCTGTCGCATCCGGAATCGTCGCGCCGCGGCAATTATCTCGGCATGACCGGCATGGCGATCGCGATCGTCACGACGCTGATCGCCGCCTCGCCCTCCTTCGGCACGCTGGCGCTGATCGTGGGCGGCATCGCGCTCGGCGGCGGCATCGGCGCGGTGATCGCGCGGCGCATCGCGATGACCGCCATGCCGCAGCTGGTCGCCGCCTTCCACAGCCTCGTCGGCCTCGCCGCGGTGCTGGTCGCGGCCGCCGCGCTCTACGAGCCGACCGCCTTCGGCATCGGCGAGATCGGCCACATCCACACCGCGAGCCTCGTCGAGATGTCCCTCGGCGTCGCCATCGGCGCCGTCACCTTCACCGGCTCGGTGATCGCGTTCCTCAAGCTCGACGGGCGGATGTCGGGGAAGCCGATCCTCCTGCCCTTCCGGCACTGGATCAATGGCGGCCTCGCCGTCCTCCTGGTGGCGCTGATCGTCGCCTTCACCCTCAGCGAGAGCACCGTCCTGTTCTGGCTGATCGTGGCGGTGTCGCTCGCGATCGGCCTTCTCCTCATCGTCCCGATCGGCGGCGCCGACATGCCGGTCGTGGTGTCGATGCTGAACTCCTATTCCGGCTGGGCGGCCGCCGGCATCGGCTTCACCCTCGGCAACACCGCGCTGATTATCACCGGCGCGCTGGTCGGCTCGTCGGGCGCGATCCTCTCCTACATCATGTGCAAGGGGATGAACCGGAGCTTCATCTCGGTCATCCTCGGCGGCTTCGGCGGCGAGACCGCGGCGGCCGCGGGCGCGGCCGAGCAGCGCCCGGTCAAGCAGGGCTCGGCCGACGACGCCGCCTTCATGCTGAAGAACGCCTCGCGCGTCATCATCGTCCCCGGCTACGGCATGGCGGTGGCGCAGGCGCAGCATGCCCTTCGCGAAATGGCCGACAAGCTGAAGGAAGCCGGCGTCGAGGTGAAATACGCCATCCACCCGGTGGCAGGCCGCATGCCCGGCCACATGAACGTCCTCCTCGCGGAGGCCAACGTCCCCTATGACGAGGTGTTCGAGCTCGAGGACATCAACTCCGAATTCGCGCAGGCCGACATCGCCTTCGTCATCGGCGCCAACGACGTCACCAACCCTGCCGCGAAGGAAGACAAGACCTCGCCGATCTTCGGCATGCCGGTGCTGGAGGTGTGGAAGGCGGGCACCGTGATGTTCATCAAGCGCTCGCTCTCCTCCGGCTATGCCGGCATCGACAACACCCTCTTCTACCGCGACAACACCATGATGCTCTTCGGCGACGCCAAGAAGATGGTCGAAGGCATCGTGCGGGCGCTGTAGAGGCTGCGTTCCGCCGCTTCGACCGATGAAGGTGCGCTAGGCTCCGCCTCTTAACCCCATTGGCCAGATCGCGTTTCCCGGGCGCAGCGCAGCGTGAAACGCTGCGCTGCAGAACCGGGATCCATGCGGCGGTGGACCCCGGCTCACGGTGCAGGACTTCGTCCTGCACCGTGTCCGGGGAACGAGACGCTGCTCGAGAGTGATCGGATAAGGTCGGTTCATTTGGCGGTTAACCTCCCCCTCGTGGGGAGGTCGAAATCGGCAAGCGCAGCGCCGCCGATTTCGGGAGGGGGGCGGCCTCAGTCGGTCCCCCTCCCCGAAACCGCTTCGCGGTTTCGACCCTCCCACGAGGGGAGGGTTAACCGTGTCGATTTTGCTCCAATTGGCCCTAAACCGCCGCCATGCTTGGCGTGCCGCCGACGCGGGCGAGGCCGTCGCGGGCGGGGGCGTAGGTGGGGTCGAGGCGGAGCGCGTAGCCATAGGCGGTCCGTGCATCCTCGATGCGGCCGAGGCCCTCGGCGGCGCGGCCGAGATTGGTCCAGATCTGCGGCGAGTTGGGGTCGAGCCGCGCGGCCTCGTTGAGGTCGTCGAACGCGGCCTGGTAGTTGGCGAGCGCGATGTAGGAGACGCCGCGGCCGTTGCGCGGCGCCGCCGCGCGCGGCGCAAAGGAGATCGCGCGGGTGAATTCGTCGATCGCCTGCTGATGCTGGCCCTGCGTCTGGTAGATCAGGCCGAGATTGTTGTGCGCCTGCGCGTCCGACGGGTCGAGCGTGACCGCCTGGGTGAGGTCGGCGAAGGCGAGGTCGTTGCGGCCGGCGACGCGGTAGAGGTCGCCGCGGCCGGCATAGGCGTCGGCGTAGGACGGGTTGACCTGGATCGCGTTGTTGTAGTCGGCGAGCGCCTCGTCGAGCCGCCCGAGGCCGCGCAGCACCAGCGCCCGGTTGGCGTAGGCCTGGTAGAAATAGGGGTTGAGCCGGATCGCCTGGCTGAAATCGGCCAGCGCATCCTGCGCGCGGCCGGCCTCGGCATAGGCGATGCCGCGGACATTGTAGGCGTTGGGGTCGTTCGGGTTGCGCTGCACCACTTCGGTGAGCGAGCCGAGATTGGCCTGCGACCCGGTGGCGGGATCGGCGGTCGGCGACGGGGTGAAGGCGGCACCGCCGCCGCCCCCGGTCTGGCAGCCGGCGAGCACGAGCCCGGCGATGGCCAGGGCGATCAACGGGGTGGTCGGTCGGGACGTCCGGCGAACCATTCAGCCTCCTCACCGGACGGACGCGAGCCTTACGCGCCGTCCGCAGCCGCAATCAGGGTCAGAGGGTTGCCTGACAAGGCCCCCTCGCTGGGGCCATACAACCGGGCAAAGCCGGCAAAATGTGGGTGGGCTATTTCGCCGGCGCGGTACGGGTCGCGGTACGGCCGCCGAGAAGGCCCTCGCGCTGGGCGCGCTTGCGCGCCAGCTTGCGGGCGCGGCGCACGGCCTCGGCCTTCTCGCGGGCGCGCTTTTCCGACGGCTTCTCGTAATAATTGCGGAGCTTCATTTCCCGGAAGATGCCTTCGCGCTGCATCTTCTTCTTCAGCGCCTTCAGCGCCTGATCGACATTGTTGTCGCGAACCAGAACCTGCACGGGCGTCCTATCTCGTTCGAATCGCTGGGGTGGAGCGAAGCAAAAAAACGCCAAGCTGCGCCGCTTGCGCGTCGCTCCAGTTGGGCGGCTGTGTAGCAGAGCGCCCCCCGATGGTAAAGCCGGCACAGGGTGCGCGCGCACCGAATCGTCATTTGCCGTTGGCACTGCTTCGGTAAAGCTGACCGCAGCGCCCGCGCGAGTGACGCGGGCCGAGGGGGAACGATCACCGTGAGACCGCGCCTGTCCGTCGCTGCCGGCGTTCTGGCGCTCGCGGTCGCCGCCGCGCCCGCCTTGTCGACCGACGGCGCGGACGACGCGATCGAGGCCGAGCTCGCACTCGGGGCGACGCTCTTCGCCACCGTCGGCTGCGCCGGCTGCCACGGCGCGGCGGGCGAAGGCGCCGGGATCGCGCCCGCGCTGGCCGGCAACGCCTTCACCGTCTCCCCCGGCAACGTCGCGGCGCAGATCCTCGAGGGCGACGGCGCGATGCCGCCCTTCGGCCGGGCGCTCGACGACGCCGCGATCGCGGCGATCGTCAATTTCGTCCGCCTCGGCCTCAACGGCCATGCCGACCTCATCGACGCCGGCTTCGTCGCGATAATCCGCGGCGGCTGAACCCCTTCGCCGATCATCGCGGCGTCACGCCTCCTTCATCGCCGCGACAAGGATGGCGGGTCTCCATGGAGTGCTCCCGACGAGCCACCATGGAGGCACCAATGCACGCTCGGCTTCTCGCCGCGACCGCGCTCATCGCCGTCGCTTCCGCCCTCCCCACCGCCGCGCAGGATCTCGACCTTGCCCGCGCGGACGGGACGCTCCGCATCGCCACCTTCAACGCTTCGCTCAACCGCTTCAACGCCGGCGAGCTGATCACGGCGCTCTCCGACCCGGCGTCGCTCCAGCCCGCCCGCGTCGCCGAGATCATCCAGCGCGTCCACCCCGACATCGTCCTCATCAACGAGTTCGACTTCGACGAGGACGGCGAGGCGGCGCGGCTCTTCGTCGAGAATTTCCTCGGAATCGGCCAGAACGGCGCGGCGCCCTGGGTGGCGGAGGCGTGGTTCACCGCGCCCTCCAACACCGGCGTCCCGTCGGGCCTCGACTTCAACCGCGACGGCAACCCGGCCGGCCCCGACGACGCCTATGGCTTCGGCTTCTTCCCCGGCCAGTACGGCATGCTGGTGCTGTCGAAATATCCGATCGCGACCGGCGACATCCGCACCTTCCGGAACTTCCTCTGGCGCGACATGCCGGACGCCCTCCTCCCGGACGACCCCGAGACACCCGAGCCGGCGGACTACTACAGCCCGGAGATCCTCGATGTGTTCCGGCTCTCCTCGAAGAGCCATTGGGACGTCCCGGTCATCGTCGGCGGCACCACGATCCACATCCTCGCCAGCCACCCGACGCCCCCGGTGTTCGACGGCCCGGAGGACCGCAACGGCACCCGCAACCACGACGAGGTGCGCTTCTGGACCGACTACATCATGCCCGAAGCGTCGGCCTATATCGTGGACGATGCCGGCATTGCCGGCGGCCTCGCGGCGGATGCGTCCTTCGTCATCGTCGGCGACCTGAACCTCGACCCCCATGACGGAGACGGCATCCGCGAGATGGGCCGCACCCTCCTCGCGCTGCCGCGGCTCCAGGACCCGATGCCGTCGAGCGCCGGCGGACCGGAGGACGCCACGGCCGACGGCGGCAAGAACGCCGACCACACCGGCGACCCGGCCCTCGACACCGCCGACTTCGCCGACACGGGCGAGTTCGACCCCGGCAACCTTCGCGCCGACTACGTCCTCCCGTCGAGCGACCTCACCGTCGCCGGCGCCGGCGTCTTCTGGCCGGTCGCCGCCGACCCGCTCGCCGCCCTCCTCATGGCCGGCGAAACCCAGACCTCCGACCACCGCCTCGTCTGGGTCGACATCGCGCTGGATTAGGCGCGCACGGGGGCGGCGCCGCGACACCGCCCCTCCGCTGGTCTCAATACAGCGCGCTCCAACCACACCGCGTTTCCCGGGCAAGCTTCGGCGCTCTGCGCCGAAGCGCAGACCCGGGATCCATATACGGCGGCCGCGATTGACAGAAACGCCGTGTGGACCCCGGTTCTGCGGTGCACCGCTTCGCGGTCCACCGCGCCCGGGGAACGACCGTTGATTGCTGCGAAGAATGCGCGCCACGCGGGGAGTTGCCGGACGACCGGAGTCAGGTCCGCGGCCGGATGCGGTTGACGTGGCCCATCTTGCGGCCGGGGCGGGCTTCGGCCTTGCCGTAGAGGTGCAGCCGCGCGCCGGGCTCCGATGCGATCTCCGCCCAGCGCCCGGCGTCGGCTCCGATGAGGTTCTCCATCGTCGCGTCGGAATGGCGCCGCGGGTCGGCGAGGGGCCAGCCGGCGACGGCGCGGATGTGCTGCTCGAACTGCGATGCGAGGCAGGCGTCGGTGGTCCAGTGGCCGGAATTGTGCACCCGCGGCGCGAGCTCGTTGAAGAGGAGCCGCGGCGCGCCGGCGCTGTCCGCCGCGACGAACAGCTCGACCGCGAGGACGCCGACATGGTCGAGCGCGACCGCGATCCGCTCGGCGATGCCGACTGCTTCCTGCGCGATCGCTGCCGGCACGTTCGCCGGCACCGTCGAGGTGTGCAGGATGCCGCCCTCGTGGCGGTTCTCCGTCACGTCATAGGCGATCATCGCGCCGTCCGCGCCGCGCGCGACCAGCACCGAGATCTCGGTGGCGAAGGCGACCCGCGCTTCGAGGATCGACGGCGCGCCGCCCACCGCCGCCCACGCCGCGGACGCATCCTCGGCCCGATCGATCCGCGCCTGGCCCTTGCCGTCATAACCGAGCCGCCGCGTCTTCAGGATCGCGGGCGGCGGGATGCGCGCAAGCGCGACGGCGAGGTTGGCCCCGGAGTCGACCGGCATGAAGGGCGCCACCGCGATGCCGAGCGCGCCGGCCATCGTCTTCTCGGCGAGGCGATCCTGCGCGACGGCGAGCACGTCGGGCGAGGGATGCACCGGGCGGCGCGCGGCGAGGAAGCGCGCGGTCGCCTCGGGCACGTTCTCGAACTCGTAAGTGACGATTTCCACCGCCTCGGCGAAGCGCGCCAGCGAGGCCTCGTCATCCCACGCCGCGAGCGTCGCGTCCTTCGCGATATCGGCCGCGGGATTGTCGCCGGGCGGCGCGTAGATGTGGACCGAAAGGCCCATCTCGGCCGCCGCCAGCGCCAGCATCCGGCCGAGCTGGCCGCCGCCGAGAATGCCGATCGCGCTCCCGGGCGGCAGCGGCTCAGGCTTCATCGACGGGATGCTCGCCGACCGCGGCGGTCTGCGCGGCGCGCCATGACCGGAGCCGCGCGGCGAGCCCGGCATCGTGGAGCGCGAGGATCGCTGCCGCCAGCAGCGCGGCGTTGATCGCGCCCGCCTTGCCGATCGCGAGCGTGCCGACCGGGATGCCCGCCGGCATCTGCACGATGGAATAGAGGCTGTCCTGGCCGCCGAGCGCCTTGGTCTCGACCGGCACGCCGAGCACCGGCAGCGCGGTCATCGCGGCGAGCATTCCCGGCAGATGCGCCGCGCCCCCCGCGCCCGCAATCAGCACCTTGTAGCCCGCGGCTTCCGCGCCCTCGGCGAAGGCGACCAGCCGCTTCGGCGTGCGATGTGCCGAGACGATCCGCGCCTCGTGCGCCACGCCGAGCGCGTCGAGGGTCTTCGCAGCGTGCGACAGGGTCGCCCAGTCCGACTGGCTCCCCATCACGATCGCCACCGGCGGCGCGCTCTTGGCTGCGGCCATCATCTCCCCCGGCCGGAAAGGCGCGCATGTACAGGAGCGGCCATTCCGGAGCAAGCGTTACCGGCCCATCCGTTCAACCTCCCCTTTGCGGGGAGGTCGAACCCGGCGCAGCCGGTTCGGGAGGGGGTGCTGAGCTCCGGTAGTGTCAAAGCTGCCCGTCAGCACCCTCCCCGAAACCGCCACGCGGTTTCGACCCTCCCGCCCAACACGGGTCTACCCGTGTTGGGGTCTAGACATGCCGAAGTCGGAAACATCCGACTTCGGTGGGAGCGTTGGGGCCGATGCTTGCGGCGTTCACGCTTGAAGCGGACACTCCGCTGTGGAGGGGGGCGGATGACCTGGCTCTGGATCGTCCTCGGCGTGGTGATCGGGCTGCCGCTGGCGGCGGGGATCATCCTCGTCCTCATCGGCTTCATGCTGCGGCGCGACCATGTCGCGACGCGGAGCGTGGCGTATCGCGCCGACCCGCACCGGGTGTGGACCGCGATCTCCGACTGGGAACGCCATCCGGGGTGGCGATCCGGTGTGAAGCAGATGGAGCGCCTGCCCGATCGCAACGGCCGGGCGGTATGGAAGGAAGTGCGCCGCCGCGGCGATACGCTCACCCAGGCGGTCGAGGTGTTCGACCCGGCGGCGCGGCGCATGGTGACCCGGATCGTCGACGAGCGCGCCTTTGGCGGCACCTGGACCTGGACGGTGACGCCGCAGGAGAACGGGGGAGCGGCGCTGACCATCACTGAGGCGGGCGAAGTCTACAATCCGCTTTTCCGCGCCATTTCGCGCTTCTTCCTCGACCCGCGGTCGACGATGGACCAGCTCCACCGCGACCTCGCCGCGCATCTCGGCGAACCGCCGCCGGCGCTGCCGCGCTGAGGCACGCGATACGGTCCCGCGACGCTCACGCCGCCGCGGGACCGCCGGCGATCACTCGAAGACGAGGTCGGTGAACATGCGCTGGTCGTTCAGATAGGCGACATCCTCGGCCTGGTGGCAGCCCATGCAGGAGACGCGCGCCACCATGAAGGCCGCTTCGGCCCGCGCCTGGTCGCCGCTCTCCAGCTCGGCCATCACCTGGTCCCACACGTCGTCGAGCAGGAAAGCGTTGACGTTTGCCGCGCGGCCTGGCCGCCGGACGATGCCCGCCGAGACCGAACCCTCGATCGTATCCCAGTGATGGGCGGCCAGCTCGAGATTGCCGTCGACGATCGCCTCATACATGCGCTCATAGCGGATCGAGGCCTCGAACATGGCGCGGCCGAAGCCGCCGGCATCGTCCTGGATCAGCTCGAAGCGGGTGGCGTCGTCGGGCGCGCCAAGCAGCCAGCCATTCCCCAGCGGCTGCGCAAACGCCGCGGCGGCGATCCCGACCGCCGCAACCCCGACGATGACTCCTTTCACGGGCAGTTTCATCGTTGTCCCTCCCAATTTGCGAACTATTCCAGTTTGCAACTGGGTTCCGGGCTGTCAACGAAATATGAGTCGTACAGTCAGAAATGTGCCCGTGGGGGGATCGTTCCGCCTCAAGCGATGATGTCGGGGAGGAGCATATCCTCCAGTTTGGCGATGCGGTCCTTGAGAAGGAGCTTGCGCTTCTTCAGCCGCTGCAGGCGAATCGGATCGGCAAGGGCGGATTCCCCCATCGCCGTCACGGCGGCGTCGAGGTCGCGATGCTCCTGCCGCAGGCGCTCGAGCTCCTCGCGGAGGGCCCGGATGTCGTCGTTTTCGTTCATGATGCGCCCGCATGCACGGCCCTGCAGGCCACCATAATCATAGCATGCGGCGGCGCAGGCCTGAACGGGCATTGACGGTGCGTTTACTGGTGCCCAGATCAGATGAAGGCGAGGAATCCCGGTCGTTCCGGGCCCTTCCCGGTCACCCACAGCCCGCATGGACGGGCCGGGGACCCTGTGTCAAACTGAACCGTCTGTTCGATAGAAATGGAGGTCTTCCTGATGTCGACGGAATCGCATCTTGCAGAGCTTGAGCGGCGCCATGCCGATCTGGAACGCCAGATCGACGAGGCCCGGCTTCATCCCAGCCTCGACGACGCCGAGGTAACCGAGCTCAAGCGACGCAAGCTGCATCTGAAGGACGAGATCGTACGCCTCCGGAGCACCGCGACGGTGCACTAGGCATTCAGTGAAGCGAACTCGGAAAGCGCCGCCCTCCCGCGGCGCTTTTTTCATGCCTGGGGTAATGGGGCAGTCGGCAGTCGGCAGTCGGATCGGCAACCCCGCGACTGCCGACTGCCTACTGCCGACTGCCCTTTTAGCCCGGCTCGTCCGGCGAGCGCATCGACTTCAGCTTGGCGAACACCGCGTCGGCGTCGAGCTCCTCGTCGGCCTTGCGGCGGGCCGCGGCGGCGAGCGCCTCGGCCGCGGTGGTCTGCTCGGCCGGCAGCAGCGTGGCGCCGCCCGCCGCCGGCTCCTCGACCTGCGGCAGGCCCTTGGCCGCCTTCTCGACCTCGAGGTCGAGGTCGATCTGCGAGCAGAGGCCGAGCGTCACCGGATCCATCGGCTGGAGGTTGTTGGCGTTCCAGTGGGTGCGGTTGCGGATCGCGTCGATCGTCGGCTTGGTGGTGCCGACGAGGCGCGAGATCTGCGCATCCTTCAGCTCGGCATGATGGCGCAGCAGCCACAGCACGGCGTTCGGCCGGTCCTGGCGGCGCGACACCGGGGTATAGCGCGGGCCCTTCCGCTTCTGCACCGGGATGCGCACCTTCGGCTCGGCGAGCTTCAGCCGGTAGGCGGGATCGGCCTCGCCCTTCTTGATCTCCTCGCGGGTGAGCTGGCCGGTGGAGACCGGGTCCTGGCCCTTGATGGTCATCGCCGCCTCGCCGTCCGCGATCGCCCGGACCTCCAGCGGGTGCAGCTGGCAGAACGCCGCGATCTGCTCGAAGGTCAGCGCGGTGTTGTCGACGAGCCAGACGGCCGTCGCCTTGGGCATCAAGAGCGTCATGGTATCAGCGCGGTGTTGTCGACGAGCCAGACGGCCGTCGCCTTGGGCATCAAGAGCGTCATGGTAAAGGCCTCCTGTTCGCTCCGCCGGTCTTCCTCCGGCGAAGCCTCAGCCGTGATCGGGCGAGGTGGGATGGCGTCTATATAGGCGGCGCGTCCCGCCAAGGCAACGCGAACGACTTGCCCGCCGGCGCCGTCACGACGGCAGATTGTCGCCGATCCACCGCGCCAACCCCTCCTCGCCGACGGTACCCGCCGCGAGCTCGAGGATGATCGCGGTCGCCTCGGCGGGCGGCGGCGCGAACGGGACGCCGTTGAGCCGCAGAAACACCATCAGCGCGGCGAAGGCCGTCCGCTTGTTGCCGTCGATGAACGGGTGATTGCGCGCGATTCCGAACGCATAGGCGGCGGCAAGCTCCGCCAGACCGGCATTCTCGTAGGCCCATTTGTTGCGCGGCCGGTCGAGGGCCGATTCGAGCAGACCGCGATCGCGGATGCCTTCCGGACCACCGAAGATCGCCAGCTGCTCGGCATGGATGTCTTCGACGACCGCCGGCGTCAGCCAGCGGGGCTCGCTCACTTCGCCAGGACCTTGAAGGTATCGCGGTATTCCCGCATCACCTCGCGGGCGATCTCCATCGCCTCGCCATGGTCGGGATCGTAGCGCGAGACCTTCAGCCCGTCCGCGGTCTCCGTGACCGTGACCCAGTCCCCCTGCTCCAGCTTCAGCTGCTGCAGGAGCTCCTTGGGCAGGATAAGCCCGGTGGAATTGCCGATCTTCTTGATCTGCAGGCGCATGGGGGTATGTCTCCGCGACGTTATACGGAACGTATAACACCGCCCCCAAGCCGGCAAGGCTCTAGCCGCGGCCCCCCTTTCGTCATTCCGGCGAAGGCCGGAATCCAGCGCCACACGCTCCGGCCTTCGTGTGAGTCCGGACCCCGACCTTCGCCGGCGTGACGAGGGGGCGGCGCCTCGGCCTAGCGCCGGAGCGCGTGGTCGTCCCAGCTGCCTTCGACGGCGCCATAGATCATGTCGGGCTCGAAGCCCATGTCGCGGATCAGGCGGGCGTCGAGCCGCGACAGGCGGGACACGGTGCGCCGGTCCTCGAAGCGGTGCGCCGCGGCGCGGGCCGCCTTGCCGAGGCGGATGAAGATGCCCGGACGGTCGTCGCGCGCGGCAAGGCCGGCGCCGTCGAGCAGGGTTTCGGTGATGGTCGTGCTCATGATCTTTCCTTCGTCACTGCCTGCCGGCCTTCACGCCGGCCGATGAATCGATTCAATCCGTGACCGATCCACCGCTTGAAACGATTCAATAGGTGATCCTCCGCCCGCGCGTTGTCAAGGGAAATTGAATCGGTTCAAGCACGCTGCTACATATGTCGCAGGGAGGAAGGAAGAGCGTGCCGAGGAAACTGGCTGTTGCGTCGCCCGCAAGGGCCGCCCGCCTTGCCGATGTCGCGAAGGCCGCCGGCGTGTCGCAGGGCACCGTGTCCAACGTCTTCAACCGGCCGCAGCTGGTGCGCGACGAGGTCCGCGAGCGCGTCCGCAACATCGCGCAGCAGCTCGGCTATGCCGGGCCCGACCCCAGGGGCCGGCTGCTGCGCGCCGGCAAGGTCAACGCCATCGGCGTGGCGACGGTCGAGCGCCTGTCGCATTTCTTCGAGGACCCCTACGCCCGGGTGCTGATGACCGGCATCACCCACGCCGCCGACGCGAACGGCGTCGGCATCTCGCTGATCTCGGCGCAGAGCGAGGAGGAGCTCGCCTGGAACGTCCGGAGCGCGCTGGTCGACGGGCTGATCCTGTTCTGCCTCGAAGGCGCCGACCGGCTGATCGCCATGGCGCGCGAGCGGCAGCTGCCCTTCGTCGCGCTCGCCTTCGGCCATCGCGACGGATCGATCCCCGCCGTCGGCGTCGACGACGTCGCCGGCGCGCGCGGCGTCGCGGAGCATCTCGTCCGCCTCGGACATCGCCGCTTCGCGATCATCGGCCTCCACCTCGTGGAGGGCGGCGCCGGCCGCGCGACGCGCGAGAAGATCGACGCCACCTTCTACACCGTGACCCGCGACCGCATCGCCGGCTATCTCGAGGCGATCGCCGCCGCCGGCGTCGACCCCGGCTCGGTGCCGGTGTTCGAGACACGGAACGACACGCCCACCGTCGAGGCGGCGATGGAGGAGATCTTCGCCGCGCCCGAGCCGCCGACCGCGATCCTCGCCCAGTCCGACCGCGCCGCCTTCGTCGCGCTCGACTGGCTGCGCCGCCACGGCCTTCGCGTCCCCGAGGACGTCTCGGTGGTCGGCTATGACGGCGTGCCCGAAAGCGCCACCTCCGAGCCGCCGCTGACCACCGTCGCCCAGCCCATCGCCGAGATCGGCAAGACGGCGGTCGAGATGATCCTCAACCCGCCCGCCGCCACCGGCCGCGTCGCCCTCCCGACCCGGCTGATCCTCCGAAAATCCACCGCCGCCCCGCCGCGGGCGTAGCCCCGGCTGCGGCGGTCGCGCCAGTCGTCATCCTTCGAGGCTCGCTGCGCTCGCACCTCAGGATGAGGTCGGTGAATGAAATCGGACCTCATCCTGAGGTGCCCGGCGAAGCCGGGCCTCGAAGGATGGCGGTGGAACGCGAAACCGCGACTCACGAATCCAGATACCGCGCGCGGAGATGCGTCAGGAACCGGTCCGCGCCGGTCGGGGCGCCGGTGGCGTCGCAGACCAGCGTTTCGCGGTCGACCGCGCTGCCGCGGGAATGGATGTGGGTGCGCAGCCACGCCACCAGCGGGCGGAAATCGCCTTCGGCGAGCGCCGGGCGCAGCGCGGGGTCGGCTTCGACCGCAGCCGCGAAGAGCTGCGCGGCGGTCATCGCGCCGACGAGATACATCGGGAAATAGCCGTAGGCGCCGCCGTGCCAGTGGATGTCCTGGAGGCAGCCGCGGCGGTCGTCGGGGACGGTGACGCCGAGGAGCCCGGCCACCGCCTCGTTGAACGCGGCGGGCAGGTCGTCGACCGCGAGCTCGCCGGCGATCAGCGCGCGCTCGATGCCGAAGCGCACCAGGATGTGCGCGGGATAGGTGAGCTCGTCGGCATCGACGCGGATGAGGCCGGGCTCGACGCGGCGGGCGAGCGCCATGAGGTTGCCGTCGCTCCATGCCGGCCCGTCGCCGCCGAACGCCTCGCGGATCTTCGGGAACAGGAAGCCGAGGAACTCGGCGCTCTTCCCCGCCTGCCACTCGATGATCATCGACTGGCTCTCATGGACCGCCATGCCCTTGGCGAGCCCGACCGGCTGGTGCCGCCACGCCGCCGGCCGGCCCTGCTCGTAGAGCGCGTGGCCGCCCTCATGGATCGTCGCAAAGAGCGCCGGGAAGAGGACATCCTCCGAATAGCGGGTGGTGACGCGGATGTCGCCGAACGAGCCGCCGGAGAAGGGATGCGCCGACACGTCGAGCCGGCCATGGTCGAAGTCGAAGCCGATCGTGTCGAGGAGCATCCGGCAGAGCGCCTGCTGCGCCGCCACCGGGAACGGCTTCGGCAATGGCTCTGGAGCCGGCGCGGCGCGCTGCTTCTCGACCACCGCGCGGATCAGCTCCGGCAGCGCTGCGCGGAGCGGAGCGAACAGCGCGTCGATCGAGTCCTGCCGCGCCCCGGGATCATACTGGTCGAGCAGCGCGTCATAGGGCGAAAGGTCGAGCGACGCGCCGAGCGCCGCCCCGACCGCGCGCTGCAGCCGGATCACCTCGGCGAGATGCGGCTTCACCGCGGCGAAATCGTTCGCCGGCCGCGCCTCCTGCCAGACATGCTGGCACACCGCATTCGCCTTGGTGGCGGCAACGAGAAGATCGGCCGGGATCGCGACAGCGCGGACATGCGCGCGCCGCATCTCGCGCAGATTCGCCGCCTGCCACTCCGTCAGCCCCGCCGCGCCCTCCTCCGCCTCGGCCAGCATCTCGCCGACCCGCGGCGCGGCGATGATCTCGTGGCTCATCTCCTCCAGCGTCGCCAGCTGGTCCGACCGCCCCGCAATCGCCCCCTTCGGCATCATCGTCTCGGTATCCCAATGCAGGACGCCGAGCGTCTCATTGAGGATCGCCGCACGGGCAAACGCGGCTTCGAGGCGGGTATAGGGCGACATGATGCGGCTGGCCGGGTGATGGCGGAGGCGCGAAGAAACACCATCCTCCGCGGAATTGCGAGCCGCGATCCCGCCTTCATCGTCATGCCCGCACTTGTTGCGGGCATCCACGCCTTCGCGGTCGAGCAACAAGACGTGGATGGCCGGAACAAGTCCGGCCATGACGCCAGGGGAAACGGGGCGCCTACGCAGGCTCCATCGCCTCGAGTTCGCGGATCAGCCCGCGTTCGGCTGACGCCAGCCGAGCCGACCCTAGCCGGCGCAATCGGAGGCTGTGTATAGTCGCGGGGGTGGATCGATCGGGGGGCCGCGTGCACCAGTCCGAAGTTCTGCGCATCGTCGACCAGATTCATCAGGCCGCGCTCGAACCCGCGCAGTGGGCGCCGGCGCTGCAGTCGATGGCCGACGCGGTTGGCGCGATCGGCTCGGTCATCGTTCCGATGGACCTTGCCGCGCCGGTTCCGAGCTTCCGGTCGACGGCGCTCGTTCCCTTCACCGAATACACGCCCGAATGGCATGCGCGGAACTCGAGGGTTCAGCGCACACTCCGGCGCGGGTTGAGGCGCGGGTTCCTCGACGTCGACGCGATGTTCACGCCACACGAATTCGTGCGCGACGCGTTCAACGAGGAGTTCATGGTCCCGAGCCTCGACAGCCGGTCCGACGTTGCGTTTCTGGTGACGCCGTCGCTGACCGACCATGTGATCACGATCAGTGCGCTTCGCCACCACCGCAGGGGCCGGTATTCGCAGGAGCAGAAGGCGCTTTGGGACCTCTTCGGCCGGCACGCCGCGCGATCGCTGACGATCGCCGCAACGCTGGCGGGCGGGTGGGAACCCCGGACGGCCACGATAGAGGTGCTATCGCGCCTCGATTGCGGCGTCGCGTTTCTCGACGCGACCGGCCGCGTGCAGCATCTTAATGCCGCGGCGAAGACGATGCTCGCCGGCGGTGGCTTCTCGACCGTGGGCGGCCGGTTGCGAGCGCGAATCCCGCTCGACCAGCCCGCGCTCGACACCCTCCTCCGCAGCGCCGGGTCACCCGACACAGCGCCGGGATTCGTCGGACCGGTCCACCTTCGCCGCCCCGACGGGAAGCCAGTCCTCGCACATGCCATAGGCGTAGGCGCCGACAGCGCCGAGAGGCTGGAGGTGATCCTTCTCGGACGCCGGTCGATCGTCGTCTTCTTCGTCGATCCCGACGCTCCGGGGCGGCTGATGCCGGAGACCGTCCTCACCCGGTTCGGCCTGACGCCGGCGGAGGCGCGTCTTGCCTCCCATGTCGGCGCCGGCCTGCCGATCAGCGAGGCGGCGCAGCGTCTTGGCCTGACCGAGGGATCGGCGCGGACCATCGTGAAGCGGATATACGCGAAGCTCGGCTTCGCGCGCCAGGCAGAGCTGGTGCGGTTCGTCACCCGGCTCAGCGCCATCGGCGGCAGCGAAAGTTGACGAGACGAATACCCCCCGGGCGCGCTCCGGGAGGCTCGCGCCCGGCTAGTCGGGCAGCGACACCGTGAAGTTCCAATCAGCGTAGATCGGGGCGCTGCCGTCGGGGTTGACGTTGATCAGTACGACGTAGAAGCCGCCATTGCCGGTTGCGCCAGCGAACGTCCCGGTGCCGCCGAGGAAACTGCCGGTGCAGTTGCCCGAGAGGATCGCGCCCGCGGGCGGCCCCGGCTGGTCAACGCACTGGAACGACAAATATGCCTCGTCCCCAGCAAGATCGCGGATGATGCAATAGCCACCGGCGATGATGCCCGGCTCGTTCCAGCCCGGGCACGTCACTGTGGCGAGGTGGAATGGGCCGCTGGCATTGTCGTCGACATAGTGGCCGACGAACTTGCCGACGAAGTACAGATGGTTCTCGCCGACGACATAGGTATCGCCAAGGCCGAGCAGATTGGTGGTGCCAACCATCGACACCTCCGCCGCCTCAGCTGCGGCGCCGATAGCAGAGACGGCGATAAGAATGCCGGCCAACTTCCCATAGCGGTTCATGGTTCTCCCCCTTGTGACCAGCGCTCGGATGAGCGCCGATTGGGAGCCTAGAGTCGCGGGTAGGCGCGGGAACTTCCCAAAAGGGAACAGTCCGCATTCGGCGACCGACCGCCGCTTGGATCGGGGGTTGTCGATGGGTGGACGCGGCACCGCCCCGTCACGTTTCCCGGGCAAGCTTCGGCGCCTTGCGCCGAAGCGCTGAACCGGGATCCACGCGGCGTGTGCGTTCTGCCCGGACACCGAATGGCCCCCGGCTCTGCGGTGCATCACGAATGTGATGCACCTTGTCCGGGGAACGCATGGGGTCGAACAGCGGGCCTGCCCGCCGCCCCGAGGGCCCCTAAGCCGCCGGCTCCATCGCCTCGAGTTCCCCGATCAGGCCGTCGATCACCGCGAGGCCCTTGTGCCAGAAGGCGGGGTCGGAGGCGTCGAGGCCGAAGGGGGCGAGGAGGTCTTTGTGGTGCTTGGTGCCGCCGGCCTTCAGCATGGCGAAATACTTCTGCTGGAAGCCCGATTCCGCCTCCTGATAGACGGCGTAGAGCGAGTTCACCAGGCAGTCGCCGAAGGCGTAGGCGTAGACGTAGAACGGCACGTGGATGAAGTGCGGAATGTAGCTCCAGTAGGTCTCGTAGCCGGGGCCGAGCTTCACTGCGGGGCCGAGGCTCTCGGCCTGCACCTCGCGCCACACCTCGCCGAGTTGCTCGGCGGTCAGCTCGCCCTCGCGGCGCAGGGCATGGACGCGGCGCTCGAAGACGTAGAACGCGATCTGCCGCACCACGGTGTTGATCATGTCCTCGACCTTGGAGGCGAGGAGCGCCTGCCGCTCGACCGGGTCGGTGGTGCGGGCGAGGAGCGCGCGGAAGGTCAGCATCTCGCCGAACACCGACGCGGTCTCGGCGAGCGTCAGCGGCGTCGGCGCCATCAGCGCGCCCTGCGGTGCGGCGAGCACCTGGTGGACGCCATGGCCGAGCTCATGGGCGAGCGTCATCACGTCGCGCGGCCGGCCCTGGTAGTTGAGGAGGACGTAAGGATGCGCGCTCGGCACCGTCGGATGCGCGAAGGCGCCGGGCGCCTTGCCGGCGCGGACCGGCGCGTCGATCCAGTTGCGGTCGAAGAAGCGCTGCGCGATGTCGGCCATCGCGGGGTCGAAGCCGGCATAGGCCGACAGCACCGTGTCCTTCGCCTCGTCCCAGCCGATCAGCCGGGACGGCGCGCGCGGCAGCGGCGCGTTGCGGTCCCAGTGGTTCAGCTGCTCCATGCCGAACCACTTCGCCTTCAGCGCATAATAGCGGTGGGAGAGCCGCGGATAGGCCTCGCGCACCGCTTCGACCATCGCGTCGACCACCTCCGGCTCGACGCGGTTGGCAAGGTGCCGCGAGTCGGCGACGTCCTTGAAGCCGCGCCAGCGGTCGGCGATCTCCTTGTCCTTGGCGAGGGTGTTGGTGATGAGCGTGAAGAGCCGCTCATTCTCCTTCAGCGTCGCGGCGAGGCCCTCGGCGGCGGCCTTGCGGCGCTCCGGCCGCGGGTCGAGCATCTGCGACAGCACCACCTCCAGCGACATCGTCTCGCCGTCGACGGTGAAGCGGAGCGCCGCCATTGTCTCGTCGAAGAGGCGGTTGAACGCGGCCGAGCTCGTCGTCGCCTTCTCGAAGAACAGCTCCTCGATCCGGTCCTCGAGCTGGTAGGGCTTCTCGCGGCGGATGTCCTCGATCCACGGCCGGTAATGGTCGAGCGTCGCCGAGGCCAGCATCGCGGTCTCCAGGACGCCGTCGTCGAGCTTGTTGAATTCGAGGGTGAAGAAGAGGAGCCGCGACGATGCCGTCGTCATCTTGTCCTGGGTATCGCCGAAGAACTTGGCGCGCTTCGGATCGCTGGTGTCGCCGGCATGGATCAGCCCGGCATAGGACATGATGCGGCCGATCAGATCGTCGAGCGCCTCGTAGTCCTTCACCGCCTCGGCAAGCCGCTCGCCGCCGTCCGGGCCGACCGCGATCTCGGCGAGCTTGCCGCGATATTTGTCGGAGAAGGCCTGCGAGTCGGCGGCCGCCTTCGCGAGATCCGCCTGGTACTGTGGCGAATCCATCGCGGGATAGAGGTCGGCGAGGTTCCATTCCGGCAGGATTCCGATGTCCGGCGCACCGGTCGCGGCAGCGGCGGCCTCGGTTTCGCGCAACGGTGCATGGCGGAGGCTGAACGGCATGATCGATCTTTCGTGGGGGATGGGGTCGAGGCGCACCGTGGTCCGATACGCCGCGCGGCGCAAGATTCGCCGCGCTTTACATATTGATGCGTGTTGTCCCGCGCCGATGCAAATACGTCACACCAGGCGGCCGTCTTTCCCATTATGATGCAGATCATGCCGTTCGTGCGGCCTTGAAGGCGCCGGCGTCAAACCCCTGTTAACCCTCGCCCTCCGAACATGGCGGCACCCCGGCTGACGGCATCGATGCGCGCAACGGCCAGTCTCACAGTCCCGTCGAGTATCCGCCCGCCGATGGCCCAAGCGATCCTCATCGTCGACGACGACCCGGTGCAGCGCCGGCTTCTCGAAGCCGCGGTGACGAAGTTCGGCTACGCGCCGACCGTCGCCGACAATGGCGAAGCCGCGGTGAAGCTCCTCACCGCGCCCGACGGCGACCGCTTCCAGCTCGTGGTGCTCGACCTCGTGATGCCGGAGCTCGACGGCATGGGCGTCCTGTCGCGCCTTCGCCAGGCGGGGCTGAAGGTGCCGGTCATCGTCCAGACCGCCCATGGCGGGATCGACACCGTGGTCGGCGCGATGCGCGCCGGCGCGGTCGACTTCGTGGTGAAGCCGGTGTCGCCGGAGCGGCTCCAGGTCTCGATCGAGAACGCGCTGAAGCTGGGCGCCCTCGAAGGCGAGATCGCGCGGATGAAGAAGTCCGCCGCCGGCACGCTCACCTTCCGCGACATCGTCACCCGAAGCCCGGCGCTGGCGCGCGTCATCGCGCTCGGCGAGCGCGCGGCGAAGTCGCAGATCCCGATCCTGATCGAGGGCGAGTCCGGCGTCGGCAAGGAGCTCGTCGCCCGCGCCATCCAGGGCACCGGCGACCGAAGAGCCAAGCCGTTCATCACCGTAAATTGCGGCGCGATCCCCGAGAAGCTCGCCGAATCGATCCTGTTCGGCCACGAGAAGGGCGCCTTCACCGGCGCCGTCGACCGGCATGTCGGCAAATTCCAGGAGGCCCATGGCGGCACGCTCTTCCTCGACGAGGTGGGCGAGCTGCCGCCCGAGGTGCAGGTGCGGCTGCTGCGCGCGCTCCAGGACGGCGAGATCGACCCGGTCGGCGCCAAGCGTCCGATCCGCGTCGACTTCCGCCTGATCTCGGCGACCAACCGGAGCCTCGCCGACCTCGTCACCGCCGGCGCCTTCCGCGAGGACCTCTACTACCGGCTCAACGTCTTCCCGATCCGCGTGCCGCCGCTGCGCGAACGGCCTGAGGATATCCCCGAGCTCGCGCGCCATTTCACCGCGCGTTTCGCGGCGGAGGAAGGCAAGCCCAACCTTCGCGGCATCGACGCCGCCGCGCTCGACCTCCTCTCGGCCTATCGCTGGCCGGGCAATGTCCGCCAGCTCGAGAACGCGGTGTTCCGCGCCGTGGTGCTCGCCGACGGGCCGACGCTGACCACCGCCGAGTTCCCGCAGATCGCGGCGCATCTTTCGATGGGCCTCGCCGCCGGCGATTTGGCGCCGCCTTCAGCGGCCGTTCAGCCGCCGGCCCCTACCGCTCCGTCCGGCGACGTCATCGCGGCGCTCGACAAGGGCGAGGTGCGGCCGATCAGCGAGGTCGAGGCCGACCTCATCCGGCTCGCGCTCGACCGTTATGGCGGCCGCATGGCGCTCGCCGCGCGCCGGCTCGGCATCGGCCGGTCGACGCTCTATCGCAAGCTCCGCGACGTCGGCATCGCCGCGCCGGACGAGACGGGGATCGCGGCGTCGTGAGGCGCCATCCGGTCCGGCGGCCGAACCGGCCGCGGGCCTTACGGGTTATGAAGTGGGGAATGGGTATGGGCAGGGATCACATGAAGTCGAAGACCGTCGCAGCGGCCGCGTTCCTGGCCGCGCTTGCAGCGTCCCTGCCGGGAACGGCGCACGCGCTGATCGGCGAGGACTCGCCGCTGCAGCTTCGCGGCGCGATCGCCGACGCCTTGCAGCGGATGGCGTCGTCACCGCTCGGCGATGCGATCCAGGCCGAGATTGCCGCCCTCGCCCGCGACGATGGCACCTTCGCCGGCGACGCGGCGGGCGTGGCCGCCTTCTACGAGGCGAATGGCTACCAGCCGGTGTGGTTCGCCGACGGCACCATGACCGCGGCCGCCCGCGCCGCGATCGCCCGCATCCGCGGCGCCGCCGCCGACGGCCTTGACCCGTCGGCCTATGCGCTGCCGGTGGTCGGCAACACCACCTCCGTGGCGTCGGTCGCCGCCCGCGAAATCCGCATGAGCCTCGCCGTCGTTGCCTATACCCGCGAGGCCTATGCCGGCCGGCTCGACCCGCGCGCGCTCAACGCCAATCTCGACATCACGCCGCATCTGCCCGACGCCGTCGCGGCGCTGGCGAACGTCTCCTCCGCCGACGACGCCGCGGCCGCGCTCGACGCCTACAACCCGACGCATCCGGGCTACATCGCGCTTCGCGACGAGCTGGCGCGCATCCGCGGCGCGGCGGCCGACGAGCGCATCGTGGTGCCGGAAGGCCCGACGCTTCGCCTCGGCTCAAGCGGCGAGCGGGTCACGATCCTGCGCGCCCGGCTCGATCTTCCCGCGCCGGTCGAAGGCGCCGAGATCTTCGATGAGAGCCTCGACGTCGCTGTCCGCGACTTCCAGGCCGCGAACGGCCTCATCACCGACGGCGTGGTCGGCCCCAACACGCTCGGCGCGCTCAACGGCCCGGCGATCGATCCGGTCGGCGAGATCATCGCCAACATGGAGCGCTACCGCTGGCTGCCGCGCGACCTCGGCGAATTCTACGTCCAGGTCAACGTGCCGGAATACATGCTGCGCGTCTTCCGCGATGGCGTCGTGATCCACGAGACCCGCGTCGTCACCGGCCTACGCTCGCACCAGACGCCGATATTCTCCGACGAGATCGAGCACGTCATCGTCAACCCGTACTGGAACGTGCCGGCCTCGATCATCGCCGAGGAATATTACGCCATGCTCCGCTCCGACCCGGGCTATTTCAACCGCGCCGCGTTCGACGTCTGGGTGCGCTGGGAAGGCCGGACCCACCATGTCGACCCGGTGACGATCGACTGGTCGCAGATCTCGCCCTCGATGATCTCGATGCGCCAGCGTCCGGGCAATGGCAACGCTCTCGGCCGGGTGAAGTTCATGTTCCCGAACAACCACGCGGTCTACCTCCACGACACGCCGTCGAAGAGCCTCTTCGACCGCGACGCGCGGGCCTTCAGCCATGGCTGCGTGCGGGTGATGAACCCGATGGACTTCGCCGACGTGCTGCTGATGGACGAGCCGGGCTGGGACGCCGCCGCGCTCGAGGCGCTGTACGGCCCCAACGAGCGCCAGGTCGACCTGACGCACCACATCCCGGTCCACATCACCTATTTCACCGCGGTGGTCGACGAGAACGGCAACATCCAGTTCCGCAACGACGTCTACGGCCACAGCGCCCTCGTCCGCGCCGCCCTCGGCCTCGCCCCGAATACGTAGCGTCGTTTCGAGAGACGATTGCGAAAAGGGCGGCCAACCGGCCGCCCTTTTCATTTCTCCACCACCGCTCGTCCCCGACCGCGTGGCGCGCAGCGCCATCGCGAGAGCGGGGACCCAGCGCAAGAATCGTCGCGCAGCGACACCATCCGCGCGACCAGCGCCTCTGCATGCTGGCCGACCGGCCTGCCCGGCGCTAGTTTCCCCGGAAGAACGGAGGAATCGCCATGGCCAAGTCCGCCAAAGCCAAGCCGAAGAAGAAGCCGGCGCTGGACAGCACGATCCATCAGGAGGCGCCGAATCGCTGGCGCTGGACGGTGCGCCATCCCGAGACCAAGGCCGTGCTCGGCACCGGCGTCGTCGGCTCGGAAAAGGACGCCACGCGCCAGGTCGAAACCGTCTCGGCCCGCGCGAAACTCTAAACCCGTCCCTTGCGCCCCTCCCCTTGAAAGGCAGGGGAATCGCATGTGCGGATTTTACGTTTCAGATCAATCGTATGGCCACCCTCCCCTGGAGGGGGAGGGTCGCCGCGCGCCAGCGCGGCGGGGTGGGGTGACACGGCCCATCAGCGCACTCAGTCCGTAGTGATACGGGAATCGGCAATCGAGGCGCGCGAAGCATTGCCGTCACCGTATGCCGAACCGCCGCGCACCCCACCCCGGCGCTGCGCGCCGACCCTCCCCCTTCAGGGGAGGGTAGGATTTCTTCTGCTACTTCAGAGACATGGCTCGAACATCCACAATGCGATAGCCCTGCCCTTCAGGGGGAGGGACTTGCTGTCAGGCAGCGTCCGAACATCGCCCACCCCGCCTGCAATCCCCTCCTTTGAAAGCAGAGGATGGGTGGCGTTCGTGACCGTCATGACGGCGACGCACGCCCCGGCGATGGATCGTCGGCCGAAAAAGAGTGCTCCGCGATCAACCTCCGCCTAACCCTTTGTCCCCGGCGGCCGGCGATAAAGCCTTGATATTCCGAAATGGATCGGGTCTTTTCCCCCGGTCCGCATCGTTGGCGCGACAAGCTTTGGTTAACGCTGACAAACCTAAAATGTGGTCCACGGGGGGAAGCCGGGGACCGGCAACAGGAACAGCGGATCACATTGCCAGTGCAGCCTGACCATCGAGCGACATTGCGTCGGCCGCTCCCGCGGATGCGGGTTCTGTTCGCGGCCATATGCGCTTCCCTGATGACGATGCTGGCGCAGCCTGCCGCTGCCGCCGATCGTACCCTCTCCTTTCACAACCTCCATACCGGCGAGGATCTGACCGTCACCTACAAGCGGAACGGCCAGTACGTCCCGGAGGCGATGCGGCAGATCAACCACATCCTGCGCGACTGGCGGCGGAACGAGGCGATCGAGATGGACCCGCGCCTGATCGACCTCGTCTGGGAGGTGGTGCAGCGCACCGGCGGCCATGGCGTGGTGCAGATCGTGTGCGGCTATCGCGCGCCCGAGACCAATACGATGCTCCGCTCAAATTCGAGCGGCGTCGCCGAGAACAGCCAGCACATGCGCGGCAACGCGCTCGACTTCTATCTCTCCGGCGTCGACCTTGCGACGCTGCGCGCCACTGGCCTCCAGATGCAGGTCGGCGGCGTCGGCTATTACCCGACCTCGGGCTGGCCCTTCGTCCATCTCGACACCGGCTCGGTGCGGATGTGGCCGCGCATGACGACCGCGCAGCTGCAGCAGGTCTTCCCCGACGGACGCAGCCTCTACATCCCCGACAATGGCCGCGCCCTCCCCGGCTATGCCGAGGCGCAGCGCGCCTACGAGGCGCGCGGCACGACGGTCGTCGCCCTCTTCCAGGCTCCGGTCGATGAGGCCGGCGGCGGCAATGGCGGCGGCTTCGGCAGCCGCATCGCCGCGCTCTTCGGCAGCAATGACGAGCCCGCCGCTGCCACGCCGGCAGCGCCCGCCGCGCAGGTCGCGGTCGCCGCGGCCGCCCCCGCCTCCGTGGCGCCGCTCACCGCGCCGCTGCCGATGCCGATGCCCGGCCATGACGAGCCGGTGGCGGACGAGCCCGTGGCGGCGGAGCCGGTCGCGACCCGCGATCCCATCCTCCTCGCCGACGCGGTGATGGCGCCGCTCCCGATGCCCAATCCCTCGCCCGCCTTCGACGGCGTGATGCTGGCCTTCGCCGGGTCGGAGGATGCGGTGCCCGATCCGCTGGCGCTCCTCACCGATACCGCCCGCACGGCGATGACCCCGATCCCGGCCGACCCCGCGCCCGCCGCGGTGCAGACCGAGACCACCCGCCTGACGCCCCCGGCGGTCGCCAATGCGCCGGCCCGCGACTGGAACGATCCCTTCGCCCGCCTGACCCCGGTCGACCCCGGCAAGAGCGGCCTGCCGCTGTTCGACGGCAGCGTCACGACGCGGCAGATCGCCTTCGCCGACTTCACCGCGCCCAACACCTACGATTCGCCCGACGTGCTCCTCGACCCCGAACGCGCGCCGGCCGAGACCTTCGACCGGATACCCGGCGCGCTGCGCACCAGCCAGTTCACCGGCGGCATCGTCCCCGTGATCGCGATGGTCGACCTCACCGGCGGCAGCGGCGTCACCACCCTCGCCGCGCGGTAGGGCCTGCCCAACCCCCTCCCCCGGACAAGGTGCGCCGCAGGATGGTGCATCGCTGAGTCAGAGGCCATACCGCGCGCGTGGCGTGGGGTCCCGGTTCTGCAGCGCGGCACTGCGCGCCGCACTGCGCCCGGGACACGCCTCTGGAAGGCGCGATGGCGTCGTCACGCCAAGCCACAACACCGTTCCCCGGACAAGGTGCAGCGCGAAGCGGTGCACCGCAGAGCCGGGGTCCATGCCGCGCCCAAACGCGTGAGGCGCCCTACTCCGGGGCTTCCTTCAGCATGCCCAGCGCGTGGAGGTAGGTCTCCAGCAGCGCCTCGGCCTCCTCGCGCTCCGCGCGGTCCTGCTTGCGCAGCTTGATCACCTGGCGGAGCGTCTTGGTGTCGTAGCCATTGGCCTTGGCCTCGGCATAGACGTCGCGGATGTCGTCGGCGAGCGCCTTCTTCTCTTCTTCCAGCCGCTCGATCCGCTCCACGATGGCCTTGAGCTGACCCGCAACGACACCACCCGGCTCGGCCATGATTCCTCCGCTGACTCCACGATTGGGCACGGCCGGAGTGCCGTAGCACAAAGGCCCGGTCAAGGCGGCGCAGCGGCCGCGGTGGATGTCGGGGATCAACCGCCGTCCGGCCGTTCATCGGAGCGCCCGAATGCTGCCACAGGCGTCGTTGACACAGGCAAAGGGGGAGCGGATAAGTCCGCAACTTTCAGCGTTTTTTGGATTCATGCGAAACGGGCCTTCCCAACGCGCCACCCGGCTTTCCATGCTTGGCGCGGCGTTCGTGGCAGCGTTCCCGGTTCTGGTGTGGTCGGCGCCCGCCTTCGCCGACCTCAGGGTCTGCAACCAGACCGAAAGCCGCGTCGGGGTCGCCATCGGCTATCGCGACGGCGAGGACTGGACCACCGAGGGCTGGTTCAACCTGCCGCCGGCGGCCTGCACCGCCGTCATCATGGGCGAGCTCGCCTCGCGCTACTATTACGTCTACGCAGTGGATTACGACCTCGGCGGCGACTGGTCGGGGTCATCCTACATGTGCACCCGGAGTACGATGTTCACCATCCGCGGCATCAATGACTGCGTCGCGCGCGGCTACGACCGCACCGGCTTCTTCGAGGTCGACGTCGGCGACGATCCCAACCACACCGTCCAGCTCAATCCATGAACCGGTCCCGCAAAGTGAAGATCCTGGCGACGCTGGGACCGGCGTCGTCGGACAAGGCGATGATCGGCGAGCTCCATCGTGCCGGCGCCGACCTCTTCCGCATCAACATGTCCCACACCCAGCCCGAGGAGATGCACCGGCTGGTCGGGCTGATCCGCGAGGTCGAGGCCGAGGCCGAGCGGCCGATCGGCATCCTCGTCGACCTGCAGGGCCCGAAATTCCGCATCGGCTCCTTCGCCGAGGGCGGCACGCCGCTGTCGCGCGGCCAGCACTTCATCCTCGACAGCAATGCCGAGCCCGGCGACGCGTCGCGGGTCTTCCTGCCGCATCCGGAGATCTTCGCGATGCTGCAGCCGGGGCATCGCCTCCTCCTCGACGACGGCCGCGTCCAGCTGATGACGCGCGAGGTCTTCGAGGACCACGCCGTCGCCACCGTCGAGAACGGCTACCGCCTGTCGGACCGCAAGGGCGTCTCCTTCCCCGACACGCTGCTGCTTCTGTCCTCCGTCACCCGGAAGGACCGCGTCGACCTCGAAGCCGCGCTCACCGCCGGCATCGACTGGGTGGCGATGAGCTTCATCCAGCGCCCGGCCGACATCGACGAGATCCGCGCCCTCACCGACGGCAAGGTCGGCATCCTCGCCAAGATCGAGAAACCGCAGGCGGTCGAGCATCTCGCCGAGATCATCGAGGTGGCGGACGCGCTGATGGTGGCGCGCGGCGACCTCGGCGTCGAGGTGCCGCTCGAAAAGGTGCCCGGCATCCAGAAGCGCATCACCCGCGGCGCCCGCAGGGCCGGCAAGCCGGTGGTGGTCGCGACCCAGATGCTGGAATCGATGATCAACGCCCCGGTGCCGACCCGCGCCGAGGTGTCGGACGTCGCGACCGCCGTCTTCGAGGGCGCCGACGCGATCATGCTCTCGGCCGAATCCGCCGCCGGCGCCTTCCCGGTCGAGGCGGTGGCAACGATGGACCGCATCGCCAGCGAGGTCGAGCAGGACATCAACTTCCGCTCGATCATCAACGCCCAGCGCGCCGAGCCGCTTGCGACCGACGCCGACGCCATCGCCGGCGCGGTCCGCCAGATCGCCGAGACGCTGAACCTTGCCGCGATCTGCTGCTACACCGGCTCCGGCACCACGGGCATCCGCGTCTCGCGCGAGCGCCCGCAGGTGCCGGTGATCGCGCTGTCGCCGGTAGTCGCGACCGCGCGGCGGCTCGCCCTCGGCTGGGGCCTCCACTCCGTCTTCGGCGAAGAGGCGGAGGACTTCGACGGCATGGTCAACCGCGCCTGCGAGCTCGCCGTGACCGAAGGCTTCGCCCGCCCCGGCGACCGCATCATCATCACCGCCGGCGTCCCCGTCGGCCGCCCCGGGACCACCAACTCGCTCCGCATCGCCGTCATCCGCGAAGACGGCAAGGGCGCCGCCTAGCCGCTGCCCTTCCGCCGCTCATCCCGGGCCGCGCGCGGCGAAGCCGCGACCGAGTGCACGACCAGTGCCATGGCGCTGGTCGCGCAGCGAGCGTCGCTTCGCGACGATTCCCACGCTGGGTCCCCGCTCTCGCGATGCGGCTTCGCCGCACGCGGTCGGGGATGAGCGGTGGAAGGAACGGGCAGGGCGCGGGACTCTAGATCTCGCTCCGCACCCGCGCCTCGAGCACCTCGATCCGCGCCGGGAGTCCTCCGAGGAACGGGTGGACGTTGAGGGCGGCGCGGTAGGCGCCGAGCGCGGCTTCGTCGTCGCCGAGGCGGTCGTAGATCTGGCCGAGGCCGGCGAGCGCGCCATAGTGGCGCGGCTCCAGCGCCAGCGTCACCCGGACGTCGGCGACCGACGCGGCGAAATCGCCGATGATGAAATAGACCGTCGCGCGCTTGTTCCACGCCTCCATGAACGCCGGATATTCGGCGATGACGCCGTCGAGAATGTCGAGCGCGATGGCGTATTCGCCGACATCCATCGCCACCATGGCGCGGCGCAGCAGAAGATCGGCGGTCGGGCTGCCGGAGCGCAGGAACAGCTCCTCGATATGCGCCTCGGCGATCGCCGCCGCCTGCCCCGACTCCGCTTCGCGGAGCGCGAGGAACCAGTGGTCGAGCGCATCGGCCGTGGTCTCGCCCGGCCGCACCGACGGCTCGGCGAAACCCTGCGCCGCGACCGGCGCGGCGGCGACAAGCGACAGGACGAGGGCGACGAGAAGCGCGCGCATGGCGCCGGGAGCCTAGTCCGGCGCCCCGCGGCGGGTCAAAACGCGGGCGCGCGAGCTAGCCCTGACGCGCCTTGTAGCGCGGATTGGTCTTGTTGATGATGTAGACGCGGCCCTTGCGGCGGACCAGGCGGTTGGCCCGGTGGCGCAGCCGGAGCGACTTCAGCGAGTTCTTGATCTTCATCGACGTCTGGTCCGGCTCGAAACGCCTGCCGCGACGGGAACGGGTCGTCCCCGCAATGCCGGGCGGCGGTCTGATTGGGTCGGCCGGGTTTCTACGGAAAGAGCCGGAGCCAGTCAACCCGAGCCCGGCCGGGTCCTGGCGGTGGCGTCGGACACCTTCTCGGCCATGATCCGCAGGCCCCGGGCGGCCGAGAAGCGCTGGCGGTGGAACAGGGAATAGCCCTGGCGCTTGTGCATCTTGCACAGCAGGCAGCCGGAGCGCGTCGACTTCGGACCCTTGCGCTTGTGATGCATCGCCGTGCCCCTGTCGCAACGCGCTCCTGCTATCGGCAAAGCCCGGGTGACGCAACGCCCCTACTCCGCCCGCTCCCCCGCGGAACGAAGCGCGGAGAGGTCGACCTGGATCGTGGTGAGGCGGTCGTGGATGCGCTCGATCGTGCCGTTGGTGCGCTCGACGACCTGCTCCAGCCGGTCGATCCGCTCGCGGCTGACCGCGAGCGAGGGGAGGATGGCGGCGAAGTCCCCGGCGAGGGCGGAGACCGCGCCGTCGATCGCGGCGACGTCGGTCTCGACGCCGGCGAGCCGCGCATTGAAGCCGGCGGCGAGGAGCGCGGCGGCGACCAGCGCGGAGGCGGCGGTGAAGACGTGGCCGACATTGATCGTGCCGTCGAGCGTCACCTTGGGGAACGCGCTCATCGCCCGAGCCCGAAGATCGTCCATGGCCGGCGCCAGTCGATCGGGCGAAGGCCGGCCTTCACGCGCCCGACGAGACCGGCGACGCTGGCGAGGAGGGTGCCGATCGCCGGTCCGCCGATCTCCCAGTCGAAGCCGCCCTCGGCCGCGAGCTGCGCGGCGAGCGTGCCGGCGCTGGTGAGGAGGACGGCGAGCGCGGCGACGAAGGTGCGCGACTGCGGCAGCGGTTCGGAATTGGTCTCGTTGACCACCACCGGGTCGGCCGCGAGCCGCGCCGCGGCGGCGTTGACCGCCGCCACCCGCTCGGGGCCGGTCATCTGGCGCGGCGCGCCGCGGCGGGTCCCGGCGACGGCGTCGCGCGCGGCTTCGACGGCAAGCTCGGCGGCCCGGCGCAGGACGGGCCGGTTGGCAAGGCTGGGCATGGGAGTTCTCCTGTTGCGCGTGGGGGAAGGGTTCGATGGAGGCGAGGCCGCTCAGCGCGGCGCGTCCGCGCGGCGGCGGAACCGGGCGAGGAGCGTCCGCAGCACGCCGCGGCAGCCCGGGTTCTGCGACAGGTCCGGCGGCGCCGGCGCCACGGCGGGTTCGGCCGCCGGCACGGCGAAATGCGCCAGCGCGGCGCGGATCTGCGCCGGCGTGACGAGGGCGCGGTTGGTGCCGTCGCCGGCGTAGTAGCTCTGCCCGGCCGCGACCTTCCGGCTGTGGCCGTCGGTCGCGGCAAGGACCGGCAGCGACGCCCATTCCTGCGCGAGGCGCCTGGCGAAGGCGACGTCGCCGATCGTGCCGGCCTGCCACTGGCGATAGCCGCGATTGAGGATGAGCTGGTAGGCGAGGCGGTCCTGCAGCGCCGGGTCGAAGCGCTCGCCGCCGGACAGCCCGAGCTGCGCCTTGAGCCCGCGCAGCGTGCCGGAGAGGAACTGGTACCGCCCCGACGCGGTCGACGCGACGCGCCCCGGCGGCCGGTTGGCCGGCAGCGCGATCACCGCGTCGAGCGTCATCGCGGTCAGCCGGTGGCGGAACGGCCCGCCGCTCGGCTCGCCATAGCGCTGGTCATACCCGCCCGGCGCCTCGACGGCGCCGATCAGCTCCAGCAGCGCCAGCGCCACCGGCTCCTCGCGCAGGATCGGCGTGGTGGACAGAATCGCGGCGGCACCGACGCTGGACGCGCTCCGGGTCATGGCAGGCTCCTGGTGTTGGGGGATCAGGCGCGCGGGGCGCGAAGCGCGGCCGACATGGCCGCGCCTGGCTGTGCAAATATCTGCGCAGTCGGGGGCTTGACGGCCAGCGGAATCGTGCGCAATTATCTGCGCATGGGGAACCTCGAAACGAGCCGCGCCAGGATCGTGGCGCGTCTCGTCGCCGAGGGCTGGGTGAACCTCGGCGGCAAGGAACACGACAAGTTCGTCAAGCCGGGCCGCCCCTCGATCCAGGTGCCGCGGCACCGCACGCTTTCGCCGGGCGTGGCCCGGTCCATCGCCCGGGCGGCAGGCTGGAAATAGCCGCCGCGAGCGCACAGGAGCACCACGTGACCCGATACGTTGCCCTCATCGACGGCAAGCGCGGCGCCTATGGCGTCTCATTTCCCGACGCGCCAGGCTGCACGGCGATGGGCGCGACGCTGGAGGAAGCGTTGCGCAACGCGGCCGCCGCGCTCGCCGAATGGGTGGCCGACGAACTCGGCTCCGGCCGCAGCGCGCCGGAAGCGCGGTCCTTCGAGACGCTCCGCAAGAAGGAGCCCGACGTCGCCGCCGCCCTCGCGGAAGGCGCGACGCTGGGGCTGGTGCCGTTGATCCTCGACAGCGGTCGATCGACCAACGTGAACGTCTCGATCGACCGCGGCCTCCTCGCCGCCATCGACGAAGCCGCCAGCCACTCGGGCGTGACCCGATCCGCCTTCCTCGCCGCCGCGGCGCGGGAGCGCCTGCTGGAGGTGTAGCGCCAACGACGGGCCGCGTGGGACGGCGAAGATACGACCGACGTTGAGCTGGAGACTACTTAGGTCAGCCGGCAGAAGAACGTCTCATACCGAGATACGAATTTTCTTGCCTTCCACAACGTATCATGGCATGATGCGTTTCGGAGGAGAGGATGATCCGCTCGTACAAGGATCGGACGACAGGGGCGGTAGCTGCCGGGAGGTCTCCGAAAGGGTTTCCTGCTGATCTGATCAAGGCGGCGCGGCGCAAACTGGTGATGCTGGAGAACGCCGTCGCTCTTGACGATCTGAAATCCCCTCCGGGGAACAAGCTGCATCGGCTGGAGAAGGACCGCGCAGGACAACATGCGATCTGGATCAACGCGCAGTTCAGGCTTTGCTTCCGCTGGACCGACGCCGGCCCGGAAGACGTTGAGATAACCGACTACCACGATTGAGGACCGGATATGACCACTCTCGGCTTTTCCATCCACCCCGGCGAAATCCTGCGCGAGGAGTATCTCGTTCCGCTCGGCCTCAAGCCCTACACGCTTGCCAAGAAGCTCAACGTCCCTCGCACGCGCATAGAGCGCCTCGTCGCCGAGCGGACGCCGGTCACGCCCGACACGGCTCTGCGTCTCGCCAAGTTCTTCGATACGACGCCGCAGTTCTGGATGAACATGCAGACCAGCTATGATCTGGCCGTCGAGGGCAAAGCGAAGAAAGCCGAAATCGAAGCGATCAGCCACCTCGAAGCCGCCTGATCGTGGCGGAGCAGGGATCCTGTTGATCCTCGCGACGACCATCGGCTCTGCCACGCGGCGACGGGGCAGTTAGGGCATACGCAACACAGGCCTGTCTTCGCCAAGCCCGGCGCGGCTGTGGGTGTGTCTGGTGATGGTTGACACACCTGTCTAGCGACGCTAGACAATTTATGTGATCCGGTCGTACCGAAGCAAAGCCCTCCGACGTTTCGCCGAAAGTGGCGACGCATCGAAGCTGTCGGTTCAGAACCCGGATCGCATCGAGCGCATTCTCGCCTCACTGGAGGCAGCACGGCGGCCGGAACAGATGGACGTTCCGGGTTATCGCTTTCACGCCCTCAGGGGCAAAGCGGCGGGTCGATACGCCGTCAACGCCAGCGGGAACTGGCGCGTCACCTTTGGATGGCAGGACATCTATGCCATCGACGTCGACTTGGAGGACTATCACTGATGCCTCTCAACCCTCTGCTCAAGGGTCTCAAGCCGGTTCATCCCGGGGCCATCCTGCGCGAGGATGTTCTGCCGGCGCTGGGGATACCCAAGGCTGCGGTCGCGCGCCGCCTCGGCATCTCGCGCGCGATGCTCTACTCCATCCTTGAGGAGAAGGCGCCGGTCACGCCGGCCATGGCCCTCCGCTTCGGACGTCTGTTCGGCAATTCCGCGGAATTCTGGCTGAACCTCCAGCAGAACTACGACCTCAAGGTGCTGGAAGCCGCGATGGCCAGCGAACTCGACGCGATCGAGCCGGTGGCGGCGTAGCGTCACGGAGCCACGCGCCAGCCACCCCGCTGCGTGACGGACACCCCGACCTCATCCTGAGGTGCCCGGCGCAGCCGGGCCTCGAAGGATGGGCAGCGGACACCTGCCGTCCTTCGAGGCTCGCTCGCGAGCGCCTCAGGACGAGGTTGTGTCAGGCGGGGCGAAGCGCGATCTGCGCCGCTCCATGCCGCTATTGCCTATGTGGCTGCTCTGCTCCGAAGCCTCGCGATCCAAAGGTGGCTGCAGTCAGAACGCCCAGTTGCTCTTCCATTGCCGCAACGCAAAATGCCGCGGCTCGTTCAGGCGAAACGAACCGATAATTGAAGTCCTTACGAGCCCGTTGAGCGTCCGTGTACTCCCCGTCGAGAATGTCCTCGCAGAGGTCAGCTGGAAGACGTGTCGTGGGCGCAGGGTCTTCAAGCGGCATCAAATTGAAGACAAGGAAGCGCGAGTTGGAATGGACAACGCCTGGGCGATTGTGAACCCAAGGCGACCTTGTTCTGCATCGAACCGCCATGACACACGTAGAAGTCTGCCAACTCGGACCACCCGAACTCGTCCGGTAGCGAAATGCCGTTTACCGACTGAACGCGGTGTCGCAAATGGCTAGGCAATAGACTGAGGACGGATTCGATTAGTTGGGCTGCCGCCCCAGTCTGCGCTGCAAGCCATTTGTCGGTGGGGTAGTTCGAGTTTTGATAAAGGTCCCACGGGAACGACACCCCGTTGAGAATGAAGCCCACCCCGGGTGCGCCCATCCCTTTTATCACCTCGGCCAGGAATTCGACTTGGTTCACCGGCGTCCGCATGGGCGGCTTCACCGATAGCCAGACAATCCGCTTGAACCGCAAGCGAAACTCCCGCTGCGCCATCTTGACGGTCTCAGACCGCAGCTCGTTCGCGACGCGCACGACGCGCTCCCGCGTGCTTCTTGGAATCCGGCGCGATCCCAACGCAACCTGAAACCGGTGGCGGCGATTCCATGAAGTGACATCAGCATAGGGAAGCGGCGACAAGCGGCCCGCAAGCTCCGGGAAGATAAGATTGAGCGGCCCCAATGGCTGATGCGTGTAAGCGATCGGCACATCAAGGTTGGTTCCGCTAAGCCGCTCCAAGGCCGGGAGTTCGTTCCAGATCGTGTGCATCGAGTGCGGGAACCCAGCAACGATCGAGGTGCCCTCGCCGTGCTCGAACGGGAAGCGCACATACGTTTCGTCGAACCGATTGAGCTGATACCAGTCTAACGCAGCCCGGTTGAATGTCACCGCGATCCGGCGCTCGGGAAAATAGACGCAGCACAATGCGTATTCGTGCCCACACGTGCCGGTGACCCAATAGTAGGGCTCGCTTGTTCTGAACCGGTAGAAGATGCGATGGCCAGAATAGATCGATTCTGTCGAGCGGTCTTCGTCCGTACCCGCCCCAAAAGGGGCGGGCATGACTAACTCGCCCGACGAAACCATATCGAGCTGGCGTCGCAGAAGGTCGTCGGGATCACGACCGGCCTGTCGATGACGGGCGATTTCGTCAAGCCTATGGACGACGTCCGCGACTGCAGGGTCCTGACGCGCCTCAGGCCGATCGAAATGGATCAGGCGAACAGGCGGAGGATCAGCTATGCTCATCAAGCGTGATCTAACACCGCCAATGGCAACCACAAGCGCAAAGACTGACGCCAACGCGCGTCCCGGTGCTAGTCGTCACCCCCTGTACGCCTAAGCCTCGCTCGATAGGCCGCCACGACCGCGGGCGTGTGATGAACATTCGCCATAGCCGCAATCGTCGCAACTTCCTCCGCTGGCAACTGATCAAACCCCATCGAGTGGAGATGATCGTTGACAGCCGCCATTTGCATCTCAACGGACTCGCCCGGTGGTATGGACGTACGGTGCCAGTCTTCCTTGAGCACCTCACCATCCAGCGAAGTGCGTTTGCGCAGTCGAATAAGAAGTGTCCCGGTGCCCTCGAACTGAATTGCGTCAAGGTGTGTCGTCTTGGTGAGCATGGTGGGTTCCTTAGACCGTGAAAGAGAAACCGGCGACCAGCGTATTGGCGTCTGAGCCGGTGGCGAGGTCGGAGGCCATCATGCCAGCGGTGCTGGCGCCGATGCTGGACTTGTAGGCGGGGAAGAGTCGCGTACTCGTGTTGAACACACGACCCATGATCGGATTGTTAGATGCGAATTGGCCGCCGTAGCCGACCCAGATCGGCTCCTCAGTAGAAGGTGTAAACGGCAAGCCGGCGACCGCAAGATTGCCTGACCCGCTGCCGATGACAGCGGCATTGGTTCGCAGTCGGAGGCTACCGATCACACGGTGACCGATCTTCGTGTACCGCCCCACTTGAGTGCTGTGGGTCACTGAGTCGAAGTCAATCGTCGTTGCGACATACGTCGGTGTCCACGTCCCCTCCTCGTAATCGTCCAGCGTGTTCGCATCCGTGCTCGCGTTCTGCGCGGCGGGGAACTTGATCTGGCCGGCATTGGCGGCGGAGAGGTCGAGGAGGACGTCGGTGGCGGAGCCGGAGAGGGCGAGGGCGCCGGCGGCGTGGGTGAGGGTGACGTTGCCGGCGTTCCAGTTGACCACGCCGCCGGAGGCGAGGAAGAGGTCGGCGAAGGCGGCGGTGGCGGAGCCGAGCGCCCTGGCGTCGTTGGCGCCGGGCGTGAAGTCGGGGATCGCGGGGTCGAGGAGGATCCACGCCCCCGCCGCGGCATTCGCCGCGGAATTGTACTGCACCCGGCAATGCATGCCGGCGACGATGTCGCCGGCTGCGATGTCGGCCTCGCCGGCGGCGGTGAATTTGCGGATCGCGCGCGTCCCCAGCGCATCGACGGCGAGCGTCGCGGCGCCCGTGCTGGCGTGGTTGGCGCGGAAGGCGAGCTCGGCGCCGTCGACGAGCGCGGTGACGTGGCCGTTGGCGGCGAAGGTGTAGGCGTTCGCCGCGCCGCCCGAGGCGGTGGCGCCGCCGAGATCGAGCGTCATCGCCTTGACGCCCGCGGCGAGCGCCCGCGACAGATCGTCGACCTTGATCGTCTCCATGTCGTCGGCGGCGGTGATGCCGCCGATGACGGTGTTGCTGGCGGGCGTGACGCTCCAGTCGAGTGCGGACACCATGGTCAGATCTTTCCTTTGCTGAGGGTTGTCGGCGGCGGCGCCTTCCACGCCGGCGGAGGCTTCATGGGCGGCGCGGCGGTCTTCGCCGGCGGCGCCGGCCGGCCGGGATTGGCGACGCTGCCGCCGGCGGTGAGCGGATAGGGATGGAGCCCCTTCGCGGGGATCGGGACGGCGGGCGGCTTCAGCAGCGGCGGCTGCATCACCGGGAACGCATGGTCCGGCACCGCCGCCGCCGGTCCCTTCATCGGCGGCACCGGCCGCGGCGCGCCGCCGATGCGCGACCAGCGGTCCCGCGGATCGGGCGGCGCGGCCATCCGCGCCTTCTGCGCCAGGCCGATCGCCGCCGCGCGCTGCGCCGCCGCGGCGATCGTCCCGGTCAGCGCCTTCATCGTCTGCGGCCCCGCGATGCCGTCGACGGCGATGCCGGCGCTCGCCTGGAAGCGGGCGAGCGCGCGCTCGGTCTCCGGCCCGAACCGGCCGTCGACCGCGATATCCGCGCCCGCCGCGTTGAGCATCGTCTGCAGCGCCGCGACCTCCTGGTCGGCCGCGCCGGAGAGCCCGCTGCCGAAGCGGAGCCAGCCCGGCGTCGCGGCCGGCGCGAGGCGCAACCGGGCCCACCGCGTTCCCCGCGGCGATGCCGGTTACAGCAGCATCAGCCCAGCGCCACCGGCTCGTATCGCGCCGCGCCCGCCCCGCCGAAGCGCTGGCGGATGGCATCGCGGATCGTCGGCGGCCGGTTCGCCCGCATGAATTGCAGCGCGGCGCGGAACGGGTTCTCGACGCCCTCCGCGCGCATGGCGTCCAGCACCTGGCGGAAGATGTGCAGCCGGTTGCGGCCGCGGTTCGCCGCGATCGCGTCGCGGATCGGGGTCTCCCGGTCGCGCCAGTCGCCGCCGCGCAGCCCGCCGGCCGCGGCGTTCGCGGCGGGCGCGAGGCCGGCTGCCGGATCCTCGGCGAGAAGGTCGCCGGCGTAGAAATCCTGCAGGAAGACGAGCTCGCTCGGCTCGGTGAAGGCGCGCGACGCCGCGCCGCCGGTGAGGTCGCCATGGCCCCACACCGCGCTCGGCCGTCCGTCGCCGCTCATCCCGATGTGAAGGGCGTTGCCGCGCCAGATGCCGTCGGCGTCGGAGTAGAGGCCGAAGCGGTCGGCCCCGCCGGACGCGGCGCCGCGCGCGATCGCCGCGCGCTGGTCCGGCGTCCAGGGCGAGCCGTCGGCATTGACGCCGACAATGTCGAACTCGGTGCCGCCGGCATGGGAAAGATGCCCGCCGCCCGCCGCGGCCGTGACGGTGAGCGTGACGCCGATCGCGGCCGCGGTAGCCGCCGCCGCATCCAGCATCGCCAGCGCCTCCGGCGTCATGCCGGCCATGCTGGTCCGGTCGACGATGCCGACCCTGACATTGGGGGGAAGTGTGGTGCTCATGAGCTGCCTCCGGGGTGTTGTTGCGATGGGAAAGGGCGCCCGGCCGCGATGCGCGGCGGCGGGTGTGACGACGCGAGCGCGTCGCGCGGCTGCGTGAGGATTTACGTTTCAGATCAACCGCATGACCACCCTCCCCTGGAGGGGGAGGGTCGCCGCGCGTCAGCGCGGCGGGGTGGGGTGCCACGGCCTGTCAGCGCACTTAGGTCCGCGTTGCTCGCGCAAATCGGCAACGCGGGCCGCAGTGCTTTGCCGTCGCAGTATGCCGAACCGCCACCCCCTCCCCGGCCAGCGGTCGCTACCGCGCCGCGGGCTTCGCCATGGCGGCCTTGCGGGCCTGGCGGTAGTAGCCGTCGGTCGGCCGGTCGATGGCGTCGACCACGGCGTTGCGGATCGCCTTGGCGACCGCGACGTCCCGCGCCGGCGCGCCGCGCTCTTGGAGTTGCGCCGCCGCGATGCCGAGCTTCTTCTCGACGTCGGCGAGCGCGAAGGGGTCTCGCTGCGCCGCGCGGATGTCGCGCTCCGCCCCGGCGACCAGCGCCGACCGCGGCATCACCTTGATCACCTCGAGCGCCGGCGCTGGATCGACCTCACCGACCAGCGCCAGCACCTCACGGACCCCGACGGCTGGCCGCTGCGGCCGGGCCGATGGCGACGGCGCCGGCATGCCGGCGCGGGGCAGAGCCTGCGGCAGCCTGCTCGGGCCCCACGATCCTCCATCGACCGCGCCGGGCGGCGGCTGACCCTTCCGCTGCCCCCAGGGCATCGCTTCCGCGAGCGGTCCGGCGGCGGACATCGGCGGCCGCATGGCGGGCGGCGGCGGTCCGCCGGTGCCGCCGTACGCGGATCGGCCGCTGCGGCTCCGCCGCGAGGCGCTGATGAACCGCCGCGGCCATTGCGCGCCGGCGGTGCTCCTCCGCCCGCGCCTTGCCGCCAGGCGCCGTCGGTCTGCCGGTCGAGCGCGTCGACGATCGCTGTCTCGGCCGCAAGCGCGGTGGCGACCTCGTGCTGCGGCCCGCCGGCCGCCGCCGTCTGCCGCGCCTGGCGGCCGAGCTGGTCGCCGATCTCGTGCAGCGCGAAGGCGTCGTCCTTCGCCCCGCGGATCGCCGCCTCGACCTCCTGCCACGCCGCGGTCGCCGGCGCCCCCCGCCGCACCACCTCCGCCGCCTCCGTGGCGTCGACCCAGCCCGTCAGCGCCAGGATGTCCTTCATCGGGTACAGCCGCTCGCCCGTCTGCAGCTCCATCGGGCCGGAGCCCTTGCCGGCCGACGGCGCCAGCCTCTTCGGACCGGCGCCGAGACCCTGGCGCTCGATGAGCCCGCCGATCGGGTCCGCCGGTGCGTCAGCTCCGGCGTTCAGAGGATTGGGGACGGGCAAGGGTGCCATCGGCGAACTTGTCATGAGAACATGACCCCAGCCGCCGACGGGCGGAGCAATCACCCCTCGCCCTCGAACGAGGAAGGGCAGATCGTCAGGAAGATCCACCAAAGGCTGTGGGAGACTCGTCGATGGGTCCAGCGTCCAGTTCGCCTGAAGGGGCATTCCGAATTCGGGCACTGGGGCGTCGGACGGGCGCCGGGGTATGGTAGCAGGACTGTCCGAACTGGGATCCCCCGAGACGTTCGAGAATAACCACGTCTCGTCCGAATACTCCCACCCCGGTCGCACGCCGGAGATAATAAAAAGGGTATCGTCGTTCTCTGGCCAATCGAGGTAGGGAGAGAGAATCCCGTCTGGCACGGCACCCGAGTAAGAAATTCGCCGAGCGTCATCGATCAGTTGCGTGTAGGGCGCTCGCGGAGCGGCAGAAGGGTCGACCCAGAAAGTGGGCGTCTCACGGTAGATCGGTTGCAATATGACTTGCTGGGCGTACGTCCAGCGATCGTTCCAGTGAGATGCTTGGGTTGCATCGGTGGGATCGGGGTTCTCCGGGTTCTCGTATTCAACCGCGGCCACTGTCGCATCGAACAGTGTTTTGGCCTCTTGCAAGGCAACTCCAAATGCCTTGTGGGTATTTCTCAGCTCCCAATCAATAAAGGCGACTTGAAGATCAAGCCTGTCGACGTCCACACCCCACATCTCCGCAAAGCTGTGTAGGGCAGCCACTCGCGACGGATGGGTCCATTGAGCAATACCGAAGCCGCCACCACCTCCTATTTCGACGATGCTCGGATCAACCGCAGGTGTGCTCTCCCACATGAGATTGCCAACAATTCCGGCGGCTGCCAGCGGCTGCCAGCCTAGTTCAATCAACCTATTGTAGGCGTATTGGGCATTAGGTGAGAGGCTCATCTCTGTTCACTTTCTGTTCGATATGGTAGATGGGGGGGGGTATTGATCGGCAAGGAGTGTCGCGTCCATGCGAAGGATGAGGTTGCGTCTCGCCGCTCTGTCCATCGTCTTGGTGTTCGCCGTCGACGCAGCGGCGACCGAACGCTGGCGATGGGTATGCAGTGTGGAGGAGGTGACCCGGCTGGTCCCCGGCGAGCCGGCGACGCAGCAGCAGGCCGAGACCCGATACTCGATCGAGTGGGTCGGTCAGGGGTACAAGCTCGTGGACGGCGATGGCGGCGTCGTCCTTGCGTGCACCTTCACCGCGTTCAAGCGCGTGGTCTGCCGCGGATGGGCTGACGCGCTCCTGTTCGACTGGCAGGGGCTTTCCTTCACGCGCATCCGGACCGCAGCCCACTTTGACGCGGCCGCGCCGGCGGAAGGCGGAACGATCGAAGCCGGACACTGCCTGTTCGAGGACCTCGACGTTGACTAGCTCCCCGCGCTCCAATGCCTCACGCAGGGGCCCTGTGATCGGGCTTTCGCTAGCGCTGATGGCCGGTTCGCGCGGCGGCCTCTTGGCTCTCGGAGCATTCGCCGCCTCGGCGGTTCCTGCTACGGCACGGGACCAGGACCGCATCCAATGTATCGCCGAGTCGACCGCCGAAGCCCGGTTCGATCCAACTCTGAACCGCTGGGTGAACCAGGACGTCGAGTCGGCGCGAATCTATACGCTGGTTTGGACGGGCGGCCCCGGAGCAGGTTACAGCTTTCGCTGGACGGAGAACGGGGCGCTGGCGGATGAAGCCTGCGGATACTTCCGTGAGAACGGGCGGGACAGCAGCGACCGCTACGTCTGCGGCCGCGGCCTTGAAATCGATATGACGCAGCTGCGCTACAGCCGGATCGACCGCGAGGCATTCCTGGACGACAATTCGCAACCCGTGATCGTCGAGTTGGGTCGTTGCGAGCTGCTCATCCCGGTCGAGGACTGGGAGTATTTCTACTTCTAAGAAGGGGTCGCGAGTCTAGTCCACTCGCGTTCGCGAAGTCGCATGTAGGCTGCTCCAACCGAGTTCCATAAGACGATTGAAGGCCCACTCGGCGTTGGGGGATAGCATTGACATCTGCGTTCACTTTCTGTTCGATGTTGTGAGGGTGATGGTTTTCTTTTGGGGGCGCGATGCGCCACTTGCGGAAGGCGGCGGTCGTGGCCGTGGCGTTCGTCGCGTCGACGGGCTGGGCGACTGAATGGCTCGACAGTCGAGGCGACTACCGCTGCTCGGCCACTGAAAGGACCGTTCTCAGCTTCGACGGGGCGATTTGGCGTGAGGATAGGTCGGAGCCAGGGCAGGTCTATTGGTTCGTTACCGACGGACCGGACAGATATCGCGTAACAACCGAGCGTGGATCGTTTATCGTTGGGTGCGAGGTCGGTGATTTTGTCCACGAACAGTCATGCGAAATTGGAGGTAGCGGGATTTCCTTCTACTTGGACATTATCAACCGTGTATTCGTAATGCTTGATACACGGCCAAGGTCCGAGCCGACAATAGAGATTGAAGTCGTGGCGGAAACCGGCCTCTGCGTGCGGGCAGAGTTCGTTGAATCAGAGGAATGAGCCGGTGAGCCGCAATGCTCTGGCCCGCTCTTCTGTCGCCCTGTCCGGTGGGCGACTGGCGGCTTCAGTCGGGTCATTAGGAAGAATAGGCGTGGTCAGACGATCTTTTCGGAGTTGCTTGATGGGGCTGACCGCGATGGTCGCCTGTGCCGAAACCGCGTTCGCACAGGAAATCGTGGATCTCTACCTCTGCCGGCCGCAGCCGGTGATTCAACTCGCCTTCGACCCGATGTCCGGCGATTGGGAACGCACACGCATCTGGACCACCGAGTTCTATGTAATATCGAGGATCGGACGCTACGATTATGTTGTGAGAGGCAAAAATATCGATCGCAGCGGTCTGTGGTGCCAAGGCGACGGCAGAAGAGAAATAGATGATGTGTATTACTGCTACGATTTCATTTTCGACACGAGCACGATGCGCTTCTCAAGGCAGCAGATTCCCGGATTGCAGCCTGCACATCCCTCCTACTACCGCCCCCATGCGCAGTTGGAGTTAGGCTTCTGCGAGCCAATTCCGCCAGGCACGCCCCCCGCCGATTTCGGACAGCCAGAATAGAGGGCGGCGCATCGTTGGACATGCGGATTGTTCAGGGAGTGTCGCGTCCATGCGAAGGATGAGGTTGCGTCTCGCCGCTCTGTCCATCGTCTTGGTGTTCGCCGTCGACGCAGCGGCGACCGAACGCTGGCGATGGGTATGCAGTGTGGAGGAGGTGACCCGGCTGGTCCCCGGCGAGCCGGCGACGCAGCAGCAGGCCGAGACCCGATACTCGATCGAATGGATCGGTCAGGGATACAAGCTGGTGGACGGCCATGGCGGCGTCGTCCTTGCGTGTACCTTCACCGCCTTCGAACGCGTCGTCTGTCGCGGGTGGGCTGACGCGCTCCTGTTCGACTGGCAGGGGCTTTCCTTCATGCGCATTCAGACCGCAGCCCACCTTGACGCGGCCGCGCCGGCGGAAGGCGGGACGATCGAAGCCGGACACTGCCTGTTCGAGGACCTCGACGTTGACTAGCTCCCCGCGCTCTAACGCTCCGGGCAAGGGGCTTACTTGCGAGGAACAGCCTTCGTGGGTGCAGGCGGCTGCTTCGCGCTGCCGCTTGGGCTTCGTCATCCTGGGAGCACTGGCGGCATCGGCGACTCCCGCCGCAGCGCGCGATCAGGACCGTATCCAATGCTTCTCTGAAACGACCGTCGAGGCGAGATTTGACCCGACCCTGAACCGCTGGGCGAGTAAAGAAGTCGAGCCGACGCGGGTCTATATCTTCGTCTGGACCGGTAATGTTGGAGCGCCCTACAGGTTTCGCTGGACCGAAAACGGAGCCTCAATCGATACGGGCTGCAGGAATTTCCGCGAGAACGGACGCGACAGCAGCGACCGCTACGTCTGCAGCCGCGGCCTTGAAATCGATATGACGCAGCTGCGCTACAGCCGGATCGACCGCGAGGCATTCCTGGACGACGCTTCGCAACCCGTGATCGTCGAGTTGGGTCGCTGCGAGCTGCTCATCCCCGTCGAGGACTGGGAGTATTTCTACTTCTGAGAACGGCCGCGACGTTGGTCCGGTCATCCCACTGCTCGCCGCTCATTCCAGCGCAGGCGGGAATCCACGCAGCCGGCGTGAGAGCTCGCGGTATGGACTCCCGCCTTCGCGGGAGTGAGCGGGGGTGAGGCAAGGCTAGCACGCGGGCTCCGGCAGCCCGATCATCTCCACTCCTCGACAACCGCCACCGCCGGGAACCAAACCCGCCGCGAAGAAGTCCGCGGCGAAGGCGGGCCAACTCCTTCCCTGCACTTGGGTGGGATACGAGCGTCACTTGAACCACCCGATCACATTGCCGATCGCCCCCAGCGCGTTGAGCCAGGGCGTCGCGCGCTCCTGCACAGTCTGGACGCCGCCAAAGCCGGCCATCGGGTAGAGGAGGCTGGCGTATTTGCCGAGGTCGTCCCACGGCCCGTTATTGGCGATCTCGCCGAGCGCCATCAATCGGTCGGCGCCCTGGTAGCGCGCGGCGTCGAGCATCGGCAGCACGCCGGCGGCGTCCATGCGGTTGCGCAGGTTCTGCGCCTCGACCCCGGTGAGGCCGCTCAGCGCCTCGAGCTGGAAGCCGGCATTGGCGAGCGCGTTCTGGTTGATGAGCGCCTCCGCGCCGAGGCGGTTGTCGAGATTCGCCTGCTGGACGCCGGTGATGTCGCCGGTGAGGCCGCGGCGAAGGCCGAGCCGCCCCTGCTGCGCGTCCTCGATCATGCCGGCCGCCTGCATCTGGCGGTCGCGCTCCTGCTGGTAAGCCGCCGAGCGCGCGCCGGCCTCGTTGGCGTAGAGCCGGTTGATGAGGTCGGCATTCATCGTCGCGCCGCCATAGCGGCCGGCGCCGGAATACATGTCCTTCAGCTGGGTGGCGATGTTGCGGTTGGTGTCGGCGATGACGTCGTCGAGAAACGGGTCGCCGCCGCCGAGATAGTCGCCGCGCGCGGTCGCGGCGAGATAGCTTTCGGCAGCGCCCGGGCCGCCGGCTTCGCCCAGCAGCGCGCGGAAGTCGCCCTCCGTGCCGATGGACTGGTTGCCGCTGCGTATGCCCTGCGCCACCGCGTTCTTGAACGGCACCCCGCTCTTCGCCATTGCGTCATAGGCATTGCCGGTGCCGATCTGCGCGGTGCCGCGCGCGATGTTGCCGATCTGGGTGAGCGCGGGATCGTAGAGCTTGCCGGAATTGTCGGCCATCGCCCGGATCTGGCGCGTCGCCGCGTTGATGTCGGCCTGGCCGGCGCCCTTGTTGCGGTTGTCGTAGATCGCCTGCGCGCGCTTCAGCACGGTCTGGAGCGCCGGCATCACGAAGTCCGGCGGGTCGGTGCTGATGATCTGCGCCGTCTTCAGCTGGTTGGTGTTGGCCATCGGGCGGAATCCTCCTGGGGTGTCGGAACGGTTTGCGCGGCCGGCCGCCCCGGGCGGATATCGCCGGGTGGAACGATGCACGACGCGTGGGGTTTGATGGGTGGCGCCCGGCGCCCGGACGCAAGGAAGAGAGACCGATGCCGGTTGAACGGATCAATCCCGAAACGATGCACCACAATCCCGCCTTCACGCAGATGGTGGTGCTTCCCGCCGATGCGCGGCTGGCGCTCATCGGCGGACAGAACGCGGTCGCCGCCGACGGCACGATCGTCGGCAGGGGCGACCTCGCGCGGCAGACGGCAGAGGCGCTGAAGAACCTCGTCACCTGCCTCAAGGCCGCCGGCGCGACGGTCGAGGACCTCGTGCAGATGAAGATCTGGCTCGTCGCCGGCCAGGACATCCGCCCCGGCTTCGAGGCGTGGATGAAGGTGTGGGGCGACCGCGGCAACCCGCCGGTGGTGACCGCCGCCTTCGTCTCCGCCCTCGCCCACCCCGACTTCCTCGTCGAGATCGAAGCGACCGCGGTGCTGCCGGCGTAGCGCGCCGGCGCGAGCGGAGTTCGTTAGGTAGCTAACCTTCGCCTACGCCGGTTTTCGCAGGCGGGGCTCACTTGCTCCACGCTCGCAGCCTGGTCCCTCCCCCTGAAAGGGGGAGGCAGGTGGGGGTCAACGGCCGTGCAGCGATCTCACCCGCCGCGGCTGTCGCACCGCCGCGGGAACCCCACCCATCCTCCCCTTTTCAAGGGGAGGGGTCGCAAGCGGCAGGCTCGCGAGCTTGCTTCACGCTCGTGGCCTCGTCCCCCATGAAAATCGCTCACCTGTAGAATCGCGCATTGGCGCGCGGCTATTGACATCGATGTTCACATTACGTTCACTCACCGGGCTTGCTTGTGCACCACGGGGGACGCTGGGTGACAAGTCTCGGTCGCGGGCTGATGGCTCTGGTCGCGCTGGTGGCGATGGCCGGTGGCGCGCAGGCTCGCGAGGAGCGCTACCTCTGCTACGGCACCCACACGACCGCCCGCGAGCACGGGCCGGCGGAGGGCGTCGAGCGCGAGCCGGGGCGGCCGGCCGAGATCGAGACCGAAGGCGGTTCGATCATCGTGGTGCAATGGTCGGCGGCGTTTCAGTTCTACACGATCTCGGATGCCGACGGCGTCGGGCCATATGCCAAGTGCGGGTTCACCGAGGAGACGATCTTCTGTGGCGAAGGCCCAGACCTCCGGTTCCTGATGGACACGGTCAACCTCGTCTTCACCCAGCTCGACGCCCGCGCGCTCGTCGGGCTCCGCGGACCTGATGGCGCGGACGAAAGCGTCGCCCTGAAGGTCCAGACCGGGGAATGCCGGATCGCGCCGGCCGGCGAGGAACCGCTGTGATGAGGACGACACCTTCGCGAGGAGTTCGCTTGGCGCGGGCCTCCCGACGCGTACGGCCGCTGGTGGCGGCTGTCGCCTTCTCGGCTGCGTTCACGACCGCCGCCGCGGCGGACAGCTTCGTCCGCTGCGTGCCGGACTACATCCTCGAGGTGGTGTACGACCCGGAGTCCGGCAGCTGGACCCGGTCGCACCCCGAACCGTCGGTCGCCTATCGCCTCTACGATCTGGACGACTGGTCGATCCACGTCGAAGAGAACGGTGTCGTCACACGGCTTCGCGCTTGCGAGGGGACGCAGCTCTTCGGCCAGTTCAGCTGCGCCGGGTTCGGCTTCGACTTCGCCCACGAACCGATGATGTTCGTGCGCATCGTCGGGGAAGACTTCGAGGACGGCGCCCCGGCGACCACCGCGCGGATCGAGACCGGCCCGTGCTTCCCGGCATCGGACTGAGATGGCGCCGGAATGCGGCAGGGGATCACACGACGACGCCTGTCGGCACGCCCGATGGGCGCGGTACCGGAAGGCTTCGGAATGATCCGGCGCATCACAGTCTTCGCCCTCGCACTCGCGATCGCCACCGGCGCTTGCGCCGAACCGATGTCGTTCCGCTGGGGCGGCAGCGATGCGCGGGCGTGCGAGGGCGACCGGCCGGGCTTCTGTTCCTGGGTGCAGGCGTCGGGCGACATCACCGCCGCGACGCCCGAGGCGTTCCGCCGCTTCGTCGCGGAAAGCGAAGTCTTCGTCCCGCGCCTTCTGAGGCTCGACTCGCAGGGCGGCGACCTCGAGGCTGCGCTCGCCTTCGGACGCCTGATCCGCCAGCTCGGCTTCTCGACCGAGGTCGGCGCCGACCGGCCGGATGCGGGGAACGACGACCGCTATGACGGGTGGGACTTCACGCTGCCCGCGCCGGGCGTGTGCGCCTCGGAATGCGCCTTCGCCTTCCTCGGCGGTCTCGACCGCTATGTCGGACCGTCCTCCGCCATCGGCTTCAACCGCTTCGACGCCGGCGATCCCCCGGCCGATGCCGCCGCGGTGCAGTTCACCGCGGCGGAGCTCGTCCTCTACATCCGCGAGATGGGCGCCGATGCGGCGCTGATCGGCGTCGCCTCGGCCGTCGCCGCGGATGCGTTCGCACCGCTGTCGGCGGACGAGGCACGTGCGCTGCGCGTGATCTTCGAGCCGGGCGCGTGGCAGCCCTGGACGATCGCTCCCTCCGCCGGCGGCATCGTCGCGTCCTCGCGGACGGCCGATGGGGCCAGACGGGTCGATGTCGCCTGCGACAGCGGCGGGCGCGGTTTCGTGACGCTCACCGACACCAGTCCGGCGATGGTCGCGTGGCTGCAATCCTCCGCCGCGAGCGGCATCGCCGCCGACGGACGGCACAGCGTCTTCGGCGCGGCGGTCGCGGCGGCCGACACCGCCGTCGCGCCGCTGCCCGCCGGCGGCGCCGCGATCCGCTTCGCGCTGCCGGACCTCGACCCGCCGCTGACGACCCCGGCCCTCCTCCACCCCGACGCCGGCTATTTCAGCGGCGGCGCCACCCTCGACTATGCCGGCACCACGGACGGGTTCGAGGAAGCCATACGCCTCGCGCTGCGCAACTGCACCGCGACGTGACGCGGACGTCTCAGCGGGCCGACCCCGGTCCGCGCCGCGTGGGTCCCGGCTCTGCAGCGCACCATTTCATGCTGCGCTGCGTCCGGGACATGATGCGATGTTGCCCGCACCGCCGGGCGCGGTTCACGCGCATAGCCGAGTAACGCGCGTTCCCCGGGCGCGGTGCAGCACGCAGTGGTGCACCGCAGAACCGGGGTCCACCCGCGATCAGCGTATCGCGCCCTTGCCGACCGGCGGCTTCATCAGCGGCAGCTTCGCCGGCGCGACGGGGCTGCCGATCCCCTTCGGCGGCGCGGGTATGGCGTATACCGGCTTCGCCGAAACGGGCCTCACGCCGTCCGCCGGCATCGGACGGGCGGAGGAAGCGGCCCGGCCGTGGAGCTCGGCCCGCGCCCGGCCGTAATAGCCGTCGGTCGGCCGGTCGAGCGCATCGACGATCGCCTTCTCCACCGCGAGCGCGGCGGCCGCCTCCTGCCGCGGCCCGCTCTTCTGCGCGACCTCATGGGCGTAGCGGCCGAGGCTCTGCCCGATCTCGTGGAGCGCGGCGGGATCGTCCCGGGTCGCGCGGATCGCGCTCTCCACGCTGTGCCATTGCCGCGTCGGCGGCGCCAGGCGCCGCACCAGATCTGCCGCCTCCGTCGGATTGACGGGGCCGGTGAGCGCGAGGATTTCCTTCATCGCGCGGTCGGCGGCAGGCTTCCGATTGAACGAACCTCGACGTTCGTACGACGCGCCCCCAGCCGGCGCATCCACAAGCACCTCGTAGGAGATGGGGCGACCAGCCTCGATAGCGAAGTCGCCGCCTTGCTCGGCTGGCATCCGAGCTGGATTCGGATAGGGAGGGGGTGCAGGGAGCCCAAGATAACGCCAGCCACCTTGGGGACCGTTGCGTTACGGCTCACGGTTGCGACGGACGGGCATGCGGCGAGGTCAGGCTGCCGAGGAGCCCCTTGGTAGGGTTCGTTTTGAGCTGGTTGGGCGGGTCCGGGGGCGATGGTGGACGGAGTCCGGGCGTGATCAGCCCGGGCTGAGCACCGCCCAGCGCCGCAGGTTGAAGGCCATCGCCACCAGCGTCACCTGGGCCGTCGCCTTGGCAAGGCCGATGTAGCGGATCGCGACCAGGCCCATGCGCCGCTTCCATGTGGCGAAGGTCGTCTCGACGGCTGCCCGCCGCCGGGCGATCAGGCGGTTGTAGCGCTTCAGCCGCGGTGGCAGTTCGGGATGGTAGCGGTTCGGCCGCTGTGCCAGACGCGGCTTGATCCCCCGCGCCTTCAGCGCCGCTTGCCGCGCCCTGGTGTGGTAGGCCGCATCGCCCCACACCACCGCCTCGTCCCCGCGGATCAGGCCATCGGCCATCACCGTGTCGTTGACGTTGGCAGGGGTCGTGGCAACCGACCGGATCAGGCCGCTGCCCTCGTCCACACCGACATGGGCCTTGTAGCCATAGGTCACTCCGCGCTTGCCCTTGCGGGCGGTCAGCCGCGCATCCGGGTCCCGCGGTGCTTCGTCCTCGCCCGGCTGCCGCGCCACCGTCTCGATCAGCGTCGCGTCCAGCATCGTCCCCCGCTTCAGCACCAGACCGGCCTGCTCCAGCTGCCGGTCCAACTCGCCGAACAGCTTCTCCAGCAAGCCTTCACCGATCAGCGCCAGCCGGAACCGGCACAGCGTCGTGTGGTCCGGGATCGGGTCGGTCAGGCTCAGCCCGGCAAAGCGACGGAACGACAGCCGGTCCCCCAGCGCCTCCTCCAGCTCCGCATCCGACAGACCGTAAAGCGACTGCAGCAACAGCGCACGGAACATCACCAGCGGAGGATAGCCCGCCCGACCCGGACCCTCGTCGCGAAGCCGCCGCAGCACCTTCTCAAACCGGTACCACTTCACCACCTCCGCTAGCCGGTCCAGCCGGCTCGCCGGACCCAATCCCTGAGGTAGCAGCGCTTCAACGAAGCTGAACTGACCCGTCTTCTTCACCGCCATCGCGACTCATCCCCCGCCGATCCAAGCAGAGCGAATCACAGACAGCGAATTTCGCAACAGTCCCACCTTGGGGGTTGTCCGGCGTTGGCCCCGGAGCGATGGGCGTAGGCGTCGGGTTGAGCCATTCAGAACCGAGTTCTGGTGGCAGCAAAGGCCCTTGGAGGTCCCATCCGCGCAAATCTCGGTCGATCGGCACAGTAGCCACGCCGCTGTTTGGGTTAGGCAGGCTCCCCGGATTGGCATCCCCCGCGACAAGTCGCCGAGTCAGATCGGAGGGGTTGGTCAACCGGGTTGAGAAGGCGATAGCAGACGGGATCGAGTTGTCGACCTGAACAACCGTCGTCTCCTCGAATGGCCGCTCAACCCAGTTCTGGCTGAAGCGATGGTACTGCGACGGACCGATGGGAACATGCGCATAGACCATTTCCGCATTGGCCAACCGCTGGTCCCAGTGGATGATACCTCGAGGATTCTCGGGGCTGTATCCTTCACCCCCTTCGTACCCGGCAACGGCCTCGGCAGCCTCTTCGACAGTGGAAGCAGACCGCAGCGCATATCCAACCCACTCGTACACGCCGTCGCGAAGCTCTCGATCGACGAAGCCGATCTGAAGATCGAGGTCGGTCCAGTCCAAACCCCATTGCTGGGCATATTCCTGAAGGTCCGCGAACCGACTGACCCGCCATTGCGCCAATCCGTAGGACGGCGTCGCCAAATCCTCGTCCCCGACGGCCGTCGGGTTCAGTCTGGATTCCACCATGAACGCGCCAACAAGCGCCGCGGCCGCCATCGGCGGCCAGCCAAGCCCCATGAACCGATTGTAAATATAGGCGGTTACATTGTCGCCATAGAGAGCGCGACCGGGATAGTTCGTGAATACCTGCGGCATTTCACCAGCTCCTTCGATATGATTTCGTGGGATTTGTGAGGATCGATGATTGGTGCCACCGCCCAAGCGTTCCGCGCTTTTGCAGCGACGACGATGAACCGCCCGATGCGCCAGCAGGGTGCGGCACTGCGAAAGTCGCCCGTAACGCAGTTCGGCGTCGTACTCGGGTCGGTGCTGGCTCTGGCTGTGGCAAGCCCCGCTAACGCCTGGGAGCGATACCGGTGTTCGCCGGATGCCGATTCAGGTCGCGTCGCCGACGAGACGGATTGGCCCGCCTTCGTCGGCGATCGGATCATCAACGGCGGCAATGGCTATGCGGTGCTCCTGACAAGGGAGGATGGCTTCCAGAACATCCTCCCTTGCAATGGGATGCCTCGGAACGTACCCGGCCTGCAGTGCGGCGGTCGGTTCGTCAGCTTCGAGCTGGATACGCTCACCCTGCGGTACAACTTCTCCGTCACGGACGCCGAGGATCCCCAGTTTGGCCCCGCCTTCCAGGAGAACGGCAGCTGCCACCTTCTGAAGCACAAGCGCGTCAGGCCCGACGGCTTTCTCTGGAATTGACGGCCACCGGCCAAGCGTTCCGCGCTCTTGCGGCGACGAGCATGAACCGCGCGATGCCCCAGCAGAGTTCGGCACGGAGAAAGCACGCGACGCAGCTCCGCGTCGCACTCGCATCGGTGCTGGCTCTGGCTGTGGCAAGCCCCGCTAACGCCTGGGACCGCTATCGGTGTTCGCCAGATGCCGGCTCGGGGCGTGCCGCCGAGAGCGGAGACTGGCCGGCCTTCGTTGGCGACCGCGTCGTTACCGGAGCCAGCGGGTATACGGCGATGCTGACCAGAGCGGACGGCTTTCGAACCTTCGTCCCTTGCGAGGGAAGGCCTCGCGAAGCGCCGGGGCTTCACTGTGGCGGCACGCTGATCAGGTTCGACCTCGACACGCTGACGCTGCGCTACAGCCTCGAGGTAACTGAGGCGGGACAGCCTGACCTGGGTCCCGCGTTCGAAGAGGTCGGAAGCTGCCTCCTCTTGAAGCACAAGCGCGTCACGCCAGACGGCTTCCTCTGGGGATGACGCGGCGGCCGGCCAGGCTCGTTCAGATGAACGGCTGCAGGTGTGCGTGCTCACCGAGCGGTCGGCACGCAAGCCGTCCGTGATCAGCTGGGCGCATTGCGCGGGCTGGCGGTGCTACCCGCGTCTCCGTCGTCGGGGAGCTACGTGGTGAAGCGAGGTGGCGCCTGGAGCGTGCGCATCGAAGATAGAGAAAGCGGCGACCGATATCATCGCGTGCCCGCCGGGACCAGGCTGGTGACAATGGACATTGCGTTCTCTTTCTGTTCAGGTAGGAGCTGTAGCAGCGGGGATCGGTGATGGCGGGCGGATTGCGGATGGTGGCAATGGCCGTGGCGCTGGTCGCGGCCGGCGGGAACGCAGCGGCTGCGGAGGACTGGGGCTGGGTTTGTGACGTGACCGAGCGAACGGTCATTGCCCCGACCGAGAACGGGAAGGCATGGCGCCGTGAGGTCGGCGACAATTTGGCCCGCTACGTGATCAGGTGGGTCGACGGGAGGGAGTATGCCGTCCTCGACGCAGCAGGAAGCGAGCTGATGCACTGCGCGTACGACCCGGACGTGCGTATCTGGTGTGGCGTATGGCCCGACCAGTTCTTCCTTGAATGGCGGACGGGTGCGTTCTCGCGGGTCACGATAACGCCGCCGTCCGGCGGCGTGGACTGGCTTGCAGCGATCGTCGAGATCGGCGACTGCGCGTCAGAGGACTTGGCGCCATGACCGCGGATCCGAATGGCAGGAAGACTGGCTGCCACCTGCAGCTCCGACCGCGGTCAGCCGCTCCTCATAGCTCCTTCGTCAGCGTCGAGCGCCGGACGCGGCGATAGTCCGGCAGGGCGCGGGACCAGCCGTCGCGGGCTTCGTCGATCTCGATCCGCGCGCAGCCATTGGCGCGGGCGTGGGCGACCGCCACGCGCTCGGCGGCGCGGACCCAGCGCGCATGCCCTTCGCCCGCGGTCATCCGCACGCGCAGCGAGCGGCGGCCGGAGGGGTGGGTGAAGAGGTCGGTGCCCATCAGCGCCAGCGGGGTCAGCGCGGCGCGGTCATAGGCGAGCCACAGCACCAGCTCGCCGGCGGCCGCCTGGCGGCGGAGCTCGGCGACCGGCCAATCGTCGGGGAACCGCGCGGCGAGCTTTTCCGCGAAGGGAAGGAGCGCCGGCCACAGCGCGGCGAGCCGGTCCTGCGGGATCGGGCGGATCTCGACCGCCTCAGAGGTGCCAGTGGACGACACGGTCGCTCGCAGCCTCGCTGGCATGGGTGATGGTGAAGGAGCCCGCCGCGACCGCGCTGACGCGGAGCGCGAGGCTCGACCAGGTGCCCGGCCCCGCCGTCAGCACCGGCGCGCTGTCCGGCGCGATGTTCTCATGCGTGACGATGGTGGTGGTCTCGCCTGCGCGGAGCGTGACGCTGCCCTTGGCGTTGGAGAGCCCGCGGATCAGCTGGTTGATCGCGCGGATCACTTCGCGGAGCCGCGTCTCGTTGTGGCCGAGCGGGATCATCGCGAACCCCGCGCGGCGAATTCGAGGTCGACGCCCTCGATCTGCGACCAGCTCTCCGCCGCCGGCACCGCGATCCGCGCGCGGACATAGCGTCCGCCGGCGCGCACCGGGCAGCGGCCGGACGGCTGCATCGCCGCCTCCGCGGTCCAGCTGCGGACATCGGCGAGGCGGTCGCGCCGGCCGATCGCGACGGTGGCGGCGGCAGCGCCGACCAGCGGCCGCGCACCGGTGACGGTGGCGCGCCGGCCGGGCGCGAGCTCGCGCTCGGCGGTCTCCACGGTCGCGGCGAGCGCCGGGCCTTCGAGGAAGGCGAGCCGCCGGTCGGCGCCGAACATCGCGAATACCGGCCGCCCGCCCTGCCACACCCGCGAGCCGAGCGGATAGGGGACGTCGGCGAGCGTCGGGTGGAGCGCGGAGACGCCTTCCAGCGTCAGCCCGGGCGTGGCGAGGCTGGAGAACTCCGTCGCCCCGATCTCGATCTCGCTCCAGCGCTTCAGCCGCCAGTCATAGACCAGCGCCCGGTCATAGGCCGCGCTCTCGCCGGTGCGGTAGGCCCAGTAGAAGCGGGTGGCGATCGGGTCGATCGCGCCGCGCACCGAAAAGAGCCGGTCCTGCGACACGGTGGCGAGGAAGTGGCGGTTGACTTTGTTCTGCCCGATGGGCTCGCCGTCGAACCAGAAGCCGTCCTCGGCGAGATAGCCGATCGCCGGGCCGTATTTCACCACCGAGAACGGCGCGATCGTCCCCTTCCCCGCCTCGACCAGCTGGAACTCGAAGGCAAGCCCCGAGCCCGGCGAACGGATCATCTGCCACAGCGCCCGCTCCAGCACGACGAGCCCGGCGGCGCCGGAGATGTTCATCACCCTTCCGCCGCCCTTGAACTCCTTGATGTCGGAAAGGTCGGTGCCTGGCGTCCAGCTCTCGACATCGTCGATCCCCGACCATTGCAGCGCGAACGGGTCGGAGGAGAGCCCGGCGAGCACCACGAAATCGGAAATGACGTCGATGAATCGCGCCCGCGGCGGCGACCCGGCAACCGGGCCGGCGGCGACGCCGGCCTCGATGTCGAACCCCTGGAGGTCGTCCTGGAGGTTCGCGGCAAGGAGCTGCGACCCCCACTGCACGAACGACCAGCGGTCGTCGTCGGTGGCGTGGTAGCCGGCGCCGATCGCGGTCCAGGAAAGGTCCGAGCTGTCGAGCGCGTAAAGGCCCGACGCGGTGCCGGCGAAGATACGGAAAGCGCCGCCGCCGCGCTGCGCCATGGTGAGGCCGAGCGGATCGCCGGGCAGCGCGCCCGAATAGGGCGCAGGCCCGCGCACCGGGAGATAGCCCTTGGCATCGGGATAGACGTTGCGCGCGACCGCCGACGCGTCGAGGTCGAGCTCGGCGATGTCGGGCAGCCATTCGGCGGCTCAGCCTCCGTTCTCAATGGGAAAATGTCGGTTCGCTAAAGGCAGCGCCCAGCGCCAACCCTCCCCTTGCGGGAGGGTCGAAACCGCGCAGCGGTTTCCGGGAGGGGTGCTGAGTCAGAGGCCGTGGCGCCGCCGCACCCCCTCCCGAACCGGCTACGCCGGTTCGACCTCCCCGCAACGGGGAGGTTCAAGTCGAATTGAGTCCCGGGTCGGCGGTGAGCGGCGCCTTCGCCTTGTGGCGGCCTTCCACCCCGTGGAGCTCGGCGAGCGCGGCCTTGAGGCGCGCGTCGTATTTCAGCACGGAATTGTCGTCGTTCTCCCAGTCCGCCGCCTCGATCAGCGCCGCGAAGAGATAGACATCGGGGTGATTGACGAGGAGCCAGTTCGGGTCGCTCGCCGCCAGCGCGAAGAGCCGCTTGCGGTAGCGCAGCACGAAACTGTGCGCGGCGTCCGCCGGCCGGTCGAGCTGCAGCGTGTCGCCGTCGACCGCAAAGGCCGACGGCACGCCGCCCGCCGTCTCGAGCGCCAGCGTGCCCGCGGCATAGGGCCGAAGCGGCACATGCTGCCCGCCTGTAGTGAGGAAGAGCGCCACCGGATCGAGGAAATCCGCCGGCAGCGCCAGCGCCCGCGAGCCCGGCGTCGCCGCAAGCGGCGCCTCGACCTCGTTGACGCGCAGCCGCAGCAGCCGGTTCAGCTTCGCCTCGGCCAGCGCGACGAAAGTCGGCACCTGCGCCACAAACGCCGCATCACTCCGCTCCCGCATCTCGCCGACCGCGGCGATCAGCGTGGCGTATGTCGTGGGGATGGTCATGGGGGCTCCATGGGGTTGCGGAAATACTGGAACGGGGAACGTGCGCGGAGAGGCCGTGGCCCCCCTCCCCATCCCTCCCCCACAAGGGGGGAGGGAGCCGCAAGTGGCGGGGCACGTGTTCGACTTCGCGTTCGTGCACGGACCCGCACCATGGTTCCCTCCCCCTTTATGGGGGAGGGTTAGGGAGGTGGCCCGCGGCGGTGCGTTAGGACAGATCCGCCGCGAGGCTCGCCCGCACGGCGAGGCGCGGGTCGATGGCCTTGACGCCGTAGAGGACGTCGAGGCGCCAGTTCGAGACGTCGTTGGCGCCGTCGTAATAGGGGATCACGCGGACCTGGTAGCCCTTGTAGTGGTGGCGCGAGACGTCGACCGCGCCGGGCGGCGCGACCATCGGGACCATCACCAGGCTGAACGCGTTCTTGTGGAAGAAGAGGTTCTGCGTGAACGCGGTCGCGGCGGTGCCCTGCCAGGTCACGATGTTGTCGTTGATGTCCGAGCCCGTCGAGAGGTGGCAGGTCTTCTGCGCGCCGGAGAGGATGATCGGCGGCCAGATCGAGAGGTCGCCCTCGTTGGAGGACATCGTCGCGTCCGCCATCACGGTGAACATCTTGAGATGCGCCAGGGGCGCCTTGGTCACCGGGTTCACGTCATAGACGTCGGAGATGGTGAAGGTGTCCCCGGCCTTCACCGTGTCGGCGGCGCCGTTGGTGCCGTCGATATGGATGGTGATCGCGGTGGCGTCCTTCACCGTCGCCCAGGTGAACGTGCCGTCGACGATGGTGAGGTCGACGAGGTCGGTCCCGGTGCGCGAGCCGGTGGTGTGCACCGGCACGTTCTGCGACATGTAGGTGTCGATATTGCCGATCCGGCCGAGCCGGCCTTCGCGATAGGCGCCCTTCGCCGGCTCCTGGATGTTGAGCGCGGTCTGCGAGCCGAGGAGCGCCCAGTGGTCGGCCGGCGACAGCACGGCGCAGCGGCCGTCCTGCGGCACGCCGACCTTGTCCATCCGCTCCGCGGCGATCGCGAAATCGGCGAAGGAGTTGATGCCGCCGGCGGGGATCGTGACGTGGTTCGGCACGTGCTTGTAGAGCGCGAAGAGGTCGCGGTCGATCTGGTTCGCGAGCTGCACCATCGCCGGCTTGATCACGCGCTCGGAGAGGTCGGCGATCTGGAGGGTGAGGTCGGCCGAGGTGAACTTGAAGTCGACGCCCTTCTGCTTGTCGACCGTCACCGGGAACTTGCCCTCGACGACATCCTGCGCCGACGCGGTCGCCCCGTCGCGGACCGTGAAGTCCGCCGGGCGGCGCACCGAGGTGGTCTCGCCGATGGTGTAGCCGTTGACCCGCCTGCCAAACTCTTCCTCATAGCCGCGATAGACGAGACCGCCCATCACGCAGGAATTCTCCAGGATCATCACCGCCTCCTTGGCGATGACGTCCGCAGTCAGTGTGGTGTTTGCCATTTCGCTAGATCCTTCTGGCGGCCCCGAAGGGCCGCGCTGGGCTCGGGCGTCTCACGACGCGCGTTGGGTGAACGATGGCCCAAGGGCCACCACGGATTGATGCACTGCGACTCTACGTTCCCCGGGCAAGGTAGAGCGCGGAGCGCTCTGCCGCAGAACCGGGGTCCACTCGGCCGCCGTGTGGTTCCCGGTTCTGCGCAGCCTCACTTCGTGACGCTGCTTGCCCGGGAAACGACTGGGAGGAGTGGAGTGAGGCGCAGTCAGCTGCTCTGCCGCTTCCGCTCGGCGACGTACTCGTCCATCGACATGTCGGCGAGGGAGCGGCGGCCGCCGGGGCTGGTGCGGGCGGCGACGGTCTCCAGCGGCGCGGCCGCCAAAGGTGTCGTCGCCGCGGGCGATTGCTTGCGGAGCTCGGCGCCGAGCCAGGCCTGGTGCACCAGCGCGTAGGTCTTCGGGCTGATGTGGCGGTCGATCTCGTCGTCGGTGATGCCGAGCTCGCGCGTGGCGAAGTCGGCGAGGCGGGCGTCGAGCTCGTCGTTCCAGCCCTTGATGCTCTTCTGCGCGAAGGCGCGGGTGTCCTCGAAGCGCCGGGCGGTCTCCCGCTGCGCGCGTTCGGTCTTGTCCGCGATCGCCGCGGCGAGCTTCGCCGCCTGCGCGGCATGGCCGGCCTTGGTCGCCTCGTAGTCGCGCCAGCCGTCCGCCGCGGCGGCCGGATCCTGGCGAAGCCATGTCTCCCAGTCGATCGCCTCGAAGTGGCCGCGAAGGCGGTCGTCGAGCGCGATCAGCCGGGCGGCGTCTTCCAGATGCGCGGTGTCGAGGGCGGCCTGTTCGGCGAGAAGGCGTTCCTTCTGCGCGAGGGCCCGTCCTTTCGCCGCGACGTCCTGGGTCTTCCGCGTGTAGTCGGCCTGCATCATGAAGCCGGGCTTCAGCGCCTTCGGCACGCGGAAGCTGCGGCCGCCGAACTCGATCGTGTCGAGTTCCTCGCCGTCTTCCGCCGGCGCCTCGGCCGCAGTCGCTTCCGCGACCTCGACCGGCGACGGCAGGCGCTCCGGCTCCTCGGCGCCCGGCTCCGGCGGATCGCGCCGGTTGGCCGCGGCTTCGGGGCCCGGTTCCGGCGCCGCGGCGACGGCGTCGGTCTCTTCCTCTTGTCCAACGGTCATGCGTCACTCCTCGTCGTTGAGGTTGGTGAAGGGGGTGGGCGGCGCGCCCGCATGGGCTATGTTGTTCGCGACGGAAGGAGGTCCCGCGATGCGCGCCGCATACTGGATCAGGGAACGTCACCTTGCGCCCCAGCCGGAGGGCGAGGCGGTCGCCGGCCTGTCGCTCGAGCTGCACTATCGCGACCGGGTCTGCCGGGTGGCGATCGAGTTGACGCCGCCGCTTCCCGGCCGGACGCCGGAGAAGGAAGCCGCGCTCGACGAGCTCCGCCGTCTTCACGCCGCACTCGAGGAGATCCTTGCGCCGCGGACCCATTGACTATGAGCGTCTATGGAACCAGACACGCATGCGGACATTGACGGGTTGGGCCGGACTCGAAAGCGGAGGATAGCTATGGCAAAGGCACCGGGAAAATCGCGCAGCACGAAGTCGACCAGATCGGGCGGCGCGCGGACGAAGACGACCGCCGGATCGCGCGGCGCGAAGACGACAGCGGCGTCGCGGAAGACCGGCACGCGCAGCACAGCCGCAGCCGCCACATCGCGCACCAGCGCGCGCCCGAGCGCCGCGAAGGCGACCGCGCCGTCACGCGCGGCCAGCAGCCGCGGTGCCGCGAAGCGGCCCGAGCAGCACCGTCAGGGCTGGTCGAAGGACGACGTGAAAGAGCTGAAGGCGCTGGTGAAGTCGAACACCCCGACGCCGCTGATGGCCCACAAACTCGGCCGCACCCTCCACGCCACAAGAGCCAAGGCCCGCGAGCTCGGCATCTCGCTGAAGCCGGTGAACCGCAGCCCGTATGGCCGGGTGAAGGGCTAGCCGGTCTTCTCCATTGGCGTTCCCCGGGCGGTGGGCATCGCGAAGCGAGGCACACCGAACCGGGGTCCATCCCGCGGTCGTCACCCGCTGCAACGCAGCGTGGACCCCGGTTCTGCACCGCAACACTTCGTGCTGCGGTGCGCCCGGGGAACGAACGGTCTGCCCCTACCCCTCCGCCGCCTTGAGCAGCGCCTCGCCGATACGGCGGAGGTCGTCGCGCTTCACGGCGTAGTTCGCGACCTCGCCGGTCTGCGCCGTGAGGACGAGCGTCACGGTCTCGGGCGCGGTCTGACGGACGCGCCAGGCGATCAGCCGATGCGCGGTGATGGCGGGCGGCGCATTGCGAAGGCTCGGCATCGGGGTCTCCTCTTTCGAGCAGCCTAGACCCAAGCGTCACGTCAGTGCCACCAACCTGACCACCACACCGCCCCGGGCTCGACCCGGGGCCCAATAGCACTCGAGGTGTTCGCGGCGGCGGCCAATGGATCCCGGGTCGAGCCCGGGACGGTGCTAGCGGGTTAGCCGGGCGCGACGGCGCCGTTCGGCGCGCCCTACCCCATCCCCGCGGCCATCGCGCGCGCCGCCACCTCGGCCTGTTCCACCTGCAGCTTCGTCGCCTCGAGGCGGAGCTTCTCGCGTTCGAGCTCCAGCCGCGCACCGTCCAGCGCCTCGCCGGCGCGGAGCCTGGCGTTCTCCATGGTGAGCGCCTCGATCTGCTGCAGGCCGGCGGCGATCTGCGCCTGGAGCTCCGGCGGGATGCCGCCGCCCGCGCCCTCTTCCGGCGCCTTCGGAGCCAGCGCGTCGAGCTTGCGGGCGATGGCGTCGGCGCCGGGCCAGTCGAGGTTGCGGGCGAGCTCGGGGACAATGATCGGCGCGGCTTCGGGGAAGGCGCGGAGCGTCTCGGCCATCGAGAACGCCGCCTCCTCGCGGCGCGAGGTGAAGCTCGGCCCGGCGGAGACGGTGAGGTCGTAGCGGCCGGCGGCGAGGTCGTGGATGCGCGTCACCGGGACGGTGAGGCCGGTGGCCGGGTCGCGCTCGGTCAGCGGCGCGCCGGTCGCGGGGTCGGTCACCGGCACCGGCTGGTTCACCGGCTGCGTCCGCGTCACGCCGTCCTCGCCGAGGATGCGCACGATCCGCGGCGAGTCGTAGACCCGCGGGATGAGGTCGATGAGGATGCGGCCGGTGTGGCGGATGGCGCGCGACACGTTGTCGATGAAGTGGAAGGTCGACACGTCGCCCTCGCGCTGCCGCGCCATGATGGCGCGGCCCGAGGTCTCGTTGCCCGGCGCGCCCAGCGAGGCGTCGTGGAGGCCCATCACCGCCTTCATGTCGTCGGAGGCCATCAGCGCCTCCTGGATCGCACCGGCGGCGGCGCCGCCGTCGAGCGGCAGACGCTGCGGCGCAGCGCCGGGCGCGTTGGGCACCACGTCATACTCGATATAGGCGTGAGAGACGCGGTTGGCGGTCGCCCATTTGTCGGCGTCGGTGGCGAACGCGCCGACCGGCCCTATGAACGGCACCCGCGGCGCAAGCGCGGTCATCTCGGTCGCCGCGGTGCGCCAGAAATTGTGCATCCGCTGCGGGTCCTTGGCGTCGCGGATCAGGCTGCGGAAATGGCGCCTGCCCTTGAGGTTTACCTCGTCGCCATAGACCGGCACGATCGGGATGTACTGCCCCGGCCAGTCGCGGCTCTTCAGCACCTCGGCGGCGGTCAGCGTTGCCTGCCGCACCTTCCAGCCCTTCGCCTTCCGGGTCGCGGCGATCGTGACGACGCCGGAGGCGACCAGCGCCGCGAGCTCGCCGGTGAGCCGGTCGGCGCCGATGACGGTGTCGTCGGAGAGGCGCAGCACCTCGCGTTCCACCTCCTCGCGCGTCCAGTATTCCGCGACCATCACCGCGCCGCTGTCGATCCACGGCTCGGTCACGCCCGCCCAGCCGGCGCCGCTCCAGTCGGTCGCCTTCGCGCCGGGATAGAGGCGCTTGAAGAGCGCCTTCGGCACCAGCTCGACCACGAAGGCCGTGTTCCAGTCGGCGCTGTCCGCCGCGGTTGAATACGGGTCGCCATAGACCGCGAACGGGTTTGCGACGCGGTCGATGCTGATGTCGAGGTCGAACGAATCCTGGTGGGCGTAGTCGAGCCCGATCCGCCAGTAGCCGAAGCCCATCGCGATCGCGCATTCGGCCGCGGTGTCGTAGGCGACGTCCGCGTTCGAGGCGGACTCGATGTTGCGGATCAGGCCAGAGAGAATCGCCGCGGTCTCGATGTCGGCGCCGCTGTCGACCGGGCGCACCCGGATCGACGGCTTGTTCTGCCGCGCATCGTTGATCACCTGGCGCATGAAGGCGGGCAGCCGGTTGATCGTCAGGCATGGTCGCTGCTCGCGCTCGCGCTGGGCGCGGATCGCGGCCGGCCATTGCTCGCCGAGCCGGCCGAAGCGGACGTCGTCCTCCGCCTCGCGGCGGTTGTCGGCCTCCGCGTCCTCGGCCAGCGCAAATGCTTCCCTCGCCTCCCTGAGGAGGTCGCTATCCTTCGCCATCGGTGCCTCTTGGTCGGATTGGTGCTATGCGCAGCACCGCCGGGCGGACGGTCTGCAGCCGGTCATTGTTGTGAGGAGCATCGAGTCATGTCGGACGACGACCAGTCGTGGGGTGACACCACCAACCCGATCATCGCGGAAGCCAACAACGCGCCCCTCGTCACCGGCATCCCGAGCGGCGGCTCGATCCACGACGGCAACGAGGTCGCCTTCAGCATCCCGGCCGACGGCGTGCAGCACTGGTTCCGCACCACGCCGCCGGTGCTGGCGAAGATCATCCACCAGCTGCGCACCTTCGGCGACGCCGCCGCCGGCGTGCGGGCGGGCGCGAAGCTGGAGAGCCTCCAGGAGATCCTCGCGCCCTACCGCGTCCGCGCCATGCCGCGCTTCGGCCATTCCGCCGACGGCCAGTCGATCGCCATGCAGTTCCCGACCGCCGAAGGCGTCCCCGTGACCATCGCGCTCAGCCGCGACATGGCCGAGGAGCTGGCGCGCCAGATCACCGCCCAGCTCGCCAACGGCCCGCCCGGAACGCGGCAGTAGGTCTCGTTCCCCGGACAAGGTGCAGCGCGAAGCGCTGCACCGCAGAGCCGGGGTCCAGTCGCGGCCTTGCGTCAAGCCCCGCCGAGCGCCGTGGTGTTGGCCGGGATGGCGTAGAGGCCGGGGGCGCCGGACTGGAGGGCGCCGAGCGCCGCGTCGGCATTGACCGACAGGCCCTCGATCACGAAACCGCGGACGCCGAACGTGCCGGACGCCTCGTTGTAGCTGAACTCGCACAGCGCGCCGCTGACGCCGGCATCGGCGAATTCGGGCGCATTGGAGCTGAACTGCAGCGCCACGACATTGCCCTGCAGGGCCGCGCTGAGGCGGGCATAGGACGCCCCCTCGGCGACGAGCACGCTTTCGACGAGATACTCGCACGCCTGCACGGCGGGATCGTCGCCGGTGGCGTGCGAGCTGCCGGTGGCGAAGACCAGGAGGGCAGGCGCGAACAGGCTGAGCTTCAGGCCGCTTTTCATGTCGAGAGTCCCCGATTGGCGTTGCCGCGCCTCACGCGCGAAAACAACAGGCGCCCCATCGGGACCATACTCCATCCGCGGTCGCCGAACAAAAGGAACGCTGCCCTACCCCATCCATCCCCCGGCGCCGCCATGGAACGCCGGCCGCGCCTGCGCCCGCGGGGCGCGGGGCTCGTCATAGGCGACGCAGAGGAGACCGAAGGCATCGGCGCCGTGGCTCGACCAGTCGTGCTCGGGGCCGAGGCCGATGCCGCGGTCGGGGTCGCGGCGTTCGTGATAGGCGCCGAGCGCGTCGAGGCCGGGGCCGCAGGTTGCTTCGTTGAACCAGACCTGCGGGAAGAGCCGGCGCGCCGCCTCGATGCGGCGGAGCGCGGCGCCCTTGCCCTGGTTCTTCACCGTCTCGACGCGGAAGCCGGCGGCGCGGATGTGGTCCTCGAACCGGATCGCGGTGACGGCGTCGGCCGCGGCGCCGTCATGCGGCAGCACGCACAGCGCATCGGCGTAGCCGCGTTCGCGCAGCCATGACAGATGCGCCGCGAGCGGCTGGCCGGAGGCCTCGTAATAGTCGAGGACGCGAATCTCGCGGCCGATGAACTGCGCCACCCAGATCGCGGTGGCGTCGCGCACGCCGATGTCGAAGAAGGCGCGGAGCGGCATCAGCGGATCGGCGGCGACCTTGCCGATGCGGCCCTCGGCGCGGGCTCTCGCCAGCGCGGCGGCGAAATACGCGCCGGCGGTGACGGTGGCGTAGTCGCCCTCCCAGATGTGGGCATAGAGCTCGGGCCGGTCGCGCCGATCGTCGCGCCGCTCGCGGTCGAGCACCGAGGGAAACCACGGATTGTCCGACCAGTTGGCGCGCACCACCACGCTGCCCGACGGCGGCGACGGCCCGGTGAGGAGCCGGTCGACCGGGTCGGTCTTCCGCGTGCGGTTCCACGAGAACCACAGCTCCGACCCGTCCTTGCGGATGGTGGGACGCAGCAGCGCCAGCGAGCGTTCGGAGAGCGCCTGCGCCTCCTCCACCCAGGCGGCGTCCATGCCCTCCAGCGACTTGATGGAGTCCGCGGTGTGGTTCTGCATCCCCTGGAACAGGATGACGCCGCCGCCCGGCGTGCGGATCTCCGCCTCGCGCATGGCGAACGCGTCGGAGACGCCATGCGCGGCGATCTTGTCCTCGATCAGCCGCCGCGCGGAATCCTTCAGCGTGCGCTGCACCTCGCGGATGCACACCGCCCGGAAGCCCGGCCGCGTCAGCGCGGTCTCGACCATCAGCCCGGCGAAGAAATGGCTCTTGCCCGACCCGCGCCCGCCATGTGCGGCCTTGTAGCGCGCGGGTCGAAGCAGCGGCGCAAACACCCGCGCCGTCGGAATCTGCAGCGTCCGGCCCATCGCGAAGCGCCCCCTCCCCAACTGGCCCGGAGGGCGCTTCCGGTTCCCGCAGCCGAGCGACGGCCGCCGAGTCTGAGACGGCTGCGCGGTCGCGCGCTAGAGCTCGCCGGAGATGAAGTCGAAGGTGTTGTTGAGCGAGCCGCCGAGCGCCGTCGCGCCGACGATGAGGGCGACACCGATCAGCACCGCGATGAGCCCGTATTCGATGGCGGTCGCCCCGCGCTGGTCGCGGGCGAAACGGCGGAGAAGGGCTTTCATGGCGGCACCCGGGTTCGATCCAATTGTCGACAAGCTTGTCTCAATCGCGCCTCACCGGGAGATGAACCGGACCGTTACAATTTGAACGAGTTGGGGAACGGCCGCGGGTGCCGGATGACCTCTCGCGCCCGGGGCGACGCACGCCGAAGGTCGCCGAACGCCAGCGTTTCCGCCACATGTGTGCCGCAAACGCGGGCGTATTGCCCATGGTTTCCGAAATATTGCTGCGACAGGGCTGATCGTCGCTTGTTCCGACGCAACCTTTCAACACTTCACAGGATCGGAGAATACACAGCGAAAGTCTTAATCAGACGGCAAGCATTCCATGCAATCCTTGCGCATATCTATTGGTGGGGGCTTCCCATGAATCTGAGCGTGCAGCCGGAAGCGATGAGCGGCGATCCGGCCAAGCCGTCGCTGGGCCGGGTGTGCAACATCTCCGGGTCCGAGGCGCGGCTGGCGATCACGCGGAGCGCCGCGGCGCGGAGCAAGGCGCGCACCACGGTCGGCGAATATGTCGAGATCGACACCGGCCGCGCGCTCGTCGTCGGCATGATCACCGAGGTCTCGCTCGACGCGGAGAGCCGGCGCGGCGAGGACGTCGAGGCGACCGCCCGCGTCGAGCTCGCCGGCGAGATCAAGACCGACGCGTCGGGCCGGCGCATCTTCCGCCGCGGCGTGACGGTCTATCCCGCGATCGGCGACGACGTGTTCATGGCGAGCGCCGACGAGCTGCGCCTCGTCTTCGGCATGGGCGACGCCGACTTCATCGACATCGGCACGCTGCACCAGGATCTCGGCATCAGCGCCCATGTCGAGGTCGACGAGATGCTGCGCAAGCATTTCGCGATCTTCGGCACCACCGGCGTCGGCAAATCGAGCGGCGTCGCGGTGATCCTGCGCGAGATCCTCGACCGCAAGCCCGACCTTCGCCTCTTCCTGATCGACGTCCACAACGAGTATGGCCGCTGCTTCGGCGACCGCTCGGTGTCGCTGACGCCGGCCAATCTGCGCCTGCCGTTCTGGCTGTTCAATTTCGAGGAGATCATCGACGTCTTCTATCGCGGCCGCCCGGGCGTCGACGAGGAGGTCGATATCCTCTCCGAGGTGATCCCGCTGGCGAAGCGGATGTACGGCATCAGCCGCAACGTCCAGACCGATCCCGGCCACACCGTCGACACGCCGGTTCCCTATCGCCTCGGCGACCTCGTCTCGCTGATCGACGACCGCATGGGCAAGCTGGAGAACCGCTCGTCGCGGGTGATCCACAACAAGCTCCTCCAGCGCATCTCCGGCGTCGTCAACGACCCGCGCTACGCCTTCATGTTCGAGGCCGCCAATGTCGGCGGCGACACCATGGCGGCGGTGATCCGCCAGCTCTTCCGCGTCCCGTCGGACTCAAAGCCGGTGACGGTGATGCAGATCGCCGGCTTCCCGTCCGAGGTGGTCGACTCGGTCGTCTCGGTCGTCGGCCGCATGGCGTTCGATTTCGGCCTGTGGAGCGACGGCGCGGTGCCGCTCCTCTTCGTCTGCGAAGAGGCGCACCGCTACGCCTCGGCGAACCACAGCCTCGGCTTCGGCCCGACCCGGCGCGCGATCTCGCGCATCGCCAAGGAAGGGCGCAAATACGGCGTCTTCCTCGGGCTGATCAGCCAGCGCCCGGCCGAGCTCGACCCGACCATCATCTCGCAATGCTCCACGCTCTTCGTCATGCGCCTCGCCAATGAGCGCGACCAGGCGATCATCCGCTCGGCGGTGTCGGACGGCGCGGCGAGCCTCCTCAACTTCATCCCCGCGCTCGGCACCCGCGAGGTGTTCGCCTTCGGCGAGGGCGTCTCGATGCCGACGCGGCTGCGCTTCAAGCAGCTGCCGCCGGAGGCGCTGCCGAAGAGCGAGTCGGTCTCCAACGGCCGCGCGATCGAGCGCGCCAGCGAGGCCGACTTCATCGACACCGTGATCGACCGCTGGCGCGGCGCGATGACGACGCAGCGCATCCGCGCCGAGGAGGACGCAGCGCCCCCCGCGCCGGTCCCGCTCGATCCGCAGCGCTACACCATCCTCAAGAAGCCCGCCGTCCCCTTCGGCCGCGACCGGTAGAATGGCGAAGCTGTCCTACCGTCCCGGGCTCGACCCGGGACCTATTGGCCGTCGCCCCGGAGCGGCTCGCTGGTACGGCACCGCGCCCTGGGCCATCCTTCGAGGCTCGCTTCGCTCGCACCTCAGGATGAGGTCGGGTGTTCGTCCGCAACGACCCTTGTCCAGACGCTCTTGTGACAACGACCTCATCCTGAGGTGCCCGGCAAAGCCGGGCCTCGAAGGACCGCCGGCTTTGTCTACCCCTCCTCCTCAGCCCCCTCGGGATCGACGATCAGCCGCTCGATGCGGGCGCTGAGGGAGAACGGGTTGTCCCGGCTGCCGAGGTCGCCGCGGTCGCCGTATTTCTTCGGCGCGAGCTTCGCCATCAGCCATTTGCGCACGTCGACGCGCAGCTTCGAGCGGCTGAGATGCTCGTGATCGGCGACCACGCCCGCGCCCCCGGCGCGCGGCCTGTAGTCGAGGCTGGCATCGTCGGCGATCGCCACGATCTCCTCGGCGAAGCGGTCGGCGAGCTCTTCGCGGGCACGCGCCACCTCCTCGCGGAACGCGTCATGCGCGCCGAGCCATTCCTGCACGGTAGGCAGCGCCGGCATCGTCTCGGGCGCGCAGATCGCGCCGAGCGACTCGCCCGCGGCAAGCCGCGCCGCGATCGCCTCGGCGAGCACGGGAGAAAACTGCGTCGGGCGCATCGGTCATCCCGCGGTGCTGAGAGGGCGGAGCGCCGGGCGGCGAAGGCTCGGCCCGGACACAGTGCGGAGTTGATGTTTCCGACATCGCCGATCCGCGCGCGCCGTTCAACCCGGCCCGGGGGAAACCGCGGACAGTCAGCGCTTCGTCTGTTCGATGCGCCGCTGTACCATGATGCCGTGTCGCCGGCTCAATTCGTTCCGAACCGGATCCTGCTTTGCTACCAGACCGTTGACATAGGAGAGCGCCCAAATCCGGCTCAGCTGCCCAAGCGGGCCGTCGCTGTCCTCGAGCGTCATTTGTTCGAACAGGCGGGCGTGCCTCTCAGCCGACATCGCCACGTTGAAATCAGACGGAAGGACACGCCTGGACCGCAACCTGGCCGTCGTTGGAGAAATAGCCTCCGTCACCGACTGGTCTGATCCCATCCCCTCCGCGGACACACCACCGAGACCGGGGAACATCTTGAAGAAGTTTCCGCACAAGTCTTCCACTGAGGGGAAGGGGTCGTTGGACATCGCAGAGTCGGGCGGCAGTCGCGCCAGCTCCGCTTCGTATTCGTCCCGATACTGGTCCGCCAGCGGCTTGACGCGCGGCGGGCTGACCGGCTCCACCACCGGGATGGCCCAGAGGTCGTCCAGCGTCTGCACGCCGGGCGGCAGGATGCCGTTGCGGCAGAATTCAATGAAGACCGGATGTCTCGCCAATGGGTAGCGCTCGAAATAGTCGCGATCCCAATCGTCGCTCTTGACCGGCCGTGAAGCCGTGAGCTTGCGCCAGTGTTCGGCGTCCTTGTGCACCCAGGGCAGGAACGTGCCCGAGGGCTCGTTGGGGGGACCGTCGGTCCTGTAATACTCGGCGTGGGTCATCATCCGGCCGGCGGCCGGGGAATAGATCAGTTCGTCATCCCACCGCCGCGGCCAAAGATCAGGCATCCAGCTCTCGATACCGGTGCCATTGCCACCGGACCTGTCCGGCTCGAACCCGGCCCCTTTTTCCGGCGGCCCATAGCACCCCACCGGGATATCGCGGTTGCCGAAGCGATCATCCATGCGAACCGCTCCGGTCGGATCACGCGGGGTTCCAATGTCCGAGTGATACGGCTCTGCCTTGCCAAGATTGCCGCCGGCATACCGCTGCGCCAGATGCTCGTTCGTCCACAGCAGCGAGCCCCAGCTGTCCTCGACGGTCATCGCGTCGAGCATCCAATAATAGTCCGAGACGGGCATCGCGTGGCTGAAGTCCGCAGCAAGCACCCGCCACAGCGGCGGCGCCGCGTTGCGGGGATGCAAGCTGCGATCCGGACCTTTTGACGGCGTCGCGTTCATGGCCTGTACTATTGCCTAGCAGCCGAGAACAATCAACGAACAGGCAATCTATCTGGCACCTCTGCACCATTCAGATTGCATCATACTCCGCGGCGAAATCCAGGAGCTACGGCATCAGGCTGACGAGGTGCGCCTGGCTGCGGGCGCCGGTCTTGACGAGGGCGCGCTTCACCTGGGTGCGCACGGTCTCGTAGCTGACGCCGCGCTCGGCGGCGATCTCGCGCAGCTTCATGCCGCTGCGCAGCCCGCGCACGATGTCCTCCTCCGCGCGGGACAGCGCCGCGCCTGTCGGCGCCGGCCGGCCGCCTTCCGGCACCGGCGCAATGGTGGTGATCCGCTCGGCGCCATCCGGCCGCGCGGCCGCGTCGCGATGGGCGAGACGGTAGAGCCGGCAAGACCGGCGGAAATGGACCGCAAGGTCGAAGAAGTCGCGCGTCTCGATCTTGCCGAAGGAGCGCTGCGCCCGGCCGCGGATGAGCATGATGCCGAAGGTCAGCTCGCCGAAGGGAACGCGGATCAGGTTGATGTGCTCGGAATCGACCGCGCGCAGATACTCGGTGTAGAACGGCTCGGCGCCGTAGAAGACGCCCATGTTCTGCAGCGAGACCGTTTCGCCCTTCACCAGGCTGATGAAGTCGCATGAGCGATAGTCGCGCTCGTAGCGGGCGAGCTGGTCGTCGAGCCGGCGCATGTCGTCGGCGCCGGCGGCCACCATGCCCACGACATGGCCGTCCCTCCTGTAGAGGCTAAGCAGCGCGGAATTCACGTCGTAACGCTCGCGCAGCAGACTGGCGACGCGCGTCGGCGCCGACGGATCGAGCGCCGAATCATAGATGGCGTCGATGAGCGTCTCGGGCGGCAGCATGAGGTGGCGTCGGCTGGCAGGCATATCGGGCGAAATCTCAGTCAATCTCTACCCGACCGGGGAGGCCTCGCGCAAACCGCCAACGGGATCGGTCGCCCTGCCCCCGGGATGCGCGCGGCCGTTACCCGAGACGCTCCATGGCGCCACAATGCGGCGCCTCGGGATTCGTGGGCCGAGATATTCGGCAGAGCCGACATCAGACGCCGCGCGTGAGGATCGGCCGTGGCCCCCTCCCCATCCCTCCCCCCTGGGGGGAGGGAGCCGCAAGCGGCGCAGCTGCGCTCCTGAAATCGCCACGTGTTCAACTGGTTTGCGTCTCGCGTGAGCAGAGCCCCCCGCGCCCAGACCCCTTCGCGCCGGTGAACCCTACTGCGCGTAGAGGAAGGCAGGGCCGACGAGGCGGACGCCCGCTTCGCTGACGAGGACGCCGTCCTCGGGACCGCGGAGCTCGAGGCGCACCACGGCGAGCGCGCCGGAGCGGTTGTCGACCGTGGCGGGATCCTCGCTCGGCTCCGGCCGGCGCGGGCCGATCGGCGGGTGGCTCGGCCCGCCCGCCTCGCCCGCCGCCGGCACGGCCGCCGTGCTGACGCGCGTCTCGAAGCGCTCGCCGAGGCCGAACATGGCGATCGTGACGCGCCCGTCGGCCGGCATGCAGCCGCAGTCGGCGTTGTAGTTCGCCTCGTAGAGGAAGGCGTTGGCGAGCTCGATATAGGGGTCCCCGGTGCGGACGGAGCGTGCTTCCGCCATCGGGCTGTCGCCGCCGCGGCGAATGAAGAGCTCGACCGGCTGGTTCGGGCAGCGCAGCTGGCAGAGCCGCGCGTCGCGCTCATAGTCGCTCTCGCTGCTGCCATAGCCGATCGGGAAGAAATAGCCGTCGCACAGCCGCACGCACACCGTGGTGGTGCGGCCGGCCTGCGGCGTCGTCGACGCGCAGTTCGCCGCCGCGATCGCAGCCTGGATCTCCGCGATGCGGCGCGCGCGCACGTTCGGGTCGCCCGCCATGAACGCCTGGCGCTGCACGGCGTCCATCTGCGCGCGGGTGGCGTCGATCTGCGCCATGATCGCGTCGCAGGACGCATTGTTGAGAAGCCGCAGCACGCGGCGGCAACCCTGAACTTCGGCGGCCTGCTGCAGCCCCGCCAGCTGCTGCGACAAACGGCCGAACTCCACATTGGCGGCGTTGCCACCCTGCTGCTGCAGCGCGGCCAGCTCGCTGCGCAGGGAATCGCAATAGGTCTGCGCCAGCGCCGGCGCGCCGAAGGGGAGAAAGAGGAGCGCGGCAACGACCCGCGTCAATCCGGTACGCATCACAGCCCCGTCAAACCGCGACAGCCCGTCGCCACCTCACCCTATCACCGCGCTGCCGGCTCAAGCCGCGAAGCGCGAACGCCCGCTGCCGGCCAATCTAGGCCGCACAGGTTTCCGATTCGCGACCGGCCTCCTGCAAGCCGTCGCCGGCGAGGAGAACGGGCGCCGCCGCCGCCGGTTCCGGCCACAACCGCCGCGGGACGGAAAGCGAACCGTAACCCGCCCTCCGACAGCCGGGAGTTGAAGCCCGCCGCGGCAGGGAACGCAACCGCCCGAACCGGGTTAGCGCGATCTGGTGGGACGTTGAAAGCCTGATTGAGGACAGAGCCATGAAACTCAACACGCGCCCAACGCTCGGCCTGATCGCCAGCGCAGCCCTGATCGCCGCACCGCTGCTCGCCTTTCCCGGCGCGGCCTTCGCCACCGAGGACGACGACGATGACGACCAGCAGATCCTGATCTGTCATCAGATCTCCGACAACAATTACGAGCTGATCACCATCGACGTCAGCGACCTGCAGGAGCATCTCCAGCATGGCGATGCCTTCCCTGCCCAGGCATCGGCCGAGGTCGACGTCAATTGCGATACGCTGCCCTTCTCGTCCAGCCTGCGGGTCGAGACCGCCGAGCTCCAGCTCGCCGCGGCGGGCTGGGCGGTCGCGGTCTGTCCACCCGGCACCCGCGCCATCAGCGGCGGCTATGCGCCCGAGACCACGGGCGTCACGGTGTCGGAGCTGGCCGTTGCGGGCATGACCTATGGCGACTTCACCTTCGGCCCGGACCAGACCGGCTGGGTCGTGCAGGCGAGCGATGTCGCGAGCATCAAGGTCTTCGTGGACTGCGAGCCGATCCTCTAGCCGCGCACGGCCGGGGGTCGTTCACGGCCCCCGGCTCGCTATCCAAAGCACGACCGCTGAAAAGCGGCGCCTCGCCTGTTCACAAATCCGCGGGCCTGAGGCCCGTGCGTCGCGCTATCCGCGCAAGCATGCGCGGGCCGACCTCCTCGCGGTCGTGAAAGGCAAACACAACATCGGGCCACCCTTCGCGCGTCAGGACCCGATGTGATCCGCTCTGCCGTTTGACGTGCCAGCCGATCCGCTGCAGCGCCGCGAGAAGACGCGCTGCACGAACGGCATGCCACTCGCTCATGCGCGGACGGCGAAGAGAGGTCCGAGCTCGGGAATCGTCTCGCCATGATCCAGGCGATCGGCGAGCACGCGCAGAGCAAGCGCTTCCGCGCGGTCACGCGCCTCGGCCCGCGTCGTCCCGTAGGCCAGCACGCCCGGCAACGAAGGGACTTCGGCGATCCAGCGCCCGTCGGTTTCCTGCTCGAGTTCCACAGTCAGCATTTGTTCCTCTCCTGCCACACAGTATGCCGGGCGAACCTCTTACCCTCAACGGGGAGCCCGCTAATCAAAAGGGGCGCCCGGTGGGCGCCCCTCGCGTCTTCCGTTCCTTGCGGGCGTTACGCGGCGGCCGCGTTGATGCGGGTCACCTTGCCCTCGCCGCCGGAGGCGATCTCGATGCGGCGCGGCTTCAGCGATTCCGGGATCTCGCGGACGAGGTCGAGATGGAGGAGCCCATTCTCGAGCGCGGCGCCGCGGACCTCGACATAGTCGGCGAGCTGGAAGCGGCGCTCGAAGGCGCGCCCGGCGATACCGCGATAGAGCACCTCGCGCCCGGCGCCGGCCTCGTCCTTCTTCTCGCCCTTCACGGTGAGGACGCCTTCCTTGACCTCGACATTGAGGTCGCCCTCGCCGAAGCCGGCGACGGCCATGGTGATGCGGTAGGCGTTCTCGCCGGTCCGCTCGATGTTGTAGGGCGGATAAGACGGCGCGGCGTTCTCCACGTCCGACAGCCGGTCGAAAAGCGAGAACAGCCGGTCGAAGCCGACGGTGGAACGATAGAGCGGCGAAAGATCGAACTGACGCATGTCAAAGTCCTCCATGAGAGCGACGATTTGCGATGGGCCCGGCGGTCCGCCCAGTGGCGCGGTTCCGGTCCCGACGGACCCGTATGGCGTCCGTCGCCGTTCGATTTGGGGAGGCCTTTCCGCCGTTTCAAGAGAGCTGGCGGCAGTCGCAGTTACTCACCTTGCATCCCCCGCTCATCCCCGACCGCGTGGCGCGCAGCGCCATCGCGAGAGCGGGGACCCAGCGTGAGAATCGTCGCGCAGCGACACCCATTGCGCGGCCAGCGCCATGGCACTGGTCGTGCCTGAAGACGCGGCTTCGCCGCGAAGTCTTGCGCTGGGTCCCCGCTCTCGCGATGCGGCTTCGCCGCACGCGGTCGGGGATGAGCGATGGAATGGATGCGGGGCAAAAACGACACCGGCGGCACCTCTTGCGAGATGCCGCCGGCCGGTTGGATCCCGGGTCTCGAGGGGGGCGGGAACGAGCCCCGGTTTCCATGGTGAGTGAATAAAGCGGCCCGCCTGAACGACGCCCCAAGCCCCCGTTCATCTGCCGTTCATCGCGCCGGCGACGGTCGCGTTGCTCCGCTCGCTCCCCTCCACACCGTCCCGGGCTCGACCCGGGACCCATTGCCCGCACCGCGGACGCCTCGCGTGCAACCGGGGCGCGACGGCGCCGACCGGCGATCGGCATCGCGCGCCGCCTGCTGACACGCCAATGGGTCCCGGCTCAAGGCCGGGACGGTGCAGATGGATAGGCTGCGGTACACGAAAGGAGCGCGCCCCTGCCCGCCTGGTGAACCGCGACTGAACGCCCGCTTCCGGCCCGGTTCAGGCGGCGGCCCGTAGTCTCGCTCTCAACGGTGACCCAAGGGGCACCGTAGGGCCGGCTTGGTTCCCCGCCCCCCTCCTTGCCGGCCCGAAACAGCCGGCGGCGTTCCCTTCGCGGAGCGCCGCCGGCTTGCTTTTCGCGCCGGCCGCCGTCACACGGAGCGACCATCTTCGACGGCGCGCCGATGGAGCTCTACGCCACCCCCGACAACCCGGTCCCCGACGGCGCGATCGTCGCGGAGATCACGACGCGCGACGGGTTTCGCCTGCGCGCCGCGCGCTGGCCGGCTGCGCCCGGCGTGCCGCGCCGCGGGACGGTTTGCCTCTTCCACGGCCGCACCGAGTTCATCGAGAAATATTTCGAGGTGATCGCGGAGCTGCGCGGCCGCGGCTTCGCGGCGGCGACGCTCGATTGGCGCGGCCAGGGCGGCTCGGAGCGCATCCCCGGCACCGCGCTCTGCCATGTCGAGAGCTTCGCCGATTACGACCGCGACTTCGACGCCTTCATCCGCGAGATCGTGCTGCCCGATTGCCCGCTGCCGCACTATGCGCTGGCGCATTCGACCGGCGCGCTGATCTGCCTTCGCGCGGCGGGAGAAGGCCGCGCCCGCTTCACCCGCATGGTGCTCAACGCGCCGCTCCTTCGCCTGTCGCGCAGGACCGCGCCGCCGATGGGCTGGGTGCGCTTCATCGGCGCCGTCTCGCTCTTCCTCGGCCTCGACGACCGCCCGGCCTTCGAGGGGCCGTGGAAGCGGAAGCCCCACGCCGTCCTCCACACCTCCGACGAGCGGCGCTACCGCCGCTTCATGGACGTGCTCGCCGCCTGGCCCGCGCTCGACGTCGGACGGCCGACGGCGCGCTGGCTCCACGAGGCGGCGCGCGCGATGCGCCAGGCCGAGCGGCGGGACTTCGCGGCGCGGATCGCCATCCCGACGCTGATCGTCATGCCCGGCGCCGACGGGCTGGTCGCGATCGACGCGATCGAGGCGCTGGCCGCGGAGCTGCGCACCGCGTCGGCGGTGACCATCCCCGGCGCCCGCCACGAGGTGCTGCTGGAGAATGACGGGCTCCGCCAGCTGTTCTGGGCGGCGTTCGACGCCTTCATCCCCGGCGAGGCGCTCGACGGCCTACTCACCGAGGACAGCCAGGACCCGGTCGTGTAGCCGCGCATCGCCGCTCGCCGCGACCTTGCCGCCATGGACCGCCGTGCCGCCGTCCCAGGCAGTGACCATACCGCCGGCGCCCTCGATGATCGGGATCATCGGGATGATGTCGTAGGGCTGGAGGCCCGCCTCGATCACCACGTCGACGAAGCCCGCCGCGAGCATCGCATAAGCGTAGCAGTCGGCCCCGTAGCGCGCGAGGCGCACCTTCGCCTCGCCGCGGCGATAGGCGGAAAGCTCGTCGGGCGCGAAATTGTCGGGCGAGGTGGTGAAGAGCACGGCCTCCGCAAGGTCTCCGCAGGCGCGGGTGCGCAGCGGCCGCGGCCCGCCCGGCCCGGTGTACCACGCCGTGGCGCCGTCGCCGCCGAAGCGCTCGCCGGTGAAGGGCTGCGCCATCATGCCGAGCACCGGCCTGCCACGATGGAGAAGCCCGATCAGGACGCCCCATACCGGCAGGCCCGCGATGAAGGACCGCGTGCCGTCGATCGGGTCGAGCACCCACACCCGCTCAGCGCCATCATTGAGCGTGCCGTGCTCCTCACCGACGATGCCGTCGTCGGGAAATCGCGCCGCGATAAGGTCGCGCATCGCGGTCTCGGCGGCGCGATCGGCGATGGTCACCGGGTCGAAGCGGTGGCCGTCCTTGCTGTCGACCGGGAGCACTGTCCGAAAATGAGGCAGGATCGCCGCGGCCGCGGCGTCGGCCAGCGATTCGAGGAACGCCCGTTCAGCCGAAAAATCCATGTCCCGCCTTCACTTGCGGCTCACGCGACAGCGCGCCGCAGTTGGTTTCCCGATGCGCGCCAAAGGCGCGGATTCCCGCCGTTTCGGGTGTCACCCGGACGACACATGCCGCACATGTGAGCGCATGACGCACAAAAAGGCCTTGTCTCAGTGCGCTGCAGCAATAAGTATTGGCGGGCGTTAGGTCGGCCTCTGTCGATCTACCGCAGCCCTCCTTGGGCGTTTCCTCCCTAGACTTGGGCCGCGTCGCATAGCGACCGGCCCTTTTTTCTGCCCAAATTCTTCCTTATTTCTATTCGGCTGCTTCCGCCGGCGGGAGGATGCGGTCCCATGCCGCGGCGCCGGCCTCCGCGATGACTGCGCCGATGTCGGCCGCCAGGCGCTGGAAGCCGGCGGTCTTCGCCAGCGAGCGCTCGTTGAGATAGAGGCCGCGATTGACCTCGATCTGCAGCGCATGGATGCCCTTCTGCGGCTGACCGTAATGCTCGGTGATGAAGCCGCCGGCATAGGGCCGGTTGCGCGACACGTCATAACCGCGCCGGATCAGCAGCCCCTCGAAGAGGTCGGTCAGCGCGCCCTCGCAGCTCGTGCCGTGACGGTCGCCGAGGACGAAGTCCGGCCGGCCGCGCAGCCCCGCGCCGCGCACCGTCGACGGCATCGAGTGACAGTCGACCAGCACCGCGACGCCGAACGCGCCGTGGATGCGCGCCAGGAGCCGCCGCAGCGTGCGGTGATAGGGCATGTACACCGCATCGATCCGCGCCAGCGCGTCCTCGACCTCGATCGGCCCGGGATAGATCTCCTCCGATTCCGCGACCACCCGCGCGATCGTGCCGAGCCCGCCCGACACCCGCGCCGACTTGACGTTGGCGTAGGACGGCAGCGCGCCGCGGAACATCTTCGGATCGAGCTCGAACGGCTCGCGATTGACGTCGAGCCAGGCGCGCGGGAAATGCGCGCGAAGGAGCGGCGCGCCATGGCCGACCGCCGACAGGAACAGCTCGTCGACATAGCTGTCCTCGGAGCGCCGGATGGTGCGCTCGTCGAGCCGCGAGGCGGCGAGGAACGACGCCGGGTAGCGCCGCCCGCTATGCGGTGAGTTGAAGAGGAACGGGACGGTCTGCGCCGTCGGCTCGACGATCTCGAAGGCGGTCTGAGGATCGAACGGGGTCAAGGCGTCGGCTTCTCGCGGCAAGGCTCGGGGGAACCTCCGGACCGCGCAATCATTGCCAAGCGCGGTCCGCCGAGTCCACAGTCAGGGTAAGCCCGCATTCACCAGGGCCGCGATCAATTCACTCGATCTTTACGCGGCGCCGCGCTAATTCGGGAATCGCTGGCGGGCGGCAGCTTTCTCGCCTTTTCGGGGTACTCATGTCGCGCATCATCCTTGCCGAAGACGACAACGACATGCGGCGGTTCCTCGCCAAGGCCCTCCAGAACGCCGGACATGACGTGGTCTCCTTCGACAATGGCCGCAGCGCCTATGAGCGCCTGCGCGAAGAGCCCTTCACCCTCCTCCTCACCGACATCGTGATGCCCGAGATGGACGGCATCGAGCTCGCCCGCCGCGCCACCGAGCTCGACCCCGACCTCAAGGTGATGTTCATCACCGGCTTCGCCGCCGTCGCCCTCAACCCGGACTCCCAGGCCCCGAAGGACGCCAAGGTCCTGTCGAAGCCCTTCCACCTCCGCGAGCTCGTCACCGAGGTCGAGAAGCTGCTCGCGGCTTAGAACCCGCGTCGGCCGCCCCGCTCGAACTTCCCGACCGCGTCACTCTCCCTTAAGCTGGATTGCAGCAACCGGGGGGCGTCCATGCGGTTTCGCCTGGCGGCAGTCATTGCCGCTCTTCCCTTTGCGGCGCTCGCGCAGGGCGCGTCGGACGAAGCGGACCGGCTCGTCGGCGAGCCCGGCAGCTATGTCATGGCGCTCGGCACGTGGGGGTACGCGATCGCAGTCAACTACTGGATCGCGCCGAACCTCATCATGAGCTTCGGTCCTTCCGGCACGACGGGACTTCTCCCCGGCTTCGTCCTGATCGACCTCAGCGATCGCGGTTTCCTGCCGGAGCGCCGGTTCTTCGGCACTGACGGCATCGCCTACGATGTTCACATCACCTATGGCGGCGCACCTCCGCTTCCGGCGGAAACCGGCACCGTGACGCTGCCGTTTTCCGCCGAGGCTCAGGTTCGGGGATCGTCCGATCTGCTCGATCGAGCATCACGCCGCGCCCCCGAATACGTTCCGATGACGACTGGTGATTTCGCGCTCACCATTCAATGGATCGAAAGGGAGGAGCGCAGTTTCGCGGCAGGTCGCCTGGAGGCTTACACCTATGGAGCATTCAACGTTCCCGTCCTGGATGATTTCCTCGTCATGATGGCGCCCCAGGCGAAGCGCGTTTACCTGCCGCAGGTCGATCTCGACCTGCCGCTTGCCGATTGGGAGGACGTCAGAGAGATCGTCGTCGGCACCGCGAACAGCATCGCCGACCTTGCCGTCATCGAAGAAGCGGCTGTCCTCTACCGCGAGGACGTCCGATCCTGTTTCATCGCGCTCGCGGCATCCGAAGAGTTCCGATCCTTCAGCGACGAGCTCGCCATCGTGCAGAACTCGCGAACCCTGGATGACTGGGCGGCGCTGGACTACGAGACGGCTACGGACGGTCCGACCTACGAGCCGTTCGCGGACTGCATCCTGCAACAGTGATGGCTCCGCCGCGCCGGGTGTCCGAACCCTCGGCCGACGGTGGAGCGCGCTTTCCGCGACTCATCTCTCCGGCAGCAATCCGCTCATCGGCCGCAAGGTTGCAAGGTTGCAGCCCGTACCGTCCAGCTTGAACGGCTTTCCGCCAGCCTGTATATGCCGCGGACGCGCCGGGCATGCCCGGCCGCGCGGGCGCGTAGCTCAGCGGGAGAGCACTACGTTGACATCGTAGGGGTCACAGGTTCAATCCCTGTCGCGCCCACCATTTCCCCTACAGTTCCCTCGCTTTCGAGCGCAGGCCGACAGACAAATTCATCCCACATGCGGGACCGTTGCACGGGATCGCAGAGGCGCCCCCACGGCTCCCTCCCCACAAGGGGGGAGGGAGCCGCAAGGGGTGACGGGCTAGCCGCCGGCTTCTTCCGAGTCCAGTTCGGCGTCGGGATCGCCGGGCTCACCGGCGTCGCTGTCGCGCGCATCCTCGACATCCTCCGCGGCCTCCTCGGCGGAGGGCTCGTTCGCGGCGCCGTCACCGGCGGCCGGCTGCGGCGCGGGCGGCGGGACCACGGAGATCGAGGTCGCCTGATACGGCCCCTCGCCGGTGTTGTCGTAGCTGACCTCGACCACGATCGCCGGGGCGAGCGTGCTGATGTCGAAATCCTCCGGCACGATGACCTTGTCGCCATTGGCGAGGAGGATGATCCGCTCGTCCACGTTGACGTGACGCACCGTCGAGGTGACGTCGATCGCAAGCGCGGCGGTGGTGGTGGCGAGCAACAGCGCCGTTGCGATGGGCGCCAGCAGTGATTTTCTCATCGTCGGTTTCTCCCAGTCATGTTGAAGGACGAAGGCGCAAGGCCTCCGGGCTGAACAGGCTTCGGGAGGGCTGCCGCTCTCCCGAAGGGAGCGGGCGGCTACATGCCGTCGTTGTCTTCGTCGTCGCCGTCATCGGCCGCGGCATCGTCGGCGGGAGCTTCGCCCGCCGCCGCGCCGTCATCGGCCGGGGCGGCCGCCGGCGCGTCCACGATCGCCATCGCGGTCGCAGCGTAGGGCGCCTCGCCCGAGGTCTCGTCATAGGTGACCTGGACCGTCATCGCGACCCGCAGCGAGTCGAGATCGAAGTCCGCCGGCGCGATGACCGAGTCGCCATTGTTGAGATGGACGACGCCGGCCTCGCGGTCGATGAAGGTGACCCGGGCGGTGGCGTCGATCGCCAGCACGGCGGTTGCACTGGCCAGCAAGGCCGCGGCAGCAAGCGCTGGGACCACATGCCGTTTGCGCATTGTGATTTCCTCCGTCACCGGCCCCCCGGGATCTCAGCTCCCGTGAGCGGGGGAAGATCGGCCCGCACCCCGCGCTGGCGGCAACGCCGCCCCTGGTGAATCGTTCCGGCCCCGGAAGCGCCGGCGGAGGCTCGACCGCGCGCGCCCGTTCAAATCGCCGCGAGCGGCTTCAGCACCAGAATCAGTAAAGCGATGCCGGCGAAGGCCGCTCGCGGAGTCGTGGCGGCTGCAGCCTCAGGTCAGCGCCGTTCTGGCCTTCGACGGAATGACGAAGCAATGCGAGGCGTTCGCGGTCGAGCAGGGACTCTACGCCGCGTCGGTGACCTCGATCACGAGTTGCCGGCCCAGCGCCTTCATCGCGGCGTCGAGCCGGTCGAGCCTGGTCCCGTGCATCGGGTCGAGCATGCGGCGGACCTCACCCTCGGCAAGACCGAGCCGCTTGCCCAGAGCCACGCGCGACAGCCCGCTGGCGCGAAAGGCGAGGATGAACCCGGCCTTGGCGGCCACGCTCGGCGTCGCGGCCACCACGACGCGCCCGCGGCGGGGGGACGGCTTCGGCAACGGCTTGCCCGCCTCGAGCTCGAACAGGATGACGTCGTCGAGGAGCTGGACCGCGTTCTCGATCGCCTCCGCGCGCGTCGCGCCTTCCGTCGCGGCGTCGCTGAAATCGGGGAGGAAGGCGATGACCGTATCCGCGTGCGCTTCGAGACGGACCGGGTAGGCATAGCGCATGCCATAGCTCCTGTTCAGACCGCGTCCTTCGGCAGCCCCAGCTGCTTCAGGATCAATTCGACGTAGCGGGGCGACAGGTCCCCGCTCTTGATGGTGGTGGTCCGGTCCCCGACCGTCACGCGATAGTGGCTGCCTTTGCCGCGGCCTTCGTTCACCATGAACGCGACGCGCCGCTCCCTCGCGAGGTCCCGCAGTGCGGCAAGGAGGCGTTCCCGTCGCATGGCGCCATATCGTACAGAAATGTGCGAGCGTCAACGACCGGCGCGGAAGCGGCCGGCATGCGCTGGAGGGCGGCGAGGCGACTTCGACTGACGCCGCGACAGCCCGGCCCGCCCTGAAATGAGGGAGAGGGGCGCGAAGCCCCTCCCCCATTTGCGTCAGAGCGAGAACACCCAGAGCATCGCGGTCTCGTTGACGAGGCTGCCGGCCGAGCCGCCGGCGATCGCGATGTACTGCTTGCCGTTCACTGCGAAGCTGATCGGCGGCGCCTTGAACGGCGTGCCGACATTGATCTCCCACAGCGTGTCGAGCGTCTCCGCGTCGAACGCCCGGACCCAGCCATTGCCGAAGCCGGTGAAGACGAGCCCGGTGGTGGTGGAGAGCGTGCCGCTCGCCACCGCCGCCGCCTGCACCGGCACCGACGCGACGATCTCGCCGGTCGAGACGTCCGTCGCGGTCAGCTGCGGGCCGACCGTGGTGCGGATCATCTCGTCAGGCACCGGATTGCCGGCGCCGCCGCGCAGCATGTTGGCAAGGCTGCCGTCATAGACGCCGTCGACGATGAGCCCGAAGCCGTAGGGCTGGTTCTCGTAGTTCGGCGCCGCCGCCGCGCGGGTGAAGCAGCTGTCGGTGACCGTGGTGTAGATCCGGTTGAGCTCCGGCACGTAGGTCTGGCCACCCCATTGCGATGCCGCCGCGCAGCCCGACCGGGTCGCCCCGCCGCGTAGCGAGTTGAGCCCGTCATAGGACTGGAAGTCGGAATCGGGGTCGTACTCGACCGGCTGCCCGGTCTTGGGGTCGAGGCCCGCCGTCCAGTTGACGCTCGGCGCGTTGGGCTGGCCGAGGATGAACTCGCCCGTCGCCGCGTCGAGGACGTAGAAATAGCCGTTGCGGGTCGAGTGATGCGCCATCACCTGGCGCGTCTCGCCGCCGATCATGGTGTCGACCAGGATGTTCGGCGTGATCTCGTCCCACTCGAAGCCTTCGTTCGGCACATACTGGAAGTACCACTGGAGCGCGCCGGTCGCGGCGTCGAGCACCACGGTGGACGAGGTGTAGAGGTTGTCGCCCGGACGATAGGCCGGATCGAAGGCCGGCGCCGCGTTCGAGGTGCCGTAGTAGAGGAGGTTGGTCTCGGGATCGTAGCTCGGCTGCGACCAGATCGAGGCGCCGCCGGTCATCCACACGTCGCTGTCGGCCGGCCAGGTCTCGTGGCCCGGCTCGCCCGGCCCGGGGATCATGTAGAAGCGCCAGTTCTCCTCGCCGGTCGCCGCGTCCACCGACGCCGTCCAGCCGCGGCCGCCCATGTCGCCGCGCGCATTGGAGACGATCACCGCATCGCGGATCGAGAGCGGCTGGGTCGACATGCCCTCCGCGAACGGGATTGCGAGCTGCTCGTCCCACAGCACCTGGCCGCTGGCGCGGTCGAGCGCGATCACCCGGCCGACGGCGGTGTTGAGGATCGCGATGTCGCCATTGAGGGCGACGCCGCGGTTCATGACCCAGACGCGATAATCGGCGCCGTCGAGATCGACCTCGGGGTCGAAGCTCCACACCTGCTGCGCGAGGCCGTTCTGGACATTGTACTTGAACACCATCGCCGCCGCGTTGGTGAGGTACATGTTGCCGTCGTCGACCACCGGCACCGTCTCGGTGCCGAAATGGCCGGTCGTGGTCGGCGGGCTGCCGAGCGGCATCGCATAGGCGAGCCTGAGACCGCCGACATTCTCCGGCGTGATCTCGGTCAGCAGCGAATGGCGCCACAGATTGTAGGTGCCATGCGCGGTGAGCCAGTTCTCCGGCTCGGGATTGGTCATGCGCTCGAACGTGACCGGCGATTCCGCAAATGCCGGCATCGCGGCGGACGCCAGCAGGATCCCGGCGATGCCGAGCGTCCCGAAACTTCTCCTGCCCCTCATGTGATTCTTCCCTCGATGTTGCTTCTTCTGTTCCGACGGGGCGCGCACGATCCCGCGCAGGCGAACGCGTCCATCGGACGGCCTGCCGGCAACGCCACGGTCCTCGATCGATTTGCCGCCGCGCGTCCCGCACGTCAGCGGCTGCTGATGTACGCCCGCGCCGGCAGCGCCGGTACCCCAACATTGGGGTGGTTGGGCGAGCGCAGCTCGCTTGGCGGGGGAGCGGGCGCTCCCCCGCCAAGGGGCGTTCACGTCAGAGCGAGAACACCCACAGCATTGCGAGCTCGCCCTGGCTTCCCGGGCTCGTGCCCCCAATGGCGACGTACTGCTTGCCGTCCACCGCATAGGTGATCGGCGGCGCCTTGAACGCAGTGCCGACGTTCATCTCCCAGAGCGTCTCGAGGGTTTCGGCGTGATGCGCCCGGACCCAGCCGTCGCCATAGCCGACGAAGATGACGCCGGTCGTCGTGCCGAGCGTGCCGCCCGCGGGCGTCGAGTTCCGCACCGCCACCGCGGCGACCGTCTCGCCGGTCGAGACGTCGACCGCGGTCAGATGCGGCCCGACGACGGTACGCAGCATGTCGTCAGGGACCGGCTCGCCCGGCGCGCTCCGCCGCCAGCCCGGATCGGGCTGGCCGAACCCGCCGAACTCGTACGGCTGCTCGTCATAGTTCGGAGCGGCGGCCGCCCGGGTGAAGCAGCTGTCGGAGATCAGGGAGTACACCCGGTTGAGGTCGGGATTGTAGGTCTGGCCGCCCCACTGCGCGGCTGCCGCACAGCCCGAACGGGTCGCGCCGCCGCGCAGCGAGTTGAGCCCGTCATAGGACTGGAAGTCGGAATCGGGGTCGTACTCGACCGGCAGACCGGTCTTCGGGTCGAGTCCCGCGGTCCAGTTGACGCTGTTGGCGTTGGGCTGGGCGAAGACGAACTCGCCGGTCGTGCGGTCGAGAACGTAGAAGTACCCGTTGCGGGTCGAGTGATGCGCCATCACCTGGCGCATCTCCCCGTTGATCTCGGTGTCGACCAGGATATTCGGCGTGATCTCGTCCCACTCGAAGCCCTCGTTCGGCACGTATTGGAAGTACCACTGGAGCTCGCCGGTGTCGGCGTCGAGCACCACGGTCGACGAGGTGTAGAGATTGTCGCCCGGGCGATAGGCGGGATCGTAGGCCGGCGCGGCGTTGGATGTGCCGAAATAGAGGAGGTTGGTCTCCACGTCATAGCTCGGCTGCGACCAGATCGAGGCGCCGCCGGTCTGCCACGCCTCGGTATCGGCCGGCCAGGTTTCGTGGCCAGGCTCGCCGGGGCCGGGCACCAGATAGAAGCGCCAGATTTCGTCGCCGGTTGCCGCGTCGAGCGAGGCCGCCCAGCCACGGCCGGCGAAGTCGCCCCTCGCGTTTCCGACGATCACCATGTCGCGCAGTGCCAGCGGCTGGGTCGAGAAGCCTTCGGCCAGCCAGATCGCCATCTGGAAGTCGTAGACCGCCTCGCCGCTGTCGCGGTCGAGCGCGATCACCCGTCCGTTCGGCGTGTTGATGATTGCGAGATCGCCGTTGAGGGCAACGCCGCGATTCGTGGTCAGCCACCATTCGCCGAGATCTTCCTCGGGATCATAGGCCCACACCCGCTGCGCCAGGTTGCCCTGGACGTTGAACTTGAACACCTCCGACGCGGTGTTGGTGACGTACATGTTGCCGTCGTCCACGAGGGGAACGGTTTCATTGCCGCCGAAATTCCCCGGCGAAACGCCGAGCGGCGTGGCGAAGGCGAGCCGGAGCCCGCCGACATTCTCCGGCGTGATCTCGTCGAGCAGCGAATGGCGCCACTGGTTGTAGGTGCCGTGCGCGGTGAGCCAGTTCTCCGGCTCGGGATTGCTCATCCGCTCGAACGTCACCGGGGATTCCGCCAGCGCCGGCAGCGCCGCGGACGCGAGCAGCAGCCCGGCAATGCCGAGCCGCCTGAATTGAGTCCTGCTTCTCATTGTCCTTCCTCCCTCATTTTTCTGAGCTTTGTTGGGCCGGATCGGGACGCGGTTGCGCAGGCTCCTATGTCATCGTGCAGATGATCGGCGCTTGCGGTCGATTCCCGCGCGCGTCGCGTCTTCCGGTCGACTTCGATCAACGTCCGCCGCAACGGACGTTGACAAACTAGACCTGACCGGCGGGCTGGAAGAACCCCAAAATTTGGGTGGAGCGCGCCCAGGCGAGAGACGCGATGCGGCGCGCGCCGAATAGGGTGGCGGACGGGATTTCTCCCGCCCGCCCGCATTTTCACGTCACAGCGAGAACACCCAGAGCATCGCCGTCTCGTTGACGAGGCTGCCCGAGGCGCCGCCGGCGATGGCGATATACTGCTTGCCGTTCACCGCGTAGGTGATCGGTGGCGCCTTGAACGGCGTGCCGACATTGATCTCCCACAACGTGGCGAGAGATTCCGCGTCGAACGCCCGAACCCAGCCATTACCGAACGCCGTGAAGACGAGGCCCGTGGTGGTGGAGAGTGTGCCGCTCGCCACCGCCGCCGCCTGCACTGGAACCGCGGCGACGATCTCGCCGGTCGACGCGTCCGTCGCGGTCAGATGCGGGCCGACCGTGGTGCGCAGCATGTCGTCCGGCACTGGCGCACCTTGGCCCGGCCGCGCCGCCTCGGCGAAGCCGGCGGCGAAATCGCCCTCGGGGTTGGCAAAGACGATCTGGCCGAAGACGTAGGGCTGCTCGTCATAGTTCGGCGCAGCGGCCGCGCGGGTGAAGCAGCTGTCGGTGACGGTGGAATAGATCCGGTTGAGGTCGGGGATGTAGGTCTGCCCGCCCCATTGCGAAGCCGCCGCGCAGCCCGACCGGGTCGCCCCGCCGCGCAGCGAGTTGAGCCCATCATAGGACTGGAAGTCGGAGTCGGGATCGTATTCGACCGGCTGCCCGGTCTTCGGGTCGAGACCGGCAGTCCAGTTGACGCTTTCGGCGTTGGGCTGGGCAAAGAGGAACTCGCCCGTCAGGCGATCGAAGACGTAGAAATAGCCGTTGCGGGTCGAGTGGTGCGCCATCACCTGGCGCGTCGCGCCGCCGATCTCGGTGTCGAGCAGGATGTTCGGCGTGATCTCGTCCCACTCGAAGCCTTCGTTGGGCACATACTGGAAATACCAGCGCAGCTCACCGGTGTCGGCGTCGAGCGCCACGGTGGACGAGGTGTAGAGGTTGTCGCCGGGCCGGTAGGCCGGATCATAGGCCGGCGCGGCATTGGACGTGCCGTAATAGAGCATGTTGGTTTCGATGTCGTAGCTCGGCTGCGTCCAGATCGAGGCGCCGCCGGTCTGCCAGGCATCGCTGTCGGCCGGCCAAGTTTCGTGGCCGGGCTCGCCCGGGCCCGGGATCATGTGGAAGCGCCAGACCTCGTCCCCGGTTTCCGCATTGAGCGCTGCCGCCCAGCCGCGGCCGCCGATATCGCCGCGGGCGTTGGCGACGAGCACCATGTCGCGAAGGGCGAGCGGCTGCGCGGTGAACGATTCTGCCTGCGGGATCGCCACCTGAAGGTCCCACACCGGCTCGCCGCTGTTGCGATCGAGCGCGATCACCCGGCCGGTCGTGGTGTTGAGGATCGCGAGGTCACCGTTGAGCGCCACGCCCCGGTTCACCACCAGGAAGGCAGCGTGGGCGTCGGTCATGTTCATTTCGGGATCGAACGACCAGACCTGCTGGGCGAGGTTGCCCTGGACGTTGAACTTGAACACCTGCGACGTTGCGTTGGTGATGTAGAGGAAACCGTCGTCGACCAGCGGCACGGTTTCGTTGCCGAAGGTGCCGACGGGTGCCCCGAGCGGCGCGGCGAAGGCGAGACGGAGCCCGCCGACATTCTCCGGCGTCAACTCGGTGAGCGCCGAATGGCGCCACTGGTCGTACGTGCCGTGGGCCGTCAACCAGTTCTCCGGCTCCGGATTCGACAGCCGATCGAACGTCACAGGCGATTCCGCCAGTGCCGGCACGGCCGCCGAGGCGAGCAGGAGCCCGGCAATGCTGAGCCTTCCAAAGTGCCTGCCATGTCTCATGGTCCTTCCCTCCCGATTGTTGGTTGTTGCTTGTACGGATCGGGGGCAACGGCTCGGGCGGCCGCCTGGGCAGCCGCCTGCCCGTTCCCGGGCGATCACCATGCTCGATATGTCCGGTGCAGCTCGATCCACTCGCCCACTGCACGGATGGCCGAAAGCTAGACCTGCCGCCCGGAGCGGAAGAACCCCAAAATTGGGGTAGGTACCCCGCATGGCTGCAGGCATCAGCCGGCGCGCCATGCCCCCGCGGCGTCAACGCGACGCCTCACCACCACTCCGCGCCTTCGTCCCGCGGCCGCCCGCGGAAGGTGCGGTCGACGTCTTCTTCCTCGGCGTGGTCGAGGTAGCGCTGCTCGGCATCGCTGAGCGGGCACGGGTCGTCGGCCGTACCGCGCCGCGCGGCGCCGGCGGCGCGGCGCATCGCCGAATGCGGTCCGGCGGCGATCGCGGCGAGCGCCTGCGCGAGGTCGGCTCCGGTGATGCGAAGGCTCGCCGCCATGCCTCCGGGGCGGCGCGTCCGCGCCATCACGCGCGCTCCGCGCGAAAGCGCGGGGCAAAGCCGCGCAGCGCACCCGTCCGCCGGTCGAGATGGCGGCGAATGCCGAACACGTCGTGCACGAGGTCGAGTGGGTCGGCGCCGGCGAGGTCGTCGAGACGAAGCGCCGTGCTACCGAGATGAACCGCCGCAAGGTCGTCGCGCAGCGCCAGCGGATCAATGTCCTCCATGCCATGGCCGCGCGCGATCGCCACCGCACGCGCCACGACCGCGTCGATCGCCTCAGCCTCCTCGGGCGTGAGCGTCAGGTCAGGTCGGTCCATGAAGCTGCTCCGGGTCGTTCGTTGGAGCAGTTATCGCTACGTTACGTAATGATTTTTATCAACACGCTGCGGAGCGATCCGGGGAGACGGAGGATATCGCTACGAATCGGAGCGGTACGCCCGCCCTGATCCTCCCCCGCTTGCGTGGGAGGGGGACCATGCGCAGCATGGTGGAGGGGGCTATCGCGCGGCGAGGTGCTTCACCCGCGCGGCCCACAGCACCGCCACGTCGGTGATCGGGCCTTCGGTCTGCGAGATGAGGTGGTAGAGGCCGGGAGTCGCGCTCTGGCGGAGCTTCTTGATGAGGACGCGGTCGTCGGCAAGGCCGACGACGCAGAGCTGGCCGAGGAGGTCCTCCGTCACCGGCGAGCGGACGTCGTCGTAATAGACGAGCCAACCGTCGAACAGCTCGCCGAGGCTTTCGCCGCGGATCTCGAGCGCGACGGTGCTGTCCGTCGCCCCTTCCGGCGCATCCACCATTTCCAGCGGTCCCTGTGCGGTCATGTAGTAATGCGCCTCCGAGCCGGCGCCGACATAGCCCATCAGCGGCACCCGGCGGACCGCGCCGCGGCCGATGCCGTGGAGGAGCCAGTACGGGTCGGCGCGGAAGGCGCGGCCGTAGCGGCGCGCCTGCTCCAGATCGAACTGCCGGCCGCCGGTCTCGTGCGCGCGGTAGGTCGATTCGCGCCAGTCATGCGCCAGCGCCGCCGACCGCGCGGATTCGAACCCCGCGCGCTCCCGCATTTGTCGCAGCCGGTCGCCCATCGTCGCCATAGCTACGCACTGTAGCGATAGGATCGCTACGATGTGTATTGACAGCGGCCGCTACATCCCGTAATGACAACCCCATGGGAACAAAGCAGGTACAACGGGCAGTCGGCAATCGTGCGCTCGCCGATCGGATCGTGTCTGCCGAAGGCTTCCCGACTGCGGACTGCCGATTGCCCAGGAGAAACCAAATGACCGCCTTCACCAACGGGCTGTCGCCCGCAGGCCGGCGTCTCCGCGCCGCCGGTCTTGCCTTCGAGCGGCAGCAGCGCGCCGCGCCACCGCTGCCGCAATCCTCGGCCGAAACGCGCGGCGAGGACCCCGACGCCGCTCTTGCCGCGAAGATCGCAGACGCGCTCGCCAGTCATGGTCGCCCCGACGACGAGCCGCTTCCGCTCGGTCTGATCATCGCCGCGACCGCGGCCGCGTTCGGCTTTCACCCGCGGATGCTGCGCGGCTCGGCGCGAAGGCGCGACTATGTCGTGCCGCGCCACGTCGCCGCGCTCCTCTGCCACGAGCTGACCGGCACCTCCTTCGCCGCGATCGGCCGCGCGCTCGGCAGCCGCGACCATTCCACCATCGCCGCGGCCATCCGCGTGGCGCGGGAGCGGATCGCCGCCGATCCCGCCCTTGCCGCGACGGTCGCCGCGCTCCGCGACCGGCTGGAGGGCGACGCGCCATGAGCGAGAGCGAGAACTGGATGAACGAACGCGCCGCCGAGCGGCTGGCGCGGCGGATCGAGCGCTACTGGCGCCAGCGCGGGCGAAAGGTCCGCGTCTGGCTCGAGCCCTGCCCCGGCCTGGCCGACACCGGCGGCGCCTTCGTCGTGCGCTCGGACATGGTGGACGGCCGGCCGCGAAACCGGGAGGCCACGCATGGCGCGGCGCGGTCGTAGACGGACGGCAGTGGCAGTGCGCGAGCCGAACGGTCGCGCGAAGCGTGGCAGCGCCGCCGACCGGGCTGAGGACATGCGCGCGGTGGCGCTGGAGGCCCGGGCGCGCGTCTTTGCCCTCGCGAAGGAGACGGCGGCGGCGATGCCGGAGACGAGCGTCCTCGGCCGCCTCCGCGCCACCGGCGAGATCTCGGCGCGGCAATACGAGGCCGGGGCGCTCTATCGCGAAGTGGTGCGCGCCTATGACCGTATGATGATGGCGCGCGGCCTGCCGAAGGCCGGCGATCTCGAGCGCCGCCCCTCCTTCGACGGCAGCGACGGCGCCGACCCCGACTACCGCCGCGCCTTCGACCGCGCCGTGCGCGCCTTCGACGAATGCGCCAGCGCCCTCCGCACCGCCGCCCGCGAAGACCGCCTCGCCCCCGCCACGGTCAACGCCGTTGCAATCTCCGACCTCTCGGTGCCCCAGTTCACTCCGGCGCTGCGGGTCGGGCTCAACCATTTGGCGCGGGCGCTCAAGGTGCGGGGGTGATGGCATTGCCCTGGCTTGGCACCGTGGTGTCGGCGAAACATGTCCCCCTTCATCCCCGGTTCATCTCCGCGGGCGGAGCATGCGTCCGTCGCAATCCGGCTCGGGAGGGTCCGATGACGATGATGCGAAAGTCCGCACTGGCGGCCGTCGCGGCTGTGCTGGTTCTCGGCGCGGCGGGCGGCGCTTCGGCGCAGTTGCGGCCGGCCGACCCCGGGCCGGTGATGGTCGCGCCCAACGCGTTCGACATCCTCGCGCCGAAGGTCGACTGCGGGATCTATGTCGAGGTGCATGTCACGCTGCAGAACAAGGGCGCTGCGACGCTGCCGGCCGGCACAGTGATCCACTGGGTGCTGTCCAGCGGGCAGTCCGGCGGTTTCGTGCTGCCGGTGGCGCTCGTCCCGGGCGACGCGATCCTGGTCGAGAACGCGCTCGCCGCGCCGGTGCGCGGCCGCGTTGCCTGCACGGCCACGGTCGTCGCTCGGGCCGCGCCGTAGCGGCGCAGCCAACGCCGCGCCTAGTGTGAGATGAAGGCCGGGTGGCGACACGACGCCGCCATCCCCTGCCCGGCGCCTTGATCCGCCGGCCGGCAATGCCATCTAGGCACGCGAGGAGACGGCTCCTCGCTTCCGCAGCATCGTCACCGGGACGGCCCGGGCAGGAGGACACTCCATGCCCTGGTTCTATCTCGTCGTCGCCGGGCTCATCGAGATCGTGTGGGCGTTCGCAATGAAGCAGTCGGCCGGCTTCACGCGGCTCGGTCCGTCGCTCGTCACCCTCGCCGGCATGGCCGGGAGCTTCGGCTTCCTCGCTCTGGCGATGCGATCGCTCCCGCTCGGCACCGCCTACACGATCTGGACCGGGATCGGCGCGGTCGGCGCGTTCGCCGTCGGCATCATCGCGCTCGGCGAGGCGGCAAGCCTCATGCGCTTCGTCGCGGCCGCGCTGATCGTCGCCGGGCTCGCGCTGATGATGGCGGCGGAGGCTTGAGCCTCCGCCATTTGACCGGGCCGGCCGAGGTCTTATCCTCACGCCGCACCATGGGGTGGTCATGAGCACGCGCGCGGCAGGACTGATCTTCGTCATCATCATCGCGGCGATCGTCGTCACGGCGGCGGTGACGTGGTCGCGGCTGCCGGATCCGATGCTGGCGCACTGGAACGCGGACGGCGTCGCCGACGGCACGATGCCGCGCTTCTGGGGCGTGGCGCTGTTCCCGCTGATCATCGCCGGAACCGCCGGTATCTGGTGGTTCCTGCCGCGGCTCGATCCGCTGCGCGCCAATCTGGAGGCCTTCCGCCGCGGCTGGAACGTCGTCTTCGTCGCGCTTGCGGCGTTCTTCGCCTACCTCTTCGGCGTCGTCATCGCGGTCAATCTCGGCACGCGGTTCAACGTCACCATGCTGGTGCTGCCGGCGGCGGCGGTGCTCCTCTATGTCATGGGCATGGTGCTGCCGATGTCGAAGCGGAACTGGTTCTTCGGCATCCGCACGCCGTGGACGCTGTCGAGCGACCGGGTGTGGGACCGCACCCACTGGATCGGCGGCCTCCTCTTCAAGGCGGCGGCCGCGGTCTCGCTGGTCGCGAGCTTCTTCTTCACCGGCACCACGGCCGTGATCGTGCTCCTCGTATCGATCCTCGGCGCGGCGCTCGGCGCGATCGTCTATTCCTGGCTCCTGTGGCGCCGCCTCGGCGAGCCCCGCGCCTGATCGGCTAGGCCGCGGCGCGGGTTGCTTCGAAGCCCTTGCGGATCTCGTCCTTCGGCAGCTTGCGGCCGATGAAGACGAGCTTCGACAGCCGGGCTTCCTTCTCGCGCCATTCGCGCTGGTGGTCGCCCTCGATCAGCATGTGGATGCCCTGCAGCACGTAGCGCCGGTCGTCGCCGCTGAAGGCGAGGATGCCCTTGAGCCGCAGGATGTCGGGGCCGTGCTCCTGCGTCACCTGCCGGACCCAGTCGAAGAACTTGTCCGGGTTCAGCTCGCCCGCGATCAGCGACAGGCTCGACACCGTCGGATCGTGCCGCCCGTGGTCATGATCATGGTCGTGGTGATCGTGGTCATGGTCATGGTCATGGTCATGGTCATGGTCATGATCGTGGTGGTGATGATGATGATCGTGCTCATCGGGCTCGAGGAAGTCCGGGTCGAGCGTGAGGATGCGGTCGAGGTCGAAGGCGCCGCGGTCGAGGACGCGGTCGATGGCGATCGCGCAGCGCTCGGTGCGGTGGATGGTGGCGTGCGGGTTGATCGCGCGGATCGACGCCTCGACAGCCTTGAGCTCCGCCGGCGGCACGAGGTCGGTCTTGTTGAGGAGCACGACGTCGGCGAAGGCGAGCTGCTCCTCGGCCTCGGGCGAATCGGCGAGCCGCTGCAGGAGGTGCTTGGCGTCCGCGACCGTCACCACCGCGTCGAGCTTTGCCCGGGCGCGCACCTCGTCGTCCATGAAGAAGGTCTGCGCCACCGGCGCCGGGTCGGCGAGGCCGGTGGTCTCCACCAGGATGCCGTCGAAGCCGCCGGGCCGCTTCACCAGGCCCTCCACCGCCCGCACCAGGTCGCCCCGCACGGTGCAGCAGATGCAGCCATTGTTCATCTCGTAGATTTCCTCGTCGGACTCCACGACCAGCTCATTGTCGATGCCGATCTCGCCGAACTCGTTGACGATCACGGCGTAGCGCTTGCCGTGCTGCTCGGTGAGGATGCGGTTGAGGAGCGTTGTCTTGCCGGCGCCGAGATAGCCGGTGAGGACGGTGACGGGGATCGGTTCCTGGCTCATCGAAAATGGCCCCTGAGGCTGTCTTGGGAAGGATCGGCCGCTGATATAGGCGCTGCGGCGCCAGTTTTCACGGCCGGCGATTCCTTGACCACCACGTGGAATGACGCGACAGATTCACCGCACTCAAACGTCAAGGGAGTGGAACGCTGCGGGAAGCGGTGTGGTGTGTGACTTGGTGTCTACCCACAGCATGCGCAGGTACTCCAAGATCGCCCGCGTGCCTTTGGCGGGAGAAATCAGCCGTTCGAGGGTTAGAGGCGCCATGAAAACATGGGGGCTTTGAGCGACCTTCCCCGACTCGATCGCCCAAGCCGGCTTTTGCGGCAACCGAAGATAGGTCGTCCGTACGAGCTGTTGAAACGGATAGAACGTAAGGACCACCCGCGGCTCGTCACGAAGTCCGTGATGGTCAGCCGTAGAAAACACGATGTCGTGCATACTCTGGCCGGCCCGGAAGACATCGCGGAGGCCATACGATTCGAGTGTGTCGAGCACACCGATCACCATCGGTTTCCAGCGAGCCCAATAGTCGTCGTCTGGAAACGCCGCCACAAACTCCCGGAGCTTGGCCCACGATTCCAAATTGTTCCGGCCATGAATTGTCGGCGGCACATCCATCATGCGCGTCTCGTCTCGGTTTACGGATTCGCGGCCGCCCCGGCGGCGTGGCGCTCGAAGCGCTCGACCGTCACCCGGAACCAGTCGAGCGTGTCGGCGAAGTTCAGCATCGTTACCCCGCCGAAGAGGTTGAACGGGATCGACAGCATCGGGTCGCCGCCGTCCTCGGAGCGGAAGGCGGTGCCCCACAGGGCATTCTCGTTCCAGTCGTCGATGAGGGCGGTGGAGATGCCGTTCGGCAGGTCGAGGAAGGAGACGAAGAGGAGGAAGGTGCAATCCCGGTTGGCGGTGCAGCCATAGAAGAAGAGGTTGTAGTTCGACTTCGACATCCGCCCTTCGATCATCGGGTCGCCGATACCGTCGACCGTCAGCGTCGCGTCATAGCCGAGCCCCTGCATCACCTGGAGGATGAGGCCGGGGTCCCCGGCGGTGATGAGCTGGCGGGCGAAATCGTCCTCCGCCGGCGCCGGCTCGGCCGGCGCCTCCACCACCTGCCCCGGCCGCTGCACCTGCGCCGATACGGGCGCGGCCAGCAACGCGGTGAACAGCGCGCCAAGCGCGACGCGGATCGGATTCATGCATGTTCCCCGGTTCGATCGCGCGATGCATAGCACCGGGCCTTCTGGCTTGCATTCCCTCCGTCACCCCGGCGAAGGCCGGGGTCCAGAGCAACATGACGGACAGGTGCAAGTGGCGCTGGATTCCGGCCTTCGCCGGAATGACGAAGGGGCGCGGTCACTCCGCCAGCCGGCCCGGGTCGAACGCCAGCATCTCGCGGCAGAGCGTGACGAAGCCGGCGGCCTGGTGGGCCGCGATCGCAGCGCCAATCGCCGCCGTGGCGCGGGGGGCGTCGCCGACGACGCCGGCAGGGTTGAGGTCCGCCGCCTTCCAGCCGAAGCGCACCGCGCCATAGGCGCGCAGATGCGTGAAATCGCGGGCGAGCTCCGCCTGCAGCGAGGCGGCATTGGTCGCCTTTTCCATCCGCACCAGCTCCGGCCGGAAGTGCAGCATCAGCGCCGTCTCGACCAGCCCGCCATGGATGCCGAACGCCAGCTCGTCAGCATCGACGAGGCCCTCCGGCATGCCGAAACGGCCCCACGACGTCGCGGCGGCGAGCACAGGGTGGCGCTCGCGCAGCGTCTGGATCGCGAGATCGAGCACCGGGCTGTTGCCGCCATGGGAATTGATGAAAAGCACCCGCCTCACGCCGGCCGACACCACGCTGAAGCCGATCTCCGCCAGCACGCGGCGGAGCGTGTCCGGCTCCAGCGACAACGTACCCGCGAAACCGGCGTGCTCGCCGGACGAGCCAACCGTCACCATCGGCAGCGCGGTCACCGGCAGCTCCGGCGGCATCGCCGCCAGCGCCTGCGCCAGAAGGCCGGCGCCGATCGCGGCGTCCGTGGCGAGCGGCAGGTGCGCCCCGTGCTGCTCCACCGCCGCCACCGGGATCACGGCAAGCCACGACGCTGCGTCGCCCGCCGCCACGTCCGCCGCACTCATGTCCTGCCAGTACCGCGCCGGCTGCACCGCGCCCCCCTTGGTTCGTCCGCGCTCGCTCAGGCCGCCGACAGGGCGCGGTCCACGGCCTCGGGATCCGCCGCGATTACGCGGAGGAAATTGCGCGTGGCGGTATCCGGCATGGTGCGGCCCTGTTCCCAGTCCCGCACCCGCCCGACGGAGAAGCCGTACTTCTTCGCGAATTGCGCCTGCGAGAGACCGAGCCGGCCGCGGATCGCCTTGACGTCCATGTCGGCCGGGATATGCACGACAAGGCCGGGCACGTCCTCGCCATTGAGGAAGGCGATCGCCTCCTTGAGGCCTGCAACTATGGATTCGCCGACCGTTCGGGGCGCCTTGTTGGCCATCGTCATCCTCATGATCAATGCCCACCTCATATACGGATCGTCCGCAGTCACGTCAACCAGAGGTCGAGGCCGTTCATTGTGGTGACGACCGCGCTCCTCGGCTGAAAAACGCACACCGTCCCGGGCTTGACCCGGCACCCATTGGCGTGGCCACGGGCGACGCGGGGGTTGATGTTGATCGCCCGTCTGCACCGCCCCGTATAATCGTCACCGGCATCGTCCGCCGCCGAGGCCCAGTAGGTCCCGGGTCAAGCCCGGGACGGTGTCGATTTGGGAGGATGGCGCGCGACGGTCGGCGAGAAGTCGCCATGACCGGCGGACATGGCTGGCCCGCGCTTTGCCTTGCGTCATTTGATGCAGATCAAATCCGGTCTATATCCGCCAGCAAGGGCGTCGAGTCGGCAGCGCCGCCGGACGGGCCCGGATTCAGCAGAGATCGCACGCCAGACTCGTGCCGCCGTCGCAGCGGCCACACCCCGTTCCGGAGCCGTCACCGTGAAGCGCCTTTTCCTCCTTGCCCCGCTCGTCCTTGCCGGCACGCCGGCGCTCGCGCTCGACGCGGTGTCCTTCGCCACCAACTGGCTGCCCGAGGCCGAGCATGGCGGCTTCTACCAGGCGGTCGCCGACGGCACCTATGAGGAATACGGGCTCGACGTGACGATCGTGCCCGGCGGGCCGCTGGTCTCGAACCGCGCGCTCCTCCTCGCCGACCGCGTCGAGTTCTACATGGCCGGCAACCTCCTCCAGCCGCTCTTCGCGGTCGAGCAGGAGATTCCAGTGGTCGAGATCGCGGCGATCTTCCAGAAGGAGCCGCAGGTCTTCATCGCCCATCCCGATCAGGGCATCGAGGAGTTCGAGGATCTCGCCGAGCTCGACACGCTCTTCATGGGCAACGACGTCTTCGCCTCGGTCTTCACCTGGATGAAGGCGAACTGGCCGGGCTTCCGCGACGAGCAGTTCCGCCCCTATGCCTTCAACCCCGGCCCGTTCCTCAACGACCCGCGCTCCGCGCAGCAGGGCTACGTCACCTCCGAGCCCTTCATCATCGCACGCGACGGCGGCTTCGAGCCGGTGGTGTTCCTCATCGCCGATTACGGCTTCGACACGCCGTCGACGATGATCGAGGCGAAGGCCGACTATGTCGAGGCTAACCCCGACATCGTGCAGCGCTTCGTCGATGCCTCGATCATCGGCTGGTACACCTATCTCTACGGCGACAACACGCTCGGCAACGACCTGATCAAGGCCGAGAACCCGGAGATGACCGACGAGATCATCGCCAACGCGGTAACCGCGATGCGCGAGCGCGGCATCGCCGATTCCGGCATCGCGCTGGAGCGCGGCATCGGCTGCTTCGACGACGCCAAGGTCCATTCCTTCTTCGACGCGATGGTCGAGGCGGGCATCGTCTCGGCGGCGATCGACATCGACCGCCTCTACACCAACCGCTTCGTGTGTCAGGGTGTCGGCATGGAGCTCCGGCCGCAGGACTAGCGTCGCGCGGGCCGGTGCCGGGAGAGACCGTGGCCGAAGCCGCCCGCCCCGTCGCAGCCGCGGAAGGCCGCGCGCCGCTGGTTTCGCTCCGCGGCGTCGGCAAGCGCTTCGCCACCGGCACCGAGGCGCTTCGCGACGTCAGTTTCGACGTCGGCGCCGGCGCCTTCGTCAGCCTCCTCGGCCCGTCGGGCTGCGGCAAGTCGACGATCCTTCGCCTGATCGCCGGTCTCGCCGAGCCGTCGGCCGGCGATATCCGCTGGACCGGCACGGCGAACGGCGCGCGCCCGGCCGATATCGGCTTCGTCTTCCAGGAGCCGACGCTGATGCCCTGGGCGACGGTGTTCGACAATGTCCGCCTGCCGCTGCGCCTCCGCGGCGAAGGGAAGAGCGCCGTGCGCGACCGGGTGATGGCGACGCTCCGCCGCGTCGGCCTCGAGGCGTTCGCCGCCGCCTATCCGCGCGAGCTCTCCGGCGGCATGAAGATGCGCGTCTCGCTCGCCCGCGCGCTCATCGTCGAGCCACAGCTTCTCCTGATGGACGAGCCCTTCGCCGCGCTCGACGAGATCACCCGCAGCCGCCTCGACGAGGACCTCCTCGCGCTGTGGCAGGCCGAGCGCTGGACGGTGGTGTTCGTCACCCACTCGGTGTTCGAGTCGGCCTATCTCTCCGAGCGCATCCTCGTCATGATGCCGCGGCCCGGCCGCATCGCCGCCGACATCGCGGTCGGCGCGCCCTACCCGCGCGACGCCGCGTATCGCACAAGCCCCGCCTACAACGCGGTCTGCCGCGAGGCCTCCGCGGCGCTCGACGCGGCGATGGCGGGAGAGCTCGCGCGATGAGCGAGCGCCGCGACGAGGAGGCCACGCGCACGCGCCGCCGCTGGTTCCTCGCCATCCTCGTGCCCGTCGCGACGCTGGTCGTGCTGGTCGGCGGCTGGCAGCTCTACGTCTCGCTCTCCGGCGTCGCGTTCTACATCCTCCCCTCGCCCGGCCGCGTCTTCGAGACGCTGATCGCCGACTGGGGCATCCTCGGCCCGGCGCTCGTGGCAACCCTCACGCTCACCTTCGAGGCGCTGGCGCTGGCGGTCGTCGGCGGCGTCCTCCTCGCGGTCCTGATGGCGCAGTCGCGCTGGGCCGAGCTCGCGCTCTACCCCTACGCCGTCATCCTCCAGGTGACGCCGGTCGTCGCCATCGCGCCGCTCCTGCTCGTCTGGGTGCCGTCGACGCAAGCGGCGCTCCTGATCCTCGCCTGGATCGTCGCCTTCTTCCCGATCCTCACCAACACCGCGCAGGGGCTGAAATCGGTCGACCACGGCCTCCTCGCCCTCTTCGACCTCTACGGCGCCGGGCGCTGGCGGACGCTGATCCATCTGCGCATCCCTAACGCCCTCCCCTATTTCATGACCGGCCTCAAGATCGGCGGCGGGCTCGCGCTGATCGGCGCGGTGGTAGCCGAGCTCGCTGCCGGCTCCTCGGGCCGCGGCTCGGGTCTCGCCTTCCGCCTCATCGAGGCGAATTTCCGTTCCAACGCGCCGCGCGCCTTCGCGGCGCTGGTGCTGCTGTCGCTCACCGGCATCGCGATCTTCTTCGCCACCAGCCTCATCTCCTGGCTGGTGCTCCGCCGCTGGCACGAAAGCGCCGCTCTCCGCGAACGCTGAGCTGCCATCAAATCTGATTTGACGGCGTCGGTTCGGGTATGGAACATCCCGCCCGCGCGAAACGACCCGGGCGGGGAACGTCGCCGGATGACTTCCGGACATCAGAAGAGCACGGCCGCGCGGCTGGCTGCGGCGAACCGGGCATGGCGCTCGAAGGTCGGCGCCGCCCTTTCGGGCCACGGCCTCCACGCCGGGCAGGAGGCCGTCCTCCTCGCCCTCGGCGAGGCCGACGGCCTGTCGATGACCGAGCTCGCCGGAACGCTCGCCGTCCAGCCCCCCACCGTGACCAAGATGGTCGCCCGCCTCGCCGCGCAGGGCTACGTCACCCGCAAGGCCTCCGGCTCGGACGGCCGCCAGGCCCACGTCTTCCTCACCAGATCGGGCCGCGGCGCCATCGTCGGCATCGACCATGTGCTGAAGGCGGTCGAGCGCGAGGCGCTCGCCGGGATCGACGACAAGGACCGGCGGCGCCTCCGCCGCATCCTGCGCCGCGTCGCCCGCAACCTCGTGCCGAACGGCCCGGCCCGCGAGGATGACGACGACTGAGGCAGTCGCGCCTCCCGGCGGATGCGCAAGCCCGAATGCTGGGCAGCGCCGGTCTCGTCCCCGGTTTTCACGCATGTCCCAGCGCCGCCATTTCGGGGCTTCCGTGTGACGGCGTCCTTTGCGACGCTCCCTCTACCGCGAGTGCCGGTCGAGCTCAGCCGGGGCAAGGTTGAGCGATCGAGGCCGGTGCTCCCGCGGACCGCGCCGGTGGCAGCCTTCGGGCCGCGAACCGGATGCCCCGCGGACGCCTACGCGGCGCCGCTCCAGCGATGGAGAGGCGCGGTCGGCAGCCGGTAGCCAGGACGGCGGCCAATCCGTCCGGGCCGGCGACGGGGATCGGGGCGACCCGGTCTTCTGGCGCCGTGTGGTACGGGAGCGCCGCCCGCAAGGGTGGATGCAAGACCGGCCACGATCGTTCGGGGTCGCGTGTCGGGGCAACCCGGGGCGCAGGCCGTGGAACGACAGGGAGGCGTCGATTGGGGCAACCCAAGCGGCGCCTTTCTGCCGTTTGGGGGTGTCGACCAACCTTCCGCGCTTGTATGATGTAACAGGATTGTCGCTCAACCCACGATGGATCGGGACATGGTTCGGCGGGTTATCGCAACGCTGGCGCTGCTTGCATTGACTACCGTGGCGGGCAACGCAACGGGAGAAGGCATCGTCCAGAATCTCAACGCCAAGGTCGCCTCCCTCCGCGTAGGGCACTCGACCTTTGAAGTCGAGGTCGTCCTTGGACCGCCCGGCAGCATAGCCGGCCGCCGCGGCAACGTTGCCTATCTCTATTGCGAGGAGCTCGCGCAGGATACGCTCTACGCGACGGTCTTCTTTGTCGATGGAGCCTTCCATTCGGCGGTCGTCGAACGTCGTGGCGAGGTCATCCGCCCCTGCGTGCGCGGTTTCGGGCGCGTCGACTGGGATGCCCTCCCAACCGACTGAGCGATCCCGCTCCTCGTTGCACAGCGGTTTGCCCGGCGCATAACCGGCGCTGCGCCTTGTCCGCGCCATGCGATGCCCCTAGAAACGGGGCACCCGAGGCCGAGACGGACATCGCACCACAGATGAGCACCGAACGCACCAACGCAACCGCGCTGGCTCCCGCCCTTTGGCCGACCGCGAGCCCGGCGCTGCGCGCCGTCATCCTCGTCGCGCTCGGCATCGGGCTCCTCACCCTGTCGGCCAAGGTGCAGGTGCCGTTCTGGCCGGTACCGATGACGCTCACCACCTTCGCGGTGATGGCGATCGCGGCCGCCTATGGCTCGCGCCTCGCGGTGGCGACGGTGATCGCCTACATCCTGACCGGAATGGCAGGCGTCCCGGTGTTCGCGGGCGCGGGCGCGGGTCCCGCCTATCTCGTCGGCACCACGGCCGGTTTCATCTGGGGCTACATCCCCTGCGCCTTTCTGATCGGCCTCGCCGCCGACCGCGGGCTCGACCGCTCGCCGCTCACCCTCGGCCTGGCGATGCTGATCGGTGACGCCATCATCTTCATCCTCGGCTTCGCCTGGCTCGCCTTCTTCGCGCAGCTGGCGAGCGGCGGAACCGGCATCGGCGTTGCGGCGGCGTGGAAGAACGGCGTCGAGCCCTTCCTCCTCGGCGACGCCCTCAAGATCGCGCTGGCGGCCTGCCTCATTCCGGCGGGCTGGGCGCTGCTGCGGCGTCGCGATCGGTGACGGCGCACAGCCGCACCGAGGAAGCGGGGGCCGCACCGGTCGAGCCGCCCGCCGGGGCGCCGGACCTTACCGTTGTCGTCCCGACCTTCAACGAGCGCGACAATATCCCGATCCTGATCGGCCGGCTCGAGACGGCGCTCCACGGCCTGCGCTGGGAGGTGGTGTTCGTCGACGACGACTCCCCGGACGGGACCGCCGATGTCGCGCGCGAGCTCGCGCGGCGCGACGGGCGGGTGCGCGTCATCCAGCGCATCGGCCGGCGCGGCCTCTCCTCGGCCTGCGTCGAGGGCATTCTTTCGTCCGCGGCGCCGGTCTTCGCGGTGATGGACGCGGACCTCCAGCACGACGACACGCAGCTGCGCCCGATGGTCGACCGGCTCGCCGCCGACGAGCTCGATATCGTCGTCGGCAGCCGCTACATCGCGGGCGGCGACACCATCGGCCTCAGCGGGCGGCGGAAGGCGATCAGCCGGCTCGGCACCACGCTCGCGCAACGCCTTCTCGGCGCCGAGCTGACCGACCCGATGAGCGGCTTCTTCGTCATGCGCCGCGACGCCTTCAACCGCTCGGTGCGCCGCCTGTCGCAGCAGGGCTTCAAGATCCTCCTCGACATCTTCGCCTCGGCCGAGCGGCCGCTGCGCTATGCCGAGATCGCCTGCCGCTTCCACCCGCGGGTCCATGGCGAATCGAAGCTCGACACCATGGCGGCGTGGGAGTTCGGGCTCCTCGTCCTCGACAAGCTGTTCGGCCGCTGGCTGCCGACCCGCTTCCTGCTCTTTTCCCTCGTCGGCGGCACCGGCGTCGTCATCCACCTCGTCGTGCTGTGGCTCCTCGGCGGCGCGGAGGCGGGCGGCGAAGCCTTCTTCCGCGCCCAGACCGGCGCGGTCGCCGCCGCGATGACATGGAACTTCTTCGTCAACAACTGGATCACCTACCGCGACAAGCGCCTGCGCGGCTGGGGCCTCGTCCGCGGGCTGTTGTCGTTCTACGCCATCGGCGCCGCCGGCGCGGTGGCCAATGTCGGCGTGGCGACGCTCGTCGCCAGCAATGGCAGCGTGTGGTGGCTCGCCGGCCTCGCCGGCGCCGCCATCGGCGCCGTATGGAACTTCGCCGCCTCCAACTACATCACCTGGCGCGCCAGGATCTGACACGCGCCACAGCCGGCCGCTGAGCTTTGGCGGGATTGCGCGCGCTGATGACAGTGCGACGACAAATCTCGCCGGCCCCCCTTCCCGGCGGCGCCGGTTCAGCCTATATCCGCGTCCTGCTCGAACGGGCTCGCCCGTTCGCGACTGGTGACGCGGGGTGGAGCAGTCCGGTAGCTCGTCAGGCTCATAACCTGAAGGTCATAGGTTCAAATCCTATCCCCGCAACCAATCTCCGGACATCGTAGCGATCGTTTGCAGGCCCTCGGGTCGAGCCCGGACTAGATATCTTCCGGGTTGAACCGGGACGGCTCGTTCACGGGCGCGGGCCCTGCTTCCTCTTCCGGTTCATCGGCCGCCGGTTCCTCCGACACATCGCCATCATCGCCGGGCTCCGGTTCGTCTGCCGCAGGCTCGGGCTCATCGACCACCGCCGGCTCCTCGACGGCGGCGGGCTCGGCCGGGGGATCGTCGTCGGCATCGTCGCCGCAAGCCGCAAGGCCGAGCGCGAGCGATGCGGCCGCGGCGAGTTTCAGCGCACGCAGAGATGTTCCGGTCATGGTTCCCCCTATCGGCCGGTCAGCGGCCCGCCGGGAGCGATGCTGCGGAGGATGGCGACGCGGGTCAAGCCGATCGGCCGCGGAATCCCGCGTGATGTCACCGGCGCCCACCTCAACGCCTCCGCGCGCCATCCTCGAGGACCGCTTCCGCGACGGTTTCGCGCGTCGCGCGATCGCTAGCTGCGTGGCGTGAGCCCGAACGCCTCCGCGAGGAGCCTATAGGAGCGAAGCCGCATCGCGGGCGCGTGGATGGTGGTGGTCACCATCACTTCGTCGGCCTCGCTCTCCTCGACCTTCGCCATGATCGCGGCCTTGACGGTTTCCGGACCGCCGATGATCCACAGCCGGCGCTGCTGCTCGATGATCGCTTCCTGCTGCTCCGTCAGCACCATGGCGTGCGCGCTCTCCGGCGAGAGCAGCGGACCGCGATGGCCGGTGAAGAAGAGCGCGATGCTCACCTCCTGCGACCGCGCCAGCCACGTCGCCTCCGCGTCGGTCGGCGCGACGATCGCCGACACCGCGATCATCGCCCTCGGCTCGGGGAACGCGGCGCTCGGCCTGAACGAAGCGCGGTAGGCGTCGAAGGCCGGACCGGCCGGCGCCGGGGAAAAATGCGCCGCGAAGGAATAGCCCATGCCGAGCTCGCCGGCCGCCGCCGCGCTCGCGCCGGACGAGCCGAGGAGCCACAGCGGCGGCAGATGCACGCCGCCGGGCGAAGCCGGCACCCGGGCGAACGGATGGTGCTCAGGGAAGCCGCCCTCGTCGAAGGCGAGGAGCTCGGCGAGATAGGCGGAGAACTCCTCGCCGCTGCCGGAGCGGAGCGCCTGCATCGCATAGCCGTCGCCACCCGGCGCCCGCCCGATGCCGAGATCGACGCGGCCGGGATGGAGCGCCTCCAGCGTGCGGAACGCCTCCACGATGCGCAGCGGCCGGTGGTTGAGGAGCATGATGCCGCCCGAGCCGACGCGGATCGACTTCGTGTTCGCGGCGGCGTTGGCGATCAGGAGCTCCGGCGCCGCCGAGGCGATCGACGGCATGCCGTGATGCTCGGCGTACCACACGCGGGTAAAGCCGAGCGCATCGCCGAGCCGCGCCAGCTCCACCGTCTGTTGCATCGCCTCCGGCGTCGGAATGCCCTCGCCGATCGGCGCGAGGTCGAGGATGGAGAGCGGAATGGATGGAGACATTGCGGATGGTATTCTCCGCAGGACGAATTCAGTCTTCGCGACCTTCGCGGGCGCGGAGGGGATAGACGCCGGCGGTCAGCGTCGCGAAGGATTTCGCGATGATCCCCTCCAGCACGGTCAGGTCGATGGCGTCGAGGCTCGGGATGTAGACGCAGCCGACGCCGGTGGTGTGCGGGCCGAGCCGCGCCAGCGCGCTCTCATGCGCGCCGACGCCGTCCATCAGGTAGATCGTGATCGCGCGCCTGGCCGGCGCGAAGCCCTGGGCAGCCGACTCGCCCGCGCGCCCGCTGGCATAGCGGTAGCGATACCGCCCGAAGCCGATCCCGGTCCGGTCGACCACCCCCGGGTCGCCCGTCACGCGGCGATAGAGGCCGAGCAGCACCTCCGCCTCGCGCTGCCGCTTCGGCGGCAGCGCGGCGACGAATTCCTCGGGCGATTGATCCGCCATCTTCCCCGCTCCTCCGCGCGACGGGTGGTGTTGTGGGATGGGTGGTTGGTAGCGAACTAGCCCAGTATGGTCGGGAACTCGAGGTGTGAAATGGGCTCTGAGCCAATCTTCAGCTCAAACCGGATCTTTCGGGTCTGGCGCTATTCCGTCTCGCATGGCCAGCTCCTCATCACGAGCAACAAGGGTGACGGCGCGATCACGCGAGTTGAGATTCTATTCAAGAATGTATGGTACATGGCTGTCCATCCGACCATGTTGGCACTCACAATCGAGCCTAGTCTGCCCGACGAGGTTCCGGTCCAACAACTCACTCCGTCCAGTCCTTCAACTCGGTGGTACAGTTTGGTTTCGCAGAACGCGCGCGGGTTCGTCGCAGCGGGTGCACTATTTACCCGCGAGGACGATGGGGCGATCACCGATCCGAGTTCTTTGATGCACGCGCCATTCGTCTAGACAGCGCTAGGACGCCGCTGCGAACGGCTCCAGCCCCGACAGCTTGAGGCTCGGCACGCGGCTCGGCACCGGGCGCGGCGGGAGGCCGGCGACGGCGGCGGCGATCTGGCGGATGTGCTCCGGCGTGGTTCCGCAGCAGCCGCCGACGATGTTGAGAAGCGCGGCCTCCGCGAACTCCTTCAGCGTCTCCGACATCGTCTCCGGCGTCTCATCATACTCGCCGAGCGGGTTGGGCAGGCCGGCATTGGGATAGACGCAGATCAGCGTCTCCGCCTCGCGGGCGAGCTCGGCGATGTGGGGGCGCAGATCCTTGGCGCCGAGCGCGCAATTGAGCCCGATCGTCAGCGGCCTGGCGTGGCGCACCGAGTACCAGAACGCGGTTGGCGTCTGGCCGGAGAGGGTGCGCCCCGAGCGGTCGGTGATGGTGCCGGAGATCATGATCGGGAGCCGGACGCCGGATGCGTCCGCCTCCTCCTCGGCGGCCATCAGGCCGGCCTTGGTGTTGAGCGTGTCGGTGATCGTCTCGAAGAGGAGAAGATCGGCGCCGCCGTCGACGAGGCCGCGGATCGCCTCGCGATAGGCCGCCTTCAGCTCGTCGAAGGTGATGGCGCGATAGCCGGGGTCGGAGACCTTGGGCGAGATCGACGCGGTCTTGTTGGTCGGCCCGACGGCGCCCGCCACGAAGCGCCGCCGCTCCGGCGTCGACAGCGCGTCGGCTGCGGCGCGCGCCAGCTTCGCGCCGGCGAGGTTCAGCTCGTAGGCGAGCCCCTCCATGCCGTAGTCGGCCTGGGCGACGCTGGTCGAGGAAAAGGTGTTGGTCTCGACGATGTCGGCGCCGGCCTCGATATAGGCGCGGTGGATCGCCTCGATCGCCGCCGGCTGCGTCAGATTGAGGAGGTCGTTGTTGCCGCGCACGTCGAGGTGCCAGTCGCGGAAGCGCTCGCCGCGGAAATCGGCCTCGGTGAAGCGGTAGCCCTGCAGCACGGTCCCCATCGCCCCGTCGAGGATGAGGATGCGCTTCTTGGCTTCGGCGCGGATCGCGTCGGCGATGTCCGGTCCGCGCTTGCGGGCCTTCAGCTCGATCGGCACAGCGGCCTCCTTTCGCGGCGGCGGCGCGGCGGGCGCCAGCCCCAGCTCCTTCACCACGGCCTCGGCGAGCTCGTGGCGGTTCAGCGTGTAGAAATGGACGCGGTCGGCGAGCCCGCGGGCGACGAGGTCGCGTACCTGCTCGACCGCGAACTCGACCGCCACCTTGTTGTGGCTCTCCGGATCGTTCTCGTAGGACGCGAAGCCGGCGCGCAGCCAGTCCGGCACCGACGCGCCGATGCGCTCGGCGAAGCGCGCGACCTGCGCGATGTTGTGGATGAGGACGATGCCCGGCACGACCGGGAGCCTGATCCCGGCGGCGCCGACCTTGTCGAGATAGCGCTCGAAGAGGTCGTTGTCGAAGAAGAACTGGGTGATCGCGCGGTCGGCCCCCGCGTCGGCCTTGCTGCGCAGGATCGCGAGTTCGACGTCGAGCGAGCCGCTCTCCGGATGGGTCTCCGGATAGGCCGAGACGTTGATCTCGGCATCGCCGAGCGCCCGGATGCCGCGTACCAGATCCGCGGTCGCGCCGTAGCCCTCGGGGTGCGGCTCGTATTTCGTGCCCGGCCCGCCGAGCGGATCGCCGCGCAGCGCCACCACGCGGCGGATGCCAAGGTCGAAATAGCGCTTCACCACGGCGTTGACCTCGCCTTGCGAGGCGCCGACGCAGGTGATGTGGCCGGCGGCGTTGAGGCTGGTCTCGGTCGCGATCCGCCGCAGCACCTCGATGGTGCGCTCGCGCGTCGACCCGCCCGCGCCATAGGTCACCGACACGAAGTCGGGCCGCAGCGGCTCAAGGTGCTGCACCGTGCGCCACAGCGTCTCCTCCATCGCGGGCGTGCGCGGCGGGAAGAACTCGAACGAGAACGGCATGGCGGCGAGCTTGGTCATGACTTCCTCCTGGCCCATCTCTCGGCTGGGCTCTCGGGGGCGCGGAGAATACGCCCATCCCGCCCCGGTTCAACCGGCGCCGGACAATGTGATGTCGGATTCCGCCGAGAATGGCGCAAGGCGCGAATCGGGTGAAGCAACGGCATTCCGCCGATGCCGCGACACCGCACCGGACGTTCCGGTCCCGTGCGCGAAGCGGGCATTTTCGCCTCTCCCCGGCGGGGAGAGGCCGCCGCGCAGCGGCGGGTGAGGGGGTCAGGCGAGAAGCTTGCTCAGGGCGGGCCCCGGGCGCGGGTGAAACTAACGGGCGCCTCGCCCCCTCACCCTTCGGCCCTAAGCTTCGCTTCGCTCAGCAAGGGCCAAAGCCCTCTCCCCACCGGGGAGAGGGGAGCCGCGACGTGCCGCGTCAGTACCGGAACGTGGTCGGGGCGAAGCCGAGATGGCCGCCGTGGAGCGGCATCGCGTATTCGTGGCGGTCGTCGTAGAGGAGCGTCGCGCGATGCTCGCCGCCGAGCATCCAGCGGCCGCCGATCCAGAAGGCCGAGCCTTCGTTCGAGATCGTCGCGCGGGCGATGATGCGCGTGGTGCCGGCGAGCACGGCGCCGGGATCGAACTCGGTGCCGATGACGAGCATGTTGGCGCCGCCGACATGGCCGATACCGGCCCAGACCCGCCAGTTCTCGCCGAGATAGTAATGCGCCGCCGCGGCGACGTTGAAGCCGATGCCTTCCGGCACGCCGCCGCCATGCTGGAAGCCGTCGAACTCGACGCCGGCCATCGCCTGGAACGTCCAGCGGTCCCAGTAATAGGCGCCGTCGAAACCGACCCCGACGCGGTCCATGTTGGGATTGCCGACGCGGTAGCCGACATAGGTCGCCAGGAGGCCGAGATGGCCGCGGCTCGGATCGCGGGCGAAGAGGAGCCCGCTAAGGTCGTAGCCGAGCGCGCCGGAGCCGTAGAAGAGGTTGGTGTCGATCTGGACCGCGAGCGAGCCGGCGGGAATCACGAAGGTCTGGTCGGCGTAATAGCGCGTCTCGCCATTGGTGATGCCGACGCCGAAGGCGCCGGCCCAGCTCCAGCCATTGGTGGCGGGCCCGGCCTGGGCCGACCCCACCAGCGCCGCCGCCACGACGCCCGCGGCCAGCGCCGCTGCGGTTGCCCGCTTCATGGTGAACGCCCCCTAACGCTACCAGGTCGGCCCGGATCAAAGCCGGAGCGCTTTGCGGTTGCAAGTCCCCGACAGCGTCCAGCCGCCTCCGTCCTCTGCAATGTGTGAACGCTGTGCCTTCCCGGCACCGCAAAGCGGTCGAACAAGCACCCGAGCCAATCCACACACCGTCCCGGGCTTGACCCGGGATCTATTGGCCTAACCGCGGCCGACGTGCGATCGGCGTCACGCCGCATGACCGACACTCTGCGCCAACCCGCGAAGAGGTCGCCCTTCGTTGGTGGCCGGGCATCAGTCCGCAAGCGCGCCGCGTGCTGCAACCGCCATTAGGTCCCGGGTCAAGCCCGGGACGGTGCTGTTGAATGTGTTGGGAATCAGTCGAACAGCGCGGGCCGGCGGAGGCGGAGGGCTTGCGCCAGAGCGAGGGTCTTGAGGTCGCCGATGCGGCCGGCGTCGAGGTCCGCCGCGAGCGTCGCGATCGGCAGCTCAAGCGCGGTCACGCCGGGCTCGGTGGACCATTCGGCCGGGCCGTCGGGGCGGGTGTAGGTGGCGAGGAACAGCGTCGCGCGTTCGGTCGAGATCCCGGGCGAGACCCAGGCCTTCCCGACCTGCTGGAGGTCGGCGAGCGTCAGCCCCGCTTCCTCCCGCGCCTCGCGGGCGATCTCGGAGGCGGCGTCCGGCGCGTCGAGGATGCCGGCGATCGCCTCCAGCGTCTCCTCGACGCCGGCAGAGACGAAGGCGGCGGCGCGAAACTGGCGCACCATCACCACCGTCCGCCGCACCGGGTCGAACGGCAGGACGCTCGCCGCCCAGCCATGATCCTCGATGTCGCGCGTGACGGTCTCGCCATGCGGCAGGCGGAACCGGCCGACGCGGAGCGTCGTCCAGCTCTGCCAGGCGAGTTCCAGCGAGAGCTGCTCGACCGCCATCAGGCGCGGACGCGGAGCGGCGCCTCGACGCGCGCGACGCCGATGGTGATCGGCTCGTCCTGCAGCGTCGCCTCCGACACCGTGCCGGCCGGGCGGTCCGCCGGCGCCAGCGTCGCCAGCGTCTCGGCCTCGATCATCGCGCGATGCGTCGCGATCGCCGCGGCGTTGGCATCGCCGGCGCGGTAGCCGAGCGTGATGCGGTCCGTCACCGCGAAGCCCGCATCCTTCCGCGCCTGCTGGACCAGGCGGATGAAGTCGCGGGCGATGCCCTCGGCCTCGAGCTCGGGATCAACCGCGGTGTCGAGCGCCACGACGCCGGCCGAGCCCGCGAAGGGCGCGGCGTCCAGCCCCTCGGCCGCGACGAAGCGGAGCGTGTACTCGCTCTCCTGGATCACCTCGCCCGCGACCTCGACCGCACCGCCGCCGACCGGCTTCCATTGTCCCGCCTTGGCCGCGGCCAAAGCCTCCTTCATCTTGCCGCCGAGGCGCTTGCCGAGCTGGCGCGCGTCGAGCGCCACCATCTTGGTGCCGAACGCGGACGGGTCGTCGGCGAAGACGAGCTCCTTGACGTTGACCTCGTCGGCGATGACGTCGCGGAGCGACGTGAGCTTCGCGTGGGCCGGATGCGCCACGGTGAGCTTCCGCAGGGGCAGGCGGGTGCGGAGGTTCTTCGCGGTGCGGATCGAGAGCGCCGCCGACGACACCTCGCGCGCAAGGTCCATCCGCTCGACCAGCGCGGCGTCGGCAGCGAAGGCCGAGGCGTCCGGCCAGTCCTCGAGATGGACGCTCCTGCCGCCGCAGAGCGCGCGGTGGATGTGGTCGGTGAGGTAGGGCAGGAACGGCGCCAGCGCCCGCGTCGTCGTCACCAGCGCGGTGTAGAGCGTGTCGTAGGCGGCCTGCTTGTCGGCATCCATGCCCTCGCGCCAGAAACGCTCGCGCGACCGGCGAATGTACCAGTTGTTGAGCGCCTCGATGAACGGCGCGAAGGCCGCGCACGCCGCCGCGAGGTCGAGCTGCTCCATCGCGCCCTCGACGGCGCGCACCAACTCCGCGGTCTTGCCGAGGATGTAGCGGTCGAGCTCGGCTTCGGCCGTCGTGATCAGCCTGGCGCGGGCGCCGTCGATATTGGCGTAGAGCGTGAAGAAGGAATAGGCGTTCCACAGCGGCAGCAGCACCTGCCGCACCGCCGGCGCCACCACCTTGCCCTCGCGGTCGATGCGAAGGTCGCCACCCGACATCAGCGGCGACGACACCATGAACCAGCGCAGCGCATCGGCGCCGTAGGTGTCGAACATCTCGAACGGGTCGGGATAGTTGCGGCGGCTCTTGGAGAGCTTCTGGCCGTTCTCGTCGAGCACCACGCCGTGGCACACCACCGAGCGGAACGGCGCGCGGTCGAACAGCGCGGTCGCCAGCACCATCAGCGTGTAGAACCAGCCCCGGGTCTGCGCGACATATTCCACGATGAAGTCGCCGGGGAAGTGGTCGTCGAACCAGTCCTTGTTCTCGAACGGATAGTGCACCTGCGCGAACGGCATCGAGCCGGACTCGAACCAGCAGTCGAGCACGTCCGGCACACGGCGCATCATCGCCTTGCCCGACGGATCGTCCGGGTTCGGCCGTACCAGCTCGTCGACGCCCGGGCGATGGAGGTCGGTGAGGCGCACGCCGAAATCGCGCTCGATCTCGTCCAGCGAGCCATAGACGTCGATTCGCGGGAACGCCGGATCGTCCGACTTCCACACCGGGATCGGCGAGCCCCAGAAGCGGTTGCGGCCGATGTTCCAGTCGCGGGCATTGGCGAGCCAGTTGCCGAAGAGGCCGTCGCGGATGTGCTCGGGCATCCAGCTGATGCCCTTGTTGAGCTCGACCATGCGGTCCTTGAAGGCGGTGACCTTCACGTACCAGGACGGCATCGCCTTGTAGATCAGCGGCTCGCGGGTGCGCCAGCAATGCGGGTAGTTGTGCTCGTAGGTCTCGTGGCGGACGACGACGCCTTTCGCCTTGAGGTCGCGGATGATGTCGCGGTTGGCCTCGAAGACGTTCTTGCCGGCATAGTCCGGCACCGCCGCCGTGAAGTCGCCCGCCATGTCGACCGGGTCGCGCACCGGGATCCCCGCCGCCTGGCTGACGTTCAAATCGTCCTCGCCGAAAGCCGGCGCCATGTGGACGATTCCGGTGCCCTCGCCGAGCTCGATGAACTCCGCGCCAAGCACCTGGAAGGCGTTCGGCGTGTCGGCGAAATAGGGGAAGAGCGGGGCGTAGGTGCGGCCGATCAGGTCGCGGCCCTTCAGCGTCCCGACCTGGGCGAAGCCGCCGAGCTCCTTGGCGTAGTGAGCGCGCGAGGCGTCAGCGATGATCCAGTGCTCGCCGCCCTTCTGAAGGAGCGCATAGTCGGCCTCCGGATGCACCGCGAGCGCGAGGTTCGACGGCAGCGTCCACGGCGTCGTCGTCCAGGCGAGGAGCTTCGGCGCGATCGCCTCGCCGGGCCGGGCGTGGAGCTGGAACGCGACGGTCAGCGCCGGGTCCTGCCGCGGCCGCGTGGAATCGTCGATGCGGGTCTCGAAATTCGACAGCGGCGTCTGCGCCGCCCAGGAATAGGGCACGACGCGGAAGCCCTCATAGACCAGCCCCTTCTCCCAGAGCTGCTTGAAGGCCCAGATCACGCTCTCCATGTAGGAGAGATCCATCGTCTTGTAATCGTTGGTGAAATCGACCCAGCGCGCCTGCCGCGTGACGTAGCGTTCCCAGTCGCTGGCGAACTGCATCACCGACGCCCGGCACGCTTCGTTGAACCGCGCGACGCCCATCGTCTCGATCGCATGGCGGCCATTGATGCCGAGCTCCTTCTCGACCGTCAGCTCGGCCGGAAGGCCGTGGCAGTCCCAGCCGAAGCGCCGCTCGACCAGCTTGCCGCGCATCGTCTCGTAGCGCGGGACGATGTCCTTCACGAAGCCGGTGACGATGTGCCCGTAATGCGGCAGCCCGTTCGCGAAGGGCGGCCCGTCATAAAAGACGAACTCCGGCGCGCCCTCGTCGCGCCGCCGCTTGATCGAGGCCTGGAACGTCCCCTCCTCCACCCAGCGCGCCCCGATCGCCTCCTCCAGCTTCGGGAAGGACGGCGACGGGTCGGCGGGCGGATAGACGGGTGCTTTCGGCGCTTCGGTCATGACGGCAGGTTCGCTGATGTGCCGCGGAGATAGCGCCTTTCCCCGGACGTTTCCACCACCGCCGTTCCTCCCTTCAAAGTTGCCGTTTCCCGGGCAAGCGGCGGCACGGAGTGCTGCCGCGCAGAACCGGGATCCACACGGCGGCCGCATGGACCCCGGTTCTGCGGCGCATCACTTCGTGCTGCGCCTTGTCCGGGGAACGGCCGCATTTGCCGGTCGAGTTACCCTCCCATTGACCGTAACACCCCCGCGGGACGACAATCGCCGCGGGGCTCGAACCGCGGTTGCGTTTGCGGAACCGTGGGAACCGGCGGCGTTGGCCTCCGGACCGCACCGGGAGGATGACGATGTTCGCGCGCTCGCTTGCAACCCGCGTGGTTGCGATCCTAGCCCTTGTCTTTCTTGTGACCGCGGCCGCCTCGCTGCCGGCGAAGGCTGCCGAGGTTCCGGCGCGCGTCACCTCCAACACCAACGCCTATACCGGCCCCGGCGGTGTCTATCCGGTTGCCTACACCATTCCCGCCAATGCCATCGTCTCGGTGATCGGCTGCAACCAGGATTACTCCTGGTGCCAGACGCGCTACCAGAACCAGGTCGGCTGGGTGGTCGGCTCGCAGCTCGTCGCCACCCAGGGCAACCAGCCGGTGGGCATCGGCCAGGCGCTCGGGCTTGCGATCTTCGATTTCATCCTCGACCAGCTCGGCGTGCCGCAGCCCCAGCCGCCGCAGCCCCAGCCGCAGCCGCCCGGCGTCATCCCCGGGCCGAACGAGGTCTGCTTCTATACCGAGGCGAATTTCGCCGGGCAGGCGTTCTGCGCCAATATGGGCCAGTCGAACTCCTCGCTCGTCCAGCCCTGGAACGACGTGATCTCGTCGATCCGGGTCGGCGACGACGCGCGGGTCGAGGTCTGCGGCGGCGCCAACTACACCGACTGGTGCCAGATCTATGGCGACGACGTGAACCTCACCAGCATCCGCAACAACTCGATCTCGTCCTACCGCACCGTCAATATCGGCCAGCAGCCCCAGCCTCAGCCGCAAGGCCCCGGCCCGAATGACGTGTGCTTCTACACCGACGCGAATTTCGCCGGTCAGGCCTTCTGCGCGGTGATGGGCCAGTCCAACGCCAATCTCGGCGCGCCGTGGAACGATTCGATCTCGTCGATCCGCATCGGCGCCAACGCCACCGTCCAGGTCTGCGGCGGGCCGAACTACACCGACTGGTGCCAGATCTATGCGGACGACGTGAACCTCACCAGCATCCGCAACAACTCGATCTCGTCCTACCGCACCACCGGCTTCCAGCAGCCTCAGCCCCAGCCGCAGCCTCAACCGCAGCCGCAGCCCGGCGGCCAGGTGTTCGCCCGGCCGACCGTCTCGCTCAACGCGCGTACCGGCCCCGGCACCAACTGGCCGGTGCAGTTCGTGATCCCGACCACGACGCAGGTCCAGGTCTACGAATGCACCCTGCAGTGGAGCTGGTGCCACATCCGCATGCCGAACAACCAGACGGCATGGGCGTCGTCGCAATATCTCCGCGACACCGCCTACAACCTCCTCCTGTCGGACATCGCCAGCAATCTCGGCCTGCCGCTGGTGGCCCCGCCGCAGCCGCCGGCCCCGCAGGCGCCGCCGACCCCGACGGCGAACCAGGTCTGCTTCTATCTCAACGCCAACTTCACCGGGAACGCGTTCTGCGTGACGGCGGGCCAGGTCTCGGCCCAGCTCACCAGCCCGTGGAACAACGCGATCTCCTCGATCCGCGTCGGCGCCAATGCCAGCGTCCAGGTCTGCGGCGACCCGAACTATGGCGACTGGTGCCAGACCTATACCGACAACGTGACGCTCACGAGCTTCCGCAACGATTCCATCTCGTCCTACCGGACGATGGCGAGCGGAGCGCCGCCGGCATCCGACCCGACGGTGTGCGTCTATGACGGCTGGAACTACACCGGCGCCGCCTTCTGTTTCGGCCCGGGCCAGACCTTCGCGACGCTGCCGACCGGCTGGTCGAACCGCATCTCGTCGATCCGCGTCGACCCCGGCCTCTCGGTCCAGGTCTGCGAGCAGACCAACTTCCTCGGCTGGTGCGACCAGTACACCGGCAACACGCCGCAACTCACCGGCACGCGCGACAACAACATCTCCTCGATGCGCACGCCGTAGCAGCGATCATCAGGCGGGCGGGGCACCGGCGCCCCGCCCCTCTTGCTCCCCCCGTTCAAATCACACCGTCCCGGGCTTGACCCGGGACCCAATGGCGGCAGCAACAGGCGGCTCGCTGGCGATGTGTAGGCCGGTACCGACTGGCGTCAGCACCACGCGCATCCCCCGCGGCCAAGCCAATGGGTCCCGGGTCAAGCCCGGGACGGTGTGAACTTGTTCAGCTTGGAGAATGCTGGTCACCACAACAGGTCGATCGCGGCGCCCGCTGCGGCGGCGCCGAGCACCACGACGAAGGCCGGCACCCGCACCACCATCAGCGCGACCAGCGCGAGGGCGACCCATGCGCCGTCGGCCCAGTTCCCGATCGCGCTTCGTGCGACCGGGTCGTAGAGCGCGGCGAGGAGGAGCCCGACCACCGCGGCGTTGACGCCGGCGAGCGCGCGGCGGACCAGCGCGCGGTGGCGGAGCGCATCCCAGAACGGCAGCACGCCGACCACCAGCAGCAGCGACGGCAGGAAGATCATGACAATCGCCAGCGCCGCGCCGGCGATGCCGTTCGGCTCCGGCGTCAGCACCGTGCCGAGATAGGCCGCGAAGGTGAAAAGCGGCCCGGGCACCGCCTGCGCCGCGCCATAGCCGGCGAGGAAGACATCTTCGCTCACCCAGCCGGGCGTCACCACGAGCTCGTCGAGGAGCGGCAGCACCACATGGCCGCCGCCGAACACCAGTGACCCGGCGCGATAAAACGCGTCGCTGGTGTCGAGCCACTGCACGTCCGTGAGGGAGGCGAGGAGCGGCAGGCCGGCGAGAAGGAGCGCGAAGAGCAAGAGCGCCGCCACGGCGACCGACCGCGACACCGTCGTTGGCGGCAACGAAGCGTCGCGCGAAACCGCCGGGCGCAGGATCGCGAGCCCGATCAGCGCGCCGGCGCTGATCGCGACGAGTTGCGCCCAGCCGACGGGCCACGCCAGGACGAGCGCCGCCGCGCCCATCGCCATCAGGATGCGCGGCGCGTCCGGCGTCAGCGTCTTCGCCATGCCCCACACCGCCTGTGCCACCACCGCGACCGCGACGAGCTTCAGCGCGTGAAGCCAGGCCGGGGCGTCGCCGACCCCGACCGAGAGGACGCCATAGGCGACCGCCGCCATGAGGATCGCCGACGGCAGCGTGAACGCCGTCCACGCCGCGAGCGCGCCGGGCACACCGGCGCGGGTGAGCCCGATCGCGAGGCCCACCTGGCTCGACGACGGCCCGGGGAGGAAATGCGCCAGCGCCACGAGGTCGGCATAGGCAGCGTCGCTGATCCAGCGCCGCCGCGCCACGAACGCCTCGCGGAAATAGCCGAGATGAGCGACCGGCCCGCCGAAGCTGGTGAAACCGAGGCGCAGGAACGCGAGGAACACCTCGCCGGCGCCGCCCCGCCCCGTCTCCCCCGCGATGTCCGCCCGCTCGCTCATGCCCCGCGATAGCATGGCAGACGCCCGCGACGCGCGGATGACGGTCTTACCTCTCCCCGGCGGGGAGAGGTAAGACCAACACCATGGCCAAGGACATCGTCGCCAACCGGCGTCGGCTCGGCTTGGGGACCAAGCTTCGCCTCGCGGGCCTCGCGCTGCGCGAGAACGGCATCGTCTGGACCGCGCTGATCGGGGCGTATTTCCTCACCCGCGGCCGCATCGCCGAGCGCGCTTTCGCCGCGGCGGAGCGGCGCCGCCGGACGCGCGGGCTTCCCGGCATGAACAGCGCCGCGATGAACCGGCTGATCTGGGAGAACTGGGACTGGAGCGCGCGCGGCGAGGAGTGGACGCCGTCGCCGGAATGGAAGGCGGCGATCGTCGCGACCTTCCTTGAGCCCAACGTCCCGCCCGGCGCGGCGGTGCTCGAGGTCGGTCCCGGCGGCGGCCGCTGGACCGAGATGCTTCTCACCCGGGCCGGCAGCCTCGTCGGCATCGACATCTCCGAAGCCTGCGTCGCCACCTGCCGCGAGCGTTTCGCCGCCTGGCCGAACGCCCGCTTCGCGGTCGGCGCCGGTGGGAACCTTCCCGGCGTCGCCGATGCCTCGATCGACGCGGTGTGGAGCTTCGACGTCTTCGTCCACATCAACGAGCCGGAATTCGCCGCCTATGCCCGCGAATTCGCCCGCGTGCTGAAGCCGGGCGGCAGCGGCATCGTGCATCACGCCCGCGACGGCGATGGCGGCGGCTGGCGGAGCAATGTCGGCCGCGAAGCGGCGGCGGGGCTCTTCGCGGCGGCCGGCCTCATTGTGGTGGACCAGCGCCACACCAGCGGCATCGGCGCCGTTCCCGCGACGGGCCTTTACGACGACGACGTCACCGTCTTCGCGAAACAGCGGGGATAGCACCCGCGCGCTGCGATGCCGCAATTGACAATGACCGTGCCTTCACGACAGGGTTACTGTCATGAACGTCGCCCGCGCCAAGCCGATTCCGTCGGTGATCAACGAGGTCCGGCGCCTGTCGCACCTGCTGGCGGTGATCGGCGACCGCATCCACGCCGAGCAGGGCCTCACCACGGCCATGCGCGAGCTGCTGGTGTCGCTCGCCGAGACCGGGCCGGCGACCGTGGCCGATGTCGGGCGGTCGCGCGGCGTGTCGCGCCAGAACATCCAGATCCTCGTCTACCGCATGGAGGAGCAGGGCCTCATCGCCCTGGTTGACAACCCGCGTCACCGCCGCTCGCCGCTGATCGAGCTGACTGACAAGGGCATGGCAGCCCTCCGGGCCGTCGAGGCGCGCGAGGCGCCGCTCGGCGCCGAACTGGCGAAGGCGCTCACCCCCGAAGAAGCCAACCAGGTGGTGATGGCGCTCCACGCATTGCGCACCCGCCTCGAAGCCGCCGCCCCCAAGGCATAGGGCTCGCTCACCGGATCATCGCCAACCGCCCCTCGTCACCCCGGCGAGGGCCGGGGTCCAGCGCCCATACGACGGGCTCGCGCCTGTGGTCTCGGATTCCGGCCTTCGCAGGAATGACGAAAGAGCAGCAAAGGCTTAGCGTTTCCACCAAGTCATCGTTTGCTGACTTATAAGTCAGCGCTTGTTGACCTTGTCGTCCGACAGGCGTAACCCGACCCTCGTCGCTTGCGTGCAATCGCCGCCCGACGCCGTCGCAACCGGCCGCCGCGCGGCTCCATTGGAGACCCCTGCCGCACGCTCCCACCGCACGTCCGGCGAAGTCAGAAACCCCGGCAAGGGGTCAGCTCGGAGGAAACAAGTGTTGAAGTACCATCGCGGCAAGGCCGCACTGGGGACTGCGCTGCTCGCCGGCACGATTCTGTCGGTCGCGAGCTCCGCCGCCTCCGCTCAGGTCACCTATGACCGGCTCGTCAATCCGGAGCCGGACAACTGGCTCACCCATAACCGCACCTATGACGGCAACCGCTATTCGCCGCTCGACGAGATCACCACGGACAATGTCGGTGACCTCGACCTTGCCTTCTCGGTATCGCTGATCCCGCAGCTCTATGCCGGCCTCGGCGGCGGCCTCCAGGGCACGCCGCTGGTCGACAACGGCATCATGTACTTCACCGACGGCATGGGCGTCGTCTACCGCATCGACGTCAGCTCCGGCGACCGGGGCTACATCAACTGGATCATGGATCCGGGCACCGATCCGGAAATCCCCGGCATCGCCAACAATCGCGGCGTCGCCCTTCTCGGCGACACCGTCTACAGCGTGACCCGCGACGGCTATCTCTACGCCACCGATGCCGCGACCGGCGAAGTGCTGTGGGACGCCGCGACCCAGATCGATCCCGACGAGTATTTCACCGCGGCGCCGCTCGCCCTCGAGAACGCCATCGTGCTCGGCCCCGCCGGCGACGCGCCGATGCGCGGCTGGATCGACGCCCGCAGCCCCGAGGACGGCTCGCAGCTGTGGCACTTCTGGATCATCCCGGGTCCCGGCGAGCCGGGCGGCGAGACCTGGCCGGCCGACAGCGACATCTACCTGTCGGGCGCGTCGGCGATCTGGACCACCGGCTCCTACGATCCCGAGACGAACCTGATCTACTGGGGCACGTCGAACCCGACGCCGTTCGGCGATCCGGACCTTCGTCCCGGCGACAACCTCTACTCGTCGTCGCTCATCGTCCTCGACGGCGATACCGGCGAGCTCGAATGGTACTACCAGTACACCCCGAACGAGCAGTGGGACTATGACGAGATCGGCAGCCACCAGCTCTACGAGGTGGACGGCCAGCTTCGCGTGTCGCATTTCGGCCGCAACGGCTTCACCTACGTCCTCGACGCGACCGACGGCACCTTCATCAACGGCGTGCAATATGTGCCGGAGGTGACGTGGACCGCGGGCCTCGATCCGAAGACCGGCAAGCCGATCGAGTACGATCCGGCGCTCGCCGCAGGCGGCATCCAGCGCTACGCCCATGGTGCGTTCGCCGGCGACAGCCAGGTGAGCTACTTCTGCCCGAACATCCAGGGCGGCGTGAACTTCCAGCCGACCACCTACAGCCTGCGTACCGGCCTCCACTACGGATCGGGCATCGAAGGCTGCAACGGCGCGCCGCCGGACGGCTCGCGTGACCGGCAGACCGGCTCGATCCTCGCGATGGACCAGGACGGCAACCTCGCCGGCTTGCTCCAAATCCCGACTGCCACCTATGGCGGCACGGTGTCGACGGCCGGCGGCCTGGTGTTCTCGTCCGATGTCGGCGGCGACTTCTTCGCGGTGGACGACGAGACGCTGGAGATCCTCTGGAACGTCAATCTCGGCTCGATCATCGAAGCCCCGCCGATCGTCTATGGCGTCGACGGCAAGGAGTTCGTGGCGATCCCGGTCGGCACCTCGGGCATCAACGCCCTCCTCGCCGCCGGCTATGCAGAGCGCGGCGACGACCCGAATGCGGCCTCGCTCGCCAATCTGCAGCGGACCTGGACGATCTACGTCTTTGCCCTTTAGGGCCCGAACCTGATAAGGACGGCGCGGCCTCGAAAGGGCCGCGCCGTTCTCGTTTGTCGAGCCACTAAGTCCTTGGGAGTGGTTCAATGCCACGTGGAGTACCGAATTCCGGCGTTCTCGGCCGCGCCCTGCGCCGTGCGACCGCCGTCGCAACGTCCGTCCTCGCGATCGCCGCAGCGTCCGGCGCCCTCGCCCAGGACAGCGCCTCCGGCCGTTCCACCATCCGCGACGTCGTCATCGGCGCGCCCTTGAGCGAGCAGCCGCCGGATTTCCAGGAATTCGCCTGCGGCACCAATGGCGGGCCGGCCTCGCTGCTGATCAACTCGCTGGCCGATTTCGGCCTCTGCCCCGCGGAGCCGACCGGCCTCCACGAGGTCCAGTTCCGCTACAATGACGAGCTGCATTACGTGGCGCTGGCGCAGCGCGATCCGCTGCGCGCCGAGCTCTTCCAGGGCACGCGGATCGGCAACTTCCCGATCATCGCGTCGATGCTGATCGACGATGCCGGCATCGTGCGCGGCGTACGCGGCGTGACCGACGACCGCGTCTCCGACCGCACCCGGCGCATGGCCTATTCGATGGGCGACTTCGTGCGCACCGTTTACGGATCGCAGGGCTGGGACTGCACCGACCTCCCGCGCGCCGAAGGCGAATCCGAGGTCGGCAACTCGTTCATCAAGGAAGATTGCAGCCGGGTCCAGGACGGCTTCCTGATGACGACCCGCACGCGGCTCTTCCGCCGTCCCGGCCAGAGCCTGATCGATCCCGTCAACGGCCAGGTTCGCGTCGGCTATTACGAGAGCACAGCCCGGATCGAGATCTACCAGGTCGACGAGGCGGGCGACCCGATCTATGGCGGCGACCCCGGCGAAACGGTCGAGCCGGAGGATGACGAGCCCGCGGTCGCTCCCGATGATCCGGTCGAGGCCTTCCTCCAGGGCTTCACCAATGACTGCCCCGGCTGCGACCTCTCCGGCGCCCGTCTCGTCCGCCGCAGCCTTGCCGGCGCCGATCTCTCCGGAGCCGACCTCTCCGGGGCGTCGCTGCATCGCGCGCTGCTCGGCGGCGCCAACCTCAGCGGCGCCAATTTGACCAACGCCAACCTCAACCTCGCCGACCTCAAGCGCGCCAGCCTGGTCGATGCCGACCTCAACGGCGCGATGCTCTATCAGACCGACGCGGCGCTGGCCGACTTCACCGGAGCGACCCTCAACCGCACCGCGACGGAGCGCGCGCGCTTCACCAATGCGGTCATGGTCGGAGTCGAGTGGCAGACCTCGTACGGTCTCAACCTCAACGCCGCCGGCGCCAATCTGACCGGCGCCGACCTGACGGGCAGCTTCTTCGTCGAGACCGATTTCCAGCGCGCGACGCTGGCGGGAGCCAATGTCACCGAAGTTGCGTTCTATCGTGCGAGACTGCTCGGTGCGAACCTGACCGGCGCCACCGCGGTCCGGGCCGACTTCCTCGAGGCGGATCTCTCGACCGCGGTCTTCGCCGAAGCCGACCTCACCGAGGCGCGATTGCTGCGGGCCCGCTCCAGCGGGCTCGACCTCACGGGTGCCACGATGAACAATACGATCATGCCGAACGGCAACGTTGCCGACTAACCAGGAAACGTCCCCCGCCGGCCAGCGGCTTGAGGTCCCGGTATCGGGGCGTTAAACCACTGGCGGGCCCCAACAACGGATAACCAAAATGAAGTCTGCAGGATCCTCCTTGAAGCGCGGTCTCTCCCTGATCGCGCTCGCGCTCATTGTGGCGTTCGGCTACTCGGCGACGTCGAACGCGATCCAGTTCGCTCAGTCCAACGAGGAGCCGGCAGAGACCGAAGAGGCCGCCCCGGCCGAAGGCGAAGCCGCCGAAGGAGAGGCGATGGAAATCGACGAGGCGCGTGTCGTCGCCGGCCTCGAAGTCTATAAGTCCGGCGGCTGCCGCGGCTGCCACGGCTGGGCCGCCGACGGCGTGCGCGAGGGCCCGAACCCGCAGGGTCCGTCGCTCCGCGCCACCCCGCTCGACTACGACGCCCTCCACCTGACGGTCGCCTGCGGCCGCCCGGGGACCGAGATGCCGTATTTCTGGCGCGAAGCCTATCGCCGCGATAGCACCGAGTGCTACGGCATGACCGCCGCGGACTTCGGCAATCTGCTCCCGATCCGCGCGACCAACCGGTTCACCACCGAACAGATCGACGACCTCGCCTACTACCTCGCCTACTACGTGAAGGGCCAGGGCGAGATCACCCGGGCGCAGTGCGAGTTCTACTATGGCGAAGGCGCAACGCGCTGCGAGTCCTATCCGGCCGAGTAGCCCGATCGCATAGCCGGCTTACCGGTGAAGCTTCAGCGGCCCGCTCCTCCCGAGCGGGCCGCTCGCTTTTTGAGCGCGGCGTCACCCTGTTGGGGACTCATGCCGACCGCCGGCGCCTTCTATAAGCAGCGCGGGTTCGGACGAGAGGGAGCCCCGCACGCCAGGGGCCGCGACACATCGCCTTGCCGGTGCTCGCAAAGCCCACCCGTTCGGGTGGCTCGTTGAAATTGGCCGGTCTCTATAAGGCCTGCCGGGGAAACATCAGTCCGACCCCCAAGACTGAGCCATCGCATCGGAGCCGGAGCCTCAGACCTCCGGACCGACCTGGGAGAGAAAATCCAACATGCGTACATCCGTGAAGTTCGCGGGCGTCGGGGCACTCGTGCTCCTCGCCGGCACCGCTCTTTCGACTGGCGCTTCGGCGCAGGTCACCTACGAGCGCCTGCTCAATCCTGAGCCGGAAAACTGGCTCACCCACAACCTGACCTATGACGGCAACCGCTACTCGCTGCTCGACCAGATCAACAAGGACAATGTCAGCGAGCTCGACTACGCGTTCTCGATCGCTCTGATCCCGCGCATCGTCGACTTCATCGGCGGCGGCCTCCAGGGCACGCCGCTGGTCGACAACGGCATCCTCTACTTCACCGACGGCGCCGGCGCGGTCTACCGCATCGACGCCAGCCAGGGCGATCAGGCCTACATCAACTGGATCATGGATCCGGAGACCGATCCGGAAGTCGGCGGCCTGGTCAACAACCGCGGCGTCGCCCTCCTCGGCGATCTCGCCTACAGCCTGAGCCGCGACGGCTACCTCATCGCCACCGATACCGCGACCGGCGAAGTGGTGTGGGACGTCGCGACCCAGGACGACCCGGACGAGTACTTCACCATGGCCCCGCTGGCCCTCGAGGACCGCATCATCATGGGTCCCGCGGGCGACGCCCCGATGCGCGGCTGGATGGATGCCCGCTCGGCGGAAGACGGCTCGCAGCTGTGGCGCTTCTGGACCGTCGCCGGTCCGGGCGAGCCGGGCGGCGAGACCTGGCCGGCCGACAGCGACATCTACCTGTCGGGCGCTTCGGGCCTGTGGACCACCGGCTCCTACGACCCCGAGACCAACCTGATCTACTGGGGCACCGCCAACCCGACCCCGTTCGGCGATCCGGACCTTCGTCCCGGCGACAACCTCTACTCGTCGGCCCTCGTCGTCATCAATGCCGAGAGCGGCGCGCTGGAGTGGTACTTCCAGTACACCCCGAACGAGCAGTGGGACTATGACGAGATCGGCAGCCACCAGCTGGTGGATGTCGACGGCCAGAAGCGCGTGCTGCACTACGGCCGCAACGGCTTCACCTACGTCCTCGACGCCACCGACGGCACCTTCATCAACGGCGTGCAGTATGTTCCGGAGGTCACCTGGACCGCCGGCCTCGATCCGAAGACCGGCATGCCGGTCGAGTACGATCCGGCGCTCAGGGACAACGGCATCCAGCGTTACGCCCTCGGCGCCTTTGCCGGTGAGACCAGGGTCGACGCCTTCTGCCCGAACATCCAGGGCGGCGTGAACTTCCAGCCCACCACCTACAGCCATCGTACCGGGCTCCACTACGGCTCGGGCATCGAGGGTTGCGCCGGCGTCGGCTCGGAGCTCCAGACGGGTGCGATCATCGCGACCGACGGCAATGGCGACGTCGCGCAGCTCCACCAGACCTCGAACGCGACCTATGGCGGCACCTTGTCGACCGCGGGCGGCGTCGTCTTCTCGTCGACCGTCGATGGCGACTTCTTCGCCATGGACGACGAGACGCTGGAGATCCTGTGGCAGACCAACCTCGGCGCTCCGATCGAGGCGCCGCCGATCACGTTCTCGACCGGCGGCACGCAGTACGTGGCCGTTCCGGCCGCGACCAGCCTGATCACCACGGCCCTCAGCAACTATGTCGGCCGCGGCAGCGATCCCAACGCCGCGTCGCTGGCGAACCTCCAGCCGACCTGGACGCTGTTCTTCTTCCGTCTCGACTGATCGTCCGGACGGCACGTGATGCGCGGCGCGGCCTTCGGGCCGCGCCGTTTTCTTTTCCGCGCGCCGCCGCCGGGACAACCGCCTACCCGTCCCGGTAGACCTCCCTCGCATTTCCGTGATCGCCGCTCTATAACGACCGTGGGATCGGAGCCGGAATAGGCCCACCTTCAACACGAACGCGTCGGCAAACGGGGCTCAGACCGCCGGACCGACCTGGGAGAGAAACCAATCATGTCTTCACCCGTGAAACTCGCGGGCGTGGGAGCTATCGTGCTCCTCGCCGGCACCGCGCTTTCGACCGGCGCCTCGGCGCAGGTCACCTATGACCGCCTGTTGAACCCCGAGCCGGAGAACTGGCTCACCCACAACCGGACCTATGACGGTCACCGCTACTCGCCGCTCGACGAGATCAACAAGGGCAATGTCGGCGACCTCGACCTTGCCTTCGCGGTGTCGCTGATTCCGCGGCCGGTCGCCGGCCTCGGCGGCGGTCTCCACGTCACGCCGCTGGTCGACAACGGCATCATGTACATCACCGACGGCACCGGTGCGCTCTACCGCATCGACGTCTCCAACGGGCGACAGGGCTACATCAACTGGATCATGGATCCGGAGACCGACCCGGAGATCGCCGGCATCGTCAACAATCGCGGCGCCGCGCTTCTCGGCGACATCGCCTACACGGTGACCCGCGACGGCTACCTCACTGCCACCAACGCCTCATCCGGCGAAGTCGAGTGGGACGTCGCGACCCAGATCGATCCGGACGAGTATTTCACCATGGCCCCGCTCGCGCTGGAGGACCGCATCGTGTTCGGTCCGGCGGGCGATGCGCCGATGCGCGGCTGGATGGAAGCCCGCAGCGCCGACGACGGCGAGATGCTGTGGCGGTTCTGGACCGTCGCCGGTCCGGGCGAGCCTGGCGGCGAGACCTGGCCTTCCGACAGCGACATCTACCTCGCGGGCTGCTCGGGCCTTTGGACCACCGGCTCCTACGATCCGGATTCCAACCTGCTCTACTGGGGCACGGCCAACCCCTGCCCGTTCGGCGATCCGGACCTTCGTCCCGGCGACAACCTCTACTCGTCGGCCCTTGTGGTCCTCAACGCCGAGAGCGGCGCGCTGGAATGGTACTTCCAGTACACCCCGAACGAGCAGTGGGACTATGACGAGATCGGCAGCCACCAGCTCTACGAGGTGGACGGCCAGGCCCGCGTCAACCACTTCGGCCGCAACGGCTTCACCTACGTGCTCGACGCCAACGACGGCACCTTCGTCAACGGCGTGCAGTACGTGCCCGAGGTGACCTGGACCGCCGGCCTCGATCCGAAGACCGGCATGCCGGTCGAGTACAATCCGGACCTTGCCGCGGGCGGCATCCAGCAATACGCCCTCGGCGCGTTCGCCGGCGAGACGGCGGTCGACGCCTTCTGCCCGAACATCCAGGGCGGCGTGAACTTCCAGCCCACCAGCTACAGCGAGCGCACCGGCCTCACCTACGGCTCGGGCATCGAGGGCTGCCAGGGCGTGGGCGCCGACCTGCAGACCGGCTCCATCGTTGCCATCGACGGCGACGGCAACGTCGCAGGGCTCCTGCAGGTGCCGACCGTCACCTATGGCGGCACGGTGTCGACCGCCGGCGGCGTGGTGTTCACCTCGATGATCGACGGCGACTTCTTCGCCGTGGACGACGAGACGCTAGAGGTGCTGTGGAGCGTCAATCTCGGCGCGATCATCGAAGCCCCGCCGATCGTCTACGCGGTCGACGGCAAGGAGTATGTGGCGGTCGCCGTCGGCACGTCCGGCATCAACGCGCTGTTCTCGAACTATCCGCAGCGCGGCGCCGATCCGAACGCGGCTTCGCTCGCCAACCTCCAGCGGACCTGGACGGTGTACTTCTTCACCCTCTAGGCACCGACCGGAAACAGGAAGGGCGCGGCCATCCCGGCCGCGCCCTTTTTCATTGAACGATCCTGGCTGCCGGCGCGGCCGCGATGGCCGCGCCGGAATTGCCGTTCCTTCGCCCCTAGAGGGTGAAGAAGTAGAGCATCCAGCTCCGCTGCATGTTGGCCAGCGAAGCCGCGTTCGGGTCGTCGCCGAGCACCGGATAGTTGATCAGGCCCGATGACTGGCCGCTGTGCCCGACCGGCAGGGCGACGTACTGCTTGCCGCCCACCGAATAGGTGACCGGCGGCCCGTCGATCGCCGTTCCGAGGTTGATGCGCCACAGCGTCTCGAGGGTCGTGTCGTCGACGGCAAAGAACTCGCCATTCGTCATCGACGCGAAGAGGAGGCCGCCGGCGGTGGTCAGCTGGCCGCCATAGGGAGCGACAGGAAGGTCGGCCTTGGCGGCGATATTGCCGTCGAGATCGGCCGCCACGATCGAGCCGGTCGTCCGACCGGGCCCGCCGATTCCGAAGCCGATGTCTCCCTCGCCGCCCCAGCAGCCTTCGATCGCCGTCGCGTAGTGCAGATTGGTGCGCTCGCTGAAGCTCGTCGGCCAGTGGTTGTTGCCGCCCTGGATGTTCGGGCAGGCCCGTTCCACGAAGTCGCTGGCATTGCCCATCTCACCCCTGAAGAGCGGGGCGATGGCGTATTCCTGAATGCCGCCAGACGCCAGGGCCGGATCGTACTCGACCGGCATGCCGGTCTTCGGATCGAGGCCCGCGGTCCAGTTGAGCTCGTTGACGTAGGGAACGCCGTTGATGAACTCACCGGTCGTCGCGTCGAGGACGTAGGTGAAGCCGTTGCGGCCGAAATGCGTGACGCGGGCCTGGCCGTCCACCTCGTAGAGCTGGTGGCTGCCGATCTCGTCATAGTCCCACTGATCCTGCGGCGTGTACTGGAAGTACCATTCCAGCGCGCCGGTATCGGAATTGATGACGATGAGCGACGCGCTGTAGAGGTTGTCGCCCGGGCGCAGCGCGGGATCGCCGAACGGCGTCGGGTTGGCCGTGCCCCAATAGAGACGCTTGGTATCGGGGTCGTAGGCGCCGGTGGTCCACAGGCCCGAGGCGCCCGACAGGTAGATGTCGCTGTCGGAAGGCCAGGTCTCGCCGCCGGGCTCGCCCGGACCGGCGACGGTCCAGAAGTGCCAGAGCTGCTCGCCGTCATCGGCGCTGCGGGCTTCCATCCAGCCGCGCATCGGCGCATCACCGGCCGGACCGAAGACGATGCGGTCTTCGAGGGCCAGCGGGGCCATGGTGAAATACTCGTCCGGATCGATCTGGGTCGCGATGTCCCACGCGACTTCGCCGGTGGCGGCATTGGTGGCCGTCAGATAGCCGTCGCGGGTTAGGCTGTAGACCAGGTCGCCCAGCAGCGCGGCGCCGCGATTGTTGATGATGCCGCCGGTGTCCGGGTCGGTCCCGGGGTCCATGATCCAGTTGATGTAGGCCGCCTCGCCCGAGCTGACGTCGATGCGGTAGAGGACGCCCGCGCCGTCGGTGATGAACATGACGCCGTCGTCGACCAGCGCGGTGCTCTGGAGGCCGGCGCCAAAGGGACCCGGCGGGATCTGCGGGATCAGCGGCAATGCGAATGCCAGACGGAGGCCGCCGACATTGCCGGTGTTGATCTCGTCGAGCGGCGAGTAGCGGTGACCGTCATAGGTCCGGTTGTGGGTGAGCCAGTTCTCGGGCTCGGGATTGAGCAGGCGATCATAGGTGACCTGCGCCGAGGCGCCCGCCGCCGACAACATGGTTCCCGCAAGCAAGGCGACTCCAAGTGTCGTGTTTCCGTAGCGACCTAATATCATTGTTGTTTCCTCCCAGTTTCTTGTTCAGCAGCCCGCGCGTCTTCGCGCGCGCATGAAAAAATCAATGGCACGCGCCACCGATGCCGTGAATCACCCGGCCGGGTGATTCACGGGATTCCGTCAGGTCGCGCGGCGGCAGCGGTCTCAGTGAACGCCCGGGACACCTGTCCCGGCGAGGATCGCAACGAGCTCGGCCCGGTTGCGCGCGCCGGTCTTGGCGTAGAGGTTCTTGAGATGGGACCTGATCGTCTCGAAGGAGACGTGGAAGTCCTCCGCGATCTTCGACGGGTGCCGGCCGGAGGTTATCTCGGCGGCGATTTCCGCCTGTCGCGAGGTGAGCTGGAAGCGCTTCGAGAGCTGGCCGGCCGCCGGGAGCTGAGCGCCGTCCCGCACCTGCAGAAGGCTCGCCTTCAGCCGGCAGGCGCGATCGAGAAGCCGCCCCAGCGTTTCGAGACGGCGCGCGGCCCTTTTGTCGAAACCGGCGTCGCCCACGCGCCGGCCGATCGCCATCTTGATCTCCAGCGAGACGTCCATGCGGCCGAGCGCGAGAATCTGATCCAGATCCATCGGCGCGAGCATGTCCCGATAGACGGCGGACCCCGCAAGCGTCTCGTTGCGGGTTATGTCGGCGAAGCTGACCGTCTGGAGATCGGGCGCGCGCTCGACGGCCCTGCGAAACGGATCCTTCGCCTGGTAGCAGGTCCAGTAGAGACGTTCGCGCTCGCTGGAATCGGCGAAGAACGTTCGACGGAGGGTCCAGTCGCCGACCCTGACCTCCACCCCGACAAAGGGTGAGCGGAACAGTTCCCCTATCTTCTCGGTGAGCTCGGCCATGCCGAACCCGGACACGACTGCTTCATAAACAGATGCCGCAACGTCGGCGATCCGGTCCGCGCTCTGCATTTCCCGCCTTGCTCCCTGCGTCCGCCAGACCCGGCTTCTGGTGGCCGGTGTCTCGAAGGCAGCCACGACAATACCACCCGACGCGGCGCTGGCATCAACCGCCTTCGCCTCGCGCGCGAAGGCACGGTCACTGCGTCCACAGGCGCCCGAGCGGACGCGGTCGCTGTTCCGCGGTGCACCCACTGTCATTTGCCAGGCTCATCGGCCTGTCGTGCCGATCCAGAAATCTCTGTATTTTCAAAGGCTTGTGCTGGAAATGCGGACGTTGCTACGCTTGTTGACTTGTTGTCGCGTTTTCGTGATCAATGCGGCGTTCGAGTCTACGGTCGTTGACCAAGGCTCGCCGCAAGCAGACTGAACCAGGCACGGGACCGGGGCCGCAGACGCTCCCGGACCGGCCACGGAGGAAACCGAAACCATGCGTACTCCCGTGAAATTCGCGGGCGTGGGAGCACTTGTGCTCCTCGCCGGCACGGCGCTGTCGACCAGCGCTTCGGCGCAGGTCACCTATGACCGCCTGCTCAATCCGGAGCCGGACAACTGGCTCACCCACAACCGCACCTATGACGGCCACCGCTACTCGCCGCTCGACGAGATCAACACCGGCAATGTCGGCGACCTCGATCTCGCCTTCGCGGTGTCCCTGATCCCGCGGCCGGTCGCCGGCCTCGGTGGCGGTCTCCACGCCACGCCGCTGGTCGACAACGGCATCCTCTACATCACCGACGGCGCCGGCGCGGTCTACCGCATCGACGTGTCGTCGGGCAGGCAGGGCTACATCAACTGGATCCAGGATCCGCAGACCGACCCGGAGACCGCCGGCATCGTCAACAACCGCGGCGTCGCGCTGCTGGGCGACTCCGTCTACAGCCTCACCCGCGACGGCTATCTCACCGCGACCAACGCCGCCTCCGGCGAGGTCGAGTGGGACGTCGCCACCCAGATCGATCCGGACGAATACTTCACGATGGCGCCGCTCGCCCTGGAGGACCGCATCGTATTCGGTCCGGCGGGCGATGCGCCGATGCGCGGCTGGATGGAAGCCCGTTCGGCCGCCGACGGCTCGGAGCTCTGGCGCTTCTGGACCGTCGCGGGTCCGGGCGAGCCGGGCGGCGAGACCTGGCCGTCCGATTCCGACATCTACCTGTCAGGCGCCTCGGGCCTGTGGACCACGGGTTCGTACGACCCCGACACCAACCTCATCTACTGGGGCACCGCCAATCCGACGCCGTTCGGCGATCCGGATCTGCGCCCCGGCGACAACCTCTACTCGTCCTCGCTCGTCGTCATCAACGCCGAGAGCGGCGCGCTGGAATGGTACTTCCAGTACACCCCGAACGAGCAGTGGGACTATGACGAGATTGGCAGCCACCAGCTGTACGATGCGGGCGGCCAGGCCCGCGTGCAGCACTTCGGCCGCAACGGCTTCGCCTATGTGCTCGACGCCACCGACGGCACCTTCATCAACGGTGTGCCCTATGTGGAGCAGATCACCTGGACGGCGGGTCTCGATCCGAAGACCGGCCTGCCGATCGAGTACGATCCGGCGCTCGCCTCGGGCGGCATCCAGCAATACGCCCACGGCGCCTTCGCCGGCGAAACCCAGGTCGCGGGCGAGTTCTGCCCGAACATCCAGGGCGGCGTGAACTTCCAGCCGACCAGCCACAGCGACCGCACCAACTGGACCTACGGCTCGTCGATCGAAGGCTGCTCCACCGCGGGCGCCTTCGGCATCAGCGAGCGCACCACCGGCGCGATCGTCGCGGCGGACGTCGACGGCAACATCGCGGCCAAGGCCTCGATCCCGTTCGTCCCGTATGGCGGCACCGTGACCACCGGCGGCGGCCTCGTCTTTTCGTCGATGGTCAATGGCGACTTCTTCGCCATGGACGACGAGACGCTGGAGGTGCTGTGGAGCGTCAATCTCGGCTCGCCGATCGACGCCCCGCCGATCGTCTATGGCGTGAACGGCAAGGAGTTCGTCGCCATCCCGGTCGGCACCAGCAATATCAGCAGCCTGTTCTCCAATGGCGGCTATCTCGCCGCCGGCGACGATCCGAACGCCGCTTCGGTCGCCAACTCCCAGCGCACCTGGACGATCTACGTCTTCGCACTCTAGGCGAAGCCACGCATCAATCCGCGGGCGGCGCGGTCCGAAAGGACCGCGCCGTTCCTTTTGGGGCCGCGCATGCGCGCACGCGTCCCACCCGTTTGGGGGGTAAACTGCTCGCGTTTTCGTGATCGGGCCTCTATAAGGGTCCGGGGATGAGGCCGAAAACCGGCCCGCGCCCTCAACACGAAACACGTCGGACAACCGGGGCTTCAGACCGTCCGGGCCGACCTGGGAGAGAAACCGTTATGAAAACTCGCGTGAGATACGCGGGCCTGGGAGCCGTTGTGCTCCTCGCAGGTACCGCCCTTTCGACCGGCGCCTCGGCGCAGGTCACTTACGACCGCCTGCTGAACCCCGAGCCCGAGAACTGGCTTACCAACAACCTGACCTATGACGGCAACCGCTATTCGCCGCTCGACGAGATCAACCGCGACAACGTCGCCGATCTCGACCTCGCCTTCACGGTGTCGCTGATTCCCCGGCCGGTGGCCGGTCTCGGCGGCGGCCTGCAGAGCACGCCGCTGGTCGACAACGGCATCCTCTACATCACCGATGGCGGCGGCGCGCTGTACCGCATCGACGTCTCCAACGGGAGGCAGGGCTACATCAACTGGATCATGGATCCGGAGACCGATCCCGAAATCCCGGGCATCAACAACAACCGCGGCGCCGCCCTTCTCGGCGACCTCGCCTACACCATCTCCCGCGACGGCTATCTGATCGCGACCGACGCCTCCACCGGTGAGGTGGCTTGGGACGTCGCGACCCAGATCGACCCGGACGAGTACTTCACGATGGCCCCGCTTGCTCTTGACGGCAAGATCATCATGGGTCCGGCGGGCGACGCGCCGATGCGCGGCTGGGTCCAGGGCCGCAGCGCCGACGACGGCTCCGAGCTGTGGAACTTCTGGCTCATCCCCGGTCCGGGCGAGCCGGGCGGCGAGACCTGGCCGGCCGACAGCGACATCTATCTGTCGGGCGCTTCGGGCCTGTGGACCACCGGCTCCTACGATCCGGAGACCGACCTCCTCTACTGGGGCACGGCCAACCCGACTCCGTTCGGTGACCCGACGCTCCGTCCCGGCGACAACCTTTATAGCCAGGCGGTGGTCGCGCTGAACGCGTCGAACGGCAATCTTGAGTGGTACTTCCAGTACACGCCGAACGACCAGTGGGACTATGACGAGATCGGCAGCCACCAGATCGTCTCCGTGGACGGCGAGAAGCGCATCCTGCATTTCGGCCGCAACGGTTTCACCTATGCCCTCAACGCCACCGACGGCACCTTCCTCAATGGCGTGGCCTATGTGAACGAGGTGACCTGGACGGCCGGCCTCGATCCCAAGACCGGCATGCCGGTCGAGTACGACCCGGCGCTCGCCGCCGGCGGCATCCAGGTCTACGCCCACGGCGCCTTTGCCGGCGAAACCCAGGTGGATCGGTTCTGTCCGAACCTCCAGGGCGGCGTGAACTTCCAGCCGACCACCGTCAGCCAGCGGACCGGCTGGCACTACGGCGCCGCGCTGGAAGGCTGCTCGCTGACCGAAGGCGGCTTCGCCACCAGCGAGCGCACCACCGGCTCGATCGTGGCCATGGACGCCGACGGCAACATCGCGGCCAAGGCCGAGATCCCGTTCGTGCCCTATGGCGGCACCGTGTCGACCGCCGGCGGTCTCGTGTTCTCGAACATGGTCAATGGCGACATCTTCGCCATGGACGACGAGACGCTCGAGATCCTGTGGAGCGTCAATGTCGGCTCGCCGATCGACGCCGCGCCGATCACCTATGCGGTGAACGGCAAGCAGTATGTCGCGGTGCCGGTCGGCACCAGCAACATCAGCCAGCTGTTCATCAATGGCGGCTACCTGGCCGCGGGCGATGATCCGAACGCGGCGTCGGTCGCGAACTCGCAGCGCACCTGGACGCTCTACGTCTTCACGCTCTAGGAGCCTGAACGCACCCGGCCGGCGCGGTCCGAAAGGGCCGCGCCGGCCTTCTTTTTGGCAGCGACAACGCACGTTTCTGCGACGCCGCCAGTCCCCATTTGGGTAAATAGCTCGCGTTTTCGTGATCGTGTGTCTATAAGCGGGGCGGGTTCGGGCTAAGCTCGCCCAGTCAGACTGCACCGTCGGCAAGCCGAGGCCTCAGACCTTGGACCGACTTCGGAGGAACCTGAAGATGCAATCTCGCGTGAGAATCGCGGGCCTGGGCGCGCTTGTGCTCCTGGCCGGTACCGCTCTTTCGACCGGGGCGTCCGCCCAGGTCACCTATGACCGCCTGCTGAATCCTGAGCCGGGCAACTGGCTCATGAACAACATGACCTACGACGCCAACCGCTATGTCGAGCTCGACGAGATCAACAAGGACAATGTCGGCGACCTCCGCTTGGCGTTCGTGATCTCGCTGATTCCGCGCCCGATCGCCGGCATCGGCGCCGGCCTCCAGGCGACCCCGCTGGTCGACAACGGCATCCTCTACATGACCGATGGCGGCGCGGCGCTCTACCGCATCGACGTGTCCTCGGGCGACCAGGCCTACATCAACTGGATCATGGACCCGGAGACCGACCCGGAAATCGCGGGCATCAACAACAACCGCGGCGCCGCCCTGCTGGGCGACCTTGCCTACACCATCACCCGCGACGGCTACCTGATCGCGACCAACGCCGCGACGGGCGAGGTCGAGTGGGACGTCGCCACCCAGGAAGACCCGGACGAGTACTTCACGATGGCGCCGATGGCCCTCGAAGACCGGATCATCATGGGTCCGGCGGGCGATGCGCCGATGCGCGGCTGGATGGACGCCCGCAGCGCCGAGGACGGCTCGCAGCTGTGGCGCTTCTGGACCGTCGCCGGTCCGGGCGAGCCGGGCGGCGAAACCTGGCCGGCCGACAGCGACATCTACCTGTCGGGCGGCTCGGGCCTCTGGACTACGGGCACCTACGACCCGGAGACCAACCTCATCTACTGGGGCACGGCGAACCCGACCCCGTTCGGCGACCCGACGCTGCGCGCCGGCGACAACCTTTACAGCCAGGCCGTCATCGTCATCGATGCCGACAACGGCGCGCTGCAGTGGTACTTCCAGTACACGCCGAACGACCAGTGGGACTATGACGAGATCGGCACGCACCAGCTGGTGACGACCGACAGCGGTGAGAAGCGCATCCTGCACTTCGGCCGCAACGGCTTCACCTATGCGCTCAACGCCGCGGACGGCACCTTCATCAACGGCGTGCCGTACGTGAACGAGGTGACCTGGACGGCCGGCCTCGATCCGAAGACCGGCATGCCGGTCGAGTACGATCCGGCGCTCGCCGCCGGCGGCATCCAGGTCTACGCCCACGGCGCCTTCGCCGGCGAAACCCAGGTGGATCGGTTCTGCCCGAACCTCCAGGGCGGCGTGAACTTCCAGCCGACCTCCGTCAGCCACCGCACCGGCCTGCATTACGGCCCGGCGCTGGAAGGCTGCTCGGTCACCGAGGGCGGCTTCGGCCTCGGCGACACGCAGACCGGCTCGATCGTTGCCATGGACAACGAGGGCAACATCGCGGCCAAGGCCGAGATCCCGTTCGTGCCCTATGGCGGCACGCTCGCGACGGCCGGCGGCGTGGTGTTCTCGAACATGGTCAATGGCGACTTCTTCGCCATGGACGACGAGACGCTGGAGATCCTGTGGAGCGTGAACCTCGGCGCCACGATCGATGCGCCGCCGATCAGCTACGCGGTGAACGGCAAGCAGTATGTCGCGGTGCCGGTCGGCACCAGCAACATCAACCAGCTCTTCGTCGGCGGCGGCTATCCGCAGCGCGGCGACGACCCGAACGCCGCGTCGCTGATGAACCTGCAGCGCACCTGGCAGATCTTCTTCTTCACGCTCTAGGCGCGGGGAAACCGATCGAGCGGCGCGGCCCGAAAGGGCCGCGCCGTTTCTTTTCCGCCGCCTCGTGACGGCGCGGCGGCAGTCGGCTAGGACAGCGGCCCATGCCGACCCTTCAGCCCTTCCCGTTCGGCGCCTTCGTCGTCGGCGCCGCTTTCCTCGACGGCCGCGCCGCCTTCGCGCTGGGCGACGGAACGGTCCGCATCGTCACCGGCCCCGCCGCCGAAGGCGTCACGGTCCACACCGGGCCGATCCTCGCCACCGCACGCACGCAGGACGGCCGGACGCTCGTCACCGGCGGCGACGACGGCAAGGTGATGCAGGTTACCGCCGAGGGCGCGGTGAGCGAGCGGGCGTCCCATGCCGGGCGCTGGATCGACCAGGTCGCGGCCGGGCCGAACGGCGCGATCGCGTTCGGCGCCGGCAAGCGGGCGGTGGTGCTCCTTCCCGACGGTAAGGAGAAGCGCTTCGAGCACGACAGAACCGTGGCCGGCCTCGCCTTCGCGCCCAAGGGCTTCCGTCTCGCGGTGGCGCGCTACAACGGCGTCAGCCTGTGGTGGGTCAACGCCGACGCGCCCGTGACCGAGCTCGCCTGGAACGGCGCCCATATGGCGGTGACGTTCTCGCCGGACGGCCGCTACGTCGTCACCGCGATGCAGGAGAACGCGCTCCACGGCTGGCGCCTGCCCGAAGCCGATCATTTGCGCATGACCGGCTATCCCGCCAAGCCGCGCTCGCTCTCCTGGTCGCCGCGCGGCCGCTATCTCGCGACCTCCGGCTCGGAATCGGCGGTGGTGTGGCCGTTCCTCACCAAGGACGGCCCGCAGGGCAAGGCGCCGCTTCAGCTCGCCAATCGCGGCGAACCGCTGGTGACCCGCGTCGCCTTCCACCCGAGGGAAGACGTGCTGGCCGTCGGCTTTCGCGACGGCGTCGTCGGCATCGCCCCCATCGACGGCAGCCGCCCGCAGCTCCTCCGCCAGGGCGACGACTCCCCCGTCTCCGCCCTCGCCTGGGACGACCGCGGCGCCCGCCTCGCCTTCGGCACCGAAGCCGGCGATGCCGGCCTCATCGACCTCGAGGGCTAGCCGGCCGGCTCCTCTGCCGAGGATCCGCTGTCCGGATCGACGGTCGCCGACCACCCGCAGGTGTTCATCCGCTCAGCGAGGTCGCCCGCTTCCTCCGGCTGGTTGGCGATGAGATCGGCGGCGCCGATCGCAAAGGTCTCGGCGTTGTAGATGAACTCCTTCGCCGCCGAGGGCAGCGGATGGATCGCCTCGAGATAGCAGGCGGTCATCGTGTCGACCTCCTCCACCGGCGCGTCGATCAGCGTCGTGCTGACCCAAGCATAGGCGTCGAGGCCGAGCACCACCGTCTCGCCGCAGTTCTGGAAATCGACCCGCACGGACACGTTGAACTCGGGATGCGTCTCGACGATCGCGTCCATGCGGTCCACGAACGTATCCTCGCCGAGGAAGGTGGCGCGCGCCTCTTCCGGCAGCGCGATGATGAGATCGCTGAAGCAGGCGGTGGCGAAGCTCTGCACCACCGCGGGCACGTCGTTCCCGCTCTCCTCCGCCACCCAGGCCGCGACGATGGCGCGGATCTCGTCGTCGGCGCCCCCCTGCGCCAGCGCCGGCGAAAGCAGAAGGGCCGGCGCCGCCAGGATGGCGAGGCTGCGTTTGATCGACATGGAAGCTCCTGAGACTGGCCGGAACCCGCCGAAGAAACGGCCGGCATGGTGATGGGGTTGCGCCGCCGGGGCGGATGCCCGCGGCAAGGGCGGCTAGGTCTAGCCCGCCGCCGGCCCGCCGTCACCCCGCGGCCGGCCGCCTCACCAATCCACCGGCGCGACGAGGAGGACGTGAAGGTCGAGCACCGGGTAGAAATTGGTGATCGTCATCTCGAACGTCGTGTTGCCCGTCTTCACCACGTCGCCCTCGGCGCAGAACGAGACGAGCGCGTCGGGCGAGCCCTTGTCGACGGTGAGGTGGAAGGTGCCGATCGGGCCGGCCCAGTTGGCGCCCGTGGTGAGGATGTAGGAGAGCCGCCGCTCGTTGAGATAAGGGAACTCCGCATCGCCGCCCATGCGATTCTGCGCGCCGGCCCTGAACGCATCGTCCATGCAGTAATTGTCGACATAATAGGGGTCGGTGAAGGCGTAGTCGCCGAAGAAGCCGTAGCCGACCACCGGCTGGTAACGGTGCTCGACCACCACCTCGGCGCCAGCCGGGAAGGTCTGCTCCCAGTAGAACACCGTCTCCAGCTTCCACGCCGGCAGCGTGCCCCATTCCTCGACCAGGAGGAGTCCGAGCGCGTTCGCCTCGCGCAGCTGCTGCGGGGTCAACGCCGCAATCGCTTCCCCCGTCGCCAGGCCGGCGGGATGGAGCGGCAGGCCGAACGCCGCCATCTCCGCGGTGCGGTCGACGCCGAGCGCGGTGACGCGGTTCATCACCGCGGGCTGGAGCGGGACGCCGTCCACCGCCACCGAGAAGCCGACATAGTTCTCGGACTCCGTGTCGGGGAACACCGTCATCCCGACGGTGTCGTAGTACTGCGCGTCGAGCGGCGGCAGCGGGAAGGCGATGGTGAAGGTCCGCGCTTCCTTGGTGACGTTGCGGAAGACGTAGCGGACGCGGATTTCGTCGGCCGAGATATAGAGATCCTCGCTCATCATCTCGATGGCCGAATTGTAGACCATCTCGATCCCGCCGGCGCCGATCTCGGCGGTCGAGTCATTGGCGAGCGCCGGTGCGGCGAGAGCCGCGGCGGCCGCGAGGGTGAGAACCGCCCGCCGCATCAGATGCACGCCGCCAACCGCATCTCGGCCTCGGGGTTGACCGTCACCGCGAGGGCGAGCGCGTCGTCGAAATTCTCCTGCGCCAGCATCTCTTCCTTCACCTCGACCGGCAGGTCGCGGATCGCCTCGACGATGCAGATCACGAACGCCACCGTGTCGTAGAGCGACAGGTCAGGCGACTCGTCATTGATCCAGATCGCGGCCATGATGCCGAGCTGCTGCTGGAGGAGGCTGGTCTGGAACGCCTCCTCCGCATCGCTTTGCGCCCGCGCCGCGCTCGCGGCAAAGACGAGGCTCGCCGCGAAGGCGAAAGCGGCAACGACGCTCAGCAGGCGGACAGCAATCTGGCGCATGGCAAGTCCCCCGGGGCGGCGCATTCGGCGCGATCCTCCCCGAACCCGCTGTCGGAAACAAGCGGGCACCGGCCCCCATACCCAGACCAATTTGGCGGTGGGGGTTGGCCGCCGCCGGTCCGGCGACCAGCCGCGGGTCCTTCGAGGCTCGCTGCGCGAGCACCTCAGGATGAGGTCCCGGAGATTGGGAACGGCATTGCGGCTGGGCATTCCTCCAAGAAGACCTCATCCTGAGGTGCCCCGGCAGTCGAAGTGGGGTGTTCCCAACTTCGACAATTTGTGAAGCCGGGGCCTCGAAGGACCGTCGGCTCTTGCCTCTCGCGAGGAAACGGGAGGTTCTACCGCACCAGCACGTTCCGGAACTGCCACGGGTCGGAGGCGTCGACGTCCTCCGGGTAGAAGCCCGGGCGGCCGGTGAGCGGGGTCCAGTCGGTGTAGGTGCCCTTCACCGGACCGAGATAGGGGATCTGCACCTCAAGGCAGCGGCGGAAGTCCATCTCGTCGGCTTCGACGATGCCGGCGTCGGGGTTCTCCAGCGCCCACACCATGCCGGCGAGCACCGCCGACGACACCTGGAGGCCGGTCGCGTTCTGATAGGGCGCGAGCTGCCGCGTCTCTTCGATCGAGAGCTGCGAGCCGTACCAGTAGGCGTTCTTGCCGTGGCCGTAGAGGAGGACGCCGAGCTCGTCGATGCCGTCGACGATCTCGTTCTCGTCGAGGATGTGCCAGGCCTGCTGGCGCTCGCCGCCGCGGCCGAAGAACTCGTGGAGCGACAGCACCGCATCGTCCGCCGGGTGATAGGCGTAGTGGCAGGTCGGGCGGTAGACCACCGCCTCCCCCTCGCGGACGGTGTAGTAGTCGGCGATCGAGATCGCCTCATTGTGGGTGACGAGGAAGCCGTATTGCGGACCCGGCGTCGGGCACCAGCTGCGCACCCGCGTGTTGGCGCCCGGCTGCAGCAGGTAGATGCCCGCCTTCGCGCCGTAGGAATGGCGGTGGGCGTTCTCCGGCATCCAGGTCTCGTGCGTGCCGTAGCCGAGCTCGGCCGGCTGCATCCCCTCGGAGAGGAAGCCCTCGACCGACCATGTGTTGACGAAGACGTTCATCGGCTTCGGGCTTTTCGCCCGCTGCGTGTCGCGCTCGGCGATGTGGACGCCCTTGACGCCGAGCCGCTGCATCAGCCGCGCCCAGCCGTCGCGGTCGTCCTGCGCCGGCGCGGTCACGGCGACGCCGGTGTCGCGGGCAATGTCGAGGAGCGCCTGCTTCACGAACCAGGACACCATCCCGGGATTGGCGCCGCAGGTGGAGACCGCCGTGGTGCCGCCGGGGTTCTTCCGCTTCTCCTCGCGCACCGTCTCGCGCAGCGCATGGTTGGTGCGCGCCTCGGCTGGCGCATTCTTGTCGAAATAGAAGCCGGGCCATGGCTCGACGACAGTGTCGATATAGGGCACGCCGAGCTCGCGACAGAGCCGCATCAGGTCAAGCGACGAGGTGTCGACCGAGAGGTTGACGCAGAAGCCGCGCCCGCCACCCGCGGTGAGGAGCGGCGTCAGCAGCGTGCGATAGTTGTCGCGCGTCACCGCTTCCTTGAGGAAGCGCACGCCGTGCTGCTCGATGATGGCGGCGTTCTCGTCGTCCGGATCGACCACCACCATGCGCGCCTTGTCATAGGTGAAATGGCGCTCGATCAGCGGCAGCGTGCCGCGGCCGATCGAGCCGAAGCCGATCATCACGATCGGGCCGTCGATCCGGCCGTGAACGGTCCACTCGGTCATCGGAAGTCCTCTCTCCTCGAAGGGGCTGACGGTGGCGGAGGGGGAAGCCGGCGGCAGCCGCTGTCATCTGCGCGCCGGCCCCATCGAGCTAGCGCCTCATGGCGGCAAGGGCAACCGCGCGATAAGCTCCGGCCCGGGAGGATCCTATGAAGCTTCGCACTTTCGCATTCGCCGCGCCGCTTGCCGCGCTGGCCACCGCCACCGCCGCCGTCGCCCAGTCCTGGACGACCTATCAGAGCGAGCAGCATGGCTTCGAAGTTCTCGTTCCGCCCGGCTTCGAGCCGGATGCGGAGCCGAGCGTCAATGGCGAACGCGGTTTCGCCCTGCCGTCGGGCGCCGCCGAGCTGGCGCTGTCCGCCGGTCCCAGCGAGGTCGACATCACCTTCCTGGTCTACGCCGACCAGTTCCAGGACTTCCTGGTCAACGCCGGCTGGACGATCGAGCGCGAGGAAGCCGCCGACTGGGTGACCCTTTCGGGAACCGCCGGCGAAAGCGTCATCCGCATCCGGATCGAGCCGCGCTGCGGCGACCGGATGATGGCCTTCATGCTGCTCTACGCCGCCGCGGTTGCCGCCGAGATCGAGCCGCTCATCCCCGAGCTCGACGCCGGCCTGAGCGAGGGCGATTGTTCCGTGACGCCCGAGGACGACTGAACGATGGCGATGACGGTCGTTTCCCCCTCCGCCGGCGCCCGCGGAGGGGAAGCGAAGCACCGGCCATGCCCGCGCTGACTGCCGTCGCTGCCCTGCTGGCCGCGATCGTGCCGGTCATCGCGTCGCCGGACACGGCGCCGGCGGACTGGACGATCTGGAAGAAGCTCGACCTCGGCTACATCGCCGGCATCCCGCCCGGTTTCCACGAGCTCGCGCCGACGGACGGCGACAGCGGCATGGCGTTCAGCTTTGCCGGCGGCGATGCGAGCCTCATCGTGCTCTCCGGTCCGCTCGGACCGGGCGGCGTCGCGGCTGAGTACGCCCGACAGCGCGACTCCTTCCTCGACGGCGGCGGCACTCTCAGCATCGAGCTTTCCGGCGAAGCGGAGGCCTCGTTCATTGGCGTGGTGGACGGCCGCGGCGTCCGGACCCGCATCCGCGCGGAATGCGAAGGCCGCCGCCACCTCACCTTCATCCTCTCCTACTCGGAGGCCTTCCGCGCCGAGATCGCGCCGCTCGCGAGCGAGATCGCGGAGCGGCTGATGCAGATCTTCTGCCCCTCCGGGCCAGCCTCCGTCGCATGACGGAAGCCCTCGCCGCTACGCGGCGGCGCGGTCGCTCCACACCAGCGCCGGGACGGCCGCCGCGGGAAGCTGCGGTGCGGTCACCGCGCCGGTCGCGCCGGCCAGCGCGCCCTTCCGCAGCTCGAGGCCGAGGAAGCGGCGCGAATCGACGTCGCCCGGCATGGCGAGATCGCGGGTGAGCGCCGCGTCGAAGCCGAAGCGGGCATAATAGGCCGCATCGCCGACGAGGATCACCGCGCCATGGCCGAAGGCGGTCGCGCGGTTGAGCGCGCGGCGCATCAGCTTCGAGCCGATGCCCGCGCCCTGATGCGCCGGGTCGACCGCGAGCGGGCCGAGGAGCAGCGCCGGACGGCCGCCGGCCTCGACCGGCCACAGCCGCACCGTGCCGACCACGGCGCCGCCGTCGCGGGCGACGAGCGACAGGCCCTGCGCGGCGTCGCGGCCGTCGCGCAGGCGCTGCGACGGCTTGAGGAAGCGCTCCTCGCCCATCGCGCGGTCGAGCAGCGCTTCGCGGCCGCCAATGTCGGCGGGGCGTTCGGTGTCGATGGTGATCGTCATGGTCGTGATCCTTGCCTCCGGAGAGGTCCGCCGCGCGGCAGTGTGCGTGAGCGAGACCCGCGCCGCCCGAAGGCGGCGCGGGTCAGGGGCGGGCGCGAAGCCCGCCTAGATCACGTAGGATCGGAGCGGCGCGAAGCCGTTGAAGCCGACCGAGGCGTAGGTCGTGGTGTAGGCGCCCGCGCCCTCGATCAGCACCTCGTCGCCGATGGTCAGCGAGATCGGCAGGTCGTACGGCGTCTTCTCGTAGAGGACGTCCGCCGAATCGCAGGTCGGGCCGGCCAGCACGCAGGGCGCCGCTTCCGACCCGTCATGACGGGTGCGGATCGGGTAGCGGATCGCCTCGTCCATCGTCTCGGCGAGGCCACCGAACTTGCCGATGTCGAGATAGACCCAGCGCACCGGATCGTCCTTCTCCTTGCGGGAGATCAGCACGACCTCGGCCTTGATCAGGCCGGCGTCGCCGACCATGCCGCGGCCGGGCTCGATGATCGTCTCGGGCAGGCGGTTGCCGAAATGCTTGCGCAGCGCCGAGCCGATGGCCATCGAGTAGCGGCGGACGGTCGGCATCTCGCGCAGATATTTCGCCGGGAAACCACCGCCGAGATTGACCATCTTGAGCTGGATGCCGCGCTCCGCCGAGGCGCGGAACACCGCGGCCGCGGCCGACAGCGCGCCGTCCCAAGCCTCGACATTGCCCTGCTGCGAGCCGACATGGAACGACACGCCGAACGCCTCCAGGCCCGCGCGATGCGCGTGCTCCAGGACGTCGACCGCCATCTCCGGCACGCAGCCGAACTTCCGCGTCAGCGGCCATTCGGCGGTGTTGCCGGTGTCGTTGCACAGGATGCGGCAGAAGACGCGGCTGCCCGGAGCGGCGCGCGCGACCTTCTCGACCTCTTCCACCGAATCGACCGCATAGAGGCGAACGCCCAGCGCAAAGGCGCGCTGGATGTCGCGCTCCTTCTTGATGGTGTTGCCATACGAGATGCGGTCCGACCCGGCACCGGCATCGAGCACCGCCTCGATCTCGACCGGCGAGGCGCAGTCGAAATTCGAGCCGAGCTCGGCGAGCGCGCGCAGCACTTCCGGCGCCGGATTGGCCTTCACCGCATAGAAGATGCGGGTGTCGGGCATCGCGGTGGCGAAGGTGCGGTAGTTGTCGCGCACGACGTCGAGGTCGACAACGAGGCACGGGCCGTCCGGACGTCGGAGGCTCAGAAACTCACGGATGCGATCGGTCATCGACCGGGTCCTCCCAAGCGAAGCGTTGCGAACCCCGGTGCGCCCTCTTCGTCCGCGGCCGATGTGGAGACGGCCTCACGGACTCGGAATGCGAACCGGTTTGCCGGCTAAAGGGCCGGCGGTCTGCAGGGACGGTCAACGAACGGACAGGGCTGTCCGGCTTCGTCGCCGCCGCCGTCGCTTGGATCGGGAGAACCCGCTCCGCACGCCCGGCAAGGATGTAGTGCCTCTTCAGTGACCCCGGCCTTTGGAGAGCCGGCAGAGACCAAAAAAGCCCGCTACGTCGTTGCTTTAAGCCGCGTCCTTCGAACACTTCCGGACCAACCTGGTCCGGCGTTCGCCCTCGGACATCTGTGCGACCACAGGCACGTGCGAAATTGGGCAGGCGCGTAGATACGCGCATTGCCCCCGCGATTCAAGGGATTGTTGCGGGCGCGCCGAAGATTCCCATTCCGGGTGTGTCGCAGCTCCGCCGCGCTCACTCAGCACACCGTCCCGGGCTTGACCCATTGATGGCGGAGCGCCGACGGCGTCACTTCGGCCAGCTGAAATCGTCCACCCGCCCCGGAACGGGGGGGAGCGCCTGGCCGCGGACGAGGAGGAGGTAGGCGTCGGTGCCTTCCTGCGGACGGAGCGCCGGCTCGTCGCCGAGGAGCTCGGTGGCGGCGCCCGGCGGCGGCTCGCCGAGCGCGATGATCGGACCGACCACCTGGCGGCTGCCGTCGGCGAGAATCTCGATGCGGTCGCCGGGATCGTCGGAGGCGAGGAAGCTCGACGCCGCGTCGCCGATGCCGGGAAGCCGGATCTCGCGGTCGAGATAATAGGCGAGCTTCTCGCGCCCGGCGCCGGTGAAGGAGAAGCCATCGTCGGCGCGCAGCGTCCGCTGCTGGCCGGCAATGTCCGGGCCGGTCGCGGTGAACCGTCCGTCGGCGTCGGCGAAGGCGTCCCACACGTCGATGAAGCTGCCGCCGACGCTTTCGATCGCGGCGCCGTAGAGGCGGTTGAAGAACGCCATGTCGGACGACATCGCGGTCGGCCGCATCGGCGGCATCCCGATCCAGAACACCGGGCGCCCGGTCATGCCGAGGATCTCCGCGATCGCCTGGACCCGCGCGCCATAGGCCACGTCCCATTCCGGCGACCGCACCGCGAGCGCGCCGCGGGCCGCGGCGATCCCCTGCCGGTCATTGGTGCCGATCATGATGGCGATGTAGTCCGGCTCGACCTCGGCGATGATCGCCGGCAGCTCCGCGACCCAGTCATAGTAGTCGTCGCGCACGAGGCCCGAGGAGCCGCTGGTGCGGTTGACCACCACGATCCGCGGCTCCGCGACATAGGTGTCGGCGAGCGCATTGGCGAGCGAGCTGGCGAGGAAGTCGCCCACCACCAGCAGCGTGAACGCATCCTCGTTCTTCGCGACGTCGCGGGCAGCGGCGACGGCGGGATTCGCCGGCGGCGCCGCGGCCGGCGCGGGGACCGGCGCTGCCGCCGGTGCGGGCACCGCCGGAGCCTGCTGCACGGGCGCCGCCGGCTCGCCGACGATGGCGTCGATGATCTGGCGGAAGAGGCCCTGGCCATAGGCCGCCTCCAGCCCGGCCATGGTGGCGCACGCCGTGGCGACCGCCAGCGCGACCGCCGCAAGGATGGGCCGTTTCAGCTCCTTCACCGCCTCTCCCGGCCGCCGCCGGGTCCCTCGGCGCGGAACGGCCGCGCCGGGGCGGAGCCTACTCTCTCCGGAGCTGCTGCAACAGGACGTCCGAGGCGTAGCCGTCCGGGGTCATGCCGGCGGTGCGCTGGTAGTCACGAATCGCCGCGCGCGTCCCGCCGCCGACGATGGCGTCGATCGGCCCGGCATAATGGCCGAGGCTGGCGAGGAGCTGCTGCAGCTCGAAGCGCTGGGCCTGGTTGAGCGGCAGGGCGTTGCGCGGCCAGGCGACGCGGAACGGGCCGGAATCGCGGAGCCGGTCCGCGAGATGGCCGACCGCCAGCGCATAGGAATCGGCGTTGTTGTAGCGCTTGATGACGCGGAAATTGTGGAGGAGGAGGAACGCCGGCCCGTTGGCGCCGGCCGGTATCCACAAATCGCCGGCGTCGCCCGGACGCGGGAAGTCCTGCCCGTTGGCGCGACGGATGCCCATGCTCGCCCATTCCGACAGGGGCCGCCGGCCATCGCCCTCGGCGAGGCTGTAGTTGAAGCCGGCGGGAAGCACGACCTCGTAGCCCCAGGTCTTGCCGCTCTCCCATCCCATCGCGCGGAGATAGTTGGCGGCCGAGGCGAGCGCGTCGACCGGCGACGACCAGATGTCGCGCCGCCCGTCGCCGTTGAAGTCGACCGCATAGGCCTCGAAGGTGGTGGGAATGAACTGGGTGTGGCCCATCGCGCCCGCCCACGACCCGGTCATGCCGGCGAGCGTGATGTCGCCCCGCTGCAAGATCTTGAGCGCGGCGATCAGCTGGGTCTGGCCGAAATTCTGGCGCGAGCCGCCCTGATAGGCGAGCGTCGCCAGCGAGCGGATCGTCGAGCGCACGATCTGCGGGTTGGAGAGCACCGCGCCGTAGGAGCTCTCGATGCCCCAGATGGCGACGAGGATGTGCCGGTCGACGCCGTAGGTCGCCTCGATCCGCGCGAGCGTCTGCGCCCATTCTGCCATCGCCGCCCGGCCATTGGCGATGCGCTCGTCCGACACCGCGCTGTCGAGATAGTCCCAGATCGGGCGGACGAACTCGGCCTGGTTCGATGCGCGCTCGAGGATCGACGGGTCGGGCTCGAAATTGCCGAGCGCGGCGGAATAGGTGCTCCAGCTGATCCCGGCGGCCTCGGCCCGCGGCCAGAACGCCTGCACCCACCGGTCCGACGCCGCATCGGCCAGCGCCGCGGTGGCGGAGACCAGCGTGACGATGACTGCAGCGATAGCCGCGACCGCACGGCTGAACGCGATTGAACCTCCCCCTCGTGGGGAGGTCGAAGGTCGCGAAGCGAGCTTCGGGAGGGGGGCGGCCGTGCCCCCTCCCCGAAAGCCTTCGGCTTTCGACCCTCCCACGAGGGGAGGGTTCAAATGGGTGTTCCGCGCAGATGCGGACGGGCTAGGAACCATCGGGGCGTGGGTCGGGGGCATGCGCTACGGTCCGTGGCTAGTCGTTGTCGCGCTGGTTCCGCCGGTCCAGCTGCTCTTCCCAGGCGAGCGCGGAGCGGACGATCCCGTCGAGGTCGTCGCGTTCCGGCTTCCAGTCGAATTGCCGGCGGATCAGCGAGGCCTCGGCGACGATCGCCGCCGGGTCGCCGGGCCGGCGCGGCCCAAAGCGGATGTTGAGCCGCTTGCCGGAGACGCGCTGGACCGAATCCAGCACCTCCAGCACCGAGTACCCCCGCCCGTAGCCGCAGTTTGCGGTGAGGCTCCCTCCGCCCCGTCGCAGATAGTCGAGCGCCGCCACATGGGCGCGCGCGAGGTCCGTGACATGGATGTAGTCGCGGACCCCGGTGCCGTCGGGCGTCGGATAGTCGGTGCCGAAGACCTCGATCTCCGACCGCTTGCCGAGCGCGGTTTCCGCGGCGACCTTGATGAGGTGCGTCGCCCCCCGGGTCGACTGGCCGACCCGCCCCTTGGGGTCGGCGCCGGCGACGTTGAAGTAGCGCAGCACCACATAGGAGAGCGGATGCGCCGCCGCCGTATCGGCGAGCATCGTCTCCGTCATCAGCTTGGAGCGGCCGTAAGGCGAGATCGGGGCGGTCGCCGCCCGCTCGTCGACCGGCATCGTCTCCGCCATGCCGTAGACCGCGGCGGTCGAGGAGAAGATGAAGGCCTTCACCCCGCCCCTCACCGCGGATTCGATCAGGGCGCGCGATTTGACGGTGTTGTTGAGGTAGTAGCCGAGCGGATCGGCGACCGAGTCCGGCACCACCACCGAACCGGCGAAATGGATGATCGCCTCGACCTTCTCGTCGCGGATGATGCGGTCGACCAGCGCCTGGTCGCCAATGTCGCCCTCGACGAGCTTCGCCTCCGGCGCGATCGCCCAACGGAAGCCGGTCGCGAGATTATCGAGCACCACCACGGACTCGCCATTGTCGACGAGGTCCCACACGGTGTGGCTGCCGATATAGCCGGCGCCGCCGGTGACGAGGATGCTCATGAGGGCAAAAACACCCGGTTCGCGCTGTCGATCCGGACAATGCCCCTGAGAGTGTTGATGGTTTGTTAGCCGTGATCCGCTTTCAGTAGCCGCGAGCGATTCCCCGCCATCCGAGGACCAGATGCCCGAGCCCGTCCGTACCGCCGTGTTCCCCGTCGCCGGCCTTGGGACCCGTTTCCTGCCCGCGACCAAGGCGGTGCCGAAGGAGATGCTGCCGGTCGTCGACCGGCCGCTGATCCAGTACGCGGTGGACGAGGCGCGCGAGGCCGGGATCGAGCATTTCGTCTTCGTCACCGGCCGCAACAAATCGGTGATCGAGGACCATTTCGACATCCAGATCGAGCTGGAGGCGACGCTGCGCGAGCGCGGCAAGAAGGCCGAGCTCGCCAAGCTGGAGGCCGACCGGCCGCCGCCCGGCGCCACCACTTTCACCCGCCAGCAGCTGCCCGCCGGCCTCGGCCATGCGGTGTGGTGCGCGCGGGCGATCGTCGGCAACCAGCCCTTCGCGGTGCTCTTGCCGGACATGCTGATGCAGTCGGCGCCGGGCTGCCTTGCGCAGATGATGAACGCCTACCACCAGGTCGGCGGCAACCTCGTCTCGGTCAGCGAATGCGAGCCGGACCAGACCGACCAGTACGGCATCGTCGCCCTCGGCGACGCCGTCGGCCCCGCCTTCAGGATCACCGGCATGGTGGAGAAGCCGAAGCCCGCCGACGCGCCGTCGAACCTCTACATCAACGGCCGCTACATCTTTCAGCCCGAGCTCTTCGTCCATCTCGACCGCCACGAGCGCGGCGCCGGCGGCGAGATCCAGCTGACCGACGCGATGCTGCGCCTGTCGGAGACCCAGCCGATCATGGCGGTCCGCTATGACGGCCGCACCTTCGACTGCGGCTCGAAAGCCGGCTTCCTCGCCGCGAACTTCGCCTACGCCCTCAAGCGCCCCGACATCGCCGACGACCTCCGCGCCGAGCTGAAGAAGCTCCTCGCCACCAACGGCGCGTAGCCGAACCCGAGGGACGCCGTTTGTTGAACCCTCCCCTGGTGGGAGGGTCAAAACCGCATCGCGGTTTTGGGGAGGGGGCACGGCCGCCCCCCTCCCGAATCTCGCTTCGCGACCTTCGACCTCCCCACGAGGGGGAGGTTCAGTTCTGTCTGCTACCGCTGCAGCGTGGCGGTGACGCGGATTTCGTCGGACTGCGTGTTGGCGACCAGCGGGTCGGCGTTCCATGACCAGCGGTGGGCGTAGCCGGCGGTGACGATGACCCAGCGGCTGGGCTGCCAGGCGATCTCCGCGCCGACCGTCGCGCCCGACGCGACGACGCCAGCGGCCGCGTGGTCGGCGCGGTAGTCGCCGATCAGCGCGACGGTGACGGTGTCGGCGACGTCCTTCTCCCCGCGGAGCGTGAACTGGTGGATCGCGAGCCCGCCCCCGCCCGGCGTGGCGGGCTGGAGCGTCACCGAGCCGTCGAACGCGACGCGGATCGTCTCGCGCGGCGACCACACCGACGTGCCGCGGAAGGTGACGCCGGCAAGCGCCGCCAGCGCCGGATCGTCCGGGTTCTCCCAGCGATAGCCGACCGAGAGATCGCTCGTCAGCACCGGCGCGCTGTCATAGATCACGCCGGCGCGGACCTCGGTGAAGGTCGAGTCCTGGAGGAAGCCGCCGGTGCCGACCGGCACGTCGTAGAAGCGGCGGCCGACGGTTCCCTCGGCATAGGGCGTGAACAGCGCGCCGCCATTGCCGGCGACGCGGAGCGTGCCCGCGACCGTGGTGAAGTTCCGTTCGCTCTGGTCGACCGGGACGCCGCCGACCGCGACGTCGCCATAGGTCGTGCGGTCGACTGCGATCGCGCCGGTGACGGCGACCGGGCCGAGCGGCACGGTCACCGCCGCATTGGCGCCGATGGTGAGAGCCCCCGGCAGCTCGTCAAACCCGGGAGGCAGCTCCGGATCGTCGGCGCGCAGGGGCTCAAAGGAAGCGTGGACGCCGAGCGCGGCGATCCACTGACCGGGGGTGAAGGTGAGGTCGAGCCGGGCGTCGGCCGCGTCGAGATGGCGGTCGGGCGGCGCGGCGAGAAGGTCGAACGTCGCGCTCGCCGCAAGCTCGGCGGACAACGCCCCGAACGCGCCGGTCGCGCGGATGCGCGGCGTCACCGGCAGCGCGGCGCCGGTCGAAGGCGGCGGATTGCTCCAGATGATCGCCGCCCCGATGTCGAGCGAGGGGAACAGCGTGAAGCCGCCGAAGCGGACGCCGAGCGGCGTGAACGGATCGGGCCCGCCGGGCGGCGGCGGCTCGCCGGGCGGCGCCGTCACGACCACGCCCGTCTCGATCATGTCGACCAGCGCCGCCTCGTCCCCGGCATAGATGCCGCCGATGCCCGGCTCGCCGGACAGCGCGCCGCGCAGCGCCGGCGCGTCGCCGCCGAACAGCGACGGGCCCCCCGCCAGGGCCGGAGCGGCCGCAAGCGTAAGCAGCAACGAACCGGGAAAGAGGATCGAATGGCGCGCCATCGGAACCGCGAAAAGCCCGGCGAAGGCCGGTTCTTATGGTTACCGAGTGGTAAAGAGAGACTGTTAACAGCGCGTTACTCGCGGTAGCCTTGTATTGGCGTCCCTCGGGCCGACCGCCCGCGGGGCTGATTGGGGGAACCACGATGAAGACATTCGCTCGCCTTGGCGCGTCGCTCGCCGCGGCCGCGCTCGTGCCGACGATGGCGTCGGCCCAGCTCTACATCGGCGCCATGCCGACGAACGAACAGCTGCTGCGCCACATGAACGCGATCCCCGGCTGCGTCGGCAATGGCGGCGTCGTCTATGAATGGCTCGGCAAGTTCGAGCAGAGCGCCGGCGAATGGGTCGTCTATTTCTCCTACCAGGAGCCCGACGGCAGCCGCTATTTCGACGACAACGTCATCATCCGCCAGCTCGATACCGGCGTGTGGATCCTCTACTGCACGACGCAGGACGGCGCGACGCCGAGCCGGATCATCGAACCGCTGCCGGTCACCCCCGAGGAACCCGCCGCCGTCGATCCGCCAGCCGCGGAAGAGAAGCCCGCCGCGCCGGGGTAGCCCCTCAGCGCGTCGCCCAACCCCTCGTCACCCCGGCGAAGGCCGGGGTCCAGAACCACACGAAGGCCCGAGCCTGTGGCTCTGGATTCCGGCCTTCGCCGGAATGACGAAGTGAGCGGAAGATTCGCGCTCGGAATCGAGGCGCTAGTCGGTGAACTTTCCTCGAGTCCCAAGGGCCGAACGTCACCCCTCCGGCGCCACGCGGAGCACCGAGCCCTCCGCCGCCACCACACGCACGCGCGTGCCGGAGGGCGTGTCGGGGCCGAGGACGCGCCATGTCGAGTCGCCGACGCGGATGCGGCCGCTGCCGTCGACGATCGGCTCGTGGAGGATGTAGATCGAGCCGACCAGCGCCGCGGCGCGGTCGTTGAGGCCGGTCAGCCCCTCGTCCGGCCGCCGCCGCGCGAAATAGCGCCGGCCGATGAAGACCAGCACCAGCGCCAGCACGCCGAAGGCGATGACCTGGACCTCCCAGGAGATGTCGACGAGGAGCGCGACCGTGCCGACGATGACCGCCGCCGCGCCGGACCACAGGAAGAACGTGCCCGGCAGGAAGATCTCGAGCCCCATCAGCACGAGCCCGAGCACCCACCAGCCCCATGGCCCGACCTGATCGAAGAAGTCCGCGATCATGGCGCGTCACTCCCCGGTGCGGGGGACCGAAACGGTGCGGCGGGGAGCGCCATCCTTGCCGAAGGCGCTCTGCGCGATCTCGGCGATGCCGGTGAGCGAGCCGATCAGCGAGGCGGCCTCGACCGGGAGCATCAGCACCTTCTGGTTCGGCGCGGAGGCGAGGCTTTCCAGCGCCTGTGTGTAGCGCTGGGCGATGAAATAGTTGATCGCCTGGACGTCGCCCTGCGCGATCGCCTTCGACACCATCTCCGTCGCCTTGGCCTCGGCCTCGGCGGCGCGCTCGCGCGCCTCGGCGTCGCGGAAGGCGGCTTCGCGCCGGCCCTCGGCCTCCAGGATCTGCGACTGCTTCGCGCCCTCGGCCTTGAGGATCTCCGACTGCCTGAGGCCCTCCGCCTCCAGCACGATCGCGCGCTTCTCGCGCTCGGCCTTCATCTGCCGCGCCATCGCGTTCACGAGGTCGGTCGGCGGCACGATGTCCTTGATCTCGATGCGGGTCATCTTGACGCCCCACGGCGCCGCCGCGGCGTCGACGACATGGAGCAGCCGGTCGTTGATCTCGTCGCGATGCGACAGCAGCATGTCGAGATCCATCGACCCCATGACGGTGCGGATGTTGGTCATGGTGAGGTTGAGGATCGCGTTCTTGAGGCCGGACACCTCATAGGCGGCGCGGGCGGCGTCGAGCACCTGGTAGAAGGTGACGCCGTCGACCGAGATCGTCGCATTGTCGCGGGTGATGACCTCCTGCGTCGGGACGTCGAGCACCTGCTCCATGATGTTCATCTTGGCGCCGATGCGGTCGATGAACGGCACGATGAGGTTGAGGCCCGGCTTCAGCGTCTTGGTGAACCGGCCGAACCGCTCGACGGTGTAGTTGTAACCCTGAGGAACCTGTTTGACGCCGGCAAACAGAACGAGGACCAGCAGCACCACAAGGACTGCGACGACGATCTCGAAACCTTCCATCGGATGTTCCCCTCGACTGGGTGCCCCGGAATCCAGCTAGGAACATCGCAGGCAAAAGTAAATGAGAGCGTCCAAGAGAATTGGGCAATGCCGGCGCTCGCGGAGCGACGGCGCAGCCACGGCAAGGACATTCTTGAACCCTCCCCTCGTGGGAGGGTCGAAAGCCGCAGGCTTTCGGGGAGGGGGCGCGGCCGTCCCCCCTTCCCGAAACCGCTACGCGGTTTCGACCTCCCCGCGAGGGGGAGGTTCAACCAGTGTGAGAGTTCGCCGCTAGGCCCAGCCCTTGAGCTCGTCGCGGATCAGCGTTTCCAGCATCGCCATGCCGGCCTCGCTGTCGTTAAGGCAGGGGATCGCGGCGAAGTGCTCGCCGCCGGCATGGTGGAACGCTTCGGCATTGCCGATCGCGATCTCCTCCAGCGTCTCGATGCAGTCGGCGGCAAAGCCCGGCATGATCACCGCGATCCGCTTCACGCCGCTCCGGGCGAGCTCGGTCACGGTGTCGATCGTGTAGGGCTTCAGCCATTCGGCGCGGCCGAACACCGACTGGAACGTGGTGCGCAGCCGCATCTCGTCCCAACCGAGCTGCTCGGTGAGGAGCCGGCTCGTCTTCAGGCAGTGGCAGTAATAGGGATCGCCGCGCTCCAGATAGAGCCGCGGCGTGCCGTGATAGGAGGCGAGCACCACCTCCGGCTCGAAATCGAGCCCGCCGAGCCCCGCGGTGAGCGAGGTCGCCAGCGCCTCGATATAGGCCGGGTGGTCGTAATAGGGCGGCAGGGTGCGGATCGCCGGCTGCCAGCGCATGGTGCGGAGCGCGGCCGAGACGCGGTCGAACGCGGTGGCGGTCGTGGTCGCGCTGTATTGCGGATAGAGCGGCGCGAAGAGGATGCGGTCGCAGCCGGCGTCCTTCATCGCCTTCAGCCGGTCGCCGATCGCCGGCTGGCCGTAGCGCATCGCCCAGTCGACCATCAGCCGCGGGTCGGACGCGGTCAGCGCCTCGCCGAGGAGGTCGGACTGCGACCGCGTGATGGTGCGCAGCGGCGACTCGTTCTTCTCCCGGTTCCAGATGCGGGCATAGTTCTCGCCTGATTTCTGCGGCCGCCGCGACAGGATCACGAGGTTGAGGAGCGGCCACCACACCGCCTTCGGGATCTCGATCACCCGCGGATCCGACAGGAATTCCTTGAGGTAGCGCCGCATCGACCGGTAGTCGGTGCCGTCGGGGGTGCCGAGATTGGCAAGGAGGACGCCGATCCGTCCATGCGCCGCCGGCGGGTGGCCCGCCGGGCGGCGCGGCACCGCGTTGCTCACGACTGATCTTAGCTGGTTCATGTCGGCCTTTTCTGGAATTGGCCGAATGTAGTGGCCTTCCCCGCCATGTCCAGCGAAACGGGCCGCGGCGGCCGGCCGTCCTGTCATGGAATCGTCGGGAAACCGACACGGCGCTGAATCCGCGCCCGACTACGCGCTCCCTCAAGGCCCGGTCCCGGGCCGATCGACAACGGGGAGATCACCAGATGCAAAGGCTCTTCACCACCACCGCGGTCGCGCTCGTTTTCGCGGTGCCGTTCGCCGCGGCCGCAAACGCGGCGACCTTGCGCGTCACCTTCGTCCAGACCAACGACATCGACCAGTTCGCCGGCGGCGAGACCCGCGGCGGCTTCGCCCGGCTCGCGGCGGTCGTGAACGCCGAGCGCGCCGCCGGCCCGACGCTCTTCATTCACTCCGGCGACACCCTGTCGCCGTCCCTCCTCTCCGGCATCGACCGCGGCGCGCACATCATCGACATCCTCAACCGGATGGGCGTCGACGCGATGGTGCCGGGCAACCACGAGTTCGATTTCGGCGCCGAGATCTTCCGCGCGCGGATCGCCGAGGCGACGTTCGACATCGTCTCCTCCAATCTCCTCGAGCCCGATGGCTCGCGGCCGGAGAACACCATCGAGGACAAGCTCGTGGAGATCGAAGGCGTCACCTTCGGCTTCTACGGCCTCACCACCGAGGACACCCCGACCGTGTCGAGCCCGGGCGACATCACCTTCGAGCCGTCGGTCGACACCGGCATCGAGAAGGCCGCCGAACTCCGGGAGGCCGGCGCCGACATCGTGGTCGCGGTCGTCCACACCCCGCGCGAGGTCGATTTCGAGCTCGCCCGCACCGGCGCCGCCGACGTCATCCTCTCCGGCCATGACGAGTATCTCATGACCTTCTATGACGGCCGCGCCGTCATCACCGAGTCCGGCGCGCAGTCGGAGCGGGTGGTCGTCACCACGCTCGTCATCGAGACCAATGAGGACGGCAGCGTCGTGTCGTGGGAGCCGGAGTTCACCATCGTCGACACCGCGACCGTCGAGCCCGACCCGGCGATCCAGGCCGTGGTCGACGGCTACGCCGCCTCGCTCGACGCCGAGCTCGGCGTCGTCATCGGCACCACCGAGACCGCGCTCGACAGCCGCCGCGCCTCGGTGCGGAGCCAGGAGACCGCGATCGGCAACCTCATCGCCGACGCGATGCGCGCCGCCGTCGATGCCGACATCGCCATCACCAATGGCGGCGGCATCCGCGCCGACCGCGAATACGCCGCCGGCACGGAGCTGACCCGCGGCGACATTCTGGCCGAGCTCCCCTTCGGCAACCGCACCACCAAGCTGGAGCTGACCGGCGCGCAGGTGATCGCGGCGCTTGAGAGCGGCTTCTCGCAGGTCGCCGAGGGCGCCGGCCGCTTCCCGCAGGTCTCGGGCCTTTCGGTCGAGTACGATTCCGACGCCTCGGTCGGCGAGCGGGTCCTCTCCGTGACGGTCGGCGGCGCGCCGATCGATCCGGAGGCGACCTACACCGTCGCCACCAACGACTTCATGGCGGTCGGCGGCGACGGCTACGCCGCCTTCACCGAGGGCACCGTGCTGATCGACCCCGCGGATGCGCAGATCATGGCCTCGCAGGTCATCGACCACGTCACCGCCGCCGGCACGATCGCCCCGGCGATCGAAGGCCGCATCATCGCCCGCTAGGGCATGCCGGGATGGTTCCCTCGTCGCGGGCGAGGGAACCATCCCCCCACACCCTTCCCTCGCCATTCCGCCAACACACACCCTCGTAATTCCGGCGGAGGCCGGAATCCAGAAGCCGCAAGCTCGGCGCCCGCGGCTGCTGGACCCCGGCCTTCGCCGGGGTGACGAAGGGTTGGTTGAAGCTCTAGTGCTTCGTCTTGCCGACGTGCTCGGGCTTGCCTTTGCGCCTGGTCTCGGCGAATTCCTTGAGCTGCTTCTCGCTCATCGACTTGTACATCGACTTCGACGCGCCCTTGAGCTCGCCGACCTTGGTATCGCCGCGCTTGGCCGACAGCGCCGCCCCGGCGGCCTTCTGCTGGGCGGCTGATTTGGCTGGCATGACGGTCACTCCTTGCTGATGCCGTACGGCTAGAACCAGCAGCGAGGCCGCCGGTTCCAGTTCCGCTATCCCGCCAGCGCGCCGCCGAGGAGGACGAGGCCGAGCGCCAGCACCGCCAGCGCGCCTGCGATCTCGATCACCCGGCCGGCGATGGCGAGCGCGCGGGAGCGGCCGCCGGTGAGGCGGAGCGCGAAGTCGCGCGCCAGCACCGCGAGCGAGGCGAGGAGCGCCACGGTGATCGCCGTGCCGACGGCCATGACGAAGGTCGACGCGATGCCGGCGGCGAAGACGCCCTGCGCCAGCGCGAAGACGAGCACGATGATCGCGCCCGAGCAGGGCCGGATGCCGACCGCGATCACAGCGGTCCAGGCAGTGGCGAGCGTCAGCGGCCGGCGAAGGAATGACGGGTCCGGCGCGTGGAGATGCGGCGCCTGCGCCGGGATCGTGCCCTCGGCGCGGAACGCCCGGCCGTCGACCGGGCCGGCCGGCATGGCATGGGCGTGGCCGGCATGCGGATCGTCGGCGGAGCCCGCGCCGGCATAGGCATGCGCGTGCGAATGCCCGCGAAGCCGCGTCGCCAGCAGCCACACCCCGACCAGCGCGATCAGCGCGTAGCTGCCGATCTCCAGCACCCGCGTCGCGTCGGTCATCGTCACCGCGGTGACGTTGAGGATGCCGGCCGCGATGCCGACCAGCGCGATCGCGGTGACCGCCTGGACGAAGGCCGAGGCGAAGGCGATGACGATGCCGCGCCGCAGCGTCTGCCCGGATGCGAGGAGGTAGGCCGTCACCACCGCCTTGCCGTGGCCGGGCCCGGCGGCGTGGAAGATGCCGTAGAGGAAGCTGACGCCGGCGAGGACGAGGAACGCCGTGCCGTCCTCGCGCAGCTGCCCCAGCGCATCGGTGAGCTGGCGGTAGAAATCCGACTGCCAGCGCGCGATCTCGGCGAAGAGCGGCGCGAACGGCCCGCCGAAGCCGCCGCCCGCCGGCTCGACCGCGCCGATGCCGAACGGATCCTGCGCCAGCGCCGGACCCGCCGCGAGAAGAAGCGCGAGGACGATCGCGCCCCGCTTCATGAGCAGGCGACGGTGATGGTGTTGGCGAGGTCCCCGGTCACGCTCGCGAGCTCAGTGGGGAGGGCGCGCTGGTCGGCCGGGATCAGCGCCAGGATCGCGGCGGTGGCGTCGTCCGGCTCGGCGGCGGCCTCGAAGCGCGCCATGCAGCCGGCCGGCGCATCGACGAGGAGCATCGGCTGCGCCGGGTCGAAATCGAACGCGACATAGTATTCCGGGTCGTAGACCTGGAGCTCGACCACGCCGGCCGGGGCGCGCGGGATGTCGAGCGGCAGGGTGAAGAACAGCACCAGCTGCGTGCCGTAGATGTCGAGGAAATACTCCGTCGGCGGCACGAAGGCAGCCGAGACGCCGCCAATGGTGAGGCTGGTGAAATAGCCATACTCGGCGACCGAGGTGACGTTGAGCTCGGCCATCGGCTGCAGCTCGGCGGTGCTGAGGAAGCCATTGCCGTCGGCGTCGAGGCCCTGCACCGCGTAAGCCGACCACGCCGAATCGAACTGCCAGATATGCCGCACCGACACGATCCGCCCGTCCCCGTCGAACACCAGCTCCGCGCGCGCATCAATGAAAATATGCGGATGGGCCAGCGCGGGCGCCGCGGCGAACAGCGCGGCGAGGGTGAGGATGGCGGCAGGGGCACGCTTGTGAATCATAGGCAGGAGGATGCCTCTCCCGGGCGAGGAGCGCTAGCGGTCCGGAGCCAATCCCGGCCACGGCTTGCGGCTGGTGTGTCGAATGTGAATGACCTCAATGGCGGTCATATCCCGGCGATAGAACACACGGTAGGGAAGGCGCGGGACCGCTAGCGTCCGAACATCCGCATAGTCGGCCGCCGAACCTGCATCCGGGAAATCCGCGAGACCGGCGATGAGCTGGCGCAGCGCCGCACCGACCCGTTGCGCTGCAGCCGGATTGCGTTCCGCGATGTAACCTAGGATGGAATCAAAGTCTGCGAGCGCGGCCGCCGTGTAGCGGACCTCAAATGCCATGACGCTTGAAGAACGCCGCCAAATCGTCCGCTGACACGAAATTGCCGCGTTCCGCGTCGGCCAGCCCCCTGCGGATCGCGTCCCTTTCTTCGGGCGAGGTCCGATAGGTTTCGCCGACCTTTGCCTCGATCGACATCAGCGATTCGATCGCCTCGTCCTGCGCCTCTTCGGGCCAGGACGCGATGCGTTCCACAAGCGTGTCGATGAGCAGGGTCTTTCCGGTCATCCTCGTATCCTACCGCGGCAGCGTCGTCTCGCCCATGAGGAAGAGGTCCACCGCGCGCGCCGCCTGGCGGCCTTCGCGGATCGCCCACACCACCAGCGACTGGCCGCGGCGCATGTCGCCGCAGGCGAAGACCTTGGCGACCGAGGAGCGGTAGTCGTCGGTGTTGGCCTTGACGTTGCCGCGCGGGTCGAACTCGGTGGCGAGCTCTGCCAGCATCCCCTCATGGACCGGCGAGACGAAGCCCATCGCCAGCAGCACGAGGTCAGCGGGCAGCTCGAACTCCGTCCCGGCGATCGGCTTGAACGACGCGTCGACGCGGGCGCAGTGGAGCTTCTCGACCTTGCCGTCCGAGCCGGAGAACTTCACCGTCGTCACCGCGAATTCGCGCTCGGCGCCTTCCTGGTGCGATGACGAGGTGCGCAGCTTCATCGGCCAGTCCGGCCAGGTCAGCGCCTTGTTCGGCTTCACCGGCGGCTGCGGCATGATCTCCAGCTGCGTCACCGACAGCGCGCCGTGGCGCACCGAGGTGCCGATGCAGTCGGAGCCGGTATCGCCGCCGCCGATGACGACGACGTGCTTCCCGGTCGCGAGGATCTCGGCATTGGTATTGAGCGGCTCGCCGGAGACGCGGCGGTTCTGCTGCGGCAGGAAGTCCATCGCGAAATGGACGCCGTCGAGCTCGCGGCCGGGGATCGGCAGGTCGCGCGGCTTCTCGGCGCCGCCGGCGAGCACCACCGCGTCGAACTCGGCGGCGAGCGAGGCCGCTGTCCGCGACACGCCGACATGCTCGTTCATGTGCCAGACCACGCCCTCGGCCGTCATCTGCTCGACGCGCCGCTCGACGTGGATCTTCTCCATCTTGAAGTCCGGAATGCCGTAGCGCAGCAGCCCGCCGGGCCTGGCGTTCTTCTCGAAGACGTGAACCTCGTGGCCGGCGCGGCGCAGCTGCTGCGCGGCGGCGAGCCCGGCCGGGCCGGAGCCGACGACCGCGACGCGCCTGCCGGTTTCCCGCTTCGGCGGCTCCGCCGCGATCCAGCCTTCCTCATAGCCGCGGTCGGCGATCGCGGCCTCGATCGTCTTGATGGTGACCGGCTGGTCGATGATGTTGAGCGTGCAGCTCTCCTCGCAGGGCGCGGGACAGATGCGGCCGGTGATCTCCGGGAAGTTGTTGGTCGACTGGAGGTTGACCAGCGCCCGCTGCCATTCGCCGTGATAGACGAGGTCGTTCCAGTCCGGGATCTGGTTGTTCACCGGGCAGCCTGTGTGACAATAGGGAATCCCGCAATCCATGCAGCGGGACGCCTGCTCCTTCGTCCCCGCCTCTCCGAGCGGCACGACGAACTCCTCGTAATTCTGGATCCGCTCGGCGACCGGCTCATAGCTCCGGTCGCGGCGGTCGACTTCGAGGAACCCGGTGATCTTTCCCATCAGTCTCGTTCCAAACTTGTAGACGCAACGCGTCCTGTCCCCATGCTCGTCACCCCGGCGAAGGCCGGGGTCCAGGGCCGCTTGCGCTTGTGCCCGTGGTCCTGGATTCCGGCCTTCGCCGGAATGACGGGTGTGTCGCTACTCCCCCGCGGCGAGAGCGGCCTGCTGTTCCTCCGCCTCGCGCCGCGCGGCGATTTCCTTGAGGGCACGCCGGAATTCGAGCGGCATCACCTTGCGGAATTTCGGCAGCATCGCCGGCCAGTCGTCGAGGATCGCGCGCGCCCGGGCCGAGCCGGTGTAGCGGGCGTGGTTCTCGATCAGGCAGCGGAGGCGCCAGGCGTCGAACCGGGTGAGGTCCTCGAGGATCTCGACGAGGCCGTGCGCCTCGAGGTCGCCCGACTGGTGCCGCATCGCGCGCTCCTCGGCCGGGATCGGCTCGAGCTCGATCATCGCCATGTTGCAGCGCTGCTCGAAGGTGTCGTCCTCGTCGAGGACATAGGCGATGCCGCCCGACATCGCGGCCGCGAAATTGCGCCCCGTCTTGCCGAGGACGACCACCACGCCGCCGGTCATGTACTCGCAGCAATGGTCGCCCGCGCCTTCGACCACGGCGACGGCGCCGGAGTTCCGCACCGCGAAGCGCTCGCCGGCGACGCCCTGGAAATAGCACTCGCCGCCGATCGCGCCGTAGAGCACGGTGTTGCCGACGATGATCGACTCGTGCGGCACGATGCCGGTGTCGGGCCGCGGCCGGACGATCAGCCGGCCGCCGGAGAGGCCCTTGCCGACATAGTCGTTCGCCTCGCCGACGAGGTCGAGCGTGACGCCGTGCGCCGCCCATGCGCCGAAGCTCTGGCCCGCGGTGCCGTTGAAGGTGATGTGGATGGTGTCGTCCGGCAGGCCGGCATGGCCGTAGCGCTTCGCCACCTCGCCCGACAGCATCGCCCCGACCGAGCGCGCGGTGTTGGCGATGGTGTGGGTGAGCTGCACCGGGCGGCGGCCTTCGAGCGCCGGCCACGCCTCGGCGATCAGCCGGCGGTCGAGGATCTGGTCGAGCTCGTGGTCCTGCTCCTCGCGATGGTAGATCGCGACGCCCGCCGGCGCGTGCGGCTTGTGGAAGAGCCGGCTGAAGTCGAGGCCGTGCGCCTTCCAGTGGTCGACGTTCCGCCGCTCGTCCAGCATCTGCATCTGGCCGATCATGTCGTCGAAGCGGGCGTAACCCAGCTTCGCCATCAGCTCCCGCACTTCCTCGGCGATGAAGAAGAAGAAGTTGATGACGTGCTCCGGCGTGCCGGTGAAGCGCTTGCGCAACACCGGATCCTGGGTCGCGATGCCGACCGGGCAGGTGTTGAGGTGGCACTTGCGCATCATGATGCAGCCCGCCGCGATCAGCGGCGCGGTGGCGAAGCCGAACTCGTCGGCGCCCAGCAGCGCGCCGATCACGACGTCGCGTCCGGTGCGCACGCCGCCATCGACCTGCACCGCGATACGGCCGCGCAGCCGGTTGGCGACCAGCGTCTGGTGGGTCTCGGAGAGCCCGATCTCCCACGGCGAGCCGGCATGCTTGATCGAGGTCAACGGCGAAGCGCCGGTGCCGCCCTCGAAGCCGGAGATGGTGACGTGGTCGGCCTTCGCCTTGGCGACGCCCGCCGCGACCGTGCCGACGCCGACCTCGGAGACGAGCTTCACCGACACCAGCCCCTTCGGGTTGACGTTCTTGAGGTCGTAGATGAGCTGCTTGAGGTCCTCGATCGAATAGATGTCGTGATGCGGCGGCGGCGAGATCAGGCCGACGCCCGGCGTCGAATAGCGCACCCGCGCGATCGTCTCGTCGACCTTGTGGCCGGGCAGCTGGCCGCCCTCGCCGGGCTTCGCGCCCTGCGCCATCTTGATCTGCATCATGTCGGAGTTGACGAGATATTCCGCGGTCACGCCGAAGCGGCCCGAGGCGACCTGCTTGATCGCCGAGCGCATCGAATCGCCGTTCGGCAGCGGGGTGAAGCGGTCCACCTCCTCGCCGCCCTCGCCGGTGTTGGAGCGGCCGCCGATCCGGTTCATCGCGATGGCGAGCGTGGTGTGCGCCTCGCGGCTGATCGAGCCGAAGCTCATCGCGCCGGTCGAGAAGCGCTTCACGATCTCCTTCGCCGGCTCGACCTGGTCGAGCGACAGGGGCTTCCGCCCGTCATCCTCGGCGGACCGAAGGTCGAAGAGGCCGCGGATGGTGAGGAGATATTCGTTCTGCTCGTTGATCCGCCTGGCGTAGGACTTGTAGTCGGCCGCTGCCTGCTCGCCCTCGCCGCGAACCGCGTGCTGGAGATCGCGCACCGTCGCCGAGGTCCAGGCATGGTCCTCGCCACGCAGCCGCACGGCGTAATCGCCGCCGACGTCGAGCTGCTCGGCGAGCGCCGGGCTGCCGCCGAACGCGTCCTTGTGGCGGCGGATCGTCTCCTCGGCGATCTCGGCAAGGCCGACGCCCTCGATCGTGGTCGCGGTGCCGGTGAAGAAGCGCTCGACGAACGCGGTGGAGAGCCCGACCGCGTCGAAGATCTGCGCGCCGCAATAGGACTGGTAGGTCGAGATGCCCATCTTGGACATCACCTTCAGGATGCCCTTGTCGACCGCCTTGATGAAGCGCTTCACAGCCTCGTATTCGGAGAGCGGCTCGTCGAAATCGTCGCGCATCGCCGCCAGCGTCTCGAAGGCGAGCCAGGGGTTCACCGCCTCCGCGCCATAGCCGGCAAGGCAGCAGAAATGGTGGACCTCGCGCGCCTCGCCGGTCTCCACCACGATGCCGACCGAGGTGCGCAGCCCCTTGCGGATCAGATGATGATGGACGGCCGCGGTGGCGAGCAACGCCGGAATCGGGATGCGCTCGGCCGAGACCTGCCGGTCCGACAGGATGATGATGTTGTTACCGCCATGGACGGCGGCCTCGGCGCGCTCGCACAACCGCTCGACCGCCTCGGCAAGACCGTCCGGGCCGCGCTCGGCCGCGAAAGTGATGTCGAGCGTCTTCGACTGGAACGGGTTGTCGTCGAGCTCGCCGATCCGCCGGATCTTCTCCAGGTCCTCATTGGTGAGGATCGGCTGGCGCACCTCGAGGCGCTTCCGCCGCCCCTGCCCTTCGAGGTCGAAGAGGTTCGGCCGTGGGCCGATGAACGACACCAGGCTCATCACCAGCTCCTCGCGGATCGGGTCGATCGGCGGGTTGGTGACCTGCGCGAAGTTCTGCTTGAAATAGGTGTAGAGGAGCTTCGACTTCCGCGACAGCGCCGAGATCGGCGCGTCATTGCCCATCGAGCCGACGGCCTCCTGGCCGGTGGTCGCCATCGGGCTCATCAGAAGCTTCAGATCCTCGGCGGTGTAGCCGAAGGCCTGCTGGCGATCGAGCAGCGGCACGCCGGTCGCATGGTCCGGCACCGGCACATGCGGCAAATCCTCCAGCACGATCTGGGTGCGCGACAGCCAGCTCTTGTAGGGATGAAGCCGCGCCAGCTCGTGCTTGATCTCGCCGTCTAGGACGATCCGCTTCTGGTCGAGGTCGATGAGGAGCATCAGCCCCGGCTGGAGCCGCCACTTCTGCTTGATGCGCGACTCCTCGATCGGCAGCACGCCGGCTTCCGACGCCATCACGACGAGCCCGTCATGGGTGACGCAGTAGCGCGCCGGGCGAAGCCCGTTGCGGTCGAGCGTGGCGCCGATCTGGCGCCCGTCGGTGAAGGCGATCGCCGCCGGCCCGTCCCACGGCTCCATCATCGCAGCGTGGTATTCGTAGAACGCCTTCCGCTCCTCGCTCATCAGCGGGTTGCCGGCCCACGCCTCGGGGATCATCGTCATCGCCGCATGGGGCAGCGCGTAGCCGCCGCGCACGAGGAATTCGAGCGCGTTGTCGAAGCACGCCGTGTCCGACTGGCCCTCATAGGAGATCGGCCACAGCTTGGAGATGTCGTTGCCGTAGAGCTCGGAATCGACGCTCGCCTGGCGCGCCGCCATCCAGTTGACGTTGCCGCGCACCGTGTTGATCTCGCCGTTGTGCGCGATCATCCGGTAGGGGTGCGCCAGACGCCACGACGGGAAGGTGTTGGTCGAGAAGCGCTGGTGGACCAGCGCCAGCGCCGACGCGAAGCGCGGATCGTGGAGGTCGCGGTAATAGGCGCCGAGCTGATAGGCGAGGAACATCCCCTTGTAGACGACGGTCCGGCAGGACATCGACGGGATGTAGAAATCGTTGTTGAGCCCGCCATAGGCCGCATAGACCCGCGACGAGCAGACCTTGCGGAGGATGTAGAGGCGGCGCTCGAAGGCCTCCGCGTCGGCCGAATCCCGGCCGCGGCCGATGAACACCTGGCGGTGGAACGGCTCGGTCTCGATGACCGTCGCGGAGAGGCAGGAATTGTCGACCGGCACGTCGCGCCAGCCGAGGCAGACCTGGCCCTCTTCCGCGATGCTGCGCTCCACGATGCGCTCCATCTCGGCGCGCATCGCGGCGTCCTTCGGCAGAAAGAGCTGGCCGACGGCGTAGTCGCCCGGCGCCGGAAGGGTGAAGCCGAGGCGCTTCCCCTCCTCGACGAAGAAGGCGTGCGGCAGCTGGATCAGCATGCCGGCGCCGTCGCCCATCAGCGGATCGGCGCCGACCGCGCCGCGATGGGTGAGGTTCTCGAGGATGCGGAGGCCGTCCGAGACGATCTTGTGCGACGGCGTGTCGGACAGGTCGACGATGAAGCCAACGCCGCAGGCATCGTGCTCCTTGGTCGGGTCGTAGAGCCCGCCCGGCGCGGGCATGTGCCGGGCGCGGAACGGCGCCGGCTTCGCCGCGGGCGGTCCGCCCCGGCTTCCGGCTTCCTTCCGCGCGATGCGCTCGGCGTCCATCGGCTTCATGCCCCGCGATCCTTGTCTCGTACCCGTCCAGCCGCCATGCCTCACGGCGGCAAGCTTACACCAGCTTCGCCGCGGCGGGCCGTCCGTTGTCAGTGGGGTGACACGAGCGGCGCGGCCGTCAGCGGCCGGCCGTTTTCCCAGGCGCAGCCGCGTTCGATCGGCAGGTATTCGTCATGATCTGCCCGAAGCTTGGCACGGCTGCGACGACTCCGAAATCGCCCCGTTCCGGGCGACGCAAGAAGGGACAGTAGCACTGTCCTTTTTCAGGTGGCGCAGAGTGCCAGATTTGCCAAGGCCCGGCAAGGGCGGAGGAGCCATGCGACAACGCATTGCTCGGCCTACGCAGCCAGCCAGACAGCGGTGAACAATGCAAACCCCTTCGTTCCCCGGACGCAGTGCAGCGTGCACGCTGCACTGCAGAGCCGGGGTCCACGCGCCCGCAGCGTGGATCCCGGTTCTGCAGCGCATCACGTCGTGATGCGCTGCGCCCGGGAAACGCGGAGAGTGCGTGCATGACTTACCTCATCGTCTTCCTCGGCGCCGGGATCGGGGGCGCGATGCGCCATGGCGTCAATCTCGGCGCCGCGCGCTGGCTCGGCGTCGCATTCCCGTCGGGAACGCTGATCGTCAATGTCGTCGGCGGGCTGGCGATGGGGATCGTCGCCGCCTGGTTCATGGCGCATGGCGGGGCCAGCCAGCACTGGCGGCTCTTCCTCACCACCGGCATCCTCGGCGGCTTCACCACCTTCTCCGCCTTCTCGCTCGACGCGGTCGCGCTCTACGAGCGCGGCGCGATCGGGCTCGCCGTGCTCTACGTGGCGGCATCGGTCGTCGGCGCGATCGCCGCGCTCGCCATCGGCCTTGCGATCGGCCGTGCGATCAGCTGACGCCTCTGGAGCCGGCGCGCGAAACCGCTACTCTCCCGCTCCATGAACTTTGCCAGCGACAACTGGGCAGGCGCGCATCCGGCGATCGCCGCCGCGCTACAAGACGCCGCCGGCGGCTTCGAGCCCGCCTATGGCGGCGACCGGCTGACCAAGGCGGTCGAGGCGGAGTTCGCCCGCATCTTCGGCCGCGACGTCGCGGTGTTCTTCGTCGGCACCGGCACCGCGGCGAATTCGCTCGCCCTCGCCGCGTTGGGAAAACCGGGCGGTCTCGTCTTCTGCCATGAGGGCGCGCACATCAACACCGACGAGGGCAGCGCGCCGGAATATCTCTCCGGCTGCAAGCTGATCGGAATCCCCGGCGTTGACGGCCGCCTCACCGCGGCCGCCCTGGCCGAAACGTTGGCGCGCTTCCCGCCGAACCCGGTCCGCTACGGCCAGCCGGCGGCGGTGTCGCTGTCGAACCTCACCGAATACGGCACCGCCTACGCCCCGCCCGACATCGCGGCGATCGCGAACGTCGCGCATGATGCCGGCCTCGGCGTCCATCTCGACGGCGCGCGCTTCGGCAACGCCGTCGCCGCGATCGGCGTGCCACCGGCCGCGCTCTCAGCGGCGGCCGGGGTCGACGTCATGTCGTTCGGCGGCTCGAAAGCGGGATGCTTTGCCGCCGAAGCGGTTCTCTTCTTCGACCCGGCGCGGGCGGCCGAGTTCCCTTTCCTGCGCAAGCGCAGCGGCCACCTCTTCTCCAAGAGCCGCTTCATCGCCGCGCAGTTCCTGGCGCTCCTCGAGGACGACCTCTGGCTGGACCTCGCCCGCCACGCCAACGCGATGGCCGCGCAGCTGCGGGAAGCCGTCACGGCCGCCGGCGGCCGCCTCGCCTGGCCGGCCATGGGCAACGAGGTGTTCGTGATCCTGCCGCAGGCAATGGCCAAACGCGCCGCCGATTCCGGCGCCCGCTTCGGCGAATGGGACGCCGAGCCCGGCATGCTCAGCACCGACGAGGTCCTGATCCGCCTCGTCACATGCTTCGCCACGACCGATGCCGAGGTCGACGCCTTCGCGCGCGTGCTGCGGACCTAGCCCGGCCCATTTCTCTTTCGTCATTCCGCCGAAGGCCGGAATCCAGAAGCCGCAGGCACCGGCGCAAGCCGCTCTGGACCTCGGGCTTCGCCGGGGTGACGAGAGTTCTGCGAGGGGTTCGGGAAGCACCTGCGCACAAACGAAAACGCCCGCGTTGGGGCGCGGGCGTTTCGGCAGGGGCGTTGGAAGAGAAGACGGGTCTCGAGAAAGCTCGTGTTGTGCTTGGCAGGCCTGGCAGCGACCTACTCTCCCGCGTCTTGAGACGAAGTACCATTGGCGCTGAGGAGTTTAACGGCCGAGTTCGGAATGGGATCGGGTTTTGTCTCCTCGCCAGAACCACCAGGCCGGCAAAGAACAACACGAGGGCGAATAGCTGGTCGTTTCCCATCGTCGGGATGGGCATGGGTAATGAGAGTGATCAAGCCGAACGAGTGATTAGTACCGGTAAGCTTCGCACATTGCTGCGCTTCCACACCCGGCCTATCAACGTGGTCGTCTTCCACGGCTCTTCAGGGAGAACTCGTCTTGAGGTGGGTTTCCCGCTTAGATGCTTTCAGCGGTTATCCCGTCCGTACA
>JAHCJZ010000007.1 GCA_026126025.1 Bauldia sp. | reverse complement strand
CGGCGCGGTCGCCGCGGGCGTGGTGCGGCTTGCCGCACCGCTGGTGCCGGAGAGCCGGCTGGCGCTGCGCAACCTCGCGCTCGCTCTGCCGGAGACGAGCGAGGCGGAGCGCCGCGCGATCCTTCGCGGCGCGTGGAGCAATCTGGCGCGCACGGTCGCGGAGATGCCGAGCCTCCGCCGCATGATCTATGCCGATCCCCACGACCCCGACCGCGGCCTCTCCGACCGCATCGAGATCGTCGGCGGCGAATGGTTCGAGCGGGCGCGCGACGACGGCGTGACCGCGATCGGGTTCACCGCGCATTACGGCAACTGGGAGATCATGCCGTTCGTTGCGCGGACCTTCCGGCTGCCGATGGCCGCGCTCTACCGGCCGCTCCGCAACGCCCGGATCGACGCCGACCTCGCCCGCTGGCGCGAGGAGCGCTGCGAGATGGTGACCTCGGGACCGCGGGCGGCGCTCCGCGTCGCCGGCGCGATGAAGCGCGGCATGCACATGGCGATCCTCGCCGACCAACGGATGCCGGGGGGCGTCATGGTCCCGTTCTTCGGCCGGCCGGCGCCGACCAACCCGCTCATCGGCGGGCTCGCGCGGCAGTTCGACTGCCCGGTCCACGGCATCCGCTCGATCCGCCTTCCCGGCGGCCGGTTCCGGATCGAGGTGTCGCCGCCGCTCGACCTGCCGCGCGACGCCGACGGCCGGATCGATGCCGACGCAGCGACGGCGGCGGTGACGCGCATGATCGAGGGATGGGTCCGCGAGCACCCGGACCAGTGGCTCTGGCTCCACAACCGCTGGGGCGATGCCGGCTAGTAGCACCACGCGTGTTTGCTTTTCGTTCACGGCGTGGCACAGTCGGTCCATGCTCTTCGCCACCGCCACGCTGCCGCTCGAACCGCCCCGCGACGGGCGGCAGTCGGAGCGCGCGCTCGCGATCCAGCGCGGCGTCGGCCGGCTGCTGCGCGCCGGCGGCATGGCGATGGTGACCGAGCTCCCGCTCGCCTCCGGACGCCGCGCCGACATCGTGGCGGTGGACGGCGACGGCGAGGTGTGGATCGTCGAGGTGAAGTCGTCGATCGAGGATTTCCGGGCCGATGGCAAATGGCCGGACTATCGCCGGCATTGCGACCGGCTCTTCTTCGCCACCCATGCCGACGTGCCGCGCGACATCTTCCCGGCGGATGCCGGTCTCATCATCGCCGACGGCTATGGCGCCGACGTTCTGCGCGAAGCGCCGGAGCACCGGCTGGCGGGATCGACGCGACGGGCCCTCCTCCTCCGCTTCGCCCACGCCGCCGCGGCGCGGCTCCACCAGCTCTACGACCCGGGCCCCGGAGTCGTGCCCTAACCGATCAGCCCAGAAGGGCCCTTTTTCAACCGCCCCCTTGCGGGGCGGTCGAACCGGCGCAGCCGGTTCGGGTGGGGGTGCGGCGGTGTCACAACTTCTGACTCAGCACCCCTCCCCGAAACCGCTCCGCGGTTTCGACCCTCCCGCAAGGGGAGGGTTGAAGGAAGAGGTGGGGTTCCGCCGGCAATCCGATCCGCTGGAGCGCTAGCGCGGGGCGCGCTTGGCGAGGATGCGCTGGAGGGTGCGGCGGTGCATGTTGAGGCGACGCGCGGTTTCCGACACGTTGCGGTCGCACATCTCGTAGATGCGCTGGATGTGCTCCCAGCGCACGCGGTCGGCCGACATCGGGTTCTCCGGCAACGTCGGGCGGTCGGAATCCTGAGCCGTCAGCGCGGCGTAGACGTCGTCGGCATCGGCGGGCTTGGCGAGGTAGTCGACCGCGCCGAGCTTCACCGCGGTGACGGCGGTGGCGATGTTGCCGTAGCCGGTCAGCACGATCGCCCGGGCGTCCTCGCGCCGCGCGCGGAGCGCCTGGACCACGTCGAGCCCGTTGCCGTCGCTGAGCCGCATGTCGACAACGGCATAGGCCGGAGGCGCCGCCTCGACCTTGGCGATGCCGTCGGCGACGGTCTCGGCGGTGTCCACGGTGAACCCGCGCTCCTGCATCGCGCGGGCCAGCCGCTGCAGGAACGGCCGGTCGTCCTCCACGATCAGCAGCGAGCGGTCGCCTTCCTGTTCGGTCATCTCAATTGCTCAACGCTACGGCCCCTTGGGCCGGGGCCTCCGGTTTATACGGCGCGTCCCCCTCCTGACCAGCCTTCTCGGTTCCGGCGGGGCCGCGCCGCTCCTCATACAGGAAGCGCGGCCAGGTCATGCGCACCACCGCGCCATGGGCGGGCGAAGGCCGGTTGGTCATGGAAAGACGGGCGCCGCTGCGCTCCAGGAAGGTCTTGGCGATGAAATAGCCGAGGCCGAGGCCCCCGGCCTCGACGTCGGCCGGCCGCGGCATGCCCTGCTGGCCGCCGCGGGTGGTGACGTAGGGCTCGCCGATGCGGTCGCGGATCTCCGCGGCGAAGCCCGGCCCGTCATCGGCGATCTCGATCATCACCTTGTCCGCGGTCCAGGCGGTGGTGATGGTGACGGTGGTCTCGGCGAAGTCGACCGCGTTCTCGATGATGTTGCCGATTCCGTAGAGGATCGCCGGGTTGCGCGGCCGCACGGGCTCGGGCCCGATGCGGTTGCCCTCGGCGAGGACGATGCGCTTGTCGCCGGCGGCATAGGGCTCGATCGCCTCGGCGACGAGATGGGTGAGCGGCTGTTCGCCCTGCGTCCAGTCGCCGGCATTGCCGAGCGAGGTGAGGCGCCCGAGGATCTCGCGGCAGCGCTGCGACTGGCTGACGAGGAGCGCGAGATCCTCGGCCTGCGACGAGCCGGGCGGCGCGGATTTCTGCAACTCGCGGGCAACGACGGTGATGGTGGCGAGCGGCGTGCCGAGCTCGTGGGCGGCGGCGGCCGCAAGGCCGTCGAGCGCGGAGAGGTGGTGCTCGCGCTCCAGCACCAGCTCGGTCGCGGCGAGCGCCGCGGAGAGCTGCCGCGCCTCGCGGGCGACGCGATAGGCATAGACCCCGGCGAAGACCATGGTGCAGATGATCGCGCCCCACATGCCGCCGATATAGAGCGGCGGCTGCGGCGCCATCTCGCCGGCCGGCCAGGGCAGCGGCTCGTGGAACCACCACAGCAGCGAGATCACCGCCAGCGTCAGCGCGCCGAGCGAGACGGTGTGCCGGAACGACAGCGTCGCAGCGGAGATGATGACCGGCACGATGATGAGGAGCGCAAACGGGTTCTGCAGCCCGCCGGTGAGATAGAGGAGGACGCCGAGCTGCAGCACGTCGTAGCCGAGGAGGAGCGCGGCGGGCGTGTCGCGGAGAAGCTGGCTCGACGGGTAGCGGAGCTTGAGGAAGAGGTTGAGCCAGGCGGAAAGCGCCACCACCGCGAAGCAGAGGCCGACCGGCATCGGGAAGCCAAGGCCGAGGCCGACGGTGAGGATCGCCGCGGTCTGGCCGGCGACCGCGATCCAGCGGATGCCGATCAGCGTGTCGAGCTTGATGCGTCGCGTCGCCTGGCGGTGCGCGGAAAGATCGACCGAGGTCATGGCCTTTCGCCTGCGCCGTCCCGCGGCGCGCTGTTGATGGCGGGTTTCCCACTATAGTATGGCAAGCATCCTTCTCCGTCCCGTATTTCGTCCCGTGTCAAGCCGATGCTCGTTCCCGATCCCTCCGCTGCCGTGCTGGTGGAGGATCTGTCGAAATCGTTTCGGGGCGTCGCCGCGGTGAACGGCATCTCGTTCCACGTCGCGGCCGGGTCGATCACCGGCCTCCTCGGCGGCAACGGGGCGGGCAAGACCACCACCATCGGGATGATCCTCGGCCTTGTCACGCCGAGCGCCGGCCGCGTCAGCGTCCTCGGCCATGACATTGCGACCGACCGCCACGCCATCCTCCACCGCATCAATTTCCAGAGCCCCTATGCCGACCTTCCGCACCGGCTGACGGCGCGGCAGAATCTGCGGGTGTTCGCGCGGCTCTACGGCGTCCCCGACGCGGAGGGGCGGATCGAGGAGCTTGCGGTCAACCTCGACCTCACCGCCTTCATGGACCGGCCGGCGGGGCGGCTCTCGGCCGGGCAGAAGACCCGCCTCGCCCTCGCCAAGGCGATGATCAACAGCCCGGAGCTCCTCCTCCTCGACGAGCCGACCGCCTCGCTCGACCCGGACACGGCGGACTGGATCCGCAGCCATCTCGACGACTACCGTCGCGACCGCGGCGCGACGATCCTCCTTGCCTCGCACAACATGCCCGAGGTCGAGCGGCTGTGCGACCAGGTGATCCTGATGAAGGACGGCCGCATCGTCGACCGTGGCGGCCCGGCCGACCTCATCGCCCGCTACGGCCGCACCGACCTGGAGGAAGTGTTCCTCGACGTCGCCCGCAACCGCGGCGCCGCCGCCGGGAGGGACGTCGCGTGAGCGCCCACACGCGTCCGGCCTGGCCGGAGATCCCCTACCGCCGCTTCTCGGCCGGACGCGTGTGGGCGCTCGTCATCCGCCACATGTATCTCCTCCGCTCGTCCTGGCCGCGGCTTCTGGAGCTGGTCTACTGGCCGCTGATGCAGATGCTGGTGTGGGGCTTCCTCCAGCTCTTCCTCGACCAGCAGGCGAGCTTCCTGGCGACGGCGGGCGGGGTGCTGATCGGCGCGCTGCTCCTGTGGGACATGCTGCTGCGCGGCCAGCTCGGCTTCTCCATCTCGTTCCTGGAGGAGATGTGGTCGCGGAACGTCGGCAACATCCTGATGAGCCCGCTCCGGCTCTCCGAGCTCCTCGCCGGACTGATGGCGATGAGCGTCATCCGCCTCGCCATCGGCATCGTGCCGGTGACGATCCTCGCGATCGTCTTCTTCGGCTTCAACATCTGGGGACTCGGCCTCGCCTTCGCGGCGTTCTTCGCCAATCTGATGCTGACAGCGTGGACCTTCGGCATCGTCGTCGCCGGCCTCGTCCTCCGCAACGGCCTCGGCGCCGAGGGCCTTGCCTGGTCGCTGATCTTCCCCTTGCTGCCGCTTTGCGCGGTCTACTACCCGGTCGAGACGCTGCCCGCCTTCCTCGAACCGGTCGCCTGGGCGCTGCCGCCGACCTACGTCTTCGAGGGCCTCCGCGCCGCGCTGATCGACAAGGTCTTCCGCGGCGACCTGATGCTGATCTCGTTCGGCCTCAACCTCGTCTATCTCGCCGCCGCGGTGTTCATCTTCTTCCGCCTGGTGCGCAGCGCCCGCGACATCGGCTCGCTGATGTCGACGGGCGAGTAGCGGCTAGCCCCGCAACCGCTCCAGCCACACCCCGACGCGGCTGACCACCTCCGGGTCCATCGGCTGCTTGAGCAGCCTGGCGTAGGAGAGGAAGGTGTGGCGGCCGGGGTCCTTGCGGAGGATGTGGGTGAGGTCCGGCACCTGCACCGCCTCCGCGGTCGGGCCGAGGATGGCGGCGATGCGCTCGGCGTCGGCGGGGTTGCACTGGAGGTCCTTGGCGCCGCTGACGAGGAGCGCCGGCGCCCGCACCTTCGCGTAGATCGCCGCCGGGTCGAGCGCCATGAGATCGCGGAGCTGCTGCGCCGGCAGGCGGCGGAAGCCCTGGCGGATGGTCGGCGCCGAGGTAGCACGGAGCCGGCGGAGGAGCTTTGCCTGCAGGTGCGCCGGCGAACCGGCGATGCGGGTATAGGCGCGCAGCAGCATGCCGCCGATGCCCGGAACCTCGGGCAGCACCTTCTCCATCTCCACCGCCTGCGCGGTCAGGAGATCGTCGACCGCTCGACGAAGGGCGCGAGGAGGACGAGGCCGTCGAGCGGCCCGCCCGAGGCGGCGACGCTCGCCGCGATGATCGTCCCCTCGCTGTGGCCGAGGAGGACGATCCGCCGGAACGCGCCACCCTCCGCCGACCGCAGGAACCGCATCGCCGCCACGACGTCGCCGACGAGGTCGCCATAACTCGCCGTGTAATATTTGCCGGTGCTCCTGCCGCAGCCGCGCTTGTCGTAGCGCAGCGTCGCGATGCCCCGCGGCGCGAGATCGGCCGCGACGGTGTTGAAGATGTCCATTCGCTGGACCGGGAGATTCTCGTTCCGGTCGAGCGGGCCGCTGCCGTGAATGCACAGCACGGCGATGTCGGTCGGCGCCGCCGGCTGGGTCAGGGTGCCGGCCAGCGTTACCGCCCCGGACCGGACCTCGACTTCGCTTTCGCGCATCCCCGCCCCTCCGTTTCCCCGCGATGAGGTGGTGGCGGCGGTCGCGGAATGCCAGGATGGTGGTTTCCGATCACTTTTTGTTCCGGCGCTGGCGCATGACGGCCGGACGGGTCAAAATCAGCCTCCGGAACTCGAATCGAAAGCCCTGCCTCAAGTGAGTTTCTTCAGTCGTTCCAAGCGTTTCGCCCAAATCCCCGAGCGCCTGGATGTCGTCCTTGACGGTGAGCCGGTCACGGTGCGCCTGCGGACCCATCCCCGTGCGCGGCGCTATACGCTGCGCGTCGGACGGGCCGGAAGCGGGCCGTCCATCACCATCCCGCCGGGCGGGAGCCTCGACCATGCGCTGGCCTTCCTCGAAAGCCATCGCGACTGGCTGGAGAGCCGGCTCAACGCGATGCCCGAGGACCGGCCGTTCGCCGATGGCGGGGTGGTGCCGATCCGCGGCGTCGAGCACCGCATCCGGCATCGGCCGGGGCGGCGCGGCACGGTGTGGCTGGAGGCGGATTCGCGCGGACCGGTCGTCGCCGTCGCCGGCGACCCGGAGCACCTCGCTCGCCGGCTCACCGATTGGCTGAAGCGCGAGGCGCGGCATGACCTCGAGCGCGCGGTCTTCAAGCATGCGGCGAAGATCGATGCCCGCCCCACCGCGATCCGGCTCCGCGACCCGAAAGGCCGCTGGGGCTCGTGCAGCTCGAAGGGCACGCTGTCCTTCTCGTGGCGCCTCATCCTCGCGCCGCCGATGGTGCTCGACTATCTCGCCGCGCATGAGGTGGCGCATCTGCGCCACATGCACCACCGCCCGTCCTTCTGGCGCCTGCTGCGCGAAATGTGCCCCGACACCGGCCGCGCCGAAGCCTGGCTGAAAGCCAACGGCGCCAGCCTCCACATCTGGGGCGCCTCCGGCGAGGAGTGATCGCAAGGTCGCGCAGTCCTTGAACCGCCCCCTCGTGGGGCGGTCGAAGGTCGCGCAGCGAGCTTCGGGTGGGGGGATGGCCGCGCCCCCTCCCCGAAAGCCTGCGGCTTTCGACCCTCCCACGAGGGGAGGGTTCAACAAGTCGTCATGGCCTTCAAGCTGCCGAAGCTCAGTTCAACCCGAGGAGGCGGCGGAGGAAGCCGCCGCCTCCTCCGGGGGGTTGCGGCAGGGGCTGGTAGTCGGGGTCGCCGCCGATCGGCGCGGGCGGGAGGCCGGGGCCGGGCGAGAGCGGCTGGCCGCCGATCACGCCGTCGGGCGAGACCATGCCGTCGGGCATGTTGGGGTCGTAGCGCGGATCGTAGCGCGGGTCGTAGCGGTCGGCCGGGATGCCCGGCGGCGGCTGGATGAACTCGCCGTTCTCTCCCGGCTCGTAGCGCTGGAGGTACTCGTCATAGACGCCGTCGGCGCCGAGGATGGCCTGCGGCGGGACGAGGTCGAAGCTGGCCGGGTCGCGGAAGATGTAGTCGCCGGGCAGCGGGATCGGCTGCCAGCCTTCGTGCGCCGCGGTCATGAAGCGGCTCCAGATCTGCGCCGGCAGATTGCCGCCCGAGGCGCGACGGGTCGGCGAATTGTCGTCATTGCCGATCCAAACGCCGGTCACCATCATCGCGGTGTAGCCGATGAACCAGGCGTCGCGGAACTCCTGGCTGGTGCCGGTCTTGCCCGCGGCCTGCCAGCCGTCGAGCACGGCCTGCCGGCCGGTGCCGGACGCCACCACCTCGTGGAGCATCGCGTTCATCATGCCGATCTGGTCGGGGCCGACCAGCGGGCCGAGCCCGTCGCTCTCGCGCTGGTAGAGGATGTCGCCCTCGACGGTGCGGATGCGGTTGATGGCGTAGGGGACCACGCCGTAGCCGCCATTGGCGAAGGTGGCGAAGGCGCCGACCATCTCCAGCGGCGACACCTCGGAGGTGCCGAGCGCGATCGACGGGTTGGGGTCGAGATCGGAGGTGATGCCGAGGCGGTGCGCGGTCTGCACCACGGCCGCGGGACCGACCTCCTGCGTCAGCTGCGCCGAGATGGTGTTGAGCGACAGCGCCAGAGCACGCTGCAGCGAGACCGGCCCCTGGTATTCCTCGGAATAGTTTTCCGGCCTCCAGCCATTGATGTTGACCGGCTGGTCGATGCGGATGGTCTCGGGCATGAGGCCGAATTCGAGCGCAGTCAGGTAGACGAAGGGCTTGAAGGACGAGCCCGGCTGGCGGCGGGCGTTGACGGCGCGGTTGAACTGGCTCTCCGCATAGTCGCGTCCGCCGACCATGGCGCGGACCGCGCCGTCGGGGTCCATCGCGACCACCGCGCCCTGGCTGGCGCCGAGCGCCTCGCCGTTCTCGGCGAGGCTGTCGCGGAGCGCATTGGCGGCTTCCTGCTGGAGGCCGATGTCGATCGTGGTGTCGACGACGATGTCGCCCTGGATCGTGCCGATGAAGCTCGGCACCAGATCGGCCACCCAGTCGGCGATGTAGCTGCCGCTGCCGGACGCCACCGGATCGGCGGTGACGATCTCGCCGGCCGCCGCGGCCGCGGCCTGGTCGGCGGTGATGTAGCCCTCCTCGACCATCGCCTGGAGCACGAGGCGCTGGCGGGCCTTCGCCGCGTTCGGATTGACGGTCGGCGCGTAGCGCGACGGGGCGGGCAGGAGGCCCGCCAGCGTCGCCGCCTCACCGAGCGTGACCTCGCTCGCCGGCTTGCCGAAATAGACTCGCGCCGCCGCGTCGATGCCGGTGGCGCCCGCGCCGAAATAGACGCGGTTCATATACATTTCGAGGATGTCGTCCTTGCCGTATTGCAGCTCGAGCCAGACGGCCAGGATCGCCTCCTGGATCTTGCGTTCGAGCGTGCGGTCGAGGTTAAGGAAGAGCGTCCGCGACAATTGCTGGGTGATAGTCGAGGCGCCGGTCAGCCGGTCGCCGGAGGTCGCCGAATCGACGAAGACGCGCACCAGGCCGATCGGGTCGACGCCGAGATGGCCGTAGAACCGGCGGTCCTCGATCGCGACGATGGCCTGCGGCAGGTAGGCCGGCAGCTCCTCCAGCGTGACGGTCTCGCCGCCGGTCTGGCCGCGATTCGCGATCACCGTGCCGTCGGCGGCGCGGATCTGGATGTTGGGCGGCCGGTCCGGCACCGCCCATGAGGTGAGGTCGGGGAGCTTCGAGGCGTAATAGGCAACGACCGCGCCGACCGCCACGACCATAATGGCGACGAGGATGAACAGCGTCCGCAGGACGCGGCGGACGAGGCCCTTCTTCTTCCTGCGCTTGCGGCTGGTTTTGGCGCGGCCGCGCTTCGGCTCGTCGGGCGCCTTGCCGCGGCCGGCCGCCGCGCGGCGCCCGCCGCCCGGGCGGTCGCCTTCGCGCAGGCCGATGTCGAGATCGGCGCGCGCCCGCGACGGACGCCGCAGGACCGGCTCAACCCGTTCTGCGCTTTGCCGGCCTCTCGCCATCAGATCGAGGTCGTCCATCGACAGGGAGACGCTCCGGATCGTTGCCCCAGAGCGCGAGGAACTGGACGCTAAATGCGGCGATTTAACGGGTTCTTAAGGCTCGGATTGCGGCCACCGGCCGGGCGTTGCAACGCTGCATCAGGTCCAGGGTCGCGGCTTGGTTGCATTGAGTTGGCCAGCCGGACCGCCGTATGGATCCCGGTTCTGCAGCGCAGCATTTCATGCTGCGCTGCGCCCGGGAAACGGTGTTGGTTGGAGGCGCGATTCCATTGTCGCGCGTTCCCCGGACGCGGTGCAGCACGAAGTGGTGCACCGCAGAGCCGGGGCCAGCACGCCCAACTCGCGGCCTGTTCCCTAATGCGCGGCGGCGGGCCGCTTGACGCCGCGCATGGTGGTCAGCGCCAGCAGCGCGATGAAGATTGCGATGATGGCGCCGATCCAGGCAGCGGTCTCGAAGCCGGCGACGAAGGCGTCGCGGGCCCGCGCCAGCAGCGCCGCGCCGGCCGGACCGGGCAGCGTCGCCGCCGTTTCGACCGCGGCGGCGAGCGTCGTGCGCGCCGCGTTGGCGGTCGCGGGCGGAACGTCCAGCGGGTAGCCGGCCATCGCGGTCCGGTAGACCGCGGCGGAGAGGCTGCCGAGGATGGCGATGCCGATCGCGCCGCCGAACTCGAAGCTCGTCTCCGAGATGCCCGACGCCATGCCGGCGCGCCGCGGCGGCACGCTGGAGATCACGAGGTCGGTGGTGAGCGTGCCGACCGGCGCGGTGCCGAGCGGCAGCAGCAGGATGCCGATGTAGAACCGCACGAACGAGCCGTCGGCGGTGGCGATGAGGATGAGCGACACGGTCACCACGGTGAAGGCGGCGGCGATCGCCGGCGCGGGCGGTACCAGCCGGATCAGCGTCGGCGCCGCCAGCGACGCCGCGATCATCACGAGGCCGGTCGGCGCGATCCACAGGCCCGCGGTCAGCGCGTCAAAGCCGAGGACGAGCTGGAGGTACTGCGCGACCAGGAAGAAGATCCCGACGAAGACGAGAATCTTGAGGACGTTGATGGCGAGAGGCACCGCGAAGGCCGCGCGGCGGAAGAGGATGAGGTCGAGCAGCGGCTCGCGCAGCAGGCGCTGGCGGTAGAGGAAGCCGGCGCCGACGAGGACGCCCGCGGCCGCGGCGCCCAGCGTTACGCCGTCGACGCCGTGCTCCGCGGCATGCTTGATGCCATAGATCACCAGGAGCACCGCGGCGAGCGACATCACGGCGCTGACGAGGTCGAGCCGACCGGCCTCCGCGTCGCGGTATTCGGGGAGGAAGAGCGGCCCGATCACGAGGAGCGACAGCATCAGCGGCACGTTGATGAGGAACACCGAGCCCCACCAGAACTGGCTGAGGAGGAGGCCGCCGACCACAGGGCCGAGCGCCGCGCCGGCCGAGAAGCAGGCGATCCAGACGCCGATCGCGAAGGTGCGCTGGCGGTCGTCGAGGAACATGTTGCGGATCAGCGAGAGCGTCGACGGCGCCAGCGTCGCCGCGGCGACGCCCTGCGCCGCGCGGGCGGCGATCATCATCCCGGCGCTGGTCGAGAACGCCGCGGCGAGCGAGGCGAGCGCAAAGGCCGCGGAGCCGATGAGGAGAAGCCGGCGCCGCCCGATGCGGTCGCCGAGCGTCCCCATGAGGATGAGGAAGCCCGCGGTGAGGAAGCCGTAGATGTCGACCATCCACAGCAGCTCGATCGCGTCGGGCTCCAGATCGGCGGCGATCGCGGGCAGCGCGAGGTTGAGGACCGTGAGGTCCATCGAATAGAGGACGCAGGGGATCGCGATGGCGGCGAGCCCGATCCACTCCCGCCGCCCGGCCCTCGCCGGCGCCCGTTCCGTCACGTCACTCTCCTGCAGCGCGTCAGAGGGCCGGCTTATCGCGCTTCTTTGTGACGACCGCCAGCGGGCGGGCCCGGGACCATCGATCGTGCGGATTTTACGTGCCAGATCAATCGCATAACCACCCTCCCCTGGAGGGGGAGGGTCGCCGCGCGCCAGCGCGGCGGGGTGGGGTGACGGCCCGTCAACGTGCCCAGTCCGTTGTTGCTGCGGGGAATCGGTAACCGGAGGCGCGCAATGCCTCACCGTCTGGGTATGCCGAACCGCCGCGCACCCCACCCCGGCGCTGCGCGCCGACCCTCCCCCTCCAGGGGAGGGTGGAATTTCGGCTGTTACTTCAGAGATATAATCGACGGCTGTCGCCGACCTTCGCCGGCGTGACGATGGGACGCCAATAGAAAATCGTCGCTCACCTAGCAATTGCTAGGTGAACGTGTCCACCGCCAAGCCTATTCCATCTACAGCGCATCGCATTCAACGTCACCCGCGAAGTCTTTTCGCCGGGCCGGGAACCTTATTGTCTTCGGCCAGGACAGACTTGGTGCGCCGCGGCGCCGGGAACCGGCGTATCATTGATAGGGGGATATCATGTCGGGTCGTTCCGTGCGCCGCATCGGCGCAGCGGCATCCTTTTGCCTGGCGTTGCTGATTGGATCGGCGGCGAGCGCCGAGGAGGGCACCTTCAGCGGCCAGTTCGGAGCGCTGGCGGTTGGGCAGGTCCATACGCTGTCGTCCGAGACCCACATCTGGTGGGCGGGCGCGTTCAGCGGCGCCTTCTTCGACGATGCGGGCGAGGGCCTCATCCATCGCGCCTTCGTCACCTGCCCCGCCACCAACGAGATCGACCTTGCGGCGAACACCAGCAAGGCGAGCGGCCACTGCATCATCATGGATGGAGCGGGCAGCCAGATCCATCTGACCTGGGCCTGCGAGGGCACCGCCGCCGGCTGCGCCGGAACGGGCGTCTATCTGAGCGGGACCGGCCGATGGGAAGGCCTCACGGGAACGGCGGTCTTCGAGGCGGCGTTCGGACCGATCCTCGGTGACGGCCAGCCGACCTGGGCGCGGTGGGAGGTCAACTACATCCTGCCGTAGCGAATTGGCGGAGGTCCGGTCGCCGGGCCTCCGCCTGCCGGTTCAGGCGCCGATGGTCTCGAGCCGCGCCACGATCTTGGCGAGCTCCGACTGCCGGCCGATGTCGAGCTTCTGATAGATCTGCGTGAGCGTCGTGCGCACCGTGCCTTCCGAATTGCCGAGCTGCGCCGCGGCTTCCTTGGGCGAGAGCCCGGAGCCGACCAGGGCGGCGATCCGCGCCTCGGCCGGGGTGAGGCCGAGCAACTGGAGCGCGCGCGTCGGATTGCCGCCAGCGCCGCTCGCCGGGTCGGAGAACAGGACCAGGGCAGCGTCCGCGCCGGCGACGGCCCGATCCACCGGCATCGCCTGGACGATCAGCGGCCGCCCCTCCAGCCGCTCGATGGCGATCGGATCGAGGTCGAAGGCGCCGGTGCCACGGTCGATCGCCTGCTCCACGAGACGGACCAACGCGGCCCGGTCGTCGCGGCGGGCAAGATTGAGCCGGCTGCGTTCCACGAGCCGGGCTTCGGCGGCGAGCGTTTCCGCCTGCGGGTTCATGAACACCACCGCGCCGTCGCGCCCGAGCACCATGGCGGGCTGGCGAAGCCGCGAAAAAATGTCGAGCAGCGTCACCCTGACGCCGTCGCTGGCAATCTCCGCCGTCTCGGTGATGAGGCGGGGCGGGCTGTAGGTCAGAGAGAGATCCGGGACTTGAAGTCCCCAAAGCAGCTCGGCTGGCCGCAGCGTCTTCATGCGGTCGCTCGCCGTTTCGGCGATATCGATCGACACCGGCTCCGCGGTGTGAAACGGGCCGGTGTAGGCGACCGAATACAAATTGAGTCCGCCGTTGCGGTTGCGGCCGATGTAGTTGTGGATGCCGGAGAACGTCACCGGGGGGTCGCCGGTCAGCCGGATCGCGATCGAAAGCGCGTCGACGCCATGCGGCCCACCGATGCCGCGCACGAGGTCGCCGTCGATGAACTGGCGCGATCCGCCGTCGAGGAAATTGGTGTTGTAGTCGCGGCGCATGACGATGCCGCCGCGATCGGAAAAGTGGCCGGTCGCCATGTAGTATGCCGGCGAACCATCGGGCGAAGGGTAATTCTCGACCTCGATCGTCATGAAGCAGGCCGAGTAGGGAGCGATGCCCCAGCCGCGGGCCACGCGGAAGACGCTGACGGTGCCGGTCAGCTCGGGCAACGGCGTCAGCTCTGGCGGCAGGATGGCGCGGACGACCTCGGGCCGATGCCGTACGCCGATGAAGACCATGTCCACGCCAGTGAGGCTGTAGGGAGGTGGCGGTATTTCGGCCTCAGGCTCAACGCCTTCAATGCGGCCGGGATGGGCCGCCGGCGCAGGATCGCGGCGACGGAAGGGATCGTTCGCCCGCGCGCTCGCAAGCGGTTCCTCCTCACCCACCCCTTCCATCCCTCATGGAAAAGCAACAGTCCGCAACGGGACGAGTATTGCGGACTGGAAGCCCGGCAACAAGGCAGCTTGTTCCGGGCCAACTGAGACGTTCCGGCTCGAAGCCGGTATCTCACCTTACGCGTCGTTCGGCCGGCGCGAGCAGAGAGAGCCCGATCTCGTTCCATCGGGCCACCGCACGAGGTCCGGGTTCAGCCGGACGGCTGCCGAGGATAGCGTCCGCGATCAGACGATCGCCTTCAGCGCCGGGATCGACGATACGATCCTGTCGACGATGTCCGGCCCCACCTTCTGCTTGATCCAGTCGATGAAGGTCGACACGAAGCCGGGCACCTTGTCCGGCGACAGGCCGGAGGCCGCGAGCCCGGCGATCCCCTCGCCGCCCCCGCCGCCGACCAGCCCGCCCAGCATGCCGCCGATCTTGCCGACAAGGCCGCCTCCGCCGCCCTCGGCCGGCGCGCCGGCCAGCGCCGAGGCGCCGGGAAGCTTGCTGAAGAGGTCGCCGACAGCGCCGGGATCGCCCTCTTTCTTGATGAGGCCGAGCAGCGCCCCGACGGCGCCGGTCGCCGTCGAGGAATCGATCCCGAGCTTGTCGGTCGCGAGCTTGATGAATTCGTCCATCACCGTCTCCTTGCGAGGTCCGGCGCGCCTGGCGTCGGAACGCCGCCCAGCCTGACACCGCGCACGCCCACCGGCAACGCCTTGTCCGTGCAGGGGCCGCCCACATCTGATTCCGTCCTCGTCCTGAGGTCGGGGAGGGGTTTTCAGCGCGCTTTGAAATCGCGGCGGCGGGCGGGCATATAGCTGCGATGGCTTTCCCACCTGCCGACACCGCGGCCACGGCGACCGCACCTGCCCGGACGCTCGGGCCGGGCGATCATGTCTTCCTGGTCGACGGCTCGTCCTTCGTCTACCGCGCCTACTTCCAGTCCATGAACCAGGACGCGAAGTACAATTACCGCTCGGACGGGCTGCCGACCGGGGCGCTGCGGCTCTTCTGCACCAAGATCTACCAGTTCCTCCTCGACGGCGCGGTCGACATCACGCCGACCCATCTCGCCATCGTCTTCGACAAGGCGGAGGAGACGTTCCGCAACGCGATCTACGCTGAGTACAAGGCGACGCGGAAGGCGGCGCCCGACGACCTCGTGCCGCAATTCCCGCTGATGCGCGCGGCGGTGCGCGCCTTCGGGCTGGAGCCGGTCGAGCAGGCCGGCTACGAGGCCGACGACGTCATCGCGACCTATGCGGTCGAGGCGGCGCGGGCCGGCGCCGACGCGCTCATCATCTCCGCCGACAAGGACCTGATGCAGCTCGTCACCGACCGCATCCAGTTCTACGACTTCGAGTCCGGCGCGCGCGGCCGGCCGGGCTACCGGCCGGAGCGCAAGATCGGCATCCCCGAGGTGATCGACTATTTCGGCGTGCCGCCGGAGAAGGTGGTCGAGGTCCAGGCGCTGGTCGGCGACCCGTCCGACAACGTGCCCGGCGTGCCGGGGATCGGGGTGAAGACCGCCGCGCAGCTCATCACCGAGTTCGGCGATCTGGAGCAGCTGCTGGCGCGGCTCGACGAGATCAAGCAGCCGAAGCGGCGCGAGACGCTCGCCGCCAATGCCGAGCAGGCCCGGGTGTCGCGGCAGCTGGTGTCGCTCGACATTGCGGTGGCGGTGGACCAGCCGCTCGACGCGGCGCGGCTCGGGCCGCTCGACGCGCGCCGGCTCCTCGCCTTCACCCGGGCGATGGAGCTCAACACCCTCACCAAGCGCGTCGCCGAGGCGAGCGGCATCGACGCGGAATCGGTCGAGCCCGACCCGGCGCTCCGCGCCAAGGGCCGCGGCACGTCGGAGGCGCGCGGCCAGGTCGGCTCCATGGTCACCGGCTACAGCCGCAACCGGTCGCCGGTCGCCGGGCGAACGCGCCGCCGCCAGCCGACGCCGCGCGCCGCGAACGGAGCCCCAGGGCGGGCGCTGGGCGGGCGGGCGACCTCTTCAGCCGGCCCGAGCCCGAGGCGGCGCGGACAGAGGCGCCGCCGGTCACGTTCGCGCCGGCCGACGGCGTCGAGGCCGCAGCGGCGGCAATGCGCGCCATCCCGTTCGACCCGGCGAAGGCCGAGATCGTCACCGACCTCAAGCGGCTTGACGCGATCGTCGCCGAAGCCACCGCGACCGGCCGGATCGGCCTTGCGGTGATGGCGGGGAGCGGCCTGCCGATGCGTGCGGAGATCTGCGGGATCGGCCTCGCGCTGGCGCCGGGGCGATCCGCCTATCTCCCGTTCCGGCATCTCGACGGCGGCGACGCCGACCTCCTCGGCGGCGGACTTGCCGGCGACCAGCTCGACGGTGCGGCGGCGCTGGCGCGGCTCAAGCCGGTGCTGGAAGGCCGCTCGATCCTCAAGGTCGGGCACGACCTCAAGCAGGCGGCGCTGCAGCTCGCCCGCCGCGGCATCGCCCTCGCGCCGGTCGACGACGTGATGCTGATGGCCTACGCGCTGGAAGCCGGGCGGCGCGACGTGACGCTGCTCGGCCTCACCGAGCGCTGGCTAGAGCATACGCCCGGCGACATGAAGGCGGCGCTCGGCAGCGGCCGTAATGCGATCCCCTATGAGCGCCTCGCGCCGAGCCGGGCGGCACCCTACGCCGCCGAAGCGGCGGACGCCGCGCTGCGGCTCGCCGCGATCCTCCGTCCGCGCCTCGTCGCCGAGCGCGTGATGACGGTCTACGAGACGCTGGAGCGGCCGCTGGTGCCGATCCTCGCCGACATGGAGCGCGCCGGGATCACGGTCGACCGCCAGATCCTGTCGCGGCTGTCGCACGATTTCGCGCAGACCATGGCGCGCCTCGAAGACGGGATCGCCGAGCTCGCGGGCGGGCCGTTCAACATCGGCTCGCCGAAGCAGCTTGGCGACATCCTGTTCGGCAAGATGCAGCTCCCCGGCGGCAAGAAGACCAAGACCGGCGCGTGGTCGACCGACGCCGACATCCTGGAGGAGCTCGCCGGCCAGGGCCACGAGCTACCGCGGCGCATCCTCGACTGGCGCCAGGTGTCGAAGCTGAAATCGACCTATACCGACGCGCTCCCGGATTATCTCGACGACGCGTCGCGGGTCCACACCACCTACGCGCTCGCCGCGACGCCGACCGGGCGGCTCTCCTCGTCCGACCCCAACCTCCAGAACATCCCAGTGCGCACCGAGCTCGGGCGGAAGATCAGGACGGCGTTCGTCGCAGCGCCCGGGATGACGCTGATATCGGCCGACTACAGCCAGATCGAGCTTCGCGTGCTGGCGCACATGGCCGACATCCCGCAGCTTCGCCAGGCCTTCGCCGACGGCATCGACATCCATGCGATGACGGCGTCGGAGATGTTCGGCGTCCCGGTCGCGGGGATGGACCCGCTGGTGCGCCGCCGCGCCAAGGCGATCAATTTCGGCATCATCTACGGCATCTCGGCCTTCGGCCTCGCCAACCAGCTGTCGATCCCGCGCGGTGAGGCCAAGGACTATATCGACCGCTACTTCCTCCGCTTCCCCGGCATCCGCGACTACATGGAATCGACCAAGGCCTTCTGCCGCGAGAACGGCTTCGTGCACACCGTGTTCGGGCGGAAGTGCCACTACCCGGCAATCACCTCGCGCAACCCGGCGGAGCGGGCGTTCAACGAGCGCGCCGCGATCAACGCGACGATCCAGGGCTCCGCCGCCGACATCATCCGGCGGGCGATGGCGCGGATGGGGCCGGCGCTCGCCGAGGCCGGGCTTGGCGCGCGGATGCTCCTCCAGGTGCATGACGAACTTGTGTTCGAGACCGATGCCGACGAGGCGATGGCGACGCTGCCGGTGGTCGCCCGGGTGATGGAGCAGGCGCCGGAGCCGGCCGTCCGCCTCGCCGTCCCGCTCCAGGTCGATGCCCGCGCCGCCCGCGACTGGGAGGCCGCGCACTAATGGCGGGAAGACATGGCTCGAAGAGTCAGCTTTTCGCCGCCATTGGCCGCGCCCATAAGCCGGGCTAGGGTACGGAAAACCGGGAGGAGCCTCGGCACCGAGGCAACGATGCGCATGCGTTCACGTCTGTTGCCGGTCGCGTCGGTCATGGCGCTTCTGGCGTTAGCCCTTGTCGCCTGCGGCGACGACACGCCCGAAGAGCCCGCCGCCAACGAGGCGACCCCGGCCGAGGAGCCGGCCCCCGTCCGGCCCGCCGCGGTGGACCAGCCCTTCATCCAAGAATCCCCGCCGCCGCAAGAACCCGCGGACGAGGACGTTGCGGCGGCGGACACGCCGCCGCCCCGCCCCCGCCTCGCCTCGCCGATCGCGGACGAGCTGGGCATCGAGCCCGAGCTGGAGCCGGTCGTCGAGGTGCGCCAGCTGTCATCGAGCTACACCGCCATGCTGGTCAACGAGGCGGCGATCGACGATCCGCGCGAGCTCGAAGCCATCGCCCGCCCCCATTGCACCGCGCCAGAAGGCTGCCGCGTCGGCGTCTGGTACAACGCGGCCGACATGCCCCGCGAACTCCCGGTCCGCGAGATCCAGATCCGCTACCAGGTCTTCGCAATGGGCCGCTCGGCCGACGGCCGCGAGAATGTCCTCTGGAACTGCAACGTCTTCCTCGAATTCGAGGAAACCGGCGAGTGCCTCCCCCGGCCGATGAACTAGCCTGAGGATTTGGTCGGACCTCCCCCGTCACCCCGGCGAGGGGCCAGAAGCCGCAGGCACGATGCCCGTGGCCCTGGATTCCGGCCGTCGCCGGAATGACGAAAGGGAGAAGACGCTGTTGCCGGGCTAAAGCGCCGGCCGCCAGACCGTCACGGTGACGTTGGCGGCGGGGTCGAGCACCTCGTATTCGGCGGGAAGCAGTCCCGCGCCGGAGAGGACGTCCTCGGCGCTCACCCCGCGTTCGCAGGCTGAGAACACGCCGACGCCGCCGGGCAGCGTGACGTTGGGGTTCCGCGCGAGGTGGAAGGCGTCATAGCCGACGCCGAGGAAGTCGTCGAAGACACGCTGCCCGCCGGGGATGGCGACGAGGCCGCCGGCCGGCGCGGCGGCGGCGAGGGCATCCTCGAGCGAGGCTGCGCCCGGGTTCCACCACCAGCCGTCGGCGCGCTGCTCGAGGCCGCCCGCGGCGGAGGACGACACGATCAGCCGGTTGCGCTGGCGGGTGGTGGGCGGATCGGCCTCGTGCGACTTCCGGCCGATGAGGATGAGCGCCGCTTCGGCGAGCGCGGCCTGGAAGCGCGCCCAGTCGGCGGGGTTGTTGAGCCGGTCCGGCTTGCCGCCGCCGGAATCGGCGATGCGGTCGTCGGCCGAGACGATGGCATGGCCCTCGAAGCGGTAGCGGCGAAGGGCGGGCGAACGGGTCGTCATCACTGGCTCGCCCAGACGATCCGCGCGATCCACTCGACCTCGCCCGCGGGGAGCACGCGGTCGGGATGCGCCGGGTTGAGCGATTGAAGCTCCACCAGCTTCGCCGTCCTCCGTTTCAACACCTTCACCATGACCTCGCCGCTCCGGGTCTTCGCCACCACGCGGTCGCCGACGGCGCAGCGCGCGGCCGGCGACACCACGATGGTATCGCCGGGGCGGTAGAGCGGCAGCATCGAATCTCCGGACACGGTGAGGGCGTAGGCGTTGCCGTCGCGCGAGCCGGGGAACTCGACCTCCTCCCAGCCCTCGCCGGCCGGGAAGCCGCTGTCGTCGAAATAGCCGCCGCTGCCCGCCTCGGCGAAGCCGATGCGCGGCACGACCCGGCGGAGCGCGGGCGGCGCGGCGGCCTCAATGAAGCGCGCCATCTCCTCGCCCGTGACGTCGAGGATCTTCGCGATGCTCTCGGTCGACGGCCAGCGCGGACGGCCGTCCGCCGCGACCCGCTTCGACCGGTTGAAGGTGGTCGGGTCGAGCCCGGCGCGCCGCGCAAGGCCCGACGCCGTCAGCCCATGCCGCGCCGCAAGGCGGTCGATCGCGGCCCAGATTGCGGCGTGGGACAGCATCGCGCGTCCGCTCCCGAGGAAAATATCCCTAATATTATCCTTGACGTACCCAACGGACCCGCTAGAGTCAAGCTCACAAAGAGGGTTTAACCATGTCGTCCGTCCTTTCCGCCAAGCACTTTCACGATGAAGCCGCTGCCTTCGCCTTCGTAGAGAAGCGCGTATGGCCGAACGGCCCTGTGTGCCCGCACTGCGGCGGCGTGGAGAGGATCGGTGCGTTGAAGGGCAAGTCCACCCGGCTCGGCACCTACAAGTGCTACCAGTGCCGCAAGCCCTTCACCGTGAAGGTCGGGACCGTGTTCGAGTCGAGCCACATCCCGATGCACATCTGGTTGCAGGGCATCGCCCTTCTGTCATCGTCCAAGAAGGGCATCAGCACCAACCAGCTACACCGCATTCTCGGGATCACCCTGAAGGCCGCGTGGTTCATGTCGCACCGCATCCGTGAGGCGATGCGCTCCGGCTCGCTCGCTCCCATGGGCGGCTCAGGCGGCATCGTTGAGGCCGACGAGACCTACATCGGAAAGCGGAAGGAAAAGCGCACCATGCGCACCTCCGGCCAGCCCTTCATCAAGGGCGGCAAGGCGGCTCAGAAGCTCGCGGTCATCTCGCTGGTCGAGCGTGGCGGTTCGGTCCGTTCCTTCCATGTCGAGAACGCGGACAAGGCGACCGTAAACAACATCGTTCGCGACAACATCGCCCGCGAGGCTTGCGTTCACACCGACGAAAGCCGCATCTACAACGACATGCGCGGCAACGTCGCCAGCCATGACACCGTGAAGCATTCGGTCGGTGAGTACGTCCGCTACGAGCCGGGCCGCTCGATCCACACCAACACCGTGGAAGGCGTGTTCTCGATCCTCAAGCGCGGCATGGTTGGCGTCTATCAACACTGCGCTGAGAAGCATCTCCACCGCTACCTCGCGGAATTCGACTTCCGGTACAACCATCGCATCGCGCTCGGGGTGAACGACACCGCCCGCGCCGACGCGGCGATCAAAGGCATTGTCGGGAAGCGCCTCACCTATCGGGCGGTCGTTTAGCGGGGCACCCGGATGGCTCAGAAGCCCAAAGCTGGCGGCGCTAAGAAACCGGCCCCCAAGAAGGCCGCGAAGAAAGCGCCGAAAGACGAAAAGCCCCAGCGCGAGCGGTTCATAGAAGCCGCCGGCGCTGCGGGCGTCACCAAGGATGAATTCGACACTTTGTTCGCCTCGGTAGTCACGCCAAAGAAGCGTTCTTAAACACCAGCCGCTCCGTCGCCAGTAGCTTGGGTCTCAACCGGTGCGGCGGCATTTGCCTGCTCGCTTGCTTTGCGAAGCAAGTCATCAAGATAGCTCTGCACGTTACTCAGGGTTTTCGCTCTTGCCGTCTGCTCCGCCTCCAAGAGCTGCCGGTACTGGCTGTCAAGCAGTGATACAGCGTTATCACCTATTGGGTTCGACTGGCCAAGGCTCGGACCTACTATAACCATGTCCGTGTGCGTTCCGACTCCCGGTGCCACCTCTGCCTTCTTCTTAGCGACGTAAGTGTGTAACAACGCCTGAGCCAATGGTGTATTCCACGTATATCTGTTCAGCATAAACTCGGATTCAGCGTGCCGCGATCCCACGCCGATGCAGGCGAAGCCAATAGACTGCTGGTCGGTAACCTCATTGTTCACGATCGTAAATATTTGAGTGGATGTGCTATCCTTCCCAGCGATAATCGCAGAACATTCAGGAACTGGAAATCTCTCTAGGCGCTCGACAATATCACGAGCAACTTCCGTCGCAAAGTCACGCTGACGATCAATAAATAGTTCGTTATTTATTCCAAGGGGCGCCAATATCGCGCTTTCGGCCATCTGAGCCTTTAGCGCGTTCCATTCATTGACGTAGGAACGGACGACCTCCGCAACATTCACCCACTCATTGGGTTTTACAGCAATTATCCTTTGTACCCTAAGCATCACGGCCCGAACAATTGTAGTCTGGAAAGTTACGTCCCCCGCTCCCATCAAAAATATTGATGGTGTGATCTGAATAATTTTGGTGCGGGGCGGCTCAAACTGGAGGTCAGCACCAGTCAGCATTCGATCAGACGCCAGCAGCAGAGAGTCATCCGATCTAGCCGCAATACAGATGGTCAATGGTTCGATCCTCTTGCGCGCCGGTGAGGTTGGGTGGCGCGTCGGAAGGGGACGGGGCCGGGTCATGACTCACCCCCGACCATCAGAGGATATTGACTGGGTACGGGAAAGACAATACTGGGAAAATATCCCTAGCGCTGTCTTTCCCTCGCCCGGTAGAATCTGTCAAGAATTGCCGAGCTGTAGTCTTGAGAAGATCATCCCCATGCCGCTCACATTTCATCCCCGGCAGGGGACCGTGCTTCTCTGCGCCTATGAGCCAGGGTTCAAAGAACCCGAGATGGTGAAGCGGCGGCCAGTCGTTGTCGTGACCCCGCGTCTGCGCTCTCGTGACGGCCTTTGCACCGTCGTTCCCCTTAGCACGACCGAGCCCAGGAAAGTGGAGGCGTATCACCACAAGATCGTCTTTGATCCACCTCTTCCGAAGCCGTGGAACTCACCGGAATGCTGGGTGAAGGCGGACATGCTGGCGACGGTGGCATTCCACCGGCTCCACCTGATCGGAATTGGCAGGGGACCACACGGCAAGCGCAAGTATCTTCAACTGGTCATCCCCCGAGCCGACTTGAAAGCGATCCAGGCTTGCATCCTTGAAGCTCTCCACCTCGGTCACTTGACCCCGAGTCTCTAGGACTCCATATTTCGCCGGTACCCGCTCTGCGTAAGCATCGGGCTTTGAGACTGTCTCCTTCGGGGAGGCAGCAGGGCCTCCGAGGCGACGACAAGCCACGGGGGCCTTCTGATTTTCGGGGCGCGACCAGAGATGGTGGCGCCCTTTGGCATTCTGGCGATCTTACCGTCTCCGCTTAGCCACCGGCTCAAAGAGCTGGGCGCCCGCCTGTCCCGATCTGTCCAGCCCTTTGCCGGGAACACCTTGTTAAGGCGGGTTAGGAAAATCCTTCCGCCCCGCGCGCTGGTTAACGCGTTGTTTACCATGATCGCAGAAGTCTGACTCCGGGGCGCAGGGTCCGCGACGCGCACAGAATCGCGGGGAATTCCGAGGGATCGGAAGGGACGTCACGGGGCGGGAATGAGTTCGATCGAGCCTTGGGCGACAAATCCCGAGCGCGAAGCAGCCGAAGGTGAAGCTCTGAAGCGCCGGCTCGAACAGCTGGCCGCCCGGCTCGACCGCCTCGCCACCCAGGGTCCCGAGCTTCCCGAGCGGATGCGCCGCCGGCAGGGCCAGCCCGACCCCTATGACACGGTGGTCGCGTCGGAGGATATCGCCGCCGAGGCCGGCATCGTCCCGCCGCCGCCCGACAATGCGGCGATCGAGGAAACCGCACGCGACGAGGCGATGGCCGCAATCGCGGCCGCCCTTCACGACCTCGACCGGCAGGGTCCGCAGGCGGACTTCGATCCGCCCCCCGCCGAGGAACCGGAGGTCTTCCGTCCCGCGGCCGAGGCGCGTCTTCACGCCATTCGCGAGCGCATCGAGGGCCTGAAAAAGCGTCATCCCGCGCCGGAATCGGTGGCCGGGCTCGAACGCTCGCTCGGCCGCCTCCGCGAGCGGCTGGAGACGATGGGACGCGAGGAGCCCGAGCCCGCGCTCGACGAGCATCTCGACTATCGCGACCACCCCACGTCGCCGCCCCTCAGTCCGCTCCCCCTTCTCGACCTGCAGGCCGCGATCGCCGAGATCGGCGCGCGGCAGCGGGCGATCGACGTTCCGCCGCCCGAGCCGCCGGCATGGTCGCCGCCACCGCCGCGCGGCGCGCCAGCCGCGTCGGCACCGGCCTTCGGCGACGCCGAAGTGATCCGCGCCGAGATCGCCGACCTGTCGCGCACGCTCGACGCCGCCGAGGCGGCGGCGCGCGGGCGCGCGGATACGGTGTCCGACCGGCTCGCCGGCATCGAGATGCTGATCGAGGCGACCGCGCGGGAATCGTCGGCCGGCGCGGTCGAGGCCGGGATCAGCGAGATCCTCGCCCGGCTCGACCGCCTGTCGGCCGAAAGCGATGGCGGCCGGCTGGAGACCGTCGCGCAGCAGATCTTCAACCGCCTGCCGCCCGCCGGCCGGCTCGACGCCCTGACCGCGGAGATCGACCGCCTGTCGGAGCGCATGGCGGGAGACGGCGCGATCGGAGATTTCGGCCGGATCGAACAGCGCCTCGGGTCGATGACGTCGCAGATCGCCGCGCTCGTCGCCGAGCAGACCCGGCCGCTCGCCGAGACGACGAACCGGCTCGAGGTCGAGCTTGGCGGCCTCCGCGACACGGTCGAAGGCCTCTACCGGCTGTCGCACGAATCCGGCTCGGGCTCGATCAACCGGCTGGAGCAGCGCATCGCGGCCATCGCTGGGCAGCTGGAATCCTCGCTTCGGGACGCGCCGCGCGCCGACGTTGCCGCCGATCTGTTCGGCCGTCTCGGCAGGATCGCGGACCATTTCGAGCGGAACCCCGGCTCGGCGGCCGCGGCGGCGGCGCCCGACGCCTTCGCCGCAGAGATCGCGGGCCTTCGCCAGAGCCTCTTCGACCGCGAGCGCACCGAGTTCTCGCGCCTGGAGGAGATGATCCAGTCGCTCGCCGAGCGCCTTGACGCTGCCGCCGGCACCGGCGGCAACGGCGCGGCGATGGCGGTGCTGGAGGAGCGCATCGCGACCCTGTCGCGGCGCCTCGATTCGGTTGCCGGCGGGCCGCCCGGCGAGGAGCGCCAGGCGCAGATCGTCGAGCTCTCCACGCAGGTGCGGGCGCTGTCGGAGCGCCTCGATGCGCTCCATTCCGGCGAGGCGATGCCGCAGGGCATGGCGTCGCTCGCCGCGCAGGTCGATGCCGTGGTCGAGCGGCTGGAGGCGATGCCGGCAGGACCGGTGCCGCTCGACAGCGTCGCGGCCAATCTCGCGCGGCTCGAGGAGATGGTGCACGACACGCGCCGCGAATCGCTGGAGGCGGTGCAGGCGGCGGCGCGCGACGCGGTGCGCGACCTCTCCGGCCTCGCCGCGCCGCAAAGCGCGGACGCCGCGCTGGTCGAGGCCCTCAAGGCGGACCTTCGCGAGCTTCAGGCCGCGTCCGAGAACACCGACCGCCGCACCACCGACACGCTCGGCGCCGTCCACGAGACGCTCGACCGCATCGTGCGCCGCCTGTCGCGGCTGGAGGACGATCTCCGCACCGCCCCGGCGGCGCCGCGCGAGCCGGCGATGGGGTCGCCCGCAGCCGCGGCGCCAGCGGTCACCGCCCCGCCGACGACCACCGTACCCGAGCCGCAGGCCGACGCCGCCTGGAATCGCATCGGAGCCGACCATCCCGAGGACCGGCCGCTGAAGCCGGGCTCGGGCCGGCCGGTCCAGTCCGAGGAGGACGCCGAGCGCGACCGCAAGGCCGATTTCATCGCGGCGGCGCGCCGCGCGGCGCAGGCCGCGGCGGCCGAGCATGCCGCGATCGGACGGCGGTCCTTCGACGAGCCCGAGGACGAGGACGACACCGACGCCGAGGGCCGCGACAGTGCGCTGGCGCGGTTCGGCCGCCGCTTCCGCGGCCGGCGCACGCTGCTGATCGCGGCCGGCGCCGTGGTCCTCGCCATTGCGGTCATCCAGGTCCTGCAGCCCTTCTCGCGCGGCGACCAGACCTCGCCGGCGACGGAAGAGGCCGCGCCCGAGCCCGTCCTCGACATGCCGCCCCCGCCGCCGCGCAATGGCGACGCCGCGGTTGACGCCATCGCCCCGGAGATTCCCGAGGAGGAGGCGCTGTCGCCGCTGTCGATCGAGGATGACCCGCCGGTCGAGTTGATCGCCCCTTCGGCGGGCGCCGGCATGCTGTCGTCGGAAGGCGCTTCGCCGAGCGCGTTCGCGCCATCGGCAAACGGCCCGGACCGCGCCGACGCGGCGGAGGCCTTCGCCGAGCCGGCGCCGCTCATCTACCCGATGCCGCCGGAGACGGCGGGGTCGGACCTCCTGCGTCAGGCCGCGGCCGAGGGCGATTCCGCCGCGCTGTTCGAGGTGGCGTCGCGCTATGCCGAAGGCCGCGGCGTCGGGCGCGACCTCGCGGAGGCCGCGGTCTGGTACGAGCGCGCCGGCGAGCGCGGCCTTGCGATGGCGCAGTTCCAGCTCGGCAGCCTCCATGAGCGCGGCCAGGGCGTGGCGCAGGACCGCGACGAGGCCGCCGCCTGGTACCAGATCGCCGCCGAGCAGGGGAACATCCAGGCGATGCACAATCTCGGCGTCCTTCTCTCCGCCAGCGAGGGCGCCGCGGGGCTTGCCGAAGCGATCCGCTGGTTCACCGAGGCGGGCGAGCGCGGGGTGCGCGACAGCCAGTACAATCTCGGCGTCATCTATGCCCGCGGCATCGGCGTCACGCAGGACCTCCCGGCGTCGTATCTCTGGTTCGCGCTTGCCGCGGCGCAGGGCGACGCGGACGCCGCGCAGCGGCGCGACGATGTCGCGGCGGCGCTGAGCGAAGAGCAGCTGGCCGCCGCCCGCGCCGCCGTCTCGGCGTGGACGCTGACCGAGGCCGATGTCGAGGCGAACTCCGTCCCGGTGCCCGAGGGCGGCTGGGGCGACACGGCCGAAGGCGCCGCCGTCTACGACCGCACCGAGCTGGTGCGTCTCATCCAGGAGCTCCTCGCCGACGAAGGATTCGACCCGGGCCCGGCCGACGGCGTCGAGGGGCCGCGGACACGGGACGCGATCCGCGCCTTCCAGGCGACGATCGGCGCGGAGGTCACCGGCGAGATCGACCTGCCGCTTCTCGAGGCGCTCCGCGGTTCGGCGTGAGCTGCCGATGCCGGCGCGTTGACAGGGTTCCGACCGGGGCGCTCAATCGGCACGGCATGCCGTCCGGCTGACGCCTTCGGCCCCTTCCGCCTCCGTCCGCCGTCCGCCCGTGCAGCTCTATCTCCCCATCGCCGAGATGCCGGTCAACATGCTGCTCATGCTCGGCATGGGGGCGGCGATCGGCTTCGTGTCGGGGCTGCTCGGCGTCGGCGGCGGGTTCCTCCTGACGCCGCTCCTCATCTTCGCCGGCATCCCGACGGCGGTGGCGGTGGGCAGCGGGGCGGCGCAGGTCGTCGCGTCGTCCTCGTCCGCCGCTTCGTCCTATTTCCGGCGCCGCTCGGTCGACCTGCGGCTCGCGCTCGTCCTCGGCAGCGGCGGCGCGATCGGCTCGGCGATCGGCGTCACCGTCTTTGGCCTCCTCCAGCGCGTCGGCCAGCTCGACCTCGTCATCGCCGTCCTCTACGTCACCTTCCTCGGCATCGTGGGCGGCCTGATGCTGGTGGAATCGGTGCGCACCATCGTCAATGCCCGCCGCGGCCGGCCGACGCCGCTGCGCCCGGCGCGCCAGCTGCAATGGGCGCAGAACCTTCCCTTCAAGGTGCGGTTCCGGCGCTCGCGGCTCGTCGTCAGCGTCATTCCGCTGATCGCGCTCGGCCTCGGCATCGGCTTCCTCGGCGCCCTTCTCGGCATCGGCGGCGGGCTGATGGTGGTGCCGGCGCTGATCTACATCTTCCGGGTGCCGACCTCGATGGTGTTCGGCACGTCGCTGGTGCAGATCGTCATCACCATGACGGTGGCGACGGTCCTCCATGCCGTCCTCAACCAGACGGTCGACGCGATCCTCGCGCTGATCCTCATCATCGGCGGCGTCATCGGGGCGCAGTTCGGCGCGCGGTCGGCGGCGGTGCTTCGCGGCGAGACGCTCCGCGCGCTCCTCGCCATCCTCGTGCTTGCGGTCGGCGCGCGCTTCCTCGTCGACCTCGTGACCCCGCCCGTCGAGCGCTATTCGATCAGCGAGACCGAGATATGAGGCGGGTCGCGCTCGCGGCGATCGCCACGCTGGCCGGGGCCGGTCCCGCGACGGCGCAGGCGCTCGTCCTCGCGCTATCGACCGAGGAGATCCGCATCGCATCGAACTTCACCGGCGCCGACGTGTCGGTCTTCGCCGTGGTCGATTCCGGCGGCGTCTTCAACGCGATGGACCACCAGCTCATCGTGGTGATGGAGGGCCCGAATGCACGCTTCATGGCGCGGCGGAAGGACAGCGTGCTCGGCCTGTGGATCAACCGCGGCGCGGTCCCCGTCAGCGCCCCGGAATTCTACGCCATCGAGGCGACGGCGCCGCTGGGCGAAATCGCCGCCGCCGAAATCCTCGCCGACGAGGGCGTCGGCGTCGAGACCCAGATCATCACGCCCACACCGGGGACGGTCTTCGCCCCCGCGGTGATCGCCGACTTCCGCGCGGCCTTCATCCGGCTGCAGCAGGGCGCCGGGCTCTATTCGGAGGCGGCTGGCCTGATCGACACGCCGGGCGCCGGGCTCTACCGCGCGACCTTCCAGCTCCCGGCAAACATCCCGGTGGGGGTTTACACCGTCAGCGCGCTCCTGTTCCGTGGCGGCGAGCTGGTCGGCGAGGCGGCCGACCGGTTCGAGGTGACGAAAACCGGCGCCGAGCAGTTCCTGTTCGACGCCTCGCGCGAATGGGCCTGGCCCTACGCCTTCGCCATCGTGATCATGGCGATCTTCACGGGCTGGCTGGGCGGCGTGATCTTTCGGCGGGACTGAGCGATGAGCGTGACGGGAGGCCGGGAGCTCCATGTCGACGGCGCCCGGCGCCGCCGCTGGCTCGCCTTCCTCGCGGCGGGCGCGCCGCCGGCGGCGATCGCGCTCTCCTACCTCTCGCTTCTTCCCATCATCGTGCTGGTCGTCCTTGTCGCGGTGGCCGAAGATCGCGCGGGCTACGCGGACGCGCTGATCCTCTATGTCGTGCTGCTGGTCACGTTCCTTGCCGGCATCCGCTGGGGCCATGCGATGCGGGCGGATGCGGCACGGTCGGAAGGGCTCGCGCTGACGGTCGTGGCGCCACTCGCGGCCGGCGCGGCGCTGTTCATCCCGCAGGCCGTCGCCGCCGGACTCCTCGCTGCGATCCTCGCGGCACAGGGCGCCTGGGACGTGTGGTCCGCCGAGCGCGGCCGGCTGCCGTTCTGGTTCGGCCGCCTCCGCGCGCGCACCACCCCTGTCGCGGTGGTGGCGATGGTCGCCGCGGTGATCCTGCTGGCGGCTGAGGCCGGCTAGCCTACTCCCCCGCGGCGCGGCGGCGGCGGTCGGGTTGCGGCTGGTAGGCGAGGCGGGCGTGGTATTCGCAATAGGGCGCGCTGTCCCGCGGCGGGTGCCCGCAGAAGCAGAAATCCTCGGCCGCCGGGTCGCCGATCGGCCATTTGCAGGTCTTGTCGCTGATGGTGAGGATCGTCGCCCGCAGCGGGATCGGCACCACGACATCCTCGGCGATCACCGGCATGCGGTGCGGCCGCGGGATGGCGGCGATCTTGAGCGCGGTGTTGCCGATCGTCATCGGCCGCGGCGCGGTGCGCGCCGGGCGGGCGACCCGCTGGCGGCGCGGCCGGGCGACGGAACTGCCCGCCGGCTTGGCGCGGCCGGACAGCGACAGGCGGTGGACCTTGCCGATGACGGCGTTGCGGGTGATGCCGCCGAGCTCGCGCGCGATCTGGCTGGCGGAGAGGCCCTCCGCCCAGAGGCGCTTCAACAGTTCAACGCGTTCGTCCGTCCAGCCCATGGGCGTCATCCTGTGGAGGGGCGGAGTCGGAATCCCTCGTCGGCCACGCTCCCGCAGGAGCGCGCTCAACGCCATACATGGTGGATCGTCAGAGGCCGCCGCTCGATATGTCGTATCTGACCGGAAGGACCGTACAATGGTGGCTGACTCGCTGACAAGAGTCGGCGTCGTTTTCCCCCATATCCTGCCTGTCGCGATCGGGGTGTCCGTCCGGGCCTCTGGTTTGACAGGCGGCGAGGCGCGAACCATAAAGGCCGCAACTTCGCGAAGGTGCCGCCCCTCCGGCGGCACTTTTGGTTTCAGCCCCCGGTTTCGTGACGAGTCGCCCGGATGTCCGGCTCAGCGCTCTTCGATACCTATGCACGGGCGCCGATCGCCGCCGAGCGCGGCGAAGGCGCGTGGCTGATCGCGACCGACGGCCGGCGCTATCTCGACTTCGGCTCGGGCATCGCGGTGAACGCGCTCGGCCATGCCCACCCGGCCCTAGTCAAGGCGCTGACCGAGCAGGCGGCGAAGGTCTGGCACACCTCGAACGCGGTGCGGATCCCAGGACAGGAGCGGCTCGCCGAGCGCCTCGCCGCCGCGACCTTCGCCGACAAGGTGTTCTTCGCCAATTCCGGCGCCGAGGCGATCGAATGCGCGGTGAAGACGGCGCGGCGCTACCATTATGTCGGCGGCCATCCCGAGCGGAACCGCATCATCACCTTTGACGGCTCGTTCCACGGCCGGACGCTGGCGACGCTTTCGGCCGCGAAGAACCCGAAGCACACCGAGGGCTTCGACCCGCTGCCCGACGGCTTCGACCAGGTCGCCTTCGGCGACCTCAAGGCGGTCGAGGCCGCGATCGGTCCCGCCACCGCCGGCATCCTGATCGAGCCGATCCAGGGCGAAGGCGGCGTGCGGCCGGTGCCGAACGAGTTCTTCCGCGGCCTGCGGCGCCTCTGCGACGAGAACGGCCTTCTCCTCATCCTCGACGAGGTGCAGACCGGCATCGGCCGGACCGGCAGGCTCTTCGCCTATGAATGGACCGGCGTCGAGCCCGATATCCTCGCCGTGGCGAAGGGGCTCGGCGGCGGCTTCCCGGTCGGCGCCTGCCTTGCCACCGCCGAAGCCGCGCGCGGTATGACCGCCGGCACCCATGGCTCCACCTTCGGCGGCAACCCGCTCGCCATGGCGGTCGGCAATGCCGTGCTCGACGTCGTCCTCGCGGACGGCTTCCTCGAGCATGTCCGGCGGATCGGCCTCCTGCTCAAGCAGCGGCTTGCTGCGGTCGTCGACGGCCACCCGAATGTGGTCGACGAGGTCCGCGGCGAGGGCCTTCTCATCGGCCTTCACTGCGTGCCGCCGAACCGCGACGTGCTCGCCGCGCTCCGCGATGCGGGGCTGATCGCGGTCGCGGCAGGCGACAACGTCATCCGGCTCCTCCCGCCGCTCATCATCGGCGAAGCCGAAGTCGATCAGGCGATAGCGCGGCTGGAGACCGGCTTCGCCAGCATGGAGGCCGGCGCGCCGGCTCCGGCGTGAGGACGACATGCCCCGGCACTTCCTGGAACTATCGGATTTCGATTCCACCACCCTTTCCGGCCTGATCGCGGAGGCGCGGCGCCTCAAGGCGCTGCGCGGCAAGGTCGGTCCGGAGCGCTCGCTCCTCGCCGGCAAGGTGCTGGCGATGGTGTTCGAGACGCAGTCGACGCGGACCCGCATCTCGTTCGACCTCGCCATGCGCGAGCTCGGCGGCGAGACGCTGGTGCTCTCGGGCACGGAGATGCAGCTCGGCCGCGAGGAGACCATCGCCGACACCGCGCGGGTGCTGTCGCGCTATGTCGACGGCATCATGATCCGCATCCTCAGCCCAGCGCACCTGTCCGAGCTCGCCGACAATGCGTCCGTGCCGGTGGTCAACGGCCTCACCCGGCATTCGCATCCGTGCCAGGTGATGGCCGACCTGATGACGCTGGAGGAGCGCGCCGGCCCGCTCAGGGGCCTCACCGTGGCTTGGACCGGCGACGCGTCGAACGTCCTCGTCTCGTGGATCGAGGCGGCGCCGCTCTTCGGCATCTCGCTCAGGATCGCGACGCCCGAGGCCTACGCGCCGAAGCACGACGTCGTCGACTGGGCGCGGATGCACGGCGCCGACATCATGCTCCTCGACGACCCGGTCGCCGCGGTGGACGGCGCGGACTGCGTCATCACCGACACCTGGGTGTCGATGGGCACCGAGCATGAGCGCGACAAGCGGCTGAAGACGCTCGCGCCCTACCAGGTCACGACCGACCTGATGGGCCGCGCGAAGCCCTCCGCCATCTTCATGCATTGCCTCCCTGCGCATCGCGGCGAAGAGGTGGTGTCCGAGGTGATCGACGGCCCGCAATCCGCGGTGTGGGACGAGGCCGAGAACCGGCTTCACGTCCAGAAGGCCATCCTCGCCTGGTGCTTCGCCGAGGCGCGGTCATGAGCAGCCCGCCCCGGCCACCGGCGGCCGGTGCGGCGGGCGACGATCAAGTCCGGCCGTTCGAGGTCGAAGCGCTCGACATCCGCGGCCGGGCGCTGCAGATGGGCGCCGCGCTCGACGGCATCCTCGCGCGCCACGACTATCCCGCGGCCGTCGCGAAGCTCGTCGGCCAGGCGGTGGTGCTCGCCGCGCTTCTCGGCAGCTCGCTGAAGTTCGACGGCAAGTTCATCCTCCAGGCCGAGACCGACGGCGCGGTCGGGCTCCTCGTCGTCGACTTCCGCACCCCGGGCGACCTTCGCGCCTATGCGCGGTTCGACGCCGACGCCGTCGAAGCCGCCGCCAAGGGAGGCAAGGACGATCCCGGCGCGCTGCTCGGCAAGGGCATCCTCGCCATGACCATCGACCAGGGCGCCGACATGGCGCGCTACCAGGGCCTGGTGCAGCTCGAAGGCGGCAGCCTGGAGGACGTGGCCCACGCCTATTTCCGCCAGTCCGAGCAGATCCCGACCCGGGTGCGGCTCGCCGCGTCCGAGATCATTCAGCGCGACAAGGGCCGCCTCAAGCGGCACTGGCGCGCCGGCGGCGTCCTCGCGCAATTCCTGCCCGAGGCGCCCGAGCGGATGACGCCGCAGGATCTTCCCGGCGGCGACGCGCCGGAAGGCACCGAACCCGACGAGATCGAGGAGGACGACGCCTGGACCGAGGCCCGGCTCACCGTCGACACGGTGGAGGACCACGAGCTCCTCGACCCGCAGGTCCCGGTCGACCGCCTCCTCTACCGGCTCTTCCACGAGCGCGGCGTGCGCGTCTTCGAGCCGACGCCGGTGCGCGACAAATGCAGCTGCAACCGCAAGCGCATCACCGCGATGCTGCGCGAATTCAGCGCCGAGGCGATCGAGGAAAGCATCGAGGACGGCCGCATCCGCGTGAAATGCGAATTCTGCGGCAAGCGCTACACCTTTGACCCCGCCAAGTTCCGGCACTGACGGTCTTCACCCGACCACGCCGGTTCCCTCCTTCGTCATTCCGGCGACGAGAGGACCAGGCGCCGCGGCGAATTAGTTCAGCGTCGGCCTTGCGTTGGGGAGGTCGAGGGAGAAGGCGGGGATCTCGGCGTCGAAGCTGTGGCCGCCGTCGGTCTGCATGCGGTAGGTGCCGACCATGATGCCGGACGGCGTCGAGAGCGGGCAGCCGCTGGTGTATTCGAAGCTCTCGCCGGGCTTGAGAACCGGCTGCTTGCCGACGACGCCGGGGCCGGTGACCTCCTGGATGTTGCCGTTGGCGTCGGTAATGTGCCAGGCACGGGCGCGCAGCTGCACCACTTCGAGGCCGAGATTCACGATCTCCACCGTATAGGCCCAGAAATAGCGGCCCTCCTCGGGTGCGGAGCGATCCTCGACATAGCTCGGTGTCACGGTCACCTGGATCGACCGCGTCGTCGCCCTGTACATGCCGTCCAATTCCATCCCGATCGCGCCCAGAGCTTGATCCGAAAAAGTGGATGCCGGTTTTTCGAAAAGATCATGCTCCAACAAAGACATAGCGCTAGAGCGTGATCCGACTTGGTCGGATCACGCTCTAGACCAGCGGGCGGCGCACAATCAAGCGGCTTCGAGCGCGGCGACGATGTCGGCGACGAGGTCGTCCGCATCCTCGATGCCGGCGGAAAGCCGCAGCAGCCCGTCGGAGATGCCCAGCCGCGCCCTGACCTCGGGCGAAAGGCGCTGGTGGGTCGTGGTTGCGGGGTGGGTGATCAGGCTTTTGGCGTCGCCGAGATTGTTGGAGATCGCGATCAGCCGGAGCGCGCTCGCGACCTTGAACGCGCCGGCCTTGCCGCCCCTGACCTCGAACGCCACCATGGTCGAGGCGCCCTTCATCTGGCGCTGCGCCAGCGCATATTGCGGGTGGTCGCGGCGGCCGGGATAGATCGTGCGGACCGCGGCGGGGTGATCGGCGATCGCGTCGGCGAGGCGCGCGGCGTTCGCGGTCTGGCGCTCGACGCGCACCGCCAGCGTCTCCAGCCCCTTCAGCAGCACCCAGCCGTTGAACGGCGAAAGGCTGGGGCCGGTGTGCTTGAGATAGGTGTGGGCCTCCTCGATGAAGGCCGCGTCGCCGAGGACGACGCCGCCGAGGACGCGGCCCTGCCCGTCGATATGCTTGGTCGCGGAATAGACGACGATGTCCGCGCCGAGCTCCAGCGGGCGCTGCTGCAGCGGCGTGGAGAACACATTGTCGACGATGAGCTTCGCGCCGGACGATTTCGCGATCTTCGCCACTGCCGCGATGTCGATGATCTCCAGCGTCGGGTTAGTCGGGCTTTCGAGGAAGAACGCCTTCGTGTTCGGCCGCACCGCGGCACGCCACTGGTCGAGGTCGGTGCCGTCGACCAGCGTCGACTGCACGCCGAAGCGCGGCAGCAGATCCTCGATGATGTAGAGGCACGAGCCGAACAGGGCGCGCGCCGCGACGACATGGTCGCCGGCCGAGACGAGGGCCATCAGCGCGGTGTTGACCGCCGCCATGCCGGAGGCGGTGGCGCGGGCGTCCTCGGCGCCTTCGAGCGCGGCCATCCGCTCCTCGAACATGCGCACCGTGGGGTTGGCGTAGCGCGAATAGACGAAGCCGGGATCCTCGCCGTTGAAGCGCGCTTCGGCGGCTTCCGCCGAAGGGTAGACATAGCCCTGCGTCAGGAAGATCGATTCCGACGTCTCGCCGAATTGCGAGCGGACCGTGCCTTCATGCACCAGCCGCGTCGCCGGCTTCCAGTTCCTCAGCACCCGTTCGCCCATGGCTCATCTCCGACAACAAAAACCCGGCCGCAATGGGGGCCGGGTTCTGTCACCCCGGCCTTTTAGCGACTTGTTTTACGTGGCTGCAAGCCGGCCGGCTCAAAGGGACCACGACGTTCGCGAACGCTCTACGCGCCTTGCTCCTTGGCGTCAATCGGCGGTTCCGCTAAGCCTCGCCGGACCCCTCCCGCGGCGCGGGGGCGGCAGGACCGGAGCCACCCCGTGACCGTCGGACTCCCGCAGGGCATTCTCTCCGACCGCTCGATCGCCGCGCTGTGGCAGGCGGGCGTCGTCACCGCGCCCCAGCCGCCCGACGCCGACCAGATCCAGCCCGCCAGCCTCGATCTTCGCGCCGGCAGTGTGGCGATCCGGGTGCGGGCGAGCTTCCTTCCCGGCCGCGCCGCGACCGTCGCCGAACGCCTCGCCGACCTCAGGCTCCACGAGATCGACCTGTCGCAGGGCGCCGTGCTCGAAACCGGCTGCGTCTACATCGTGCCGCTCCTCGAAGCGCTGGCGCTGCCCGAGGGCATCGCCGCGGCCGCCAACCCCAAATCCTCGACCGGGCGGCTCGACGTCTTCACCCGCGTCATCACCGACCGGGCGCAGGAGTTCGACACCATCCCGACGGGCTACAATGGCCCGCTCTATCTCGAGGTCTCGCCGCGGACCTTCCCCATCGTCATCCGCACCGGGTCGCGGCTGTCGCAAATCCGCTTCCGCCGCGGCCGCGCGCGGCTCGACGACGACGCCCATCGCGCGCTCCATGCGGCGACGCCGCTGGTCGACGGCGAGCTCCATGTCGACAACGGCCTGGTGCTCTCGATCGACCTCGACCCGCCGCAGGGCGACATCCTCGGCTATCGCGCCAAGCGGCACACCGGCGTCATCGACGTCGACCGGCGCGCTTCTTACGACATGCTCGACTTCTGGGATCCGCTCGCCGCCCGCGGTCGCCCGGAGCTGATCCTCGACCCCGACCAGTTCTACATCCTGGTGTCGCGCGAGGCGGTGCATGTGCCACCCGGCTATGCGGCAGAAATGGTGCCGTTCGATCCGCTGGTCGGCGAGTTCCGCGTCCATTATGCCGGCTTCTTCGATCCCGGCTTCGGCAATAGCGGCGCCGGCGGCGCGGGAAGCCGCGCGGTGCTGGAGGTGCGCAGCCACGAAGTGCCGTTCGTGCTGGAGCACGGCCAGATCGTCTGCCGGCTGGTCTACGAGAAGATGGCGACGCCCCCGACGGTCCTCTACGGCGCCGGCATTGGGTCGAACTACCAGGCGCAGGGCCTGAAGCTCTCCAAGCATTTCCGCTGACCATGCCAAGCCACGTCGCCCTCCTTCGCGCGGTCAATGTCGGCGGCACCGGCATGGTCGCGATGGCCGCGCTCCGCGACCTCTTCGCCGACCTCGGCTTCGGCGCGGCGAAGACGCTGCTTCAGAGCGGCAACGTCGTCTTCGACGGCGGCCGCACCGCGCCCGCGAAGCTTGAGGCGACCCTGGAAGCGGAGGCGCTGTCGCGGCTGGGCCTGCGCACCGACTTCATCATCCGCACCGCCGCCGAGTGGTCCGGCGTCGTCGCGGCGAACCCGTTCCCCGACTTCGCGCGCGACAACCCGAAGTTCCTTCACGTCGGCTTCGCCAAGAGCGCGCCGGACAAGGCCGCCATCGCCGCGGTGGAGGAGGCGATCGCCGGCCTGCCCGAGCAGGTGAAGATGAACGGCCGCGAGAGCTATATCGTCTATCCGGGCGGCGCCGGCACCTCGAAGCTCGGCCCGGCCCTCGTCAAGGTCGAGCGGAAGCACCCCTCGATCCGCGCGACGGCGCGCAACTGGAACACCGTGATGAAGATCGCGGCGCTGCTGGACGGCTGACGCCGGCGGGGACGGCGTTCCACGTGAAACAGTCGCGGCCGGGTCTGATTGCAGGCCGCGCAACCGCCGACTATGGTCGTGGCCGCGCGGGTGTAGCTCAATGGCAGAGCAGAAGCTTCCCAAGCTTACGACGAGGGTTCGATTCCCTTCACCCGCTCCAGTTTCGTTCCTACACCAAGTGCGTTGACCGGCTACTCCACGTCCGACGCTTCGCCGTAGCTCGTGATCGCGGCGTCGGTCAGGCCGGGCTGGGCGAGGGCTTCGGGGAGGAGGATCCAGCCGCGGGCGCCGTTGGCGCAGGTGAGGCGGAGCCACTCGTCGGGCTGGCGGTCGTCGGCGGCCGCGCCGCTCGCTTCGGAGAAATCGTACATCTCCTGCCCGACCTCGTAGACCACGCCCTCGAAGCGGATGAAGAAGAAGCCTTCGCCGAGATAGGCGAGGAACTCCCAGCGGTCGCCGGGCTCGAAGGTCAGCTCGACCGGCTCCATCGATTCCGGCGGGAAGGCGAACGCGGCGCCATTGGCGACCACGACATGCTCGATCGTCGGGCTGAAGGTGACGAACTCCAGCTCGTCGGACTCGACCCGTTCCCAGTTCCACGGGTGGTAGGTCGCGCCCTGCGGCAGCGTGCATTCGATCGTCGCCGCGGCGTCGGGATCGGGGACGGCGCGGATCGCGAGCGTGAGGTCGGTCTCGACGGTGAAGCCGCGCGGATACTCGCCGGACCAGAACGGCGCCTTGTACCAGCCATCCTCATAGGCGGCCCCCACCGCGCCGGCCGTCACCACCATCGCGGCGCCTGCCGCAGCCGCCAGAAGCCTTGTGCGCATGTTCGGATCTCCCCGGTCGGGCGCCGATCCTGTCGGCGGCAGGCGTTCCCGGATGCCGGGGCGGGCGCCCCAGGTGGAAAGCGGGGATATCCGTCGCAAACCCGGGGCATGGCCGTCAATCTCCCGCCGCGATAGCGTCGGGTGTGGTTGAAGCGCCCGGCCATGCGCGACCCGATTGCGCGCGTCGGGCGGGAAACCTAGCGTCGTCGGCGCATGACCAAGCCCTTCCCCGAGCCCGACAACGACGCCGGCCGCGCCACGCCGATGATGGCGCAATATCTGGAGATCAAGGCCGCGCATCCGGACTGCCTCCTGTTCTATCGGATGGGCGATTTCTATGAGCTCTTCTTCGACGACGCCGAGGCGGCGTCGAAGACGCTCGGCATCGCGCTGACCAAGCGCGGCCGGCATCTCGGCGACGACATCCCGATGTGCGGCGTGCCGGTGCGCACCGCCGACGACTATCTGCAGAAGCTGATCGCCGCCGGCCATCGCGTCGCGGTCTGCGACCAGACCGAGGATCCGGCGGAGGCGCGGAAGCGCGGCGGCAAGTCGGTCGTGCGCCGCGCCGTGGTGCGGCTCGTGACGCCGGGGACGCTGACCGAGGACGCGCTCCTCGACGCCCGCGCCAACAATTTCCTCGCCGCCGTCGCCCGGGCGCGCGGCGCTGACGCCGACGATTTCGCCATCGCCTGGATCGACATCTCGACCGGCGATTTCCGCGTCGCCGCTGCCGGCGGCGACCGGCTCGCCGCCGAGCTGGCGCGCATTGCGCCGCGCGAGATCATCGTGCCCGAGGCGCTCTTCGCCGATCCCGCCCTTCGCGCGCTCCTCGAAGCGCCGCGCGCCGCGGTGACGCCGCTGCCGGCGCCGCTGTTCGACGCCGCCACCGCGCCGGCGCGGATCGCTGCCGCCTTCGGCCTCGCCACGCTCGACGGCCAGGGCGCGTTCTCGCGCGTCGAACTCGCCGCGGCCTCAGCCGTCCTCGCCTATGTCGAGCGCACCCAGATCGGCGCACGCCCGTCGCTGTCGCCGCCGTTGCGCGAGAGCGCCGGCGACGCGATGCTCATCGACGCCGCGACCCGCGCCAATCTCGAGCTCACCGAAACGCTCGGCGGCGACCGGCGCGGCAGCCTCCTCGCCGCGATCGACCGCACCGTCACCGGCGCCGGCTCGCGCCTTCTCGCCGCGCGCCTCGCCAGCCCGCTGACCGACCCCGCCGCGATCGACCGCCGGCTCGATGCCGTCGCGTTCTTCCGCGAGCGCGGTCCGCTCCGCCGCGCGATCCGGAAGGCGCTGGAGTCCGCGCCCGACATCGTCCGCGCGCTGTCGCGTCTCGCGCTCGGCCGCGGCGGCCCGCGCGACCTCGCCGCGACCCGCTTCGGGCTCGACGCCGCGGCGGCGCTGGCGGGCGATCTTGCCGCCTCCGCGCCGCCGGCCGAGATCGCCGACGCCCTCCGCGACCTTGCCGCGGTCCCCGCGTCGCTCGGCGCAACCCTGGCGGCGACGCTGGGCGACGAGCTGCCGCTCCTCGCCCGCGACGGCGGTTTCGTGCGCGCCGGCGCACGGGCCGAGCTGGACGAGGCGCGGGCGCTCCGCGACGAGAGCCGCAAGGTGATCGCCGGCCTGCAGGCTACCTACGCCGCGGAGACCGAGCTCCGCGGCCTCAAGGTGAAGCACAACAACGTCCTCGGCTATTTCATCGAGGTCGCGGCCGGCGCCGGCGACCGCCTGCTCGCACCGCCGCTCAATGCGCGCTTCATCCACCGCCAGACCATGGCGGGCGCGCTCCGCTTCACCACCACCGAGCTCGCCGACCTCCAGTCGCGGATCGCCGGCGCGGCCGACCGCGCGCTCGCGATCGAGCTCGGCGTGTTCGACGAGCTCCGCGCGATGGTCCTCGCGGACGCCGCCGCGCTCCGCGCCGCCGCCGAAGCGCTCGCGGCGATCGATGTCGCCGCCGGCCTCGCCGAGCTGGCGGAGGCCGAGGCCTGGTCGCGGCCCACCGTCGACCGCTCCCTCGCGCTGCACGTCACCGGCGGGCGCCATCCCGTGGTCGAGCAGGCGCTCCGCCCGACGGGGCAGTCCTTCGTCGCCAATGATTGCGACCTCGGCCCGGCGGCGGACGGCGAGGTCGGACGCATCTGGCTCGTCACCGGCCCCAACATGGCGGGCAAGTCGACCTTCCTCCGCCAGAACGCGCTGATCGCGATCCTGGCGCAGTCCGGCTCGTTCGTGCCCGCCGCGGCGGCGCGGATCGGCGTCGTCGACCGGCTCTTCTCGCGCGTCGGCGCCGCCGACGACCTCGCCCGCGGGCGGTCGACCTTCATGGTCGAGATGGTCGAGACCGCCGCCATCCTCAACCAGGCGGGCGAGCGCTCGCTGGTGATCCTCGACGAGATCGGCCGCGGCACCGCCACCTTCGACGGCCTCTCGATCGCCTGGGCCGCGATCGAGCATCTCCACGACGTCAACCGCTCGCGTGCGCTCTTCGCCACGCACTATCACGAGCTGACCGCGCTCACCGCCCGCCTGCCGCGCCTCCACAATGCGACCGTGCGGGTGAAGGAATGGAAGGGCGAGGTCGCCTTCCTGCACCAGATCGTGCCGGGCGCCGCCGACCGCTCCTACGGCATCCAGGTCGCCCGCCTCGCGGGCCTGCCGCCCGCCGTCATCGCCCGCGCCCGCGAGGTGCTGAAACGCCTCGAAGCCGCCGACCGCCGCTCCCCCGCCGCCGCGATGATCGATGATCTGCCCCTCTTCCGCACCGCCGCGCCGGAACCACCGGCCGCGGACGCGTTGCGCGCGGCGCTGGAGGCGATGCGGCCCGACGAGATGTCCCCCCGCGAAGCGCTGGAGGCGCTCTACCGGCTGCGGGATTTGCTGAAGTAGCGCCTTCTCATCGTCCCTCCTTGACGGCCGCCGCCTCAGGGGCACGTTTCCTATCCAGACCTCATCCTGAGGTGCCCGGCGCAGCCGGGCCTCGAAGGACCCGACGTGTAGCGCCGCTGGTCCTTCGAGGCTCGCTGCGCGAGCACCTCAGGATGAGGTCCGGGATAGCGGGTGCGCTGGCCGAATCCGCATGGCTTCCCGCTATGTTTGGCGCTATCAGTCCCGGCCGATGACGGTTCGCGAATCCGAACATGCCGCGGCGCCGGCGGATGCCCTGATCGATGCGGCCGCGCTGGCGAGCTGGCTCGACGCGCTGGCCGCGCGCGGCGACGTAACGAGCGGCGACACCGCGACGGCGATCCTCTCCCGGCTGAAGAAGGCTCTGGCCGACGGCCATACCAAGGCCGAGGTGCTGCTGCTCCAGGAGGGGAAGGGGACGCTCTGCGCGCGGCGGCTCTCCGATCTCCAGGACAGCCTGATCCGCGTCATCCACGACTTCGCCGGCAAGCACGTCGTCCCGCCGGAGAAGGGCGGCGGGCCTGCGATGGCGGTGGTGGCGGTCGGCGGCTATGGCCGCGGCACGCTGGCGCCCGGCTCCGACATCGACCTTCTCTTCCTGATGCCGGCGAAGAGCACGCCGCGACTGCGCAAGCTCGCGGACTATATCCTCTACCGCCTTTGGGACATGGGCTTCAAAGTCGGCCAGGCGACGCGGACGGTCGACGAATGCATCCGCCTCGCCCGGTCCGACATGACGATCCGCACCGCCGTGCTGGAGGCGCGCTTCGTTTGCGGCGACCGCGCACTCCTCGATGCGCTGACCGCCCGCTTCGACAAGGAGGTAGTGAAGGGCACGGCCGCCGAGTTCGTCGCCGCCAAGCTCGCCGAGCGCGACGAGCGGCACCAGAAGCAGGGCGCCTCGCGCTACCTCGTCGAGCCCAACATCAAGGACGGCAAGGGCGGCCTTCGCGATCTCCACACGCTCTTCTGGATCGCGAAATACGTCTACCGCACCCAGTCGATGGACGAGCTGGTCAAGGCCGGCGTCTTCTCGCGCGCCGAGCTGGAGCGCTTCCAGAAGGCCGAAGAGTTCCTGTGGGTTGTCCGCTGCAACCTCCACTTCCTCGCCGGCCGCGCGGAAGAGCGGCTGTCCTTCGAGGTGCAGCGGCCGATGGCGGAGCGGCTCGGCTACACCGACCATCCCGGCATGGAGGACGTCGAGCGCTTCATGAAGCACTACTTCCTCGTGGCGAAGGATGTCGGCGACCTCACCCGCATCTTCTGCGCCGCGCTGGAGGAGCACCACGTCAAGGCCGCGCCGCGGCTCGGCCGGCTGTTCGGCGGCAGGCGGCGGAAGAAGATCGCCGGCTCCGCCGACTTCATCGTCGAGAACGACCGCCTCAACATCGCCGATGACGACGTGTTCACCCGCGACCCGGTGAACCTCATCCGCATCTTCACCATCGCCGACGGTGCCGACCTGCCGCTCCATCCCGACGCGACGCAGCGCATCACCCGCCAGCTCGGCCTGATCGACGGCAGGCTGCGCGCCGACCCGGAGGCCAATCGCCTCTTCGTCGACCTTCTCGCCTCGCGCAAGAACCCGGAGGCGACGCTGCGGCTGATGAACGAGACCGGCGTCCTCGGCCGCTTCGTGCCGGATTTCGGCAAGGTCGTCGCGATGATGCAGTTCAACATGTACCACCACTATACGGTGGACGAGCACCTGATCCGCGCCGTCGGCGGCCTGTCGCGGATCGAGCGCGGCGAACTCGACGAGGAGCATCCGCTCGCCGCCGAGATCTGGCCGACCCTGAAGGACCGCACCGTCCTCTACATCGCGATGCTCCTCCACGACATCGCCAAGGGCCGCCCGGAGGATCATTCGATCGCCGGCGCGCGGGTGGCGCGAAAGCTCGGGCCGCGCTTCGGCCTGACGCCGCCCCAGGTCGACACGCTCGCCTGGCTGGTCGAGCACCACCTCCTGATGAGCCTCACCGCACAGCAGCGCGACCTCAACGACCCGAAGACGATCCAGGATTTCGCCGCGGTCGTGCAGGACATGGAGCGGCTGAAGCTCCTCCTCATCCTCACCATCGCCGACATCCGCGCCGTTGGGCCGGGCGTGTGGAACGGCTGGAAGGGCCAGCTGCTGCGCACGCTCTACTGGGAGACCGAGACGGTGCTGACCGGCGGCCACAGCCAGGTCACGCGCCGGATGCGCGTCGAGGCGGCGCGCCGCGAGCTGGCGGAGAAGCTGGCGGACTGGCCGGAGGCCGAGCGCCGCCGCTATGTCGAGCGGCTCTATCCGGCCTATCTCCTGCGCGTCGACATGCCCCACAAGCTTGCCCATGCCGCGATGATCCGAGAGGCGGATCGCGAGGGCCGCACGCTCGCCACCGAGGTGACGCTGCTACCCTTCGAGGCGGTGACCGAGATCACCATCCTCGCGCCCGACCATCCGCGGCTGCTGTCGATCATCGCCGGCGCCTGCGCCGTGGCGGGCGCCAACATCGTCGATGCCCAGATCTTCACCACCACCGACGGCCTCGCGCTCGACTCGATCTTCATCTCGCGCGAGTTCGCGGACGACGAGGACGAGCAGCGCCGCGCGCGCAAGATCCGCACGGTGATCGAGGAGGCGCTGTCCGGCGCGGTGCGCCTCCCTGACCGGGTGGTCGCGGTGAAGGCCAAGCCGAAGCCGCGCTACCGCGCCTTCAACCTCACCCCGCGGATCGTCATCGACAATTCCTGGTCCGACCAGTTCACCGCGATCGAGGCGTCCGGCCTCGACCGGCCCGGACTTCTTTACGATCTCACCCGTATCCTCTCCGACCTCAATCTGAACATCGCCTCGGCGCATATCACGACCTTTGGCGAGCGGGCGGTCGACGTCTTCTATGTCAGCGATCTCATCGGGCAGAAGGTCACCAACCCGGCGCGCATGGCCGCGATCCGCCGCCGCCTGGAGCAGGCCTTCGACCCGCCCGCCGCCGCGCCCAAAGCGCCCCGCCGCGGCGCCGCCTGACGTGCCCCGACCTTCTCGTCACCCCGACGAAGGCCAGGGTTCATCCTTCGAGGCTCGCTCCCTTCGGTCGCTCGCACCTCAGGATGAGGTCGATGAGAAGTTAATTGGCCTCGTCCTGAGGTGCCCGGCGAAGCCGGGCCTCGAAGGACCGCGTTCCGCGCACTGGATTCCGGCCTTCGCCGGAATGACGAGTGTCGTGGCTGCCGACTGCCGACTGCCAACTGCCGACTGCCTACCCCGCAATGGGGGAGGGAACGCATGAGCCTCCTCCGCAACTTCGTCACCGTCGGCGGGGCGACGGCGTCGAGCCGCGTGCTCGGCTTTGTGCGCGACATGTTCATGGCGGCGGCGCTGGGGACGGGGGTGGTGGCGGACGCGTTCTTCGTCGCCTTCCGCTTCCCCAACCTCTTCCGCCGCCTCTTCGCCGAGGGGGCGTTCAACTCGGCCTTCGTGCCGCTCTTCGCCCGCGCCTATGAGGAGCGCGGCCATGAGGAGGCGAAGGAGTTCGCCCGCGACGCGCTCTCCGCGCTCCTGACGACGCTGCTTCTCGTCATCGGCCTCGCCGAAATCCTCATGCCGATCCTGATGTATGTGCTGGCGCCCGGCTTCTCGGAGGATCCGGAGAAGTTCGACCTAGCGGTGCTGCTCACCCGCATCCTCTTCCCCTATCTCGCGCTGGTCTCGCTGCTCGCTCTTTATTCCGGCGTCCTCAACGCCCGCGGCAAATTCGCGGCAGCAGCCTTCGCCCCGGCGATGCTCAACGTCGTCTTCATCGCTGCGCTCGCCTGGGTCATCCTCGCGGACTACAGCGAGACCCCGGACGCCGGCATCATCCTCTCCGTCGCCACCGTCATCGGCGGCGTGCTGCAGCTCGCCGTGGTGGTGTGGGCCTCGGCCCGCATGGGCTTGCCGCTGTGGCCGCGGCTGCCGCGCCTCACGCCGGCGGTGAAGCGGCTGGTGAAGCTCGCGATTCCCGGCGCGCTCGCCGGCGGCGTCACCCAGATCAACATCGTCGTCGGCACCATCATCGCGTCGCTCGCGCCCGGCGCGGTGTCGTTCCTCTATTACGCCGACCGCATCTACCAGCTGCCGCTCGGCATTGTCGGCGTCGCGGTCGGCGTGGTGCTGCTGCCCGACCTGACGCGGCAGCTGCGCACCGGCCATGAGGACACCGCCGCGCACACCCAGAACCGGGCGCTGGAATTCGCCATGGCGCTAACGCTGCCCGCCGCGATCGCGCTCCTCGTGCTGGCGACGCCGATCGTGAAGGTGCTGTTCGAGCGCGGCGCGTTCGACGCCGCCGACAGCCTCGCGACCGCCAACGCGCTCGCCGCCTTCGCCGCGGGGCTTCCCGCCTTCGTGCTGATCAAGGTGTTCCAGCCCGGCTTCTTCGCCCGCGAGGACACCCGCACCCCGATGTGGTTCGCCGCGATCGGCATGGTGGTGAACGTGGTGCTGTCGCTCGCGCTGTTCGGGCCGCTGGAGCATGTCGGCATCGCCATCGCCACCAGCATCGCCGGCTGGGTCAATGCCGGGCTCCTCGGCTTCACCCTGTGGCGCCGCGGCGAATTCAGGATCGACGACGGGCTGCGGCGCCGCGTGCCGCTGATCCTTCTCGCCGCCGTGCTGATGGGCGCCGTCCTCTGGGCGACGCGCGGCATCTACACCGCCTGGCTGTTCGACCCGTCGCCCTGGCTGCGCTATGGCGGCATCCTCGGCGTGGTGGTCGGCGGCATCGCGCTGTTCGTGCTCTTCGTCCAGCTCACCGGCGCGGTCGACTTCCGCAAATATCTCGGCGCATTGCGCAACCGCCGCCGCCGGGCGACCTGACCGCCGCTTGCCTCCGCGTCCGGCCGGCCATATAGCGGGCCGCTTCGCGAAGGACCCCTCCCATGGCGCATCGGCCACTCGTCTTTTCCGGCGTCCAGCCGACCGGCAATCTCCACCTCGGCAACTATCTCGGCGCGATCATGCGCTGGGTGGCGCTGCAGGAGCGCTATGACTGCATCTATTGCGTGGTCGACCTCCACGCGATCACGGTCTGGCAGGAGCCGCAGGAGCTGGTGAAGAGCACGCGCGAGGTCGCCGCGGCGCTGATCGCCGTCGGCATCGACCCGCGGAAGAACATCATCTTCAACCAGAGCCAGGTGCCGCAGCACGCCGAACTCGCCTGGGTGTTCAACTGCATCGCGCGGATGGGCTGGCTCAACCGCATGACGCAGTTCAAGGAGAAGGCCGGCAAGGATCGCGAGAACGCCTCGGTCGGGCTCTTCGCCTATCCGACGCTGATGGCCGCCGACATCCTCGTCTACCGCGCCACCCACGTCCCGGTCGGCGAGGACCAGAAGCAGCATCTGGAGCTGTCGCGCGACATCGCGCAGAAATTCAACAATGACTATGCCGAATCGATCGCCGGCAACGGCCATGGCACGGAGTATTTCCCGCTGCCCGAGCCGCTGATCGAGGGCAGCGCGACGCGCGTGATGAGCCTTCGCGACGGCACCAAGAAGATGTCGAAATCCGACCCGTCGGAATATTCGCGCATCAACCTCACCGACGACGCCGACACGATCGCGCAGAAGCTCCGCAAGGCGAAGACCGACCCCGAACCGCTGCCGTCGGCGGTCGAGGGGCTGAAGGGCCGCCCCGAGGCGGAGAACCTCGTCGACATCTACGCCGCGCTCTCCGGCTCCACGAAGGAGGCGGTGCTGCGCGAGCATGGCGGCGCGCAATTCTCCGCCTTCAAGCCGGCGCTCGCCGACCTCGCGGTGTCGCGCCTTTCGCCGATCGCCGGCGAGATGCGCCGCCTCCTCGCCGACCCCGCCGAGATCGACCGCGTCCTCGCCGACGGCACCGCCCGCGCGGCCGCAATGGCGGAGCAGACGATGGATGACGTCCGCGACATCGTCGGGCTGCTGCGGAAGCGGTGAATGGTGAATAGTGAATGGTGAATGGCAGGGCGGCCCGGCACCGACCCTATTCACCATTGACCATTTCACCATTCACCATTCACCATCGAACCATGGTGAAGCCGCGGAAGGCGTCGGCGCCGGGGCACCGGCGGAAGTTCCTGCTGGTGGTCGACGATTCGACGGAGTGCGTGCGTGCGGTGCAGTACGCGGCGCTCCGCGCCGAGCACACCGGCGGCGCGGTCGTGCTGCTCTATGTCATCGCGCCGGCCGGCTTCCAGCAATGGAAGGGCGTCGAGACCATCATGCGCGCCGAGGCGATGAACGAGGCCGAGGAGACCCTCGGCCGCTTCGCTGACGTGGTCCGCAAATGGTCGCAGCTGGAGCCCGAGCAGGTGATTCGCGAGGGCGAGGTCGCGGCCGAGATCACCGGGCTCATCGCCGAGGACGAGGACATCGCCGTGCTCGTTCTTGCCGCGGGGACTGGAAAGGAGGGCCCCGGGACCCTTATATCCGCCCTGATCGCCGGCACTTTCGGCGCGTTCGTCGTCCCGATCACCGTGGTTCCGGGCGGACTGGACGAAGCCGCGATCGCCGCGATCGCCTGACGAAACTTGATCTTCGAATGGGTTCGACTATGTTTGGAAGCGTTCCAAAGAATGACGGCGGCGGCATGTTCATCCAGACTGAGGCGACCCCCAATCCGGCGACCCTGAAGTTCCTGCCCGGGCGCGTCGTCATGGGCATGGGCACCGCGGAGTATCGCGAGCCCGACGAGGCAACCTCCTCGCCGCTGGCGCGCCGGCTCTTCGCGATCGACGGCGTCTCCGGCGTCTTCCTCGGTGACGACTTCATCACCGTCACCAAGGCTGGTGGCGAGTGGCCGCACCTCAAGCCCGCCGTCCTCGGCGCGATCATGGAGCATTTCCTGTCCGGCGCACCGGCGGTCGATGCCGGCCAGGCCGAGGGCGAGGAGGATTTCGACCCCGCCGCGGCCGAGATCGTCGAGACCATCAAGGAGCTCCTCGAGACCCGCGTCCGTCCCGCGGTGGCGCAGGATGGCGGCGACATCACCTTCCGCAGCTTCCGCGACGGCGTCGTCTACCTCAACATGCGCGGCTCCTGCTCCGGCTGCCCGTCCTCGACCGCGACGCTGAAGCACGGCATCGAGAACCTCCTCCGGCACTTCGTGCCCGAAGTCCGCGAAGTCCAGCCGGTCAACTAGACCACCGCGTCTTCCCCTTTCGTCATTCCGGCGAAGGCCGGAATCCAGACTGCTTGCTCCGGCCGATCGTGTTGCGCTGGACCCCGGCCTCCGCCGGGGTGACGGGTGTGGTCGGACGAACCGATAGCGCCCCCCTTGTGAATCGGCGGGGCAGCGGCCAAAAGCCTCGGCATGATCGTCCTTGCCATCGACACTGCGCTGGAGGCCTGTTCGGTCGCGATCGGCCGGCCCGAGGGCGCGCCGGTGATCCGCACCGAGATCATCGGCCGCGGCCATGGCGAGCGCCTGTTCGGCATGGTGAGCGAGGTGATGGCCGAGGCGCGGGTCGCGTTCGCCGATATCGGCCGCTTCGCCGTCACCGTCGGCCCGGGTTCCTTCACCGGCATCCGCGTCGGCGTCGCGGCGGTGCGCGGCTTCGCGCTCGTCACCGGGAAGCCCGCGGTCGGCATCTCCACGCTCACCGTTCACGCCGCCGAGGCGCGGGCGCTGGGCGCGACCGGGCCGGTCCTCGCGCTCCTCGACGCGCGTGCCGGTGGTGTCTACCTCCAGCGTTTCGACGGTGACGGGCGCCCGTCCGGCGATGCTGAGGCGGCAAATATCCAGCGCGCGACAGAGTTCGCCGCCGGTACGTCGCTCGCGGGCTCCGGCGCTCGCGCCATTGCCGCAATCACCGGGCAGCCGATCGTGCACGAGCGCTCCGCGCCCGACCCGGCGACGCTCCTCGCGCTGGCGATGACGGCATCGCCCGACGGCCCGCCGCGCCCGCTCTACCTCCGCCCGCCGGACGCGACGCCGGCGAAGGCCGCAGCCCTGCCGCGCCGATGAAGTGGTTCCGGCGCGACGGCGGCATCATCGACGACGCCCGGCGCGACGACGCCGCGGCGCTCGCCGACATCCACGAGCGCAGCTTCTCGCGCGGCTGGAGCGCGGAGGAGATGTCGTCCTTCCTCGGCGAATATCCGGTGGTGCAGGGCATCGCCTTCCGCCGGCGCAGCCTCTTCGGCAGCCGGCGCCGGGTGGTCGGCTTCGTGCTGCTGCGCATGGCCGGGGGCGAAGCCGAGATCCTCACCATCGCCGTCGATCCGTCCTCCCGCGGCCGCGGCCATGGCCGCCGGCTGATGGAGGAGGCGGCGCGCCGCGCCTATCGCGACCGCGTCGAGGCGCTCTTCCTCGAGGTCGAGGAGAGCAACCGCGCAGCCGTGGGGCTGTACCTCTCGCTCGGCTTCCGGAAGGTCGGCGAGCGCTCGCGCTATTACCGCCACGCCGACGGCGAGGCCGGCAACGCGCTTGTCTTGCGCCTGAGCCTCCGCTAAGCGCGGTTGATGGATCGGGAAGCGAAACCCGCAACTCCGGAACCCCTCGAAGAGCTCTGCGCCCGCAAGGGCATGCGGATGACCGAGCAGCGGCGGGTGATCGCGCGCGTGCTGGACGCCGCGACCGACCATCCCGACGTCGAGGAGCTGTATCGCCGCGCCTCGGCGATCGACCCGCACATCTCGATCTCGACCGTCTACCGCACCGTGAAGCTCTTCGAGGACGCCGGCATCATCGCGCGCCATGAATTCCGCGACGGCCGCGCCCGCTACGAGCCGATCCCCGACGAGCACCACGACCATCTGATCGACCTGCGCACCGGCCGGGTGATCGAGTTCCGCATCGAGGAGATCGAGCGCCTGCAAGAGCGCATCGCCGCCGAGCTCGGCTACGAGCTGGTCGACCACCGCCTCGAGCTCTACGGCGTCCCGCTGAAGAAGAAGGACCCGTAGGGCCCTACTCTACCGGGGTCTTCTCCCCTCTTTCGTCATTCCGGCGAAGGCCGGAATCCAGAGCCATACGCGCCGGCCTTCGTGCGGTTCTGGACCCCGGCCTTCGCCGGGGTGACGAGAGTTGGAGGGGTGTTGCGTCAGGCGGCGGAAGCGGCCCGGAAACCACCGTCACATTCGCCCGCTATGCTTCCGGCGGTGGAGAGCCTATAGGTCGGAAGCGGGCGCGGCGTGCCCGGGTTTCGGGTCGCGGAGGCGATGACGGTCAAGTCTGAGACGGGTCGGAAGGTCTTCATCCGGACCTATGGCTGCCAGATGAATGCCTATGATTCCGGCCGGATGGCCGATGTCCTGGCGCCGGCCGGCTACACCGAGACCGATGCGCCCGAGGGCGCCGACCTCATCCTCCTCAACACCTGCCATATCCGCGAGAAGGCCGCCGAGAAGGTCTATTCCGAGCTCGGCAAGCTGCGCCGCCTCAAGGAGGCTGCCGCGCGCGAAGGGCGCACCGTCACCATCGGCGTCACCGGCTGCGTGGCGCAGGCCGAGGGCACGGAAATCGCGCGCCGGGCGCCGGCCGTCGACCTCGTCGTCGGCCCGCAATCCTACCACCGCCTTCCCGAGCTGATCGCCCGCAGCGCCGCCGGCGCCGTGGTCGAGACCGAGTTCGCCATCGCCGACAAATTCGCCGCGCTGGACGCGCTGCCCCCCTCCACCGTTCATTCCCGCGAAGGCGGGAATCCAGCCACAGATTCGGCGCGTGCGGCTGGGTTCCCGCCTTCGCGGGAACGAGTGGAGAAAGGGGGGCGTCCGGTCACCGCGTTCCTCACGGTGCAGGAGGGCTGCGACAAGTTCTGCACCTTCTGCGTGGTGCCCTACACCCGCGGCGCGGAGGTTTCGCGGCCGGTCGCGGCGATCGTGGCGGAGGCGGAGCGGCTCGCAGCGTCGGGCGTGCGCGAGCTGACGCTGCTCGGCCAGAACGTCAACGCCTGGCATGGCGAGGGACCGGACGGCCGCCAATGGGGCCTCGGCGCGCTGCTGTTCCGGCTCGCCGAGGTGCCGGGCATCGCGCGGCTCCGCTACACCACCAGCCACCCGCGCGACATGGACGATGCGCTGATCGCCGCGCATCGCGACCTGCCGGCGCTGATGCCCTATCTCCACCTCCCGGTGCAGGCCGGCTCCGACCGGGTGCTCGCGGCGATGAACCGCCGCCATAGCGCTGCGGACTATCTCCGCCTCGTCGACCGCATCCGCGCCGCGCGGCCCGACATCGCGCTCTCCGGCGACTTCATCGTCGGCTTCCCGGGCGAGACCGAGGCCGACTTCGGCGAGACGCTGCGGCTGGTCGAAACCGTGGGCTACGCCTCGGCGTTCTCGTTCCGATACAGCCCGCGGCCGGGGACGCCCGCGGCGGAGCGTGCGCAGGTACCGGAGGACGAGAAGGTCGAACGGCTTGCACGCCTCCAGGCGCTCCTCACGCGGCAGCAGGCGGCGTTCAACCGCTCGCGGCTCGGCATGCGCATGGATGTCCTCTTCGAGAAGCCCGGCCGCAAGCCCGGCCAGATCGTCGGCCGCTCGCCCTGGCTGCAGCCGGTGCAGGTGATGGCGTCACCCGATCTGATCGGCAGCCTCGCGCCGGTGGTGATCGACGCGCTCGGCACCAACAGCCTCTTCGGCGCGCTCGCCGAGCCCGAAGGCCTGGAGGCGGTGGTTTGAGCCGCGTGCCGCAGATCGGTCCGGTGACCGTCGCCGACCCCGACAAGACGCAGATCGTCGTCGCCTTCGACAGCAACCGCCTCGCCGGGACGCTGTTCGGCGAGTTCGACCAGAATCTCGCGATGATCGAGCAGCGGCTCGGCGTCGAGGCGGTGGCGCGCGGCAACCAGGTGATCCTCCGCGGCAATCCGGAGGCCTGCGCGCAGGCGCGCCTCGCCCTTGACATGCTCTATGGCCGCCTCGAACAGGGCCACGACATCGAGCCCGGCGATGTCGACGGCGCGATCCGCATGGCCGAGGCGGCGGACGCCCAGATGAACCTCCCGACGCTGCAGCCGAAGGGGAAGCTGGCGCTGGCGCAGATCGGCACCCGCCGCCGCGTCGTGGTGGCGCGCTCGCCGACGCAGGACGCCTACATCCGCGCCATGGAGAGCGCCGAGCTGGTGTTCGGCGTCGGCCCCGCCGGCACCGGCAAGACCTATCTGGCGGTCGCCTACGCGGCGGCGCAGCTCGAACGCGGCACGGTCTCGCGGATCATCCTGTCGCGGCCGGCGGTCGAGGCCGGCGAGCGGCTCGGCTTCCTGCCCGGCGACATGAAGGAGAAGGTCGATCCCTATCTCCGCCCGCTCTACGACGCGCTCTACGACATGATGCAGGCCGAGAAGGTCGAGCGCGGCCTTGCCTCCGGGATGATCGAGGTGGCGCCGCTCGCCTTCATGCGCGGCCGCACGCTCGCCAACGCCGCGATCATCCTCGACGAGGCGCAGAACACCACGCCGATGCAGATGAAGATGTTCCTCACCCGCCTTGGCGAGGGCTCGCGGATGATCGTCACCGGCGACCCGTCGCAGGTCGACCTGCCGCCGGGCCAGAAGTCGGGCCTCGCCGAAGCGCTCGGGCTGCTGCGCAACGTGCCGGGCATCATGCAGATCCGCTTCACCGACACCGACGTGGTGCGCCATCCGCTGGTGTCGCGGATCGTGCGCGCCTACGACGCCGCGCAGTCGACCCTCGACGGCGGCACCGCCGGACGCTAGAGCGTGGGCCTATCCCTGCAATTCGACCTTTCCGTCGAGGCCGGCGAATGGCCGCCCGAACCGGACCTCGCGCGGCTTGCCGAACGCGCCGGAGCGGCCGCCGCGGCGCGCGTGCCGGCGCTTGCCGGGGGCGCGGAGGTTTCTCTGCTGTTCACCGACGATGCGGCGATCCGCAGGCTGAACGCCAGCTGGCGCGGCAAGGACAAGGCGACCAACGTCCTGTCGTTTCCGGTGGTCGCCGCCCCGCCGGCGCCCACCGGCGTGCCGGTCCATCTGGGCGACATTGTCTTTGCTCATGAGACAGTTGTGCGCGAAGCCGCCGAAGCGGGCTTGACGCTCGCCGATCATATGACCCACTTATTGGTCCACGGCCTCCTTCACCTCGTCGGCCATGATCATGTCGACGACAGCGAGGCCGCGGCGATGGAAGGGCTGGAGACCGCCATCCTCGCCGGGCTCGGGATAGCGGATCCGTACGCCGGCACGGACCCTGAGCCTCCGGAAACAGCCGGCGATGACGGGCGATGAGCGATCCCAAAGACACGGCTGGTTCGAACGCGGATTCGAGCCAGGAGCCTCCCAGTAGACCCGCAGCAGCGGTCCGCCCGGAGGAAACCGACCGGCCCTCCGGCGAAGGGTGGTTCGACCGCCTCCGCGCCGCGGTCGGTCTTCGCAATGCTTCGGTCCGGGAGGAGTTGACGGACGCGCTCCGCGAGAGCGCCGACGGCACCCTGTCGCCGGAGGAGCGCATGCTCCTCACCAACGTCCTCGGCCTTCGCGAGATCCGCGTCGAGGACATCATGATCCCGCGCACCGACATCGACGCGGTCGACGTCGAGACGACGCTCGGCGACCTCCTCCTCGAATTCGAGGAATCGGGGCATTCGCGGATGCCGGTCTATCGCGAATCGCTCGACGATCCCGTCGGCATGGTCCACATCAAGGACCTCACCGGCCTTGCCGCGCGCCTCGGGGCGCGCGCCGGCGAGGATGGCGTGCGGCACCTCGACCTGTCGGCGATCGACCTCGGCACGCCGATCACCGTCGCCGGCCTCGTGCGCGACGTGCTGTTCGTTCCGCCTTCGATGCCGGTCGCGACCCTGCTGGCGACGATGCGCGCCGAGCGCACCCAGATGGCGCTCGTCATCGACGAATATGGCGGCACCGACGGCCTGGTCTCGCTGGAGGATGCGGTCGAGGCGATCGTCGGCGAGATCGACGACGAGCACGACGTCGTCGAGGAGCCGGACGTGGTGGCCGAGGGCGACGGCGTCTTCGTCGCCGATGCCGGCGCGAGCCTCGAAGACATCGCCGCTCTCGTCGGCGGCGGGCTGGCCGCGCCCGATCCCGCCACCGAGCCCGAGACGATCGGCGGGCTCGTCTTCAACCTCCTCGGCCGCATACCGGCGCCGGGAGAGATCCTGACCGCGCCGAGCGGCCACCGGATCGAGATCCTCGACGCCGACCAGCGCCGGATCCGGCGGCTGCGCATTTCGCCGCCGCTGCCCGCCGATGCCGGTGACGGCGCGGGCGAGATCGCGCCGCCTGAGCCGCGTTCGGCGTCGGGCGCTTGACCGGCCGCTGATCCTCCCCGAGCGTCGGGCGTTTCACCCGATTCGCTGCCGGGCGCCGATGAACCGTCTCGCCGATTCCATCATCCTGCTGTGGGGTTGGCGACGGTGGGGCGTGGCGGCGCTCGCCGGCGCGGCGAGCGTCCTGGCGCTGCCGCCCTTCAACCTCTTCTTCGTCTGCTGGATCACCATCCCGATCCTGGTGTGGCTGGTCGACGGCGCGGCCACCTCCGAGGGCCGCGGCGTCTTCCGCCGCGTGCGCCCGGCGGCGGCCGTCGGCTGGTGGTTCGGCTTCGGCTATTTCGCCGCGGGCCTGTGGTGGATCGGCGCCTCCTTCCTCATCGAGGCGGAGGAATTCGCCTGGCTGCTGCCGGTCGCGGTGGTCGCATTCCCGGCGGGCCTCGCGATCCTGTGGTCGATCGGCATCGCGATCGTGCGGCTGTTCTGGTCGGACGGCTGGCCGCGCATCTTCGTCCTCGCGCTGGTGATGACCGCGATCGAATGGCTGCGCGGCCACATCCTCACCGGCTTCCCGTGGAACGCCTTCGGCTACACGCTGCTGCCGTCGCCGCCCTTCATGCAGATCGCGTCGCTGGTCGGCATCTGGGGCGTCACGTTGCTCGCCTTCCTCGTCTTCGCCGCGCCCGCGCTCCTCGCCGGCTGGGGCGAGCGCGGCCGCGGGCGCTGGGTGGCGTTCGGCGCGCTGGCGCTGGTGCTGCTCGCCGATGTCGGCTTCGGCTTCTACCGCCTCGGGACGGCCACCGACGCGACGGTCCCCGGCGTGAACCTCCGCATCGTCCAGGCCGCCATCCCGCAGGAGGTGAAGATCGACCCCGCCGCCGCCGCGGTGAACTTCGTGACCTATCTCGACCTCAGCGCGCCGGACGAGCCGGCCGCCGACGGCAGCGTCCCGACGCATCTCATCTGGCCGGAAACCGCGGTGCCCTATCTCCTCACCGAAAGCCCGGTGGAGCTGGCGGCGATCGCCGACCTTCTCGCCCGGGGGATGACGCTCGTCACTGGCGCCCCGCGGGCGGAGACGGCGCGTCCAGGCGAGCCGCGGCGGGTGATGAACTCCGTCCTCGTCATCACCGATACGGGCGAGATCGCCGACTCCTACGACAAGGTGCATCTTGTGCCGTTCGGGGAATACCTGCCGCTGCAGGGCTTCCTCGAAGGGCTCGGCATCCGGCAGCTCATCGCCCTGCCCGGCGGCTTCACCGCGGGCCTCGAACGCCGCCTGCTCACTGCCGGCAACGCGCCGCCCTTCTCGCCGCAGGTCTGCTACGAGATGATCTTTGCCGGCGAAGTAACCCCCGCGGGGGCGCGTCCCGGCTGGATCCTCAACGTCACCAATGACGGCTGGTATGGCGACACGCCCGGGCCCCGCCAGCACTTCCAGCAGGCGGTCATCCGGGCCGTCGAGGAAGGGCTTCCGCTGGTCCGTGCCGCCAACACCGGTATTTCCGCCATTATCGACCCTTACGGGCGAACCCTGCAGCGTCTGGATGTCGGGGTCGCGGGAGTCATCGACGGCCAGCTTCCGGTTGCGCTGAGCCCCACGCTCTACTCAAGGTTTGGGGACACAATTGTGGGGATCATCGCGATAATTATGATGGTGCTCGCAGGAGTGGGTAGGTTTACTATGCGGGTCCGGCGCGATTGACTTGAACCTGGATTGATCCTAACTCGCGACCCTCGCCCGCCGCTTCAATGATGCGCCTTGAACCGGCGTTAGAGAAAGCTGGGGTGATATGGCCACCGCCACCAAGAAGCCCAATCCCATCGATATTCACGTCGGCGGCCGGGTCCGCCTTCGCCGGATGATGGTTGGAATGAGCCAGGAGAGGCTGGGCGAGCAGTTAGGTATTACCTTCCAGCAGATTCAAAAATACGAAAAGGGAACAAACCGTATTGGCGCGAGCCGCCTCCAGAACATCGCTTCGGTGCTCTCTGTCCCTGTTTCGTTTTTCTTTGAGGGCGCGCCGGGTCACTCCGAAGCTGGTACCGGCGAAGGCCGCGATGGTGGCGGGCCGGTGGTCGACTTCCTTTCGTCATCCGAAGGACTCCAGCTGAACCGCGCTTTCGTGCGCATCACCGATCCGCGCTTGCGGCGCCGGGTGATCGACCTCGTCCGCGCCATTGCCGGTGACGGCGAGGAGGGCTGAGCCCTGCCGCCGGTCCGATTGACCGGCGAACCGTTCCTTGCCAAGAGGTGACCCCGCTCGCCGGCCCGGCGAGAGCCGTGGGGAATTGTCGTGACTCGATCCTCCTACATCTTCACCAGCGAATCCGTGTCGGAAGGCCACCCCGACAAGGTTTGCGACCGCATCTCGGACACCATCGTCGACGCTTTCCTCGCCGAGATGCCGGAGGCCCGCGTCGCCGCCGAGACCCTTGCCACGACGAACCGCGTGGTGATCGCGGGCGAGGTCCGCGGGCCGGAATCGCTCGCCGGGAACAAGGAGCGCATCGCCGAGCTCGCCCGCGGCGCGATCCGCGACATCGGCTACGAGCAGCCCGGCTTCCACTGGAAGAACTGCGACATCGAGGTGCTCCTCCACGCCCAGTCGGCCGACATCGCGCAGGGCGTCGACGCCTCGGGCAACAAGGACGAGGGCGCCGGCGACCAGGGCATCATGTTCGGCTATGCCTGCCGCGAGACCCCGGAGCTCATGCCGGCGCCGATCTACTATGCGCACCGCATTCTCCAGCTGATGGCGAAGGCCCGCCATTCCGGCCAGGCGCCGGAGCTCCAGCCCGACGCCAAGAGCCAGGTCACCGTGCTCTACCGCGACGGCAAGCCGGTGAAGGCGACCGCGATCGTCGTCTCGACCCAGCACACCGCGGAGATGACCTCGGACGAAGTGCGTGAGGTGATCACGCCCTATGTCCGCGAGGCGCTGCCGGAGAGCTGGATCGACGACGACACCGTCTGGCACGTCAACCCGACCGGCAAGTTCCTGATCGGCGGACCGGACGGCGATGCCGGGCTCACCGGCCGCAAGATCATCGTCGACACCTATGGCGGCGCGGCGCCCCATGGCGGCGGCGCGTTTTCCGGCAAGGACCCGACCAAGGTCGACCGCTCGGCGGCCTATGCGGCGCGCTACGTTGCAAAGAACATCGTCGCCGCCGGCATCGCCGACCGCTGCACCCTCCAGCTCGCCTACGCCATCGGCGTGTCGGAGCCGCTGTCGATCTATGTCGATCTCCACGGCACCGGGCAGGTCCCGGAAGAGCGCGTCGAGAAGGCGATCCGCGACATGGTCAGCCTGTCGCCGCGCGGCATCCGCACCCATCTCGGCCTCAACCGCCCGATCTATGCGCGCACCTCGTCCTACGGGCATTTCGGCCGCGCGCCGGAGGCCGATGGCGGTTTCTCCTGGGAGTGCACCGATCTCGTCGACCAGCTGCGGAGCGCGCTCAGCTGAGCGGCGGCGCCCCGGCCGGGCACCGGAGCCGCCTCTACGGCCGCCGCAAGGGCCGGCCGCTCTCGCCCACGCGGGCCGCCCTCCTCGCGCGCCGCCTGCCGGAGCTGCTGGTCGATCCCGGCCGCATCAAGGACGCCGACCCGCGGTCGCTGTTCGCCGTGCCGGTCTCCGCCGTGCGGCTGGAGGTCGGCTGCGGCGCCGGCGAGCACTTCATCCACGAGGCGACTGCTGCGCCCGACATCGGCTTCCTCGGCGTCGAGCCGTTCGAGGAGGGCCTCGCGCGCATGGTCGCCGGGATCGATGCCGCCGGCCTCCGCAACGTCCGGCTCCATGACGGCGACGCCGCCGAACTCCTCGACGCGCTGCCCGACGCCTCGCTCGACCGGATCGACCTCCTCTTCCCCGACCCGTGGCCGAAGCGCCGCCACTGGAAGCGGCGTTTCGTCTCCGACGCCAATCTCGACCGCTTCGCGCGGGTGCTGGCCCCGGGCGGCCGGTTCCGCTGCGCCTCCGACATCCCGGCCTATATCGACTGGACGCTGCAGCACGTGATGAAGCGCGGCGATCTCGTCTGGACCGCAACCCGCGCCGACGACTGGCGCAGGCCCTGGGCCGGTTGGCCCGGAACCCGCTACGAGGCGAAGGCGCATCGCGCCGGCCGCAAGCCGGCCTGGCTGGTCTTCGAAAGGCGCTAGCAAAATGGACGGATTGACGATCTTCGGCCTTCTCGCCGTGACCCTGATGCTCGCCACCTACGCCTTCGAGGACCGCAGCCCCTGGTTCATCCTCGCCTTCGCCGGCGCCTGCCTCCTCGCATCGACCTACGGCTTCCTCGCCGGCACCTGGCCGTTCGGTGTCGTCGAGGCGATCTGGGCCGGGGTCGCCCTGCTGCGCTGGCGGCGCCGGATGACCGCGCCGCCCGTGCTATAATGGCGCAATGAGACGCGACCTCTTCCCCGATCCCGCGGCTTTGGCGGCTTTCTGCCGACGGCACCACATCCGGCGGCTGTCCCTCTTCGGCTCGACGCTGAAGGGCACCAACCGCCCCGACAGCGACGTCGACCTCCTGGTCGAATTCGAGCCGGAGAACATACCCGGCCTCATCGCGCTGGCCGGGATCGAAATCGAGCTCAGCGAGATGCTTGGCAGGAAGGTGGACCTGCGGACCGCCGGGGATTTGAACGAGCGGTTTCGTCAGGAGGTCGTGAACGCCGCCGAAACACAATATGCCGCCTGAGGGGCGCGACCGCGACCGCCTCGCGGACATGGTCGAGATGGCGGACATGGCAATGCGGTTTGTCGAAGGCCGCGTGCGCGGTGACCTCGATGCCGACATCATGCTTGCCTTTGCGCTTGCGCGCGCCCTCGAGATTCTCGGCGAGGCGGCATCGAAGGTTTCGTCCCAACTGCAGGCGAACCTGCCGGGCGTCCCTTGGCGCGAAATCATCGCGATGCGGAATCGCCTCGTTCATGCTTACCGGTCCCTGGAGCTCGACACGCTCTGGAATGCGGTGATGACGGATGTGCCTCCCCTTCGATCGGCGCTGAGGCGAATCCTCGACGAGGACGGGAGCGCATCGTAGCCAGCGGCCGGGATTGCAAACCGGGATCGCTGGGCCTATATCGCTGGCATTCAATCTCAAACGACTGGTTCGTTCGAGAGTGGGCCCACCCCGGACCCGCTCTTTTTTGTTTGAGCCGGTCGGAATCGACCAGTGACCGACACCGAAGACGCGCTGCACGAGGAGCGGATCGTAACCGAGACCGGGCTCGAGGCCCGCGTCGCGCACATCGCCGCGCCGGTGCTTCAAGGCCTCGGCTACCGGCTGGTGCGGGTGAAGCTGTCGAGCCGCGACGGCGCGACGCTGCAGATCATGGCCGAGCGGCCCGACGGCACCATGGCTGTGGAGGATTGCGAGGAGGTCAGCCGCAACCTGTCGCCGGTGCTCGACCTCGAGGACCCGATTGACCGCGCCTACAATCTCGAGGTCTCGTCGCCCGGTATGGACCGCCCGCTGGTGCGCCGCTCGGATTTCGAGCGCGCCGTGGGGCATGTCGCGAAGTTCGAGCTGGAGCGGGCGCTCGCCGGCCGCAAGCGCTTCCGCGGCACCATCAACGGGGTCACGGACACTCATGTGACGGTGACGCAGGACGAGGTGCCGGAGGGCGGCGAGGCTGTGGTGGAGCTGCCGCTCGCCGATCTCGGCGAGGCGCGGCTCGTCCTGACCGACGCGCTGATCAAGGCGGAGCTGCGCGCGGAGAAGCAGCGCAAGAAGGATTTGAAGGCCGAGCGGCAGCGCGAGCGCGCCGAAGCCCGGCAGACGAGGCAGACGAGGGGAGCGGGCGCAGCCTAGCGCCGCTCCATACGGAGAAAGACCATGGCCGTCAGCGCCAATCGACTGGAACTGCTGCAGATCGCCGACGCGGTCGCCCGCGAGAAGGCGATCGACCGCAACATCGTCATCACCGCGATGGAGGACGCCATCCAGAAGGCGGCCCGCTCGCGCTACGGCTCGGAGACCGACGTCCGCGCCGAGATCAACGGCAAGACCGGCGAGATCAGGCTGCAGCGCCTCCTCAAGGTGGTCGAGGCGGTGGAAGAGCCGGCGACGCAGATTTCGCTCGACGACGCGCGCGGCCGCAACCCCGCGGCCCAGGTCGGCGACTTCATCGCCGAGCCGCTGCCGCCGATGGATTTCGGCCGCATCGCCGCCCAGTCCGCCAAGCAGGTCATCGTCCAGAAGGTCCGCGACGCCGAACGCGACCGCCAGTACGAGGAATACAAGGACCGCATCGGCGAGATCGTCAACGGCCAGGTCAAGCGCGTCGAATATGGCAACGTCATCGTCGATCTCGGCCGCGGCGAGGGCATCGTGCGGCGCGACGAGCTGATCCCGCGCGAGACCTTCCGCTATGGCGACCGTATCCGCGCCTATGTCTATGACGTGCGGCGCGAGCAGCGCGGCCCGCAGATCTTCCTGTCGCGCACCCATCCGCAATTCATGGCGAAGCTGTTCGCCCAGGAAGTGCCGGAGATCTATGACGGCATCATCGAGGTGAAGTCGGTCGCCCGCGACCCGGGCAGCCGCGCCAAGATCGCGGTGATCTCGCGCGATTCCTCGATCGACCCGGTCGGCGCCTGCGTCGGCATGCGTGGCAGCCGCGTCCAGGCGGTGGTCAACGAGCTTCAGGGCGAGAAGATCGACATCATCCCGTGGAACCCCGACCACGCGACCTTCATCGTCAACGCCCTCCAGCCCGCCGAGGTCGCCAAGGTCGTCCTCGACGAGGATGCCGAGCGCATCGAGGTGGTGGTGCCCGACGAGCAGCTGTCGCTCGCCATCGGCCGCCGCGGCCAGAATGTCCGCCTCGCCTCGCAGCTCACCGGCTGGGACATCGACATCCTCACCGAGCAGGAGGAGTCGGAGCGCCGCCAGAAGGAATTCCAGGAGCGCTCGGGCCTCTTCATCGAGGCGCTCGACGTCGACGAGATGGTCGGCCAGCTGCTCGCCTCGGAAGGCTTCTCGACCATCGAGGAGATCGCCTATGTCGAGCAAGGCGAGCTCGCTTCGATCGAGGGCTTCGACGAGGAGACCGCCGAGGAGCTCCAGACCCGCGCCCGCGAATATATCGACCGCCGCGAGGCCGAGCTCGATGCCGAGCGGACGGCGCTCGGCGTCGCCGACGACCTCAAGGAGGTCCCCGGCGTCACCACCGCCATGCTGGTCGCGCTCGGCAAGGCCGACGTGAAATCGCTGGAGGATTTCGCGGGCTCGGTGCCCGACGAGATCGTCGGCTACACCGAGCGCAAGGACGGCGAGGCCACCTTCCATCCCGGCGCGCTCGACGGCTTCGGCCTCTCCCGCGCCGAGGCGGAGGCGATGATCATGGAGGCGCGCATCCGCGCCGGCTGGATCACTGCGCCCGCCGAAGCGGACGAAGTGGACGAAGCGACCGAGGAGGCCGGCGAGCCGGCCGCCGCGTCGTGACGGACCGCGGGAGATGCGCCCCTCATGCCGCGCCGCAACGAGCCACTCCGCCGCACCTGCATTGTCACGCGGGCGTCACTACCTGTTGGTGAACTGATCCGGTTCGTCCTCGACCCCGAGGGTCGCGTCGTGCCGGACATGCGCCATCGCCTCCCAGGCCGCGGCGTCTGGGTCACCGCCTCGGCCGCGGCGGTGGACGAGGCGGAGCGGAAGAAGCTGTTCGCGCGCGGCTTCAAGGAAGCGGCGATCGTCGAGCCCGGCCTTTCGGGGCGGGTCGCCGAGCAGTTGCGCGCCGCGGCGCTCGCGGCGCTTTCGCTGAGCCGCAAGGCCGGCGAGCTCGTCCTCGGCTTCGCCAAGGTGGAAGATGCCATCCGGACGGGCCAGGCGACGGCGCTGATCCACGCATCCGATGCCGCCGCGGACGGCGTACGGAAGCTCGACGCCCTGTTCGCGCGTCTCGCCGGCCACGACCGGCCGTCGATCCGGGCGTTCGGCGCGGAGGAAATGGGTTTGGCATTGGGCAGGTCACATGTGATACATGCAGCGCTGCTCGCGGGCCGGGCGAGCGCATTCGCACTCGATCAGATCGCTTTGTTCGCCCGGTTTCACGATCGAGAACCGCGGCGCGACGCTGATTTCCGATCCCTCACGACCACAGCGGCAGCGGCCGCAGGGCACAACGACGCATGACGGAATCGAACAATACTGGCGACAAGACGCTGACCATGGCGCCGAAGAAGCCTCTGGGCCTCAAGCGCCCGAGCCTGGAGCGCGACACGGTCCGCCAGAGCTTCTCGCATGGCCGCACCAACACCGTGCAGGTCGAGCGCAAGAAGCGCCGCATCGTGTTGCCCGGCGAGGCGGCGAAGCCCGAGGCGGCGCCGGCCGCCCGGCAGCCCGAGCCGCATGCCGCCGCGCCCGAGCCCGTCGCGTCCCCGCCGCCACCGCCGCCGAGCCGCTCCGGACTGGTGCTGCGCACGCTCTCCGAGGACGAGCGCGACGCGCGCGCGCGCGCCCTCGCCGATGCCAAGGTCCAGGAGGCCGAGGAGCGGCGGAACGCCGCCGAGTTCGCGCGCCTTCGCGCCATCGAGGAGGAACGCCTCGCCCGCGAGCGCGCCGAGGCCGACCGCCGTCAGGCCGAGGAAGAGGCCCGCCGCGTCAGCGAGGCCGAGGCCCGCCAGCGCGCCGAGGACACCGCCCGCCGCCGCCTCGGCGAGGAGACGACCGAGCCCGCGCGCAAGGTCGAGACCGAGGAGGAAGACCGCGCCAAGGGCCGGCTGAAGACCGCCCGTCCGGTGGAGCCCAAGCCGGTCAAGAAGACGACCGACGACCGCCGCCGCGGCAAGCTGACCCTCACCAACGCGCTGGAGGATTCCGAGCGCGAACGGTCGCTGGCGTCGATGCGCCGGCGCCGCGAGCGCGAGCGCACCCGCGGGATGCAGCAGGGGCCGCGCGAGAAGATTTCGCGCGAGGTCATCATCCCCGAGACGATCACGCTGCAGGAGCTCGCCAACCGCATGGCGGAGCGGGCGACCGACGTGATCATGCTGCTGATGAAGCAGGGCCAGATCGTCAAGGCGAACGACATCCTCGACGCCGACATGGCGCAGATCATCGCCGAGGATCTCGGCCATACCGTCAAGCGCGTCGCCGAGGCGGACGTCGAGGAAGGCCTCTTCGACCGCGCTGACGATCCCGCCCATGTCGTCGCGCGGCCGCCGGTCGTCACGGTCATGGGCCATGTCGACCACGGCAAGACGTCCCTTCTCGACGCGATCCGCAAGACCAGCGTCGCCTCGGGCGAGGCTGGCGGCATCACCCAGCATATCGGCGCCTATCAGGTCGAGCAGAACGGCCAGAAGATCACCTTCATCGACACGCCCGGCCACGCAGCCTTCACCGCGATGCGCGCCCGCGGCGCCAAGGCGACCGACATCGTCGTGCTGGTCGTCGCCGCGGATGACGGCGTGATGCCGCAGACGGTGGAGGCGATCCATCACGCCAAGGCAGCAGGCGTCCCGATCATCGTGGCGGTCAACAAGATCGACAAGCCCGACGCCAACCCGGCCCGGGTGCGCACCGAGCTGCTACAGCACGAAGTGTTCGTCGAGACGCTGGGCGGCGAGGTCCTCGAGGTCGAGGTTTCCGCAATTAAGGGTACCAATCTCGACCGCCTGCTAGAGGCGGTCCTGCTTCAGGCGGAAGTGCTCGAGCTGAAGGCCGATCCGACCCGCCCGGCCGAAGGCACCGTCATCGAAGCCAAGCTCGATCGCGGCCGCGGCTCGGTCGCGACCGTGCTGGTCCAGCGCGGCACGCTGAGGATCGGCGACATCGTCGTCGCCGGCGCCGAATGGGGCCGCGTGCGCGCCCTCGTCGACGACACCGGCAACCAGGTGACCGAGGCGACCCCGGCGATGCCGGTCGAGGTGCTCGGCTTCCAGGGCGCGCCCGAGGCCGGCGACCGCATCGCGGTCGTCGACAGCGAGGCCCGCGCCCGCGAGATCACCGACTACCGCAGCCGCCAGCGCCGCGACAAGGCGCAGGCGCGCACCACCGGGGCCCGCGGCTCGCTCGAGCAGATGATGACGCAGCTCCAGACAATCGGGCGGAAGGAGTTCCCGCTGGTCATCAAGGGCGACGTCCAGGGCTCGGTCGAGGCGATCAGCCAGGCGCTGGAGAAGCTCGGCACCGACGAGGTCGGGGCGCGCATCCTCCACACCGGCGTCGGCGGCATCACCGAATCCGACGTCAACCTCGCCTCGGCGTCGGCCGCGGCGATCATCGGCTTCAACGTCCGCGCCAGCGGCCAGGCCCGCGACGCCGCCGAGCGCGAGGGCGTCGAGATCCGCTACTACAACATCATCTACGACCTCGTGGACGACGTGAAGGCGGCGATGTCGGGCCTCCTGTCGCCCGAGCGGCGCGAGACCGAGCTCGGCCGCGCCGAGATCCTGCAGGTGTTCAACATCACCAAGGTCGGCAAGGTCGCGGGCTGCCGCGTCGTCGAGGGCAAGGTGGAGCGCGGCGCCGGCGTGCGCCTGATCCGCGACAATGTCGTCATCCACGAGGGCAAGCTCTCGACGCTGAAGCACCACAAGGACGAGGTCCGCGAGATCAGCGCCGGCCAGGAATGCGGCATGGCCTTCGAGAAATACGAGGACATGCGCGTCGGCGACATCATCGAATGCTACCGCGTCGAGGAGATCGCGCGGTCTCTGTGATGGGGGGATTGCGATGAACGCTGCGCTGAAAGAGCTGCTGGCTCGGGTCGAGGATTGGCCGGAGGATCGGCAGGCAGATCTTCTTGCGGTCCTCAAGGAATTCGTGCGGCAGCATTCCGACCCGATGCCGCCGCTTACCGCCGACGACTTGGCCGCCCTGGAACGAAGCGCCGAAGATATGCGCCTTGGCCGCTACGCTACCGACGCCGAGATGGAGGCGTTGTTCGACCGCTATCGGACTATATGACGGTCCGCTACTCCGTCACCGCTCGGATCGAGATCAGCGAAATCTTAGCCTATGTTGCAAGGGACAACCCTTCGGGCGGCCAGGGCCCTTCTTGCCGCGATCAGGCGTTCGGTCGCCGTGGCCGAGATGTTTCCGTACTCGGGAAGGGTCGTTCATGGCGAGACTCGCGCGCTCCCGGTTGGGAAGTATCTCTATCGCATCTTCTACGTGGACCAGGGTGAGGAAGGGATTTCGATTCGCAACGTAAGGAGCACGTGGCGTCGCGCGCCATGGGAAGCAGAATGAGAACCGCGGCGCACGCCTCCGCTAAAGCCCCCTCCCAGCGCCAGCTGCGCGTCGGCGAGCTGATCCGCCATGCCCTTGCGGAGCTGCTGGCGCGTGGCGAAGTGCATGATCCCGACATTGAGGCGATGACGATCACCATTCCCGAGGTGCGGATGTCGCCCGACCTCAAGCTCGCCACCTGCTACGTCATGCCGCTCGGCGGGCGCGATGCGGAAAAGGCGGTTGCCGCGCTGCAGCGCAACCAGCGTTATCTGCGCGGCGCGGTCGGGCGCACGCTGACGCTGCGCTACACGCCCGACCTTCGCTTCCGCGTCGACGACACCTTCGCCGAGGGCGACCGCATCGACGCGCTGCTGCGGTCGGACAAGGTCCGCCGCGACACCGGAACCGGCGGCCCTCCCGGCGACGACTGATTGAACGGCCGCGCCGCGGCCCCAGATGGATCTCCATGGCCAATCGCAAACGCAAAGGCCGGCCCGTTTCCGGCTGGCTGGTCCTCGACAAGCCGAAGGGCATGACCTCCACGCAGGCCGTGTCGACGGTGAAGCGCCTGTTCGGCGCCGCCAAGGCCGGCCATGCCGGCACGCTCGATCCGCTCGCCTCGGGGTGCCTGCCGATCGCGCTCGGCGAGGCGACCAAAGCGGTGCCGCAGGTCTTCGACGGCCGGAAGGTCTACCGCTTCACCGTGCAATGGGGCGTCGAGACCGACACCGACGACGCCGAAGGCCGGCCCGTCGCGATCAGCGACCAGCGGCCGTCGGCCGAAGCGATCCGCGCGGTGCTTCCCGAGTTCACCGGCGCGATCATGCAGGTGCCGCCGTCCTATTCCGCGATCAAGGTGGAGGGCGAGCGCGCCTATGACCTCGCGCGCGACGGCGAGACCGTGACGCTGGAGGCGCGGCAGACCATGGTCTACCGCCTCGACCTCCTCGAAACGCCCGAGAGCGACACCGCGGTCTTCGAGACCGAGTGCGGCAAGGGCACCTATGTTCGCTCGCTCGCCCGCGACATCGGCCGCCGGCTCGGCGTCCGCGGCCATGTGAAGGCGCTCCGCCGTCTCTCCGTCGGCTCGTTCACCGAGGATCAGCTGGTGCCGCTCGACGCGGTGCGCGAGGCGTTCGAGGCCGGCGGCGCCGAGGCCTGCGACGCGCTCCTCGCTCCGGTGGAGCAGGCGCTCGGCAGCCTCCTGGAGGTTCCCCTGCAGCGCAACGAGGCCGGCCGCGTCCTCCGCGGCCAGGTCGTCATCCTTCGCGGCCGCGACGCCCCCATCGCCGGCGCCGCCTACGCCACCGGCGCCGGCCGGCTTCTGGCCGTGGGGGAGATCGCGGAGGGGGCCTTCCACCCGCGCCGGGTGTTCCAGCTGTAGAGTCCGCCTCCCGGCCACCGGCGCCAGCGAAGATTTCCCTCGCTTTGCCGCCGGTTTTGTTGCATAGAGGCGCCGCGTTCGCCGGTCCCCGGCGGATGCCGACCGCTTTTCGGCCGGCGCTGGACGACATCCTGGCCCGCCGCAAGCGTTCACCCCCGCGCCCGCAGACCGTTGTTTCTGGCGCAGCCGCTCCGGCGATCCTGGTCGATCGAGGGTTGCCGGCCCATATAAATCATTGAACAGGATTGACGATGTCGATTACCGCTGATCGCAAGCAGGAACTGATCAAGGAAAACGCGAACTCGGCAAATGATACCGGTTCGCCCGAAGTGCAGGTTGCCATTCTCACCGAACGGATCACCAACCTGACCGAGCACTTCAAGACCCACGTCAAGGACAACCATTCCCGGCGTGGGCTGCTGCGGCTGGTGAGCCAGCGCCGCAGCCTCCTCGACTATGTGAAGAAGACCGACGAGGCGCGCTATCGCGCTTTGATCGAGCGCCTCGGCATCCGCCGCTAGGCAATGACCGCGCCGGCATGGGGTCGGCGCGGGTTCGACCGCAGTGAGACCGCCCTCGAAGCCATGGCAGGATCGCCAGACGCTTTCTCGCACGATACGGGGAAGCTTCTTGCCGTCTTGCCCATGGCTCCGTTCGCGACTCCATCCGCGACAAGGAAAGAGCCATGTTTGACATTCATCGCGAAGAAATCGAATGGGCCGGCCGCAAGCTGACCCTTGAGACCGGGCGTATCGCCCGCCAGGCCGACGGCGCCGTGCTCGCCACCTATGGCGAGACCGCCGTCCTCGCCACCGTCGTGGCGGCCCATGAGCCGAAGCCCGGCATCGATTTCTTCCCGCTCACCGTCCACTACCAGGAAAAGACCTTCGCCGCGGGCAAGATCCCCGGCGGCTATTTCAAGCGCGAGGGCCGTCCGACCGAGAAGGAGACGCTGACCTCGCGTCTCATCGACCGCCCGATCCGCCCGCTCTTCGCCGACGGCTTCCGCAACGACACCCAGGTCATCGCGACGGTCCTGTCGCATGACCTCGAGAATGACCCCGACATCGTCGCGATGGTCGCGACCTCGGCGGCGCTCACCCTCTCCGGCGTGCCCTTCATGGGCCCGATCGGCGCCGCGCGCGTCGGCTATGTCAGCGGGCAATATGTCCTCAACCCGCAGATCGAGCCGGAAGGCACCGAGATCGCGCTCGACCTCGTCGTCGCCGGCACCCAGGACGCCGTGCTGATGGTGGAGTCGGAGGCGATCGAGCTCGACGAGGCGACCATGCTCGGCGCCGTCATGTTCGGCCATCGCGGCTTCCAGCCGGTGATCGACGCGATCATCCGTCTCGCCGAGCGCGCCGCCAAGGAGCCGCGCCCGCTCGTCGTCGACGACCACAGCGCGCTCTACAACCGCATGAAGGCCTCGGCCGAGAGCGAGCTGCGCACCGCCTACAGCATCGTCGCCAAGGCCGACCGCCGCGCCGCGGTGGACGCGGTGAAGGCGCGGCTGTTGTTCGAGTTCGCGACCGGCGAGGACGGCGCGCCGACCACGCAGCTCGTCGGCGACCAGTTCAAGAAGCTCGAGCAGGCGATCGTGCGCTGGAACATCCTCGACGACGGTCACCGCATCGACGGCCGCGACCTGAAGACCGTGCGCCGGATCCAGGCCGAGGTCGGCGTCCTGCCGCGCACCCACGGCTCGGCGCTCTTCACCCGCGGCGAGACCCAGGCGCTCGCGGTGGCGACCCTCGGCACCGGCGACGACGAGCAGTACATCGACGCGCTGGAGGGCACGTACAAAGAGACCTTCATGCTGCACTATAATTTCCCGCCCTATTCCGTGGGCGAGACCGGCCGCATGGGCGGCCCCGGCCGCCGCGAGATCGGCCACGGCAAGCTGGCGTGGCGGGCGATCCACCCGATGCTGCCGGCGCATCACGAGTTCCCCTACACGATCCGCGTCGTCTCGGAGATCACCGAGTCGAACGGCTCGTCGTCGATGGCGACCGTCTGCGGCACGTCGCTGTCGCTGATGGACGCCGGCGTTCCGCTCCGCCGCCCGGTGGCCGGCATCGCGATGGGCCTCATCAAGGAAGACGACCGCTTCGCAGTGCTCTCCGACATCCTCGGCGACGAGGACCATCTCGGCGACATGGACTTCAAGGTCGCCGGCACCGAGATCGGCATCACCTCGCTGCAGATGGACATCAAGATCACCGGCATCACCGAGGAGATCATGCGGGTGGCCCTCGACCAGGCGAAGGATGGCCGGTTCCACATCCTCGGCGAGATGGCGAAGGCGATCACCCAGTCGCGGCCGCAGCTCGGCGAATACGCGCCGCGCATCGAGGTCATCAACATCCCGACCGACAAGATCCGCGAAGTGATCGGCTCGGGCGGCAAGGTGATCCGCGAGATCGTCGAGAAGACCGGCGCCAAGATCGACATCCAGGACGACGGCACCGTCAAGGTCGCCTCGGCCGACGGCAAGGCGATCACCGCCGCGATCAACTGGATCAAGTCGATCACCGATGAGCCGGAAGTCGGCCGCGTCTATCAGGGCACCGTCGTGAAGGTCGTCGATTTCGGCGCCTTCGTGAACTTCTTCGGCGCCAAGGACGGCCTCGTCCACATCTCGCAGCTCGCCTCGGGCCGTGTCGCCAAGAGCTCCGACGTCGTCAAGGAAGGCGACAAGGTGTGGGTGAAGCTCCTCGGCTTCGACGACCGCGGCAAGGTCCGCCTGTCGATGAAGATCGTCGATCAGCAGACTGGCGAAGAGCTCGCGCAGGAGAAGGCCCCGGCCGAGCAGGCCGCGGGCTAGGCGGGCGACCACGCTCTTCCTTCGTCATTCCGGCGAGGATGGGGGAACCTGAGAGAGTCCGTTGCCACAATTTGCGCGGTTTCTCCCCCCAAAGCGACCCTGCGGCGCTTCGGCCGCGGGGACAGGAGGATCGGATGCCCACCATCGCGCTCGTCGACGATGACCGGAACATCCTGACGTCGGTCTCGATCGCCCTCGAATCGGAGGGCTATCGGGTGCTGACCTACACCGACGGCCAGTCGGCGCTCGAAGGGTTCAACGGCACCGTGCCGGACCTTGCGATCCTCGACATCAAGATGCCGCGCATGGACGGCATGGAGCTGCTGCGCCGTCTTCGCCAGAAGAACGACCTGCCGGTCATCTTCCTCACCTCGAAGGACGACGAGATCGACGAGCTGTTCGGCCTCAAGATGGGCGCCGACGATTTCATCACCAAGCCGTTCTCGCAGCGGCTGCTCGTCGAGCGGGTGAAGGCGGTGCTGCGCCGCGCCCAGCCGCGCGATCCGGGCGTGCCCGGCGGCAAGCCGACCGAGGCCACCAAGCTTCTGGAGCGCGGGGCCCTTTCCATGGACCCCGAGCGCCATACCTGCACCTGGAACGGCCAGCCGGCGACGCTGACGGTGACCGAGTTCCTGATCCTTTACGCCCTGGCGCAGCGCCCGGGCGTCGTGAAAAGCCGCAACGCCCTGATGGATGCGGCCTATGACGATCAGGTATATGTCGACGACAGGACCATCGACAGCCACATCAAGCGGCTGCGCAAGAAGTTCAAGGCGGTCGACCCCGACTTCGATATGATCGAAACGCTGTACGGCGTCGGATACCGCTTCAAGGAGATCTGAGCGCCAGCCTCGGGCCACGGTCTGGGGGCCGGCGGGCGGTTTGGATGGCGATCGGAGTAGAGACCGGGCGGAACCTGACGGCTGACGAGCCCGCCGCGGCGGCGCCGCGGAACGGCATCGCGGGCCTCCTGGTGCGCGTGTGGCGCGTCGTCACGCTCAACGCCTTCTCCAGCCTCATCCGCCGCATCGTCTTCCTCAACCTTGCCGCGCTCCTCCTTCTCCTCGGCGGTATCCTCTTCCTCAACCAGTTCCGCGCCGGCCTGATCGATGCGCGGGTGCAGAGCCTGATGACGCAGGGCGAGACCATCGCCCGGCAGATCGCCGCCGATGCCGCGTTCGACAATTCCGTCCGCCGTTTCGATCCCGGCGAGCTGTTCGGGGGCAGCCCGGGCGCCGCCGCGCTGATGCCGCTCGACCAGCAGGTGTTCTTCTCGATCGACCCGTCGCGCGCCGGGCAGATCATCGGACAGGTGATCGCGCCCAGCCAGGTCTTCGCCCGGCTCTACGACACCGATGGCGGCTTCCTCTACGATTCGCGCTTCGCGACCAACATGATCTTCCGCCAGGAGCTGCCGCCGCCGGGCCAGGAGGCCTCCTGGTTCGACCGCACCTGGAACACCATCACCGGCTGGTTCGGGCGCTCCGGCCTGCCGGTCTATCGCGAGATCGGCTATTCCAACGGCTCGGCCTATCCCGAGGTCGCCTCGGCGCTGACCGGCGAGCGCGACACCACGACCTGGATCACCGACCGCGGCGCGATGATGGTCTCGGTCGCCGTGCCGATCCAGCGCGTCAGCGCGGTGGTGGGCGTCCTGCAGCTCTCGACCTTCGCCGGCGACATCGACGCCATCGTGCGCGACGAGCGCCGCGCCATCCTCAACATCTTCGCCCTGGTCGGCATCGTCACGGTGCTGCTCTCCTTCATGCTGGCCGGAACGATCGCGACGCCGCTCCGCCGCCTCGCCGACGCCGCGGACCGGGTGAAGAAGGGCGGCCTCAAATCGCGCCCGCAGATCCCGGACTACACCAGCCGGCGCGACGAGATCGGGCATCTCAGCGGCGCAATCCGCGAGATGACCTCCTCGCTCTACGACCGCATCGACGCGATCGAGCGCTTCGCTGCCGACGTCTCCCACGAGCTCAAGAACCCGCTGACGTCGCTACGGAGCGCGGTGGAGACCCTGCCGCTGGCGAAGACCGAGGACGCCAAGGCGCGCCTCGGCGCGATCATCCAGCACGACGTGCGCCGGCTCGACCGGCTGATCAGCGACATCGCCGACGCGTCGCGCCTCGACGCCGAGCTCAACCGGCGCGATGCCGAGCCGGTCGATCTCGCCAGGCTGCTGGAGGCGGTGGTCGGGCTGGCGGGCGAGACGACGCCGGCGGAAGGCGCGACGTTCAAGCTCAAGGTCGAGAGCGTGGACGATGACGCGTTCATCACCATCGGCCACGACACGAGACTGTCACAGGTCTTCAACAATCTCCTCGACAATGCCCGCTCCTTCTCGCCTCCCGGTGGAACCGTGACGGTCGCGCTCCGCCGCGTCGGGCCCGACATCGAGGTCGCGGTCACCGACGATGGCCCGGGCATCAGGGCGGAGCGGATCGAGCGGGTGTTCGAGCGCTTCTACACCGACCGTCCGGGCCAGGATTCGTTCGGCCAGAATTCCGGCCTTGGCCTCTCGATCTCCCAGCAGATCGTCGAGGCCCATGAAGGCCGCATCCGGGCCGAGAACATCACCCGGCCCGACGGCAGCGTTGCGGGCGCGCGCTTCGTCGTGCGCCTGCCGGCGGCGGTCAAGGCGTGACGCCGCCGCCCGAAGAGACCATCCACGGCACCGCCGTCATGGTCGGCACCGCGGGCGTCCTGATCCGCGGCGCCTCGGGCAGCGGCAAATCGGCGCTCGCGCTGCAGCTGATCGAGGATGCCCGCGCCGATTCCTTCCTCGTCGCCGACGACCGGGTCCAGGTCTGGGCCGACGATGGCAGCCTCTTCGCCGCGGCCCCCGAGGGGCTCGGCGGGCTGATCGAGGTCCGCGGCATCGGCCTGGTGCGCCGGCCGTTCCGCAGCGCGGTGGGGATCCGGCTGGTCGTCGACCTTCTCCCCGTCGACGAATGCCTCCGCATGCCGGACGCCCGCGAGCGGATGATCGAGCTCGGCGGGGTCGGCGTGCACCGCCTCGCCGTCCCGCACGGGTCGCCCGACGGGGCGGTGCGGATTCGCGTTGCCCTCGGCGAATGGTTCGGTGCGACCCCTCAGCCCTTGCCATGAGCCGTTAACCGGCCGAAACTAAGCTTCCGCTCCGCCATGGAACGCCATGGCGCCCAGATCGCGTGAACAGCCGGCGCGTGTCTTGACGACAGGTCCGCGTAGCCGCCCAAGGTCACCCTCATCGGCATGATCGGTCTCGTACTTGTCACCCATGGCGGTCTGGCCCTGGAGTTCCGCGCCGCCCTCGAACATGTTGTCGGCCCGCAGCGCCAATTGGCGACCATCGCCATCGGCCCGGAAGACGACATGGAACGGCGCCGGCACGACATCGTCGCCGCCGTCGCCGAGGTCGACGAGGGCGACGGCGTCATCGTGCTGACGGACATGTTCGGCGGCACGCCCTGCAACCTCGCGATCTCGGTCATGAAGATGGGCCAGGTCGAGGTGGTCGCCGGGATGAACCTCCCGATGCTGATCAAGCTCGCCCGCATCAGGGGCGACGTGCCGGTCAGCGAGGCGGTGGCGGCAGCCCAGGAAGCCGGCCGCAAATACATCAACGTCGCCAGCCAGGTTCTCGCCGGCACATGAGCGGCGCGGCTCCGACCGGTCCGCTGGTGCGCGACCTTCCCATCATCAACAAGCGTGGCCTCCATGCCCGCGCCGCCGCCAAATTCGTCCAGACCGCCGAGCGCTTCGAGGCGATCGTCACGGTGCTGAAGGATGGCCACACCGTCGGCGGCAGCTCGATCATGGGCCTGATGATGCTTGCCGCCTCCCCCGGCACCTCGGTGCGCGTCGTCGCTTCCGGCCCCCAGGCCGAGGAAGCGATCCAGGCCCTGACCGACCTCTTCGCCAACCGCTTCGGCGAGGAGGAGTAGGGGCCAACCTCGTACTGATCCTCCCCCCAACCTCATCCTGAGGTGCCGCCGAAGGCGGCCTCGAAGGACCCGCGGCGTCACTCCATGGGGTCCTTCGAGGCCCGGCTTCGCCGGGCACCTCAGGATGAGGTCGGGCGGAGGGTAGAGGCGTATAAAGGTTTCTTTATGTGATGTTGCCGTAGCGCAGCGGACGCGGTATAGCTCCGCCGGATCGCCGGAAGCCGCGCCGCTGCGCGCCCGGCCCGAATCTGCGCGAAATCGAGGAGAGCCCCATGTCCCCCGCCGCACCCGCCATGTCGTCCGAGACCGCCGATTATGTCGTGAAGGACATCGGCCTTGCCGGCTGGGGCCGCAAGGAGATCGAGATCGCCGAGACCGAGATGCCGGGGCTGATGGCGACGCGGGAGGAGTATGGGCCGGGCCAGCCGCTGAAGGGCGCGCGCATCGCCGGGTCGCTCCACATGACGATCCAGACCGCGGTGCTGATCGAGACGCTGACGGCGCTCGGCGCCGAGGTGCGCTGGTGCTCGTGCAACATCTATTCGACGCAGGATCACGCCGCTGCCGCGATTGCCGCCTCGGGCGTTCCGGTCTTCGCCATCAAGGGCGAGAGCCTCGAGGACTACTGGGACTATAGCCTGCGCATCTTCGACTGGCATGACGGCGGCACGCCGAACATGATCCTCGACGATGGCGGCGATGCCACGCTCCTCATCCATCTCGGCCTTCGCGCCGAGAAGGGCGACACCGCCTTTCTCGACACCGCCGGCAACGAGGAGGAGACCGTCCTCTACGCGCTGATCCGGCGCGTCCTGCGCGAGCGCCCGGGCTGGTTCGCGAAGGTGGCGGCGAATATTCGCGGCGTCACCGAGGAGACCACGACCGGCGTCCACCGCCTCTACGAGATGCAGAAGGCGGGCACGCTCCTCTTCCCCGCGATCAACGTCAATGACAGCGTCACCAAGTCGAAATTCGACAATCTCTATGGCTGCCGTGAATCGCTGGTCGACGGCATCCGCCGCGGCACCGACGTGATGATGGCCGGCAAGGTCGCGATGGTCGCGGGCTTCGGCGATGTCGGCAAGGGCTCGGCGGCATCGCTGCGCCAGGCTGGCTGCCGCGTCCTCGTCTCCGAGATCGACCCGATCTGCGCGCTGCAGGCGGCGATGGAGGGCTACGAGGTCACCACCATGGACGACGCGGCGCCCCGCGCCGACATCTTCGTCACCGCGACCGGCAATGTCGACGTCATCACGATCGACCATATGCGGGCGATGAAGGACCGCGCCATCGTCTGCAACATCGGGCACTTCGACAGCGAGATCCAGGTCGGCGCGCTGCGCAATTTCCGCTGGACCAACGTCAAGCCGCAGGTCGACGAGATCGAGTTCCCCGACGGGAAGCGGATCATCCTTCTGTCCGAGGGGCGGCTGGTGAATCTCGGCAACGCCATGGGCCACCCGAGCTTCGTGATGTCGAACTCCTTCACCAACCAGACGCTCGCCCAGATCGAGCTGTGGACCCACAACGACCGCTACGAGAAGAAGGTCTACGTGCTGCCGAAGCATCTCGACGAGCGCGTCGCCCGGCTCCACCTCGCCAAGGTCGGCGCCACGCTGACCGAGATGACCCCGAAGCAGTCCGCCTATATCGGCGTGCCGCAGCAGGGCCCCTACAAGCCCGACCACTACCGGTATTAGCCTTATCGCCTCTCCCTGGCGGGGAGAGGCCGCTCGCGCAGCGGCGGGTGAGGGGGACTGGTGAGAAGCTTGCTCAGTCCGCGCCGCAGGCGCGGGTGAATCCCACCGCCGTAAACCCTCACCCTCCCAACAGAAGAGGGGCAGCCTCTCGCTCGCGGCCTCTCGCCTTGTCCGCGGCCGATGCCATCCCCATCTGCGGCCGAACCAACGGAGCCGCGCGGATGCGGGACGACACTGCCGAAGGTGGGGCGGGCAGCCCCGCCACCACCGTCCCGGCCCCGGCGACGACACCCGAGAAGGCCGGCCTTCGGGACCTCTGGCCATACCTTCGCCCCTTCAAGAGGCCGCTCGTCCTCGTCGCCGTCATCTCGCTGGTGGCGACCGCGCTGGCGCTGGTGCAGCCGCTCACGCTTCAGTCGCTGATCGCGCGCGTATCGGCGTCGCAGCCGCTGGCGACGGCGCTGTGGCTGCTCGTCTTCGTTACGATCGCCGGTGCGCTCTTCTCGGCCTGGCAGTCCTACCTGCTGCAGAAGACCTCGGAGGGTGTGGTGCTCGGCGCCCGCCGCTCGCTGGTGTCGCATCTCCTCCGTCTGCCGGTCGCCGAATACGACGCGCGGCGGATCGGCGACCTCATTTCGCGCGTCGGCGCCGACACCACGCTGCTGCGCAGCGTGGTGAACTCGGGCATCGTCAACGTCGTTTCGTCGGTGCTCACCTTCATCGGCGCGATCGCGCTGATGATCTATGTCGACGCCGTCCTGCTGGCGATCACGCTCACCGCGGTCCTGATCGGCACGGCAGCTGCCATTTTCGTCGCGCGGGCGATGCGCAAGGCGAGCCGTGCGGCGCAGGCGAGCGTCGGCGAGATGACGGCGTCGGTCGAGCGCGCGCTCGGCGGCATCCGCACCATCCGTGCCGCCGGCGCGACCGAGCGGGAGGATGACCGCGTCGCCGCGGCGGCCGAGGCAGCCTACCGCGCCGGCGTCCAGATGGCGCGGCTCCAGGCCCTCCTCCAGCCGATCATGTGGCTGGCGATCCAGACCGCGTTCATCGTCGTCATCGGCTATGGTGGCTATCGCGTCGCGACCGGTGCGATGGAGCTGGCGAGCCTCGTCGCCTTCCTGCTCTACATGTTCATGCTGGTCATGCCGCTTGGTGGCGCGATCCAGGCGATCGCCATGATCCAGTCCGGCCTCGCCGCGATCGACCGCATGAAGGAAGTGCTCGGTCTTCCCACCGAATCCGCCGACGAGGCCATCCCGGCGACGCCGCTCGCTGCGGTGCCCGGCGGCGCCACCCCGCTCCTCGAATTCGACCGCGTCTCCTTCTCCTATGCCGACGGCCCGCCGGTGTTGCGCGAGGTCAGCTTCGCCGTGGCGCGCGGCTCGCGCACGGCGATCGTCGGCCCGTCCGGCGCGGGCAAGTCGAGCATCCTGTCGCTGACCGAGCGGTTCTACACGCCGACGGCCGGCCGCATCCTGTTCGACGGCGTCGATGTCCGCGAGATGGCGCGCACCGCGCTTCGCGCGCGCATGGCCTATGTCGAGCAGGCGGCGCCCGCGCTCGCCGGCAGCATCGCCGACAATCTGAGGCTCGGCGCACCCGATGCCACCGATGCCGACCTTCACGCCGTCCTCGCCGAGGTCGGGCTGAGCGACATCGCGGAGCGGAGCCCGCTCGGCCTCGCAGCGCCGATCGGCGACGAGGGCATCCTTCTCTCCGGCGGCCAGCGCCAGCGGCTCGCCTGGGCGCGGGCGCTGCTCACCCGGTCGGAATTGCTGCTGCTCGACGAGCCGACCGCCAGCGTCGATTCCCGCACCGAGCAGGTGCTGCAGGAGGCGCTCCGTCGCACCGCTGCAACCCGCACCGTGCTGGTCGTCGCCCACCGGCTCGCCACCGTGGCGGATTCCGACCGGATCATCGTCCTCGACGGCGGCCGCGTCGCCGCGACCGGCACCCATGAGGGCCTGCTGGAAACCTCCCCCCTCTACCGCGAGCTCGCCCGCCACCAGCTCCTCGTGTAGCGCCGGTACTTCCCCTCTTTCGTCATTCCGGCGAAGGCCGGAATCCAGCGCCACACGCTCCGGACCTTCGTGTGGTCCTGGACCCCGGCTTTCGCCGGGGTGACGAGGGGGTTGGAGCAAAGAACGGGCGGCCGGCGCGCGCCGAGGGGTTCATCGCGATTCGCGGACCCGCTATGGTGCACTGATTCGCGGGTGGCCGGAGGGTGGGCGCTCCGGCCTCGCGAGATGCGGCGGGGGACCTGTGGCATGCTTCGGCGGCGCAGGACGGCATTCCGGATTCCAGCGATCGCGGTCACCGCCACCGCGCCCCTTCTCGCCCTCTCCGCCAGCCCCGCCTTCGCCCAGGACGCCGTCCGCCAGACCATCAACGCCGCGCAGATCGTCCTCCTCGCGGCGCTGATCGGGGTCGTCTCCTTCGCGGTCATCGCGGCGCTGACGCTGATCCGCGCCCGCAACCGCGCCGAGACCGAGAACGGGCAGCTCAAGGCCGAGATCGCCAGCCTCAAGGCGCGCGCCGACCGTGCCGAAAGCCTCCTCGGCGCGGAGGATCGCCGCCTGGTGATCTGGGATGCGCCCGGCGCCGCCGCCACGGTGGTCGGCGAGCTGCCGCGTCAGTCGGGCGTCCCCGCGGATCGCGCCCGGTTCCTCGCCTTCGGTAGCTGGCTAACCATCGGCGCGGCGACGGCGCTGGAACGCGCCGTGACCCGCCTGCGCGAGCGCGGCGAGCCCTTCGTCCTCAACCTCACCGGCCAGCAGGTGCCGTTCGTCGAGGCCAGCGGGCGGACGGTCGGCGGCCGCGCGGTCGTCCGTTTCCGCGATCTCTCCGGCGACAGGCTGGCCCTCGCCGATCTCGAAGGGCGCCACGCCGCCGCGCTCGCCGAGCTCGCCGTGGTCAAGGCGCTGCTCGACGCCGTGCCGCTCCCGGCCTGGATTCGCGACACCACCGACCGCCCGGTCTGGGTCAACCGGGCCTACGCCGCGGCGGTCGAAGCGGCGGACCGCGCTGCCGCCGTCGCCGACGGGACCGACCTTCTCGACACCGCGGCGCGGGAAGCGATCGCGGCCGCCCATGCGCAGGATCCCGTCTTCCGCCGCCGGCTGTCGGCCGTGTCGGCCGGGCAGCGGGTGGTCTACGACGTAACCGACGTGATCGCCGAAGGCGGGCGCGCGGGCATCGCGGTCGACGTCACCGAGATCGAGGAATCGCATTCGGCGCTTCGCCGGCTCATCGAATTCCACACCCGCACGCTGGACCAGCTGGCGACCGCGGTCGCGATCTTCGGCGCCGACCGGCGGCTCCAGTCCTACAATGCGGCCTATCGCGAACTGTTCGGTCTCGACGCTGCGTTTCTCGATACGTTGCCCGACGAGATCGCGATCCTCGATCGCCTGCGCGCCACGCGAAAGGTGCCCGACCAGGCCGACTTCCGCGTCTGGCGCGCCGACCTCCTGTCGGCCTACCAGTCGCCTGAGACGCGGGAGCATTTGTGGCGCCTGCCCGAGGGCCAGACGCTCCGCGTCATCGCCAACCCGCATCCCCAGGGCGGCATGACGTGGATCTACGAGAACGTCACCGCCCGGCTCGACCTCGAGAGCCGGTACAATTCGCTGATCCGCATCCAGGGCGAAACCCTCGATCATTTGCGCGAAGGCGTCGCCGTGTTCGGCTCGGACGGCCGGCTTCGCCTCCACAATCCGGCCTTCCTCGCCATCTGGGGCGTCGATGCCGGGCGGCTCGGCGAGCGGCCGCATGTATCGCAGCTGGTCGCGGCCTGCGCGGCGCTGAGCGGCGGGCCGGAGGCCTGGCACACGCTGACCGCCGCGATCGCCGGCGTCGACGAGAGCCGCGGCTCGGTGTCCGGCCGCATGGAGCTCGCCGACGGCCGGGTGGTCGATTACGCGACGGTACCGCTGCCCGAGGGCCAGACGATGGCGACCTTCGTCGAGGTCACCGACTCGGTCCATGTCGAGCGCGCGCTGGTCGAGCGCAACGACGCCCTCGAGGCGGCCGACCGGCTGAAGAACGCCTTCATCCAGAAGGTGTCCTACGAGCTCCGCTCGCCGCTGACCAACATCATCGGCTTCACCCAGCTTCTCGCCGACGCCGGGATCGGCCCGCTCAACGGCAAGCAGCGCGAATATGTCGGCTACATCATGACGTCGAGCGGGTCGCTGCTGGCGATCATCAACGACATCCTCGACCTCGCCACGATCGACGCCGGCATCATGACGCTCGACCTCACCGAGGTCGATCTTCGCGCCACCGTGGCGGCCGCGATCGAGGGCCTCCGCGACCGCCTCACCGAGACCGGCGTCCGCCTCGAATCGCGCGTCGATCCGGCGATCGGCCCGATGATCGCGGACGAGAAACGGCTGCGTCAGATCCTCTACAATCTCCTCGCCAATGCGATCGGCTTCTCCAGCCAGGGCGGCCGGGTCGTGGTCAGCGCGCGGCGCGACCAGGGCGATGTCGTCCTCATGGTGCAGGACGAGGGCGCCGGCATTCCCGACGACTTCCTCGGCGCGGTGTTCAACCGCTTCGAGGCGCGCGGCGAGGGCGGCGCGCGAAGCGGGCCAGGCCTCGGCCTCTCGATCGTCAAGAGCTTCGTCGAGCTCCATGGCGGCACCATCGCCATCGATTCCGCGCCCGGCCGCGGGACGCGGGTCACCGTTCGGCTGCCGCTCCGGCCGGAAGAGCCGGTGCCGGTCGCCGCCGAATAGGCGGGCGCGATGGAGCTTCCCGCGATCAGCCTCGACCTGCCCGACGAGGCGGCGACCGTCCGCCTTGCCGCGGCGATGGCCGCGGTCGTGCGGCCGGGCGACACGATCGCGCTCTCCGGCGACCTCGGCGCCGGCAAGACGAGCTTCGCCCGCGCCTTCATCCGCGCTCTCGCCGCCGATCCGCGGCTGGAGGTGCCGAGCCCGACCTTCACCTTCGTCCAGACCTATGGCGACGGGCGGATTCCGGTGCGCCATTTCGACCTCTACCGGCTCGCGGCGGTCGCGGACCTCGAGGAGATCGGCTTCACCGACGACCTCGCCGCGGCGGAGTCGGTCACCCTGGTGGAGTGGCCGGAGCGCGCCGACGGCATGATGCCGCGGGGCGCCCTCGGCCTGCGGCTCGACATGGCGGGGCCAGGCCGGACGGTGCGGCTCGACGTGCCGGAGGCGTGGCAGAAACGTATCGCTGCCGTGGTGAAATCGGCCGCGGGCTGACCGCTGCGAGGCGCGACGATGCGTGTTCACAGGGACGGTTCAGTCTCGCTGTACCCTTTGGTATGAAGGGACCCATGAACGGAACAGGATCGCCGCAGTGAACCGGGGACAGCCCAAGACCGCGATGGTGCTCGCCGCCGGCCTCGGCAAGCGGATGCGGCCGCTGACGGCAACGCTGCCCAAGCCGCTGGTCAAGGTCGGCGGCCGCGCGCTCGTCGACCATGCGCTCGACCGGCTGGCGGATGCCGGCGTCGAGACGGCGATCGTCAACGTCCATTATCTGGCCGATCGCGTCATCGATCATCTGAAGGCGCGGCGCCGGCCCCGGGTGCTGATCTCCGACGAGCGCGCCCAGCTGATGGAGACCGGCGGCGGCGTGGTGAAGGCGCTGCCGCTCCTCGGCGAAGAGCCGTTCTACCTGATCAACTCGGACTCCTTCTGGATCGAAGGCCCGCGGCCGAACCTCGCCACGCTCTTCGCGGCGTGGCAGTCCGCGGCGATGGACGCGCTCCTGATGCTGGCGCCGGCGACCGCGGCCGTCGGCTATGAGGGCGCCGGCGATTTCTTCATGGACACCAGCGGCCGGCTCGCTCCGCGGCCGGAGCGCCAGGTGGCGCCGTTCGTCTATACGGGCGTCGCCATCGTCAACCCGTCGGCGATGTTCGCCGACGCGCCCGAAGGGCCGTTCTCGCTCAACATTCTGATCGACCGGGTCAGCGAGGCCGGCCGGCTGTTCGGCGTGCGCATGGACGGCATGTGGTTCCACGTCGGCACGCCCGCGGCGGTCGACGAGGCGGAACGCGCGCTGGTCTCGAGCGCGGCCTGACCGGGGAATGCCCGGACCCCGCGTCTTCTCCATCCCCGCCGGTGTCCCCTTCCTGCCGCAACTTGCGGATGAGCTGCTTGCCGGCCGTTTCGGTCCGGTCGGGCCGCCGGACGACCCGTTCGCCCTGGCCGATGTCACCATCCTCCTGCCGACGCGCCGCGCGGTGCGCGCGCTCCGCCAGATCCTCGTCGGGCGCACCGGGGTCGCCGCCGCGATCCTTCCGCGCATCCGGCCGATCGGGGATGTCGACGAGGAGGCCCATCTGCTGGAGCCGCCGCCCGAGGACCCCGCGGACGCGCTGGTATTGCCGCCCTCGGTCTCGCGGCTGGAGCGGCTCATCGCGCTGACGCGGCTGGTAGTCGCCTGGGGGCGGACGGTGCGGCGCTCGCAGCTCCCGCTGTCGCCGGACGAGCCGCTGCTGGTCCCGGCCTCGGCCGGCGATGCGGCGCGGCTCGCCGCCGACCTCGCGCGGCTGATCGACGACATGGAGATCGCCGGCATCGCATGGGACCGCCTCGGCGAGTTGTCGCCCGCGGACTATCCCGGCTACTGGCAGCTGACGCTCGACTTCCTCAGGATCGCCGCGGAGGCGTGGCCGGCCCATCTCGCCGAGCATGGCGTCGCCGACCCCTCCACCCGCCGCGACACGCTGCTGCGCGCCGAGGCGGCGCGGCTTGCGAAGCGTCCGCCGCCGGGGCCGGTCATCGCCGCCGGCTCGACCGGCTCCGTCCCGGCGACCGCCGCGCTGCTCGCGGCGATAGCGCGGCTGCCCAACGGCTCGGTCGTCCTGCCGGGCCTCGATCCCTATCTCGACACCGAAGGCTGGGCTGCCATCGCCGAGGCCGATGGCGGGCTCGGCGCGCCGAGCCATCCGCAGGCCGGCCTCCGCCAGCTCCTCAGCGGCATCGGCATCGTGCGGGAGGACGTCGTGCCGCTCGGCACCGCCCCGCCGGCGCTGGCGGAGCGAAGCCGCGTCCTCGCCGAGGCGATGCGCCCGGCCACCACCACCGAGGCCTGGGCGGCGCGTCCGGCGGTCACGGCCGACGCCTTCGCCGGCGTCGACCTCATGGTCGCGCGGAACGAGCAGGAGGAGGCGCTTGCCATCGCCGTGGCCCTCCGCGAGAGCGTCGAGACCGACGGCCAGGTCGCGGCGCTGGTGACGCCCGACCGCGCGCTGGCGCGCCGCGTCGCGGTCGAGCTCGGGCGGTGGAGCATCCGGGTCGACGATTCCGCCGGCCGCCCGCTCGACACCACGCCGGCCGGCGTGTTCGCGCGCCTCCTCGCGGAGACCGCGCTCCGGCCCGAGCCGGTGCGGGTGCTGGCGCTCGCCAAGCACCCGCTCGCCGCCTTCGGCATGCACCGAACGCGCTGCCGCCGCGCCGCACGCGCGCTGGAGGCGGCGCTGTTCCGCGGCACCGGCCGCGTCGGCCGCATCGCCGACCTTCACCGCGCCGTGACGGAGGTGCGCTTCGCCACCGAGATGAAGGCCGACCGCTTCATCCCGCGCGTGCGCCGCCGCCTGTCGCGCCACCATTGGCAGCTCGCCGAAGAGCTCGCCGACGCCATCGGCCGCACGCTCGGCCCGCTGGAAGCCGCGGCGCGGGGCGATTTCGACGCGGCGGACGCCACCCGGCTCCTCGCCGCCGCGCTCGACGCCGCCATGGCCGACGACAAGGGCGTCGGCGCCCTCTGGGGCGATCCGTCCGGCGAAGCGCTGGCGACGCTGCTGGAAGGCCTCCTCGCCGCCGATCGCTTGACGATGCCGCCCCACGAATTCCCGGCCTTCCTCCAGGCGATGATGGCCGGCGTCGCGATCGCGCCGCCGCTGGGGGCCGACCCGCGCGTCCACATCTGGGGAACGCTGGAGGCTCGGCTTCAGGCTGTCGACCTCGTCATCCTCGGCGGGCTCGACGAGGGGGTCTGGCCGGCCGAACCGCGCACCGACCCGTGGCTGTCGCGGCGGATGCGCGCCGCGATCGGCCTCCCCCCGCCCGAGCGCCGCATCGGGCTTTCGGCGCATGACTTCACCGAGGCGATGGCGTCGCCGCGCGTCATCGTCACCCGCGCGCAGAAGCGCGGCGGCGCGCCGACCGTGATGTCGCGCTGGCTGCGCCGCCTCGCGGCGGTCGCCGGAGAGGCGCAGATGGCGGAGATGGCCGGCCGCGGCGACCGCGTCGTCGCGCTGGCGCGCCTGCTCGACCGGGTGAAGGCGGACGCCTTCACGCCCGCGCCGCGCCCGGCGCCGGCGCCGCCGCTCCATGCCCGGCCGCGGGAAATCTCCATCACCTCGGTCGAGACGCTGATCCGCGACCCCTACGCGGTCTATGCCCGCCGCATTCTCGGCCTGGAGCCGCTGGAGCCGGTCGGCCAGCGCGCCGATCCGCGCCTTCGCGGCACGCTGATCCACGAGGCCTTCGCCGCGTTCACCGCGAAGGTCCGCGGCCCGTTCGACGAGGCGGCGATCAAGGCGTTCCTCGCCATCTGGGACGAGCTGTTCCGGGAAATCAGCGCCTTCCCCGAGGTGCATGTGGTGTGGACGCTGCGCGCGCCGCGCCTCGCGCAATGGCTGGCGGATTGGGAAGCGGCCCGCGACCCGGAGATCGAGGCGCGGTTCACCGAGGTCGCCGGCTCCCTCGAAATCCTGGCTCCGGCGGGTCCGTTCAAGCTGACCGGCCGGGCCGACCGCATCGACCTTCGCCGCGACGGCCGGGTCGAGATCTACGACTACAAGACCGGCAACCCGCCGACCGCGAGGCAGGTGCTCCTCTTCGCGCCGCAGATGGCCCTGGAAGCGGCGATGGTGACCGCCGGCGCTTTCGGCGATCCGTTCCGCGGCCGCTCCGTGGCGGAGCTCGCCTGGATCGCGCTCGGCCGCGTCGGCAAGGACGGCATCCTGCGTCCGGCAGCGGATGACGCGTGGACGCCGGACTCGCTCGGCGCCGAAGCGATGGCGCGGCTGCACAAGCTGATCGCCGCCTATGACGACCCACTGCAGCCCTATAGGTCGCAGGTGCGTCCGATGTTCGAGCGCCGCTTCCCTGGCGACTACGACCACCTCGCCCGGGTTTCGGAGTGGCGGCTGGCGACGGGGCCGGCGCCATGAGCGCGCGCCGCCGCTTCAGCGATCCGCTGACCCTCAGCCGCCAGGCCGAGGCGTCCGACCCGCGCCGCTCGGTGTGGGTGTCGGCCAATGCCGGCTCGGGCAAGACCTATGTTCTCGCGCGTCGCGTGGTGCGGCTACTGCTCGCCGGCGCCGACCCGGCGCGCATCCTCTGCCTCACCTTCACCAAGGCCGCAGCAGCCGAGATGGCGCGGCGCGTCTTCGACGACCTCGTGGGATGGGTCCAGCTCGACGACGCCGCGCTCCGCGAGCACATCGCGGAGATGGAGGGACGGGCGCCCGACGCTGCGACGCTGGTGCGGGCGCGCCGGCTGTTCGCCCGGGCGCTGGAGACCCCGGGCGGGCTCAAGTTCCAGACCGTCCACGCCTTCTGCGAGCGGCTGCTGCACCAGTTCCCGTTCGAGGCCAATGTGGCCGGGCATTTCCAGGTGCTGGAGGAAACCGCCGCAAACGTCCTGATCACGGAATCGCAGCGCGCGGTGCTGTCGCGCGCCGCCGCCGATCTGCAATCGCCGCTCGGCCGGGCGCTGGTCACGGTGGTGCTCGCCGCCTCTGACCGTAGCCATGAGGACGCGGTCGCCGAGCTGGTCGAGAAGCGCCACGATCTGCAGCGCTGGATTGCGGATGCGGTCGCGCGGCGCGGCCGGAGTGCGGAGCCGCTGGAGGTCGCGCTGGCCGATCTTCGCGCCGTGCTCGGCGTGGTCGACGGCGACACCCGCGCCAGCCTCGAAGCGCGCATCCTGTCGGAGGCGGCGCTCGACGCCGCGGCGGTGGCGCGGCTCGTCCCGCTCCTCGTCGCCAGCGGCGGCAAGCGCGACGGCGAGTGCGCCGAACGCCTCGCCCCCTACCTCGCCGCAGCCGACGACGCGGCGCGGCTCGCTGCCTATCGCGGCTACTTCACCACCGCCGCCGGCGGCGTCCGCGCGCCGGGCGGCCTCGCCACGAAATGGGTCAAGGACCGCTGGCCGGAGCTCGAAGCGATCCTCATCACGGAATGCGCGCGCATCGAGGGCCTGTTCGACCGCATCGGCGCCGCCGAGACCTATGAATCGAGCGCCGCGGTGACCCGCCTCGCCACGTCCGTCGTGGAGGAATACCAGCAGCGCAAGACCGACCGCGGCGTCCTCGATTTCGAGGACCTCATCGTCGCCACGCTCCGCCTCCTCAAGAAGACCGACGCGTCGCGCTGGGTGCACTACAAGATCGACCAGGGCCTCGATCACATCCTCCTCGACGAGGCGCAGGACACCAGCCCGGGGCAGTGGGAGGTGATCCGCGCGCTGGCCGACGACTTCTTCTCCGGCGAGGGGGCGCACGAGAGCATCCGCACGCTCTTCGCCGTCGGCGACGAGAAGCAGTCGATCTACTCCTTCCAGGGCGCGGTGCCGGCGTGGTTCACGCGGGTGAAGCGCGACGTGGCGGCGCGCGCCAGGGAGGCCGGCCATGCCTTCAGCGACCTCCGGCTGACGCTCTCCTTCCGCTCGACGCCCGACATCGTCGGCGCCGTCGACCGCATCTTCGAGCCCTTCGCGGCGCATCACGGGCTCGCCACCGTGCCTGAGCCGCCGGTGCATCAGGCCGCCCGCGAGCGCGAGCCGGGCATGGTCGTCATCTGGCCGATGGAGCCGCCGCCGGCCGAGCCCGAGCCGGACGACTGGGTCGAGGCCTTCGACCATCTCGGTGATTCCGCGCCCGAAATGGTGCTGGCGCGCCGCATCGCCTCGACCGTCGCCGACTGGCTGGTCCGCGGCGAGCGCCTCGAAGCCGGCAAGCCGATCACCGCCGGCGAGGTGCTGGTTCTGGTGCGAAAGCGCGGCGTCCTGAGCGAGGCGATCAACCGCGCGCTGAAATCGGCGGGCGTGCCGGTCGCGGGGGCGGATCGCCTGTTCCTTTCCGACCACATCGCGGTGAAGGACCTCCTCGCCCTCGGCGAGATCGTCCTGCAGGACCGCGACGACCTCTCGCTCGCGGCGGTGCTGAAGAGCCCGATCTTCGGCCTCGACGAGGATGCGCTGTTCGCGCTCGCCTATGACCGGCCCGGCACGTTGTGGCAGGCGCTTCGCGACGTGCACGACGCCGAGCCCTTCGCGACGGCGTGGCGCCGGCTCGACCACCTCCGCGCCACCGTCGACACCGCCGGCCCCTATAGCTTCTTCGCTGAGGTGCTAGGCCCGCTCGGGGCGCGGCAGCGCTTCGCGACCCGGCTCGGCGCCGAGGCAGAGGACGTGCTCGACGAATTCCTCGCCCAGGCGCTCGCCTATGAACGGGTCGAGACGCCGTCGCTGCAGGGATTCATCGCCTGGATGCGCTCCACGGCGACCGAGATCCGCCGCGAGACCGAAATCGGTCGCAACGAGGCGCGGGTGATGACGGTGCACGGCGCGAAGGGCCTCGAAGCCGATGTCGTGTTCCTCGTCGATGACGGCTCGGCGCCCGCGCATTCGGGCCATGATCCGAACTTCCTCGCCATCACCGGCGACCCCGACGCGGCCGAGCCCGCGCCGCTGGTCTGGACCGCGGGCGGCAAGCTGCCGGCGTCGATCAAGGCGATCCGCGACCGCCACCGCGAACGGGCGCGTCAGGAATATCGCCGGCTCCTCTATGTCGGCGCGACGCGGGCGCGCGACCGCCTCTATGTCTGCGGCACGCTGAAGGACCAGGGCACCGACCTTGCCGGCGGCTGGCACGGGCTGGTGACGACGGCGCTGGGCCCCACCGCGACCCCGGCCGCGGCGATCGACGGCACGCCGGTGCTGGTGTGGCGCGCCGGCCCAGGTGCGGCCGCGACCGCCGCGCCGCAACCGCCGGCGACCGGCCCGGAACCGGAGCCGCCGCGCTGGCTCCGCCGCCAGGCCTCGACCGCCCGCGCCATCCGCGCGCTGAAGCCGTCGGCGGCGCCCGTCGACAAGGCCGTGGCCTTCGCGGCGCGCGCCGGCCTCGCCGCGCGCCTCGCCGGCCAGAACGAGGCGTTGGAACGCGGCCGGATGATCCACCGACTCCTCGAAGCGCTGCCCGAGCAGCCGGCGGACATCCGCCACGCCACGGCCGACCGCTATCTCGACGCCGCCGCGCCGCACTGGCCTGCCGAGATGCGGCGCCGGACGGCCGCCGAGGTGCTGCGGCTGTTCGACGACCCGGTCTATGCCCCGGTCTTCGCGCCCGGCAGCCGGGCCGAGATGGACGTCATGGCCGAGATCGAGACGGCGCGCGGGCTGGAGATTCTCTCCGGCCGCATCGACCGGGTCGCGGTCACCGACAGCGCGGTCCTCATCGTGGACTACAAGACGAATCGCCCGGCGCCCGACCGGCTCTCGGCGGTCCCGGAGACTTATGTTGCGCAGCTTGCGCTTTACCGGCTGGTGCTGCGGCGGCTTTATCCGGACCGGCCGGCAAGGGCGGCCCTCCTGTGGACCGACCGGCCTGAACTCATGGAGATTCCTCACGAAATGTTGGAGGTCGCGGAGCGGAAGACCCTAGGTCTTGCGGTCGACGCAACCCAGCCCACCCGGCCTGCAGCTTGACGCTACCCCGGCGCGTTCCTACCTTCGCCACAGTGTCTGAGGCGTGAGGATTCAATGGATACGAAAGTCGCCGACGGGTCGTTCGACCGGAACGCAGCAAAGGCCGACACCGCGCCGGTGAAGGTCACGGACGGATCGTTCGACCAGGACGTGCTCAAGGCCGACAAGCCGGTCGTGGTGGACTTCTGGGCCGAATGGTGCGGCCCGTGCCACGCCATCGCGCCGGCCCTCGAAGAACTGGCCAGCGAGCTCGGCGGTCAGATCACGATCGCCAAGCTGAACATCGACGAGAACCCGCAGACGACGGTGCGCTACGGCGTCCGCTCGATCCCGACCCTCATCATGTTCAAGAACGGCGAACCGATGGCCATCCAGGTCGGCGCCGCCCCCAAGAGCCGGCTGTCCGCCTGGATCAGCAAGGGCCTTTAGCAAACACCAATCTGAGGCAACGGGGCCGGGCCGCGGAGACGCAGCCCGGCCTTCTCATTTTCTCAAGCAGCAAACTCCCGTTCCCCGGACGCGGTGCAGCACGCAGTGGTGCACCGCAGAGCCGGGGTCCACACGGCCGCCGCGTGGGTCCCGGTTCAGCAGCGCATCATTTCATGCTGCGCTGCGCCCGGGACACGACAGCGGACACCTCATCCTATCCCGGCGGCGTGCCGTTGGTTTCGAGCACCTGGCCGGCGAGGTAGAGCGAGCCGCAGATCAGGACGCGCGCGGGCGGGTTGCCGCGGTTGAGCTGGCCGACGGCAAGGAGTGCGGCTTCGACGCTGTCGGCGCTGGTCGCGGTGAGGCCGACGCTGCGCGCGATCTCCGCGAGCTGCTGCGGCGGGAACGCCTCATGGTCGCCGACCGGCACCGTCACCACCTCGCGGGCGAGCCCGGCGAACGGCCGGAAGAAGCCGACCGGATCCTTCGTCGTCAGCATGCCGGTGACGAGGTAGAGCGGCCGCGGGGAGCGCTCCTCCAGATCGGCCAGCGCTTCGGCCACCACCACCGCCGCGGCGGGGTTGTGGCCGCCGTCGAGCCAGAGCTCGGCGATGCCGTCGCCGGCGAGCGCGACCAGCCGCCCGTTGGTCAGGCGCTGCATCCGCGCCGGCCATTCGACCGCCGTCAGCCCCGCCTCGATCGCCTGGGCGCGGACGCGAAGCTTGGCGACGCGGAGCGCGGCGATCGCGGTCCCGGCATTGGTGAACTGGTGGCGCCCCGGAAGCTTCGGCGGCGGAAGATCGAGGAGGCCGCCCTCGTCCTGGAACACCAGGCGGCCATGCTCGGCATAGGCGAGCCATTCCTGGCCGGCGGCGTGGAGCGGGGCGCGCTTCCGCGCCGCTATCCGCTCGATGACGCTCATCGCGTCCGGCGGCTGGGGCGCGGTCACCACCGGCCGGCGCGGCTTGATGATGCCCGCTTTCTCGGCGGCGATCTCCGGCACGGTGACGCCGAGGAAGCGCTCATGGTCGAGTGACAACGGCGTGATCACCGCTGCCAGCGGGTCGTCGATGACGTTGGTGGCGTCGAGCCGCCCGCCGAGCCCGACCTCGAGGAGAAGATAGTCGGCCGGCTGCGAGGCGAAGAGCTCGAACGCGGCGGCGGTGGTGATCTCGAAATGCGTGATCGGCGCGCCGTCATTGACGCGCTCGACCTTGAGGAGGGCGTCGGCCAGCGCCTCGTCGTCGACGAACCGGCCGCCGCCGATCGCGCCGAGCCGGATCCGCTCGTGGAACCGCACCAGATGCGGCGAGGTGTAGACATGGACGGTGTTGCCCGCGGCTTCGAGGATCGCGCGGAGGAACGCGGTGGTCGAACCTTTGCCGTTGGTGCCGGCGATGTGGAAGGCCGGCGGCAGGCGGCGGTCGGGCCGGCCCAGCGCCTCCAGCAGCCGCTCGATGCGGTCGAGCGACAGGTCGATCTGGCGCGGGTGAAGGCCGAGCAGCCGGTCGAGGATGGCGCTCGATCGATCCATGGGAGCCTGCATGGCAGCGACCGGACGAGCCGGTCAGGCGCGCGCCACGGCGGTGCCGGGAATGTCCTCGGGCTCGCCGATCGGTTCCGGCTCGGTGTCGGATTCCTCGATCAGCGTGTCGCCCTCGATCGACGCGGGGGAGGTGAGGAGGCGGCAGATGCGCGCGATCACCTCGCGCAAATGATGGCGGTGGACCACCATGTCGACCATGCCGTGGTCGCGGAGATATTCGGCGCGCTGGAAGCCTTCGGGCAGCTTCTCGCGGATCGTCTGCTCGATGACGCGCGGGCCGGCGAAGCCGATCAGCGCCCCCGGCTCGGCGATGTGGACGTCGCCCAGCATCGCATAGGACGCGGTGACGCCGCCGGTGGTCGGGTTGGTGAGGACGACGATATAGGGCAGCCGCGCCTCGCGCAGCTCCTGCACCGCGATGGTGGTGCGCGGCATCTGCATGAGCGACAGCATCCCCTCCTGCATCCGCGCGCCGCCGGACGCGGCGAACATCACGAAGGGCTGGCTGCGGTCGCGCGCGGCCTCGATGCCGGTGACCACGGCCTCGCCGGCCGCCATGCCGAGCGAGCCGCCCATGAAGGAGAAATCCTGCACCGCGGCGACCATCGGCACGCCCTCGACCTTGCCGGCGCCGACGAGGATGGCGTCCTGCATCCCGGTCTTGGCGCGGGCGTCGCGGAGGCGATCGGTGTAGCGCCGCTCGTCGCGGAACTTCAGCGGGTCGGCCGCCACCTCGGGGAGGTTGATCCCCTCCCAGCTCTCGCCGTCGAAGAAATAGTTGAGGCGGCGCTTCGCCTCCATCCGCATGTGGTAGCCCGAACCCGGCACCACGAAGGCGTTGGCCTCGAGGTCGCGGTGGAACACCATTTCGCCGGTCTCCGGACATTTGATCCAGAGATTCTCCGGCACCTCCCGCTTGTTGAGGAGGCTGCGGATCTTCGGTCGGACGAGGTTGTTGATCCAGTTCACGCCATGCGTTCCGTGTTGGGGGCGCGGGGAGGAATCCGCGCCCAGTCTACTCCGCGGCGGCCACCCGCGCCAAACGGGCACCGCGGGCAAGCTCGCCGACGAGGCCGGTGACGGCGCCGACGGTCGACGCCGTGGCGCGGCCGTCGCCATCGAGCGACGCGGCGATGGCATTGACCAACGCCGAGCCGACCACCACGCCGTCGGCGGTGCGGCCGATCGCCGACGCCTGCTCGGCGGTCTTCACGCCGAAGCCGACGGCCACAGGCAATGTGGTGTGCTTTTTGATCCGCGCAACCGCCGCCGCCACTTTCGACGTGTCGGGCGACGCGGTGCCGGTGATGCCGAGGATCGACACGTAGTAGATGAAGCCCGAGGTATTGGCGAGGACGGCCGGAAGCCGCCGGTCGTCGGTGGTCGGCGTCGCGAGGCGGATGAAATTGAGGCCGTGCTTCGCCGCCGGGATACAGAGCTCGTCGTCGGCCTCGGGCGGCAGGTCGACGACGATCAGCCCGTCGACGCCGGCGGCGGCCGCATCCGCGAGGAAGGCCTCGTTGCCGTAGGAATAGATCGGGTTGTAGTAGCCCATCAGCACGATCGGCGTGTCGCGGTCGCCCGCGCGGAACGCACGCACCATGGCGAGCGTCTTCGCCATGGTCTGCCCGGCCCGGAGCGCGCGCTGCGACGAGCGCTGGATCGGCGGCCCCTCCGCCATCGGGTCGGAGAACGGCATGCCGAGCTCGATCACATCGGCCCCGGCCCCCGGCAGCGCCTCCAGGATCGCGAGCGACGTGTCGTAGTCCGGATCGCCGGCCGAGACGAACGTCACCAGCGCCGCGCGCCCTTCGGCAGCGCAGGCGACAAAACGGCGGTCGATGCGGGAGGTGCTCAACAGAACTCCATCGGCGCGAATGCCCCGCTCCGGTAGCACAAGCCGCCGTGCGGGAAAACGCGGTCCAAAAGCCCGTAGTGGATCGCAATCCGGTGCTAACAATCCTCCGCTCATTCCCGCGGAGGCGGGAATCCATTGCGGCTGGGCTCCGGGGCGGACGCATGGACTCCCGCCTTCGCGGGAGTGAGCGGCGTTTTGGGGTGGGCTTGCAGGCTCTCCACGGTTCTGAGATGGCAATGCCGATGACGTCGAGATCACCGACTACCACTGAAAAGGCATCCCGGAAGGCCGATTCCGGTTCGCATCGGGCGGCGCTGGGCGGCTTCGCGCTCGCGCCGGTTCATCCCGGGCGGATCCTGCAGCGAGAGCTTGCCGCGCGCGGTGTCTCGGCCAATGCGCTGGCGCTCAAGCTGCGCGTCGCTGCCAACCGGATTTCCGAGATCATCGCAGGCCGCCGCGGGATTTCGGCGGAGACCGCCTTGCGCCTGGGCCGTCACTTCGGCACCGGCCCGGTGTTCTGGGCAAATCTCCAGACCCAGTATGACCTCGCGATCGCGCAGCAGAAGCTGGGCGCCCGGATCGCGGCCGAGGTCGAGGACGCCGCCTGACCGCGCCGGCTATTCGATGTGGTCGCGCGGGGTGACGGTGAGGGCGAAGGCGTAGAAGCCGTGCTCGGCGATCGAGGCTTTGGCGTGTTCGGCGTCGAAGCCGAGGCGCGGGGCGCCGTCGTCGACGAAGCGGGAGAATGGCTCGAGGTTCTGGCTGGCGCGGACCTCGGCGGCGTTGTGCTCCTCGCTCGCCGCGTCGATCGCGACATAGTGCTCCGGATTGTGCTTGGAGCGGTAGATCTCGAACATCATCATCGGCCGCCTCAGATGCTCACGCCGAGATGGCGCGCGACGGAGAAGACGTCCTTGTCGCCGCGGCCGCAGAGATTCATCAGGATGATCCGGTCGCGGTCCATCCGCGGGGCGCGCTTCACGACCTCGGCGAGCGCGTGCGCCGGTTCCAGCGCTGGGATGATCCCCTCGACCCGGGTCAGGAGCTGGAAGGCGTCGAGCGCCTCGCGATCGGTCGCCGGCACATATTCGACGCGGCCGGTGTCGCGCAGCCACGAATGCTCGGGGCCGACGCCGGGATAATCGAGGCCGGCGGAGATCGAGTGGCCTTCGAGGATCTGGCCGTCATCGTCCTGGAGGAGGTAGGTGCGGTTGCCGTGGAGGACGCCCGGCCGCCCGCCATTCATCGACGCGGCATGGCCGTTCTCGACATCGAGGCCGTGGCCGCCGGCCTCGACGCCGACGATCGCGACGTCCTTGTCGTCGAGGAAGGGGTGGAAGAGGCCGATGGCGTTGGAACCGCCGCCGATGCAGGCGACCAGCGTATCCGGCAGCCTGCCCTCCGCCGCCAGCATCTGCTCCTTCGCCTCGCGGCCGATCACCGACTGGAAGTCGCGGACGAGCTCGGGATAGGGATGCGGCCCGGCCGCGGTGCCGATCAGATAATAGGTGTTCTCGACATTGGTCACCCAGTCGCGGAGCGCCTCGTTCATGGCGTCCTTGAGGGTGCCGTTGCCGGCGGTGACGGGATGGAGCTCAGCGCCGAGGAGCTTCATGCGGAAGACGTTGGGCGCCTGCCGCTCCACGTCGGTGGCGCCCATGTAGATCTCGCAGGGCAGGCCGAACCGCGCGGCGACCGTGGCAGTGGCGACGCCGTGCTGGCCGGCGCCGGTCTCCGCGATGATCCGCGTCTTCCCCATCCGCCGCGCCAGGAGGATCTGGCCGAGGCAGTTGTTGATCTTGTGGCTGCCGGTGTGGTTGAGCTCGTCGCGCTTGAAATAGACCTTCGCGCCCTTCCCCGCCGGCGCGTCCTTGCGCAGATGCTCGGTCAGCCGCTCGGCGTAATAGAGCGGGCTCGGCCGGCCGGTGTAGTGCGTGTTGAGGTGCTCGAGTTCCGCCTTGAAGGCAGGGTCTTTCTTGGCATCCTCATAAGCCCGCTCGAGGTCGAGGATGAGCGGCATCAGCGTCTCGGCGACGAAGCGGCCGCCGAAGAGGCCGAAGAAGCCGCGCTCGTCCGGCCCGGCGCGGAAGGTGTTGGGCGCTGCGGCGGTCATCAGGCTGCTCCCCGCGCGGCCCGTACCTCGGCGAGGCGGGCGGCGGCGACGAAGCCGCGGATGAGGTCCGAATCCTTGCGGCCGGGTGCGGTCTCGACGCCGGACGACACGTCGACGCCGGTCGCGCCGGTGAGGTCGATGGCGTCGGCGACGTTGGTCTGGTCGAGCCCGCCGCCCACCATGAAGGCGGTGAACCGCCGGTCGAGGTCGCGCAGCAGGCGCCAGTTGAACGGGATGCCGTTGCCGCCGGGAAGCGCCGTGCCCAGCGGCGGTTTGGCGTCAAACAGGATGCGGTCCGCCACGCCGAGATAGGGCTCGGCCTCGGCAAGGTCCCCTGCGCCGCGCACGCCCACCGCCTTCATCACCCTGCGGCCGAAGCGCTGCTTCAGCGCGGCGACGCGGTCCGGCGTCTCGCTGCCGTGAAGCTGCAGCCAGTCGGGCGAGACGCGCTCCACGATCTCCGCCAGCGTCGCGTCGTCGGCGTCGACGGTGAGCGCCACCACTTCGGTGCCGGGCTTGACCCGGCGGCGCAGCTCCGCCGCGCGCCCGGCCGTGACATGGCGCGGACTGCCGAGGACGAAGACGAACCCCACCATGTCGGCGCCCGCGCCGGTGGCGGCGTCGAGCGTTTCCTCGGTCGAAAGCCCGCAGATCTTGATGGCTAGCGGCATGGCGTCGATGTGGCACGAACGCCGGGGCGGTTCAATGGCGACCGCTCCCGAGGAAGAAGGGTAGGCGAACACCTGGACCAGCCCTCTCCGCTCATTCCCGCGCAGGCGGGAATCCACGCCGCGGACTCCTGCGCTTGTGGCTGGGTTCCCGCCTGCGCGGGAACGAGCGGTGAATTGGGTTTCCTACCTAGCCTAAGCCACCGGCCGCCTTTGGTCGGCGCCGGAGAGCGAGGCGGCGGCGGGGGGACGCTGCGCCTCGCGGCGCAGGCGTTCGACCTCGCTGTGGTCGTGGCGCGCCATGCGGCGCCATTTCGACTGGCCGACCCAGGTCGCCGCGCCGCCGATGAGGATGCCGAGCGCGAGGGCGGCGAAGAGGATCCAGTAGAGCGGCACCTCGACCGAGAGGCCGGGCGCGGTCTCGCCGAGCGGATCGACCGAGAAGACGACGGGGTGCCGGTTGGCGATCGCCACCAGCACCACCACCACCGCGACGGGAACGATAAGGAGCAGTCGCGCGGCGCGGCCCATCAGCCTCAGCCGCGCCAGCCGGCCTGCGGTGATCCGCCGTTGAGCCGCTCGCGCATTTCCTTGCCGGTCTTGAAGAAGGGAACGTACTTCTCGGTGACCTGAACGCGGGTGCCGGTGCGCGGGTTGCGGCCGATGCGGGCGGGGCGGTTCTTGACGGAGAAGGCGCCGAAGCCGCGCAGCTCGACCCGGTCGCCGCGCGCCAGCGCCTCGACGATGGAATCGAGGATCGCGTTGACGACGTTCTCGACGTCGCGCTGATAGAGGTGCGGGTTCTGCCGCGCGATCGCCTGGACGAGTTCCGACTTGATCATCGCGCGCGGGCCCCCTCCGCTCTGACCGGCCGCGACCCTGCCAAACCGACCCGGACCCGTCAAGGAGACTCGGTGCAGAAAAATCAATGGGATGCGCTGAAAGCAAAACCGGCGCGGAGGGCGCCGCGCCGGTTCGCAAATCTTGTCGCGGAAGGACCGGGGGCTGCTAGCCCTTGTCCTCCTCGGAGGCTTCCTCGCCGCGGCGCGCCTTGAGCGCGGCGCCGAGAATGTCGCCGAGCGAGGCGCCGGAATCGGTCGAGCCGTACTGCGCGACGGCTTCCTTCTCCTCGGCGATCTCCAGCGCCTTGATCGACACGGTGACCTTGCGGGCCTTCTTGTCGAAATTGGTGACGCGGGCGTCGACCTTCTCGCCGGCGGCGAAGCGCTCCGGCCGCTGCTCCGACCGCTCGCGCGACAGGTCCGCGCGGCGGATGAAGGCGGTGAGGTCGGTGTCGGCGATGCGGACCTCGAGGCCGGTGTCCTTCACCTCAAGGATCTCGCAGGTGACGACGGCGCCCTTGCGGATCTCGCCGGCCGCGGCGACGAACGGATCGCCGCCGAGCTGCTTGATGCCGAGCGAGATGCGCTCCTTCTCGACGTCGACGTCGAGCACCTGGGCGTTGACCTCGTCGCCGCGATTATAGTCCTCGATCGCCTGCTCGCCCGGCCGGTTCCAGTCGAGGTCGGAGAGGTGGACCATGCCGTCGATGTCGCCTTCGAGGCCGATGAAGAGGCCGAACTCGGTCTTGTTCTTGACCTCGCCGGTGACGGTGCTGCCCGGCGGATGGGCCTCGGCGAAGGCCTCCCACGGATTGGCGAGGGTCTGCTTGAGGCCGAGCGAGATCCGGCGCTTCACCGGGTCGACTTCCAGCACCATCACCTCGACCTCCTGGGAGGTGGAGACGATCTTGCCGGGGTGGACGTTCTTCTTGGTCCAGCTCATCTCGGAGACGTGGATCAGGCCCTCGATGCCCGGTTCCAGCTCCACGAAGGCGCCGTAGTCGGTGATGTTGGTGACGCGACCCTTGAACTTGGCGCCGACCGGGTACTTGGCCTCGATGCCCTCCCACGGATCGGCCTCGAGCTGCTTCATGCCGAGGCTGATGCGGTGGGTTTCCTGGTTGACGCGGATGACCTGGACGCGGACGGTCTGGCCGATCGACAGCACCTCGGACGGGTGGTTGATGCGCCGCCAGGCGATATCGGTGACGTGGAGGAGGCCGTCGATGCCGCCGAGGTCGACGAACGCGCCGTAGTCCGTGATGTTCTTCACGACGCCGTCGACGATCTGGCCCTCTTCGAGGCTCTGGACGAGCTCGGAGCGCTGCTCGGCGCGGGTCTCCTCGAGGACGGTGCGGCGCGACACGACGATGTTGCCGCGGCGCTTGTCCATCTTGAGGATCTGGAAGGGCTGCGGCGAATGCATCAGCGGGCCGATGTCGCGCACCGGGCGGATGTCGACCTGGCTGCGCGGCAGGAACGCCACGGCGCCATCGAGGTCGACGGTGAAGCCGCCCTTGACCTGGTTGAAGATCTGGCCGGTGACCTTCTCGTTCTTGTTGAAGCTCTCTTCGAGGCGGACCCAGCTCTCCTCGCGGCGGGCCTTCTCGCGGGACAGCATCGCCTCGCCGAGCGCGTTCTCGACGCGCTCCAGATAGACCTCGACCGTGTCGCCGACGCTGAGCGTCGCTTCCTTGCCGGGGACGCCGAATTCCTTGAGCGGGACGCGTCCCTCGGTCTTGAGGCCGACATCGATGACCGCGAGGTCCTTCTCGATGGCGACGACCGTGCCCTTGATCACGCTGCCTTCGACGAGCTCGTCGGCCTTGAAGGTCTCGTTGAGGAGGGCCGCGAAATCGTCACGCGTGGGGTTCATGCCGCTCTGGGTTGATACGCTCATCAAGTCTCCATGTGCCGGTTTCCCGGCGCGCCGGTTGGGTTCGCGTTACGGGTGTCGCGCTCCGGTCGACCATGGCGGCCGGCACCGGCGCGGGCCGGTCGTCGGCGATCGAAGCGTGACGGCTTCAGATAGGGGCCCCCGGCCGATCCGTGCAGGGGACCAAATGCAAAAACGGGAACGCGGCAAAGGCCGCTCCCGTCAGCTGCGTTCCCCGGCCCGTTCGACGATGGAAAGAGCCGCGCGGAACGCGGCTTCTATATCGAGGTCGGTGGTGTCGAGCAAGTGCGCGTCCGCGGCGGGGCGAAGCGGCGCCACGGCGCGATTGGTGTCGCGTTCGTCGCGGCGCAGGATGTCCTCCAGCACCTTGCGGTAGCCCTCCTGCGAGTGAAGGCCGAGCTGGGCCGCCCGCCGCCGCGCCCGCGCCTCGGGGCTCGCGACGAGGAAGATCTTCGCCGCCGCGTCGGGGCAGATCACCGTCCCGACGTCGCGGCCGTCGAGCACCGCGCCCGGCTCCCGCGCGGCGAAGGCGCGCTGCCGATCGACCAGCGCGGCGCGAAGGCCGGGCATCACCGCCACCCGCGACGCCGCCTCGCCGATCGCGTGCGTGGACAGTGCCGGCGCGTCGAGCCCGTCGAGCGGAATGCGGCTCGTCATGCCCACGGCGACCGCCTCGTCATCGAGCGGATCGCCGGCCTCGAGGAGCGCCGCCGCGACGGCGCGATAGAGAAGGCCGGTGTCGAGGTGGTGGTAGCCGTAATGCTCGGCAAGCCGCCGGCCGAGCGTGCCCTTGCCGGACGCCGCCGGCCCGTCGATCGCGATGATCATCCGGCCCGACCGGCAGTAGGCAATCGGCAGTCGGCAGTCGGCGGGCTAACCGCTCGGCCGCGTTCCCCCCTCCCTACCCCTCCCCCACAAGGGGGGAGGGAACCGCGCGGCGTTCGGGGCGCGGCCGATGTCTTACCGATCGCGCGAGCGAGGGAAATGCGCGGCGTTCGGGGCGCGGGTGGAGGCTCCACGAGCGGCGCCCTCCCCCCTTGTGGGGGAGGGATGGGGAGGGGGGTACCCCACGACGGGCGGCTAGGCATGCGGCGTATCGAACGCGGCGCCGGCCGCGGTCATCAGGCGGCCGAAGTCGGGGAAGCTGGTGGCGATCGCGGTGGTGTCGTCGACGGTGACCGGGTTCTCGGCGGCGAGGCCGAGCACCAGGAAGCTCATCGCGATGCGGTGGTCGTAGTGGCTCGTCACGGTGCCACCACCAGGCACCGTGGCACGGCCGTGGACGACCATGCGGTCCTCGCCTTCCTCGGCTTCGACGCCGTTGGCCTTGAGGCCGGCGATGGTGGCGGCGATGCGGTCGGATTCCTTCACCCGGAGCTCGCCGATCCCCTCCATCACCGTGTCGCCCTCGGCCATCGCGGCGGCGACCGCGAGCACGGGATATTCGTCGATCATCGCTGGGGCGCGCGCCGCCGGCACCGTCACGCCGCGGAGTGCCGCCGCCTTCACCGCGAGGTCGCCGACCGGCTCGCCGCCGACCAGCCGCTCGTTGACGATTGTGATGTCGGCGCCCATCTCGCGGAGCGTGTCGATGAGGCCGGTCCGCGTCGGGTTGAGGAGGATGCCCTCGACCGTCACCTCGGACCCCGGCACGATCGTCGCCGCGACGACCGGGAATGCCGCGGAGCTCGGGTCGCCCGGCACGGTGATCGGCTGCGGCTTCAGCTTCGGCCGGCCTTCGAGCCGGATGGTGCGGCTGCCGTCGCTGTTGGTCTCGATCTCGATCGTCGCGCCGAAAGCCGCGAGCATGCGCTCGGTGTGGTCGCGCGTCGCCCAGGGCTCGATCACCGTCACCGTGCCGGGCGTGTTGAGGCCGGCTAGGAGCACGGCCGACTTCACCTGCGCCGACGGCACCGGGAGGCGGTACTCGATCGGCACCAGCCGGTCCGGCCCCTGCACGGTGAGCGGCAGCCGGTCGCCGGACCGCGCCAGCACCTGGACGCCCATGCGGCGGAGCGGCTCGATGATGCGGCCCATCGGCCGCTTCACCAGCGAGGCGTCGCCGGTGAAGGTGGCGCTGAAGGCGTGGCTGCCGGCGATCGCGATGGCAAGCCGCGCCCCGGTGCCGGAATTGCCATAGTCGATGATGCCCTCGGGCTCGAGGCAGCCGCCGACGCCGACGCCGGCGATGTGCCAGGCGCCGTCCTCGGCCTTGGTGATGCGGGCGCCGAGAGCGCGCATCGCGCCGATCGTGGCAAGGATGTCCTCGCCCTCGAGGAGGCCGTGGACCACCGTGTCGCCGACCGCCAGCGCCCCCAGCATGATCGCGCGGTGCGAGATCGACTTGTCGCCGGGCACGGCGATGCGGCCGGACAGCGCGCCAGCGCGGCTTGCCCGCAGCGGTGTGGGGGTATGCGTGAAGGCCATGAAAACCGCCGCCCTGGGTGGGAATCCGCGGCCCGGAACCGCTTGGCCGCGGCGGCCTGGCCGGCGGGTTCGGATAGCATGCCGGGTCGGGGCCGTCACCAGCCGCGGCGGCGCCTTACATTGGCTTTGACACTCACTCCCCCAGTCGATATGGGGACCCCGCTTCAAGAGCGGAGAGGCTTTGACGTGGCGAAGGCGGACCTCGGGACCAAGCGCCTATGCCCCAATTGCGGGGCGAAATATTATGACCTGAATCACGATCCGATCCTCTGCCCGCGCTGCGGCACGCAGTTCGAGGTTCACACCGGCAAGTCGCGCCCCGCACCGGCGCGCGCCGTCGTGGAGGATGAGGAGGAGGTCGAGGCCGCGGAAGGGCCGGAGATCATCTCGCTCGAGGAGGCCGACGCCGAGGCCGGCGAGGGCGCCGACGACGAGGAGATCGAAGGCGATGACGGCGCCGACGACACCTTCCTGGAGCCCGACGAGGAGGAAGAGGGCGACGACGTCGGCGACATCATCGGCGACGTCGACGAGGAGGAGCGCTAGACCCTCGGCTCGCTTGATCCGCCATCGGGCCGCGCATAAGGTCCGCCGCGCCGGCGCCCCAACGCCGCGCGATTTTGGAACGGGGCCATAGCTCAGTTGGGAGAGCGCTTGAATGGCATTCAAGAGGTCGGGGGTTCGACTCCCCCTGGCTCCACCAAATCCCGCCAGCTAGCCGCCATTCGGCGCGGCTGTTATGTCTTTGCTCATGACCGAGCCGAGAGAGCCGCACCGGCGTACGCACGCCACGGTGTGGTACAGCGACACCGCTCCGGACGATCCGGCACCGCCATTCCACAGCGGCGGCGTCGAGATGGCATACATGGTCGGCATGCTCGACCCGGCCGGGCACCGGGCGCTGGTCCCGGAGGGGCTGGAGCCCACCGATCACGGCGCGACCATCGTCGTCTTCTACCGGGTGGCCGCCGGCTACGGCCTTGGCGCGTTCAACGCGTTCTATGCCGCGACCGCCGTTTCGGGCCATGATTCTCCCGACGGCAGCGAAGCGCTCTACATCCTCGCCGGATCGTTCGGCGGCCGCGCCGGGACGCTCCTGCCGCGCCATTATCATCGGCTCTACGCCGCCGGCTCGCCGGGCTTCGACCATGAGGGCGGGACCGTCACCGCCGAGGCGGACTATGAGGGGTGCCGGTTTGCCGTGCGCGGGCGGGTGCCGACCGATCCGCCCACCTTCGTGTCGGGCGCCCATCAGTGGATCACCGAACCGCCGGGCATGCCGCGATCGACCTGGGCCACGCCGTGGTCGGCGAGCCGCCGCTTCTTCGAGATCGACGCGCTGACGGTCGAGATTCCCGACGGGCACCGGCTCGAACCGCTGCGCGGCTTCGAGCCGAAATTCCTCTTCTTCTGCTGCGACATGTCCTGGACATGGGGCGCGCCGGTCCCGTTGAGCGCGGAGGCCGGCGAGACCGGCGAGCGCGCCGTCCTGGAGGCGATGTCGCGGATCGGGCGACCGGCGGCGATCGTCGCCGCCGACGGGCGCGTCGTCTATGCCAATGCCGAGGCCCAGCCCCTCCTCAATGGCAGCGTCAACGGCCATCTGCGCGCCGCCACCGCCGCCGATCAATCGACGCTCGACAGCGCGATCTCGACCGTGATGGCCGGCGGCGAGAAGCGGGAGCCGATCGTCCTCCACCGCCGGGAAGAGGGGCCGCCAATCCTCGCCCATGTCGTCTCGGTGAGCGCGGCCGTCGGCGGCCCGACGGCTCTCGTCCTCCTGACCGACACCGGCAAGCCGGCGCGGGGCAACGCGGCCGAGATGCTGCGGCTCCTCGGCCTCACGCCGGCGGAGGCGCGCATCGGTGCCCTGGTCGGCCAGGGCGTCTCTCCCGCGACGCGGCCGAGCAGCTCGGCATCACCGAGGGCACGCTGCGATCGACCTCGCGCAACGTCTACGAGAAGCTCGGCGTCAGCCGGCAGAGCGAACTCGCCCGCATCGTGGCGCGCCTGGAATTCTAGGCCGCGATCGGCGCGGACTGGCTCCCGGTTGGCCCAACCTCCCCCTTGCGGGGAGGTCGAAATCGGCAAGCGTAGCGCCGCCGATTTCGGGAGGGGGTACTGACTCGCAGCTCAGCACCCCTCCCCGAAACCGCTTCGCGGTTTCGACCCTCCCGCAAGGGGAGGGTTGACCACACGGGGCCTCTTCGCACCCGCACGATATCGGATGAGTGGTGCGGTCCCTGGCTGATCGCCCGGCAGGTTTGCTGCACGACAGGTATTGGCGCGCCTCGTTGCAATCGTATCGGCGGCGAAATGCGAATTACCCCATAGATGTGGTGTGCGCAGAGCAGGAATTTCCGCTCTGTAACGCTCAGCGCACCAACTCTACTGACTCGGCAAAGTTGTTTGCCGGGACCGGGGGGATTTTGTCCCGCCGGACAGGATTGGTGCGCCTTGATTCATGCGACCCAAGGAGCACCGAAAAATGTTCGCGCAATCCCGCCTGTCACTCGCCGCGCTGGGGGCCGTCGCCGTGGCGACCGGCGCTGCCGCGCAGGACTACCGCCTCCACACGCTCGTCGAACCGTCCGGCTTCGCTCTCGTCAACGGCATCGCCTTCGACGCCTCCGGCCGGCTGTTTGCCGCCAGCGTCTCGGGACAGATCATCTACCTCGTCGATCCGGCCACCGGATCGATCGAGCCCTTCGTCCCGCCGCCAGACGGCGATTCGGACGACCTCGCCTTCGCCGCGGACGGCACCATGGTGTGGACCTCGTTCATCCTCGGCAAGGTGATGGCCCGCGCGCCGGACGGCGCGGTGTCGACCCTGGCCGACGGACTCCCGGGCATCAACGCGATCGCCTACGGGCCGGATGGCCGGCTGTTCGCGTCGCAGGTCTTTCTCGGCGATGCGCTCCTTGAGATCGATACCGACGGCGTCGAGGCGCCGCGGCTGGTCCTGGAGGGCATGGGCGGCCTCAACGGCTTCTCGTTCGGCCCCCGACGGTCTGCTCTACGGACCGCTCTGGTACACCGGCCAGATCGTCAGGATCGACGTCGACGCTGGCACGCTGGAGGTCGTCGCCGAGGGTCTCGCCATTCCGTCGGCCGTCGCGTTCAGCCCGGACGGAACGCTCTTCGCGCTCGACTCTCTCTCCGGCGGCGTCATGAGCGTCGACCTCGACGATGGCGGTCTCACCACGGTCGCCACCCTGCCGAACGGCCTCGACAACCTTGCCTTCGATGCCGAGGGCACGCTCTATGTCTCGACCCTCGACGGCATCTCCCGGATCGACATTGCGAGCGGCACGGTCGAGAGCGTCGTGTCCGGCGCCCTCGCCGCCCCGAACGGCCTGGCGCTTGTCGAGACGGAGACCGGCGGCACGCTCTATGTCGCGGACAATTTCGCCTTCCGCGCGGTCGATACCGCCAATGGCGCCGTGCGCGACATCACCCGGGACTTCCCCGACGCGTTCTCGACCATCTACCCGTCGAGCGTCACCGTCGGCGAGGCGGCGATCTATTCCAGCAGCTGGTTCTCGAACACCATCCAGATCTTCGACCGGGAGACCGAGACCCTCACCGCTGTGTGGCTGGACTTTGCCCTGCCGCAGGACATGGTCGAGCTCGCCGACGGTCGTCTCCTCGTCGCAGAGCTCGCGACCGGCCAGCTCACGCTCGTGAGCGGCGCCGATGGCGAGACCCGCGAAGCGGTGGTGACCGATCTCGCCGGTCCCCGGTCGATGGCGGTCGGCCCCGATGGTGCGATCTACGTGGCGGACATCGGCGGCACCGTCACCCGCATCGATCCGAGCGACTGGAGCGGCGCGGTGGTCGTCGAGGGCCTGAGCGGCCCGGAGGGGATCGCCTTCGATCCGACCACCGGGAAACTGGTCGTCAGCGACGCCGGCGCGCGCCGCATCGTCAGCCTCGACCCGGCCACCGGCGCGATCGCTGTCCTCGCCGCCGACCTTCCGATCGGCGACGAGATTCCCGAAGGCCTGCCGATCTGGGGTCGCTCGGACGTCGCGGTCGGCGCGGACGGGACGATCTACTTCAGCTCGACCGACATCGGCATCTACCAGCTGAGCCCGCAATAGTGATCGCCACGGCAAGGGTCACCGCGGCAACGGCCGCGGTGACCACCCTTCACATGCGCGGCGGTCTCGCCGCGCGGCGGCGCCCGGAGGCGCTATTGCGGCACGATCTGCGGACCCGCGAAGCCGCCATTGCCCGGCGGCAGGGCGAGCTGCGGCGCGCCGATATTGTTGCCGCTGCCGCCGCGCACCGCGTCGTCGAACTCCAGGCGGACGTTGATCGCCCTGTAGGAGCGCTCGCGCTCCTGATAGAGGCCGACATAGATGTCGTAGACGCCGCTCTGAGCGTCGCCGATCACGACCAGCGGGTTGCCGTTGCCGCGGCTGTCGTCGTCGCACCAGATCCGGCCGGTATTGCGCTCGCGGATGAAGAGCACGGTGTCGAGCGACGTGTCGACGCCGAAGGCGAGCTGGGCCCACTGGCCCGGGCTCTGCTTGGTGTAGGAGACGGTCGCGCTCGGCGTGTCGCCGATATAGCCGGGACAGTCGTAGACATAGCCCGGCAGATAGCCATAGGCGGTGACCTCGAAGACCATCGGCTCGAAGTCAGAGAGGAGAACCGCCTGTCGTTGGGCGAAGGCGACGGTCGGGGCGGCGGCGAGAAAAGCGAGGAGAAGCGCTGCTCTACGGGGCATGAAGGGGGGATCCGGATGGGCGCCGGCAATCCGGCGCAGTGGCAGAAGACCGCGCCCCGATTGCGAGCGCGGCCCGGCGATGATCCGTCCCCGCGACGGAGCGTAGTGGCGCCGGGTGCGGCCGACAACCCGCCAGCGAGGATCGCAGGAGGCGGCGCGCCGCGTTCTCCGTGGACCGGAGGTGCGCAAGGACGCTGCGCCGATGCCGGTCTAATCTCTAGCGTTCCGATCGGCTTTGGGGTACTGCGCGACCAATGATTTCGCAGAAGGCCAAATACGCGCTGCGCGCGCTCATGGCGCTGGCCCGGGCCGAGGATTCCCTTGTGATCGCCGAGATCGCCGAGGGGCAGAGCATCCCGAAGAAGTTCCTCGAACAGATCCTCCTCGACCTGAAGCGCCACGGCGTGATCCAGAGCCAGCGCGGCCGGTTCGGCGGCTACCGGCTGCTGCGCCCGGCGAGCGAGATCACCTTCGGCCAGATCCTCCGGCTGATGGACGGGCCGATCGCGCCACTGCCCTGCCTCAGCCGCATCGCCTACCGGCGCTGCCAGGATTGCGTCGACGAGGCGAGCTGCGAGATCCGTCGGGTGTTCGCACTGGTCGCCGATTCCGCGCGCCAGGTGTTCGATCGCACCACCATCGCCGACGCAATCGCCGGCGGCCTTTCGCCCCTTCCTGCCGAAAGCGATTCCGCGGAAGTCCTTTCGCCCCTACCGATCGTGGAGCCGACCCATGGTGCGTAGAAAGATTTTCTCCTCACGATCGAATTTTCGCGCTGACGGATGCGACCCCTGTGGCAGGATGCGGGTTGCCGTTCGTGGTGAAAGACGACAAACTCGGTAGAGTTATTAGCGTTAGCCGGTCAGGACGGCCGGCCATGCAGGAGACATCGCATGACCAAACGCACCATACGGGTTGCGTCGCTCGCCACGGCGGCCGCCCTCTCCCTGGCTGCGGCCCTGCCGGCCGCCGCCCAGTCCCGCGAACTCGTCAACGTGTCCTATGACCCGACCCGCGAGCTCTACCGCGCCTATGGCGAGATCTTCGCCGCGCAGTGGCGGGACGAGCATGGCGAGACGCTCAACATCACCAATTCCCATGGCGGCTCGGGCGCCCAGGTGAATGCCGTGCTCGACGGCCTTCCCGCCGACCTCGTCACCTTCCCGCTCGCCGGCGACGTGCTCGCCATCGAGCGCGGCGGCCTCATCGAGCCGGGCTGGGAGGCGGAGTTCCCGGAAGGGTCGTCGCCCTACACCTCGACCATCGTCTTCGTCGTGCGCGCCGGCAACCCGCACGGCATCGAGGACTGGGACGATCTGATCCAGGACGGCGTCCAGGTCATCACCCCGAACCCCAAGACCAGCGGCGGCGCCCGGTGGAACTACCTTGCCGCCTGGGCCTACGAGCTGGAGCGCACCGGCGGCGACGCGCAGGCTGCGCAGGACTTCGTGGCCGAGCTCTACCGCCACGTCCCGGTGCTCGATTCCGGCGCCCGCGGCTCGACCAACACCTTCGTGCAGAACGGCGTCGGCGACGTCTTCATCTCGTGGGAGAACGAGGCGTTCCTGATCCTCAACGAGCTTGGCGAGGGCCAGTATGAGATCGTCGTGCCGTCGATCTCGATCCTCGCCGAGATCAAGGTCGCCATCGTCGACGTGAACGCGGACTCTAAGGGCACGCGCGACATCGCGCAGGCCTATCTGGAGGGCCTCTATACGCCTGAGGCCCAGCAGCTGATCGCGGCCAACTACTACCGGCCGCGCTATCCGGAGTTCGCCAACGCCGAGGACGTTGCTCGCTTCCCCGAGGTTCGTCTGATAACGATCGACGACGTTTTTGGCGGCTGGGTCGAGGCGCAGGCCACGCATTTCGACGACGGCGGGATCTTCGACCAGATCTATTCGCCCTTCTAGTACCGGCATCTGCCGGACCGAGGCGGGCCGCAAGATCGATCGTCTTGCGGCCCGCAGCGTGTCAGGCAAGCGGAGGAGTCATGGCGCGCTTCAGGTTCCGCGAACCGAGCATCATTCCCGGTTTCCGGATGGCGTTCGGTTTCACCATTGCCTACCTTGCCATCATCGTCCTCATTCCGATCGCCGGCCTCTTCCTCAAGACCTTCGAGCTCGACTGGGCGACCTTCGAGAGGATCGTCACCGGCCCGCGCTTCCTCGCCGCGCTGAAGCTGAGCTTCGGCGCCTCGGCGCTGGCCGCGCTCTTCAACGTCGTTATCGGCGTGGTCATCGCCTGGGTGCTGGTGCGCTACCGCTTCCCCGGGCGCCGGCTGCTCGACGCCATCATCGACCTGCCCTTCGCGCTGCCGACGGCGGTCGCCGGCATCTCGCTCGGCTGGGTCTATTCGCCCAATGGCTGGATCGGCCGGCTGTTCGCGCCCGACATCATGATCTCCTACACGCCGATCGGCGTGTGGATTGCGCTCGTCTTCATCGGCCTGCCCTTCGTGGTGCGCACCGTCCAGCCGGTGCTGGAGGACCTCGACCGCCAGGTCGAGGAGGCCGCCGCGACGCTCGGCGCGCGGCGCTTCACGACGATCCGCCGGGTGATCCTGCCAACGCTGCTGCCGGCGATCCTGACCGGCTTCGCGCTCGCCTTCGCCCGCGCGGTCGGCGAGTACGGCTCGGTGATCTTCATCGCCGGCACCGGAACCGGCGTCACCATCCTTCCCGTGCTCATCGTCGAGTGGCTGGCGCAGCGCGGCCACAACGCGATCGCGCTGCATGCGGCGGCCGCAATCGCGGCGGTGATGCTGATGGTGTCGTTCGCCATCCTCCTCGCCATCAACCTGATCCAGGCCTGGAGCAACCGGAGGTTCGGCCGTGTCTGACGCCAACGCGCCCCGCGTCCGCCGCCGCGCGCTGCGCGACGCGACGACCGAATCGCCGGCGGTCCGCCGCCTGCTGATCGGCCTCACGATCGCGATCCTCGCGCTTCTGCTGGTGATGCCGCTGGTGGCGGTGTTCAGCCAGGCGCTCCGTCTCGGCCTCGACCAGGCACTGGCGACCTTCCAAGACCCCGACGCCATGGACGCGGTGCTGCTGACGCTGCTGGTGGCGGCGATCGCGGTGCCGTGCAACCTCGTCTTCGGCGTCGCGGCGGCTTGGGCCGTCGCCAAATACCGCTTCCCTGGCCGCGCCTTCCTGGTGACGCTGATCGACCTGCCGTTCTCGGTGTCGCCGGTCGTCGCCGGCATGGTCTACATCATCCTCCTCGGCCCGTTCACGCCGATCGGCGGCTGGCTGCTGGAAGACTTCAACATCCGCATCATCTTCGCCGTGCCCGGCATCGTGCTGGCGACGATCTTCGTCACCTTCCCCTTCATCGCGCGCGAGCTCATCCCGCTGATGCAGGAGCAGGGCACCGGCGACGAGGAGGCAGCGCTGTCGCTCGGCGCGAGCGGGCTGCGGACTTTCTGGCACACCACGCTGCCCAACGTGAAATGGGCGCTGCTCTACGGCGTGCTCCTCTGCAATGCGCGGGCGATGGGCGAGTTCGGCGCCGTCGCGGTGATCTCGGGCAAGCTGCGCGGCGAGACCGTGACCATGCCGCTCCAGATCGAGCTCTATTACCAGGAGTTCCGCGCCTCGGCGCTGGTCGCCGCCTTCACCATGGCCGCCGTGCTGGCGGGCCTCGCGCTCATCACCCTCATCATCAAGACCTGGCTCGAATGGCGCTATGCGGACCAGCTGGCCGCCACGCGCGGTGGGCATTAGGAGGCCCACGGATGGACATCAGCATCGTCGACGTTCGCAAGGAGTTCGGCCGCTACCCGGCGCTGAACGACGTGTCGCTCACGATCCGCTCCGGCGAGCTGATCGCGCTGCTCGGACCCTCCGGCTCGGGCAAGACGACGCTGCTGCGCCTCATCGCCGGCCTCGAAATGCCGACCGCGGGCACCGTGCTGTTCGGCGACGAGGACGCATCGCGGAAGACGGTCCAGGAGCGGAATGTCGGCTTCGTCTTCCAGCACTACGCGCTCTTCCGCCACATGACGGTGGCAGAGAATATCGGCTTCGGGCTTCGGGTCCGGCCGCGGGCGCGGCGGCCGGCGCGGGCGGAGATCCGCAGCCGCGCCGTCCAGCTCCTCGATCTCGTCCAGCTCTCCGGCCTCGAGGACCGCTTCCCCGCGCAGCTCTCCGGCGGGCAGCGCCAGCGCGTCGCCCTCGCCCGCGCGCTCGCCATCGATCCGCGCGTTCTCCTTCTCGACGAGCCGTTCGGTGCGCTCGACGCGCAGGTGCGCCGCGAGCTCCGCCGCTGGCTGCGCGAGCTCCACGACAAGACCGGCCACACCACCGTCTTCGTCACCCACGACCAGGAGGAGGCGATCGAGCTCGCCGACCGCGTCGTGGTGATGAGCCAGGGGCGGATCGAGCAGATCGGCAGCGCCGACGAGATCTATGACAGCCCGGCGTCGCCCTTCGTCTTCTCGTTCATCGGCGAATCGAGCGCGCTCCCCGTCGTCGTCCGCGGCGGCCGCGTCGCCTTCGAGGACACCGACCTTGCGATCAGCGCCGCCGATATCGCCGACGGCCCGGCGCGGCTGTGCGTGCGGCCGCACGACGTCGATCTCGGCGAGCCCGGTCCCGGCCGGGTGCCCGGACGGGTCAGCCTGGTGCGGCGGAGCGGCGCCGGGCGCCGCGTCGAGGTGGTGGCGGGGAAGGACGCGCACCGCGTCGAGATCGAGATCCCGCCCGACCTGTCGCCCTCGGTCGGCAGCACCGTCGGCCTCGGCGTTCGCCGCTGGCGCCTCTTCCCGGAACGGGCGCCGGCCGCCTGACGCGGGCAGTCATTGTGCAGTGCAAAATCGCGAGCGATCGCAAGGCGATCGTGTTCAGCGGCGCGCATTGCCCGCTCGCACAACAATCGTTGACCAAGCCGCGGCTAAGACAGCGCAAGTCAAGGTAGAGGACTCTGCGCGCCGACGGCCAAGCCAATGAATGCTTGGACAAATCGCTGGATAACACTATTGTGAGGCAGCTCTACACGGGCTGCTGTCGGCAATTCCACAATCAAATCAATGCCGACAGCCATCAACGGGAGGAAGTGCAATGCACCACAGGAGGGGGCGCATCGCCCTGTCTATTGGGGGCGCGCTGATGGCGTCTGCTCTCGCAATGCCTGCGCACGCGCAGATCACGCAGGAGCGACTGGAGAATGCCGGCGCTGAGCCGCACAACTGGCTGCTCCAGCTCGGCAACTACGCGTCGCACAGCTATTCGTCGCTCGACCAGATCAACCGCGACAACGTCGCCGATCTGCGCGCCATGTGGACGATCCCGATCACGACGGCGCTCGCCAATTCGGCCGACAATCTGTTCGGCGGCGCCCAGCTCGAGATGCGTCCGCTGGTTGTCGACGGCATGATGTATTTCAACGACCCGTGGGGCATCGTCTACGGCGTCGACATCAGCAACATGAGCAATCCGCGCATCATGTTCGTGACCGACCCGGCGATGGCCCGCGACGCGGGCGAGATCCCGGTCAGCCGCGGCGTCGCGCTGTGGGACACCAACATCTGGGCGAACCTTGCCGACGGCCGCGTCACCGCGACCGACATGAACACCGGCGAGCTTCTCATCGACGTTCAGATCGCGCGCACCGAGGCCGGCACCGATTTCGACATCGGCGAGGGCTTCACCGCGTCGCCGCTGCCCGCTCAGGGGCTGATCATGGTCGGTCAGTCGAAGGGCGACTGGGCAACCCGCGGCTACCTGGCCGCCGTGGACGCCGAGTCCGGCGAGGAGGTATGGCGGACCTACACCATTCCGGGTCCCGGCGAACCTGGTCACGAAACCTGGGCCGACGAGGCGGGCACCGCGTGGCGCACCGGCGGCGGCTCGCTGTGGCAGGTCGGTTCCTACGACCCGGCCCAGAACATCACGATCTGGGGCACGGCCAATCCGGTGCCGATGTTCGACCCCGAATACCGTCCGGGCGACAACCTCTACACCAACTCGGCCCTCGCCTTCGACGTCGATGACGGGTCGATCGTCTGGTACTTCCAGTACACGCCGAACGAGTCGTGGGACTATGACGAGATCGGCGTCCATGCGCTGATCGACGCCGAAGTCGACGGCGAGATGCGGCAGATGGTCGTGCACTTCGCGCGCAACGGCTACTACTACCGCCTCGACCGCACCGACGGCACGTTCATCGGCGGCACGCAGTATGTCGAGCAGATCACCTGGACGGCCGGCCTCGATCCGAAGACCGGTATGCCGGTCGAGTACGATCCCGATCTCGACCTCCAGGTCTACCTGCCCGAGACCCGCCAGACCCGAGACGGCAATCCGAGCATCGCGTTCTGTCCGACGCTCCTCGGCGGCGTGCGGTGGCAACCGACCGCCTACAACCCCGAGACCGGCATCAACTACGTGTCGGGCATCGACGGCTGCAGCGCGATCACGGTTGGTCCGGAAGAACCCACTCCGGGCCAGATCTTCATCGGCGCCGACTTCGCGGCTCCGGCGCCGTTCGATCTGGCGGCTCCGCACGGCCAGATCGTCGGCGTCGACGTGATGACCGGCGAAATCACCGCCCGCCTGCTGCTCCCGCAGCCGAGCGAGTCCGGTGTGCTGGCGACGGCCGGCGGCCTCGTCTTCCATGGCGGTCGTGACGGGCGCATCACCGCCCATAATGACGAGACACTGGAAGAGCTCTGGGCGTTCCCGACCAATATCGGCATCAAGGCTGCGCCGATGACCTTCGCGGTCGACGGCCAGCAATATGTCGCGATCATCGCCGGCACCAATGGTGGCGGCGGCGGCGCGCCGGAGTTGGCCAACCAGCAGACCGGCGCGATGCTCTACGTCTTCGGGCTCTAGGCTCGGGCGCAAGAATGGAGAGGGCGGCCCAGGGCCGCCCTCTCTCATACATTGCAGGACGCGGAGCAGCTATTGATGCGGGTTTACCTCGGGAGCCGGGACGGCGCCGCCGAGCAGGAGGTTGTCGCAGATCGTCGCCGTCTGGCCGAAATAGGCGCGGCAGTCCTCGTCGGTAAAGTCGTTGGAGCGGCCGACCTGGTGCGTGAAGATGTAGGCGACGAGCGCGTTGATCTCGCGCGGGATGAGGTAGACGCCGCGCTTCGGCGGCGTGGCGTTGCCCAGCTCCGCCGCGGTCACGCCGTAGCAGCGGTCGTCCTCATAGGCGCGCTGGTCGAACGCCGGCATCTGCGTGGCCGGCCGTCCGCATTTGATCACCTCGTAGACCTGCTCGGGGGTCAGCTGCGTCGTCCGCAGCGAAAGGCCGATCGGGGCGCGCGGGTCGTCCGGCGTTCCGTTGCCGCTCCACCCGTGGCACTGACCGCAGGTGACCTTCTCCTTCCACACGCGGAAGCCGAGGTCGATCGCCGTCTGGTCGTATTCGGGCGCGCTGTCCTGCGCCTTCGCGCTCATCGTGCCGAAGGCGATGAGCCCGGCGACCATGCCCGCGCCCGCCAGCACACCGGCCCAGCGCAACGCGGATTTGCGCGCCTTCTGTCGTTCCTGAACCACCCAATTCCCTCCCGATCTGGTCTTGTTGTTGTCTAGCCTGAAGCACCTTCACCGCGTCGCTCTGCCGACCTTTTTGCGTTCCCGGGTTGCACACATGAACAGGAACGATGATCTTCACAAAGCTGAAGCAAGACCTTCGCGAATGCGGCTTGTCGGTCTCGCGGCATTCTATGCCTGCCTTCAGCTCCCGTTCAATGCCTCGGCCCAGGAGCTGATCGGCGAGTACGCCTCGTTCTTCGATCTCGAACTGGGGGCCCACGCCCTCGAGCTCGATCCCTCGCTCTATGTCGACTATGCCTGCGGCACCAATGGCGGGCCGCCCTCGACGCTGATCCGCGGCTGGGAGGATTATGCGCGCTGTGCGGCCGAGGCGGCGACCGGCCTCCACGAGGTGCAGTTCCGCCACGACGACGAGCCGGAATTCTGGGCGAAGGCCTACGAGATGGGCCCGCTGATCCTCACCTATGAGGGTACCAAGCTCTACACCATCCCGGCCATCGTCTCGGCGCTGTTCGACGATGACGGCTTCCTGGTGGGCCTCCGCGCGGTGAACGACCCGCGCGTCGACGTCCAGGAGCGCCTCCGCTCGATCTCCTTCGCCGCCTTCCTGATGAGCCGGATCAATCCCGACGGGTGGACCTGCGTCGATCTTCCTCCGGAGGAGGGCGAAACCCCGGTCGGCGACCGCTTCCTCAAGCAGGATTGCACGTCGAGCTTCGAGGGCGCGGCGCTCTCGGTCTCCGCCCGGCTGCTGCGCAAGCCCGGCCAGTACGGCATCGACCCGCGCGCCGGCGGCGTGGTCACCGGGCTGTTCGAGAGCGTCGTCCGCTTCGAGCAGTTCCTCGTCGAGCCGATCCCGGACCGCGAGGCACGCCTTGCCGACGTCACCAGCCGCCCCCGCCCGCCGACCGAGGCCGAGCTCAACCGCGAGCGCGCGATCGACTGCCCCGGCTGCGACCTCGCCGGCCTCGACCTCAAGCGCCAGGACCTCGCCGGCGCCAACCTTGCCGGCGCGAATCTGGCCGGCGCCAACCTCCACGCCGCCAATCTCGACGGGGCGGACCTGACCGGCGCCAACCTCACCGGCGCCAACCTCAACCGCGCGACGCTGCGGCGGGCGCAGATGGCCGGCGCGATCCTCGGCGAGGCGCTGCTCTACCGGGCGGTGCTCGACGGCGCCAATCTCGAGGGCGCCGATCTCGCCCGCGCGCGCGCGCAGGAGGCGCGGCTGACCAGCGCGAATCTGAACGGCGCCCGGGTCGTCGCCGTCGACTTCCGCCGCGCCCGGCTCGGCTCGGTGACGGCGGTCGGCGCCAATTTCGGCGGCTCGTGGTTCATCGACGCGCAGATGAACCGCGGCGACTACACCGATGCGAGCTTCCTCCAGACCCTGCTGCAGGGCGTGGTCCTGACCGACGCCAACCTCACCGGCGTCGACATGCGCGGCTCCGACCTCATCAACGCCGACCTCCGCGGCGCCAACCTCACCGGCACCGACTTCAGCGGCGCCCGGCTGACGATGGCCCGGATGGCCAACACCAACCGCGAGGACGCCATCCTCGACCAGGCCTTCGACGTGCCGCGGTAGGGAGGACACAGCCGCTCACCACCGTTCCGTCTCAGTCCCGGCGAAGGCAAGGTCCGGGGGCCGCCCGACGGGCCGAGTATGTGGCCCTGGATTCCGGCCTTCGCCGGAATGACGAAAGGGAGATTTGAGTTCGATTTCTTGCTCTGATTGTCTGGGAAGGACACGCGTCACGCGAAAGGATCGGAACATGCATTATTCGCGTCGGGCCCTGCTCGCGACATTGACGGCCGCGCTCATTGTTTCCGCGCCGGCGGCCGCGACCGAGAAGCCTGCGGCGGAGGCGCCTCCGGCTGCGGCGGGCGAGAAGCCCGGCGCCGGGGCCACCGCGGCAGGGTCGGCGACCGCCGGCCGGCTCCAGGCCTGCGGCGCGCCCGGATCGGTGCGGACAGCCGCCACCGGACCGGTGATCGACGTCATCTTCGTCAACAACTCGGACGGCGTCCGCGGCATTCTCTGGATCGACGGCTATGGCATCCCGCGCGACTACGAGACGCTCGATCCCGGCCAGGCCTACACCCAGTCGACCTACGGCCAGCACGTCTGGATGATCACCGACGGCCCCGGCAACTGCCTCGCGATCTACATCGCCGCCGACACCGATGCGACGGTGACGCTCACCGGCTCCGGCGGCGATTTCGGCCCGGAGTAGCGCCCGCCCGGCCGTTCAGTGCGGCAGGCCGATGAGGTCGTGCTGGATGCCGGGCGATGCCTGCACCCGCGGCCGCAGCAGGAGGTACATCAGCTGCGCCTGATTGTGGGTGTGCGTCTTCTGGTAGAGGTTGCGCAGATGCGACTTCACCGTCTCGCGGCCCATGCCGAGCGATAGCGCCATCGCGTCGATCGACAGACCCTGCGCCACCAGCGCCGCCACATCCGCCTCGCGCGTCGTGAAGCGGTAGACCTCGCGCGGATCCTCGCTTGCCCCGGTCAGCAGCGCATTCAGCTCGCGCATCTGGATGCGGGCCCGGTTGGCACGCTCCAGATGGCGCGCGACCATCGTCAACGCCGCCGCATCGCGACGGTCGAACTCGGCCTGCCCGCGCGAGCGCATCAGCGCGAGGCCGACAAACGCGTCGTCCTCCTGCGACGTCCACACGATCATCATGTGGCGACAGCCAATCGGGCGCAGATACTCCGCATAATATTCGGTGCCCGCGATCATCCGGTGGCTGCCGATCTCGGGCAGCAGCACCGGTGTCAGGGGCGGCGTCTGCCGCATGATCCGGAGCACCGGATTCGCGCGCGAATAGAGCGCCACATAGCGCGCGGTGGCGCGCTGCGGGATGCCGACGGTGGCGCGCTCGATCCCGTCGTCATGGCTGCGCGCCCTGAGGATCGCGATCGGCGCATCGAACTGGTCCGAGAATTCCTCGAGGAACGGATCCCAACGTTCGCCTTCGAGCGCAACATCATAAAGCCAGCCGAGCAGGTCGCTCAGCTTCCGGGCCGACAAGGCCATTCCCTCCTCCTGCCGTCCCCCGCCTCGACGGCGGCGCCGCTTTGCCGCGCTCGCCGCCACGAACGGCCGGAGTCCGTCTGCATCCGGGGCGTGCTCGCCCTCTTCGTTCCACTGTCCGCGCCGCGATCCCAGACCCGCGCGGCCGAGAAGTCAACTGCCGTTGAGCGACCCCGAATCGCATTCTGCGGTCGCTTTTCCGACCTCACCTCCCCCGTACGGGGGAGATGAAAACGGACCCGCGCTCCCCTCGCCGGGGGAGGTTCCGGCTCCGCCTGGTTCCTAGCATCGCGGCGCCGGTTCGCGCCGGCCAAGCAGACAGAAGATGAGAGGAAACGATGAGCATTGAACGCGCCAACGGCCGCGGCCGGATCGTTGCGACACTGGCAGGAGCGCTGCTGGCTTCAGCTTTCGCGATGCCGGCCTTCGCTGAATCGCCAGTCACCGACGACCGTCTCGCCAACGCGGATTCCGAGCCGCAGAACTGGCTGACGACGCTGCAGAACTATTCGAGCCACCGCTATTCGCGGCTCGACGAGATCAACGCCGACAATATCGGCGGCCTGCGCGTAGCGTTCACCATCCCGATCACCACCGCCTTCGCCGGCCGCACCAGCACCAATCTCGACACCAGCCCGCTGGTCGACGAGGGCATGATGTATTTCGAGGATGGCGGCGGCGTCTTCTACAAGGTCGACGTCCGCGATGGCGGCCAGGGCCACATGGTGTGGACCGCCGACGCCGCGGTCGCCAAGGACGTGGCGGCGGCGACGCGCGGCTTCGCCCTCCTCGACAATCTCATCGTGAAGTGCCTGCGCGACGGCCGCACCGTGGCGGTCGATCGCGAGACCGGCGAGTTCGTGTGGGACGTCCAGCGCATGGGGATCGATCACCCCGGCAGCGCCGGCGTCAACCTCGGCGCCGAGGCGTGCACCGGCGGCACCGTCGCCATGGGCGGCCACGTCATGGTCTCGAACGGCCTCGGCGATGGCGGCACCCGCGGCTGGCTGGAAGCCCTCGACCCGGCGGACGGTTCGGAGCTGTGGCGCTGGTACGCCGTTCCAGGCCCCGGCGAGCCGGGGCACGAGACCTGGGCCGACGACCACAACGCCTGGAAGACGGGCGGTGCGGGCATGTGGACGCAAGGGTCATACGACCCCGACAGCCGTCTTACCTATTGGGGCACGGCCAACCCGGTGCCGCTCTTCGATCCGGAATTCCGCCCGGGCGACAACCTCTATACCGACTCGGTCGTCGCGCTGAACGTCGATACCGGCGATCTCGCCTGGTACTTCCAGTACCTCCCCAACGATTCGTGGGACTATGACGAGCAGGGCGTCCACTTCCTGATCGAGCGCGAGATCGACGGCGCGGATCGCAACATCGTCGCCCATTTCGGCCGCAACGGATTCTTCTACCAGTTCGACCGCGGCACCGGCGAGTTCCTCAGCAACGCCCAGTACATCGAGGAGATCAACTGGACCACCGGCCTCGACCCCAAGACCGGCCTGCCGGTCGAGTTCAACCCGGACCTCGATCTCCAGGAATACATCCCGGAGACGCGCTGGCTGCGCGGCGAGGGGCTCGACCAGAACACGCCCGCCTGTCCGCATCTCGGCGGCGGCGTGCGCTGGCAGTACCCGGCCTACAACCCGGACACCGGCATTGCCTACGCCGCGGCCAATGACGGCTGCTTCCAGATGGAGGTTGTCGAGACCATCGCGCTCGGCCCCGATGGCGGCATCAATGTCGAGGAAGGCGGCGGCATCTTCGGCTTCGACGGCAACTGGCCTGCGGCCGCACGCGACTATCGCGGCGCGATGTGGGCGATGGACGTCAACACCGGCGAGCTCATTGCCACCCACGAGACCGAGTACGCCTATCTCTCGGGCGTGAGCGTGACCGCCGGCGGCCTCGTGCTCACCTCGACCGTGGACGGCCTCGTGGTCGCGCATGATGCCCGGACCCTCGAGCCGCTGTGGCAGTTCTCGACCGGCATTTCCTCGCGCGGCACGCCGATCGTCTATGCGGTCGACGGCAAGGAGTACATCGCGGTGCTGGTCGGCGGCGACCCCGGCGCCGGCGGCGGCCCCGACATCTCGGCCGAGCTTGCCGGCATGCAGCGTGGCGCCATGCTCTACGTCTTCACCCTCTAGGCCCGTACTCTCCCGGGGTGGGACGCAGCAGGGGGCGGGCTTCGGCCCGCCCCTTCATTTTTGCCTAGCCGACGCGCTGGAGCGCCTGTTGGCGACGGGCTTCGACGGCGGAGCCGGATTCGCGGCGGGCCATGCGGCGAAGGACGATCGGCGCGAGGGCAAGTCCGATCACCGCCCACACGCCGAGGACGCCGAAGGTCTCCAGCGTGCGCCAGGATTCGCCGATCTCGATCGCCGCCGCTTCGTCGGGCAGGAAGGCCGAGCGCATGCCGAGGCCGAGCCAGTAGACCGGGAAGATCTGCGCGATCACCTGGAGCCAGCCGGCCATCGCGGTGATCGGGTAGAACACGCCAGAGATCACCAGGAGCCCGATCACCGGCAGCATGCCCCAGGTGCTGACGCCGCGCGGGCCGCGGGCGACCGAGCCGAGCATCAGCCCCCACGGCATCGTGGCGAGGACGCCGACGGCAAGGACGGCGACCAGCGTCAGCCAGCCGGCGAAATCGCCGGGCGTCGCGCCGTCGAAGAGGAAGAGGCTGGGCAGCAGGATGATGACGAAGAGCGGCAGGATGCCGAGCGTGTGCAGCACCACCTGGCCGATGACGTAGCCGACCATGCCGTGCGGGATTGCCTTGGCGCGCAGCAGCGTGCCGTCCTCGCGCTCGATCGCGATCTGGAACGCCGGGCCGAGGATCAGGCTGAAGGCGACGAGCCCGCCGAGAATGCCCGGCACCACCAGCGCCGGCAGCAGGAGGTCGCTGCCCTCGATCGTCTCGTTCCGGTTGAAGAATAGGTAGAGGAGGACGCCGCCGGCCATGAAGATGTTGAAGCCGATGTCCTGCGACGCCTTCAGGCTCTGGCTGAACTCGATCCAGCCCCGCTTGAGGCCGAGGCGGACGGCATGAGAGGCGGCGCTCATCAGGCGGCTCCTTCGAAGGCGTCGACGGCGGCGGCTTCGCCGCCCTCGTCGTGCTGGCGGACGATGGTGAGATAGGTGTCCTCGAGCGTCGCGCGGCGGACCTCGAGGTCGGCGATGGCGTCACCATGCTCGGCGAAGAGATCGCGGACGAAGCGCGTGGCGTCGGGCGTGGCGTGGCGGAACGCCTCACCCGCGCGCGTCCAGCGCACCTCGGTCTGGCCCGACACGCGGCGCGACAGCTCCGCGGCGCTGCCGTCGGCGACGATCCGGCCGCCGGCGAGGATGAGGATGCGGCTCGCGAGCTTCTCGGCCTCGGCAAGGTCGTGGGTGGTGAGGAGGATGGTGGTCGATTCCTCCCCCGCGAGCCGCTGCACCACCTCGTGGAAGCCGGTGCGCGCCGCCGGGTCGAAGCCGGTGGTCGGCTCGTCGAGGAAGAGAAGGTCCGGCCGCCCGATCAGCCCGATCGCGACGTCGAGCCGGCGGCGCTGGCCGCCCGACAGCGTCGCGATCTTCTTGCCGGCGTGCTCGGCGAGGCCGACCATCGCGATCAGCTCGTCGGCGTCGCGCGGCCGCTTCTGCTGCGGCGAGGCGAACGGCGCGTAGTATTCGCCGAAATGTGCCAGGAGATCGCGCACCCGCCAGCGGCCATGGTCGCGCCACGACTGGAGCACGATGCCGAGCCGCGCCCGCCAGTCCTCCGTGCCGTTCGCCGGATCGACGCCGAGGACCGAGACGGCGCCGGCCGACCGGAGGCGGAAGCCCTCCAGGATCTCGATCGTGGTCGTCTTGCCCGCCCCATTGGGGCCGAGCAGCGCGATCACCTCGCCGCGCCGCGCCGCGAAGCTGACCCCGCGCAGCACCTCAACGGTGCCGTAGGTCATGCGGAGGTCGTCGACCGCGATGACCGTGTCGGCGCCGTCGTGGCCGGCGCGAACCGTCTGATCCATGGGTGTTCTCCGGTCTTCCCGCTCGACAGCCTGGGATGTGTTGCGTAACACTGTGCGGCGTACGGATTTGTTAGACCATAATCCCGTACGCTGTAAAGGGATAATCGGACGATCGTATGACCGAGGAGATTGCCGGGCGCGGCGACCCGCTGAAGACGCTGCGCCTGCTGTGGCGGAAGACCGGGCCGCCGAAGCGCGGACCGAAGCCGCGGGTGTCGCTCGACGATGTCGTGACGGCCGCGATCGCCATTGCCGACCGGGAAGGGCTGGAGGCGGTCACCACGCGGCGCGTGGCGGAGGCCGTCGGCATCGCGCCGATGTCGTTTTACACCTACGTGCCGGGCAAGGCGGAGCTTCTCGACCTGATGCTCGACGCCGTCGCCGCGCCGGGCGACCGCCAGCCGCCGGGCTGGGGGGAGTTGGGCTGGCGGGCGCGGCTCGAAATCATCGCCAACGCCCTCTGGAACTTCTACCTCCAGCATCCCTGGGTGCTGCAGATCGCGACCCACCGCCCGACGCTCGGGCCGAAGACGCTCGCTGCCTATGAGGTCGCGCTCAGCGCGGTCGACGGCGTCGGCCTCGACGAGATCGAGATGGACATGGTGTTCGGCCTCGTCGCGAGCTACGTCCATGGCGCGGTGCGCGACGCGGCGCGCGCCCGGATGGTCAAGGACGCCACCGGCATGACCGACGACGAATGGTGGCACCGCATCGCGCCCTTCCTCGAGACGATCGACTATTCGCCCTACCCGATCGCCTCGCGCGTCGGCCCGGTGACCGGGGCCGCCTACGGTGTCGGCGACCCCGACCGCGCCTTCCGCTTCGGCCTCGACCGCATCCTCGACGGCATCGCCCTCCTCATCGCGAGCAAGGAGACGCCGCCGGGCTGATGGCCTCTACGCCGCGTTGACGTGGAGGATGTTGCCGTCGGGGTCCTTGAACCAGGAGGCGAGGAAGCCGTCGCCAAGGTCGTGGACGCCGTCCTTCCAGGTCGCGCCGGGCCAGTCGTAGCGCTCGAAGACGATGCCGGCTTCGCGGAGCCGAGTAATGACCGCGTCGAAGGCGGCGCCGACCGACCAGGTCGCCGCGGTCGCCTGGTTGGTGCCGGCATAGTCGGACTGGTAGACGAGAAGGCGCGACGCGCCGGCGCGGTAGATGAGGACGTTGTTCATCTGCTCCTCGTCGAGGACGAGGCCAAGCCGGTCGCCGTAGAACGCCTTCGCGCGGTCGATGTCGCTCACCGCGAGCGTCGCCATCACTTCGTGGTCGCCAAGCATCGTCGGTCTCCTTCGGTTGCTGCCCTGCGAAACTGGCGCGCGCCGGCCGCCGGTCAAGCGGCGACGTCGAAGCGGGTGCCGGTCAGCTCTTCGGAGAGGGTCCAGAGGCGCCGGGCGGTCTCCTCGTCCAGCGCGGCCGCGATCGGTTTCGCCACCGCAGGCCAGCCGCGCCAGCCACCCGGTCCGTCGGGGCCGTAATAGGCGCCGCTCGCCGCCTCCGGCGCGGTTGCCGCGTAGAGGAGCGGCAGCGTTCCCTTCTGCGCGGTCATGCCGATGATTCCGATCACGCGGTTGCCGATCCGCGTCCGCCAGCCCGGCGGCGCTGCTTCGCGACCGCTTTGCTGGCCTGTGACGAAGAGGTTGGTGTGGGTCAGCCCCGGATGCGCGGCGATGCTTGAGACCGGCAGATGGGCGGCGGCGATCCGGCGGTGGAGCTCGATGGCGAAGATGAGGTTGGCGAGCTTCGACTGGCTGTAGGCGACCATCGGCGCGTAGCCGGACCGGAAATTCGGATCGTCGAGCCGGATCCGGCCGCGGCGATGCGCATTGCTCGCCACCGTCACCACGCGCGACCCGGCGGTCGCCGCCAGGAACGGCCAGAGCGCTGCCGTCAGCACGAAGTGCCCGAGATGGTTGGTGCCGAACTGGCGTTCGAAGCCCTCCGCGGTCTCCTGGCGATCCGGCATCATCATGAGGCCGGCATTGTTGAGGAGGATGTCGAGACGCGGCAGCGCGCTCATCTCCTCGGCGAAGGCGCGCACGGAGCCGAGGCTGCCGAGATCGATCTCCGCGAACTCGACCGCCGCGCCGGGCGACTCACTGCGGATGGCGTCGACCGCGGCCGCGCCCTTTTGCGGGTTGCGGCCGGCGACGACCACCCGCGCGCCGGCCCGCGCGAGCTGGCGCGCCGCTTCGAGGCCGAGCCCGCTGGTCGCGCCGGTGACGATCGCGACCCTGCCCTGTTGCGATGGTATGTCCGCCGCGGTCCAGCGCGCCATGCGTGGCTCTCCCCGCGCCATGTCAGCGCCGGAAGCGCGGCGCCGTCAAGTTGCGCGGCGGAGGGTGAGGTTGATCCGCCCGCCCTCGGGGAACCAGTCGCGCAGCAGCGTCGAGGTGCCGGGATAGATCCGGTCGACGCCGTGATAGGCGAGGCGGCTCGCGCCGCCGAGGACGACGACGTCGCCCGACGTCAGCCGGAGCGAGCGCGTCGGCCCGCCGCGCTCCAGCCCGCCGATGCGGAAGCGGCAATCGTCGCCGAGCGAGATCGAGACCACCGGCGCGGTGAAGTCTTGCTCGTCCTCGTCGCGATGGAGGCCCATCTTCGCGGCCGGGGCGTAGTGGTTGACGAGGCAGGCGTCGGGCAGGCGGGGATCGCCGGCAACGGCGCGCCAGATCGCGACGATCGAGTCCGGCATCCGCGGCCAGGGCTTCCCAATGACCGGGTGGGTCAGCTGATAGCGGTAGCCGCCGGTGCGGTCGCTCACCCAGCCGACCGCGCCGCAGGAGGTCATCTCGACCGACATCGGCCGGCCGGTGCGCGGCATCTCCGGCCGGAAGAACGGGGCGTCGGCGACGACGGCGCGAATATCCGTCAGGAGCGCGCGCTGGGCGGCGCCGTCGAGGAAGGCGGGATGCTCACGAAAGCCGGCGGGCGCGGTCAATTTCCGCCGCTTCCGCCCCCTCCGTCGCCCCCGCCACCACCGCCGCCGGAGCCACCATCGCCGCCGGTCGCAGCGCCGCCGCCCTCCGGGGCGCCCGCGGCGTCCGCGTCCTTGCTGCCATCGGCGATCGGCACATAGGCGGTGCCGCCATCGTCGCGCCGCGCGGCGGCGGCGCGCCCGCCCATACCGCCGAGCGCGAAGATCGCGAGGGCGACGACGATGCCGACGCCGAGAATGATCCAGAACATCGTGACCCTCCGTCCTAGTTGCCGGGGAAGATTTCGGGCGGCACCGGGTGGAGACCGATCCAGCCGAGCCAGACGACGTCCGTCGCGCCGAGCGAATATTCGTATACCAGCCAGCCCGCCGGCGTCTGGCGAAGGAGGGCGATGACGGTGTCGTCGAACGCCCCGGCGTCCACCGCCGCCTGGTAGCGGGTGTAGATGTAGAAGATCGGGCCGCCGCCCGGGCGCTGCGGCCGCGCCTCGACATAGGCCCATTCGCCGAGCACCCGCATCGCGCCGACCACGAACTCGACCGGCTGGCCGACCTCGGCCTGCACCATGCCGCGCACCGCGTCGAGGATCTCCTTGCGCAGCACCGAGCCGGGCGGCGGGGTGATCACCGTCGCGGCGGCGGGCGCCGCGAAGCCGACCGCCAGCGTCAGCATCGCCGCGGCGATGCGGTGGGAAAGGCGCAGGCGCATGGAGGTCCTCCGTTGGGGGCTCAGTTCAGCGACGAATCGTCATAGGCCGTGAAGATGAAGCGTCCGGTGCCGACGGCGACGATGCCGGCGGCGCCGCTACCGATGCCGTCGCTACTGATCGACCCGGTCCGGGTGCCGTTGAGATACATCGTGATGGTGTCGCCGTCCTCGACGATCGAGAGCTCGTTGGCGCCGTCGCGCACCGCGTCGGTCTCGCTCGACATCCAGAGGTTGAAGCCGGCCGCGTCGCGGCGATAGAGCGCGACCGCGCCGGTCACCTCCAGGACGAACGCAAAATAGAAGCGCGTGTCGTCGTCATAGCCGTAGAGGATGCCGGCGCGCGAGGTGTCGCCGCCATCGGCGATCTCGACCTCCACCATGATCGTCCGCGACCCGATCTCGTCGCCGTTGCCGAGGCCCCAATAATAGCGGATGGCGGCCGGATCGGAGGCGTTCTCCATCGTGTAGGCGGTGGCAGTGATGGTCTGCTCCCACGGGCCGGTGGAGCCTTGCTGGACGAGGCTGGTGAACGCGCCGAGCGGCGCGTCCTGGGCCGCGGCGGCTCCGGCGGCGAGGATCGCGAAGGCGGCGGCAAGGGGTCTCAGCAGAGTGCGCATCCTGTCTCTCCTTTTTCGCCCCCAAATCTGGTCAGGCTACGGGTCGACGATCCCCTCGACGACCTCGTAGCGGTGCAAGGCGAATTCACCCATGCCCCAGGCGGCGAAACCGGCCTCGACGGGCGCGGGTTCCTCGATGCCGCCGAGGAAGCGGCCGTTGAGGAACATCTCGACGACCCCGGCATCGGCGCGGATGGTGAAGACGTTCGGCCCCTCGACGGCGACGCCGGCACTGGTGCGCACCAGCGGGCTCGTCGCCTCGGGATCGCGGCCGAACAGGGTGATGCGGCCGTCTGGGCCGAGGACGAGCATGTAGTAGCGGTCCATCGCGGCGTCGCTGCCGAAGGCGAGGCCGACGAAGGACGAGTTGTTGCCGCCGGTGAGCGAGACCTCGATGCGGATCGTCCGCGCCGCGCGGCCGGGCAGCGGCGCGGTGATCAGCTCGAGGCTCACCGGGGAGTCGGTGTTGCGCAGCGTGAAGGCATCGTCCGCGAGCGTCGCGGTCCAGACGCCGCTCACCCCCTCGGCGAGCTCCGGCGCGAGCGGGCCGAACGGCCCGTCCTGCGCCCGGCCGGGCGCCACCACCGCGACCGATGCCAGCACCACCGCGAGCGCCGCAGCGCGCATTCTTCCTCTCACGCGATCCCTCCCCTAGCGGTCCGGCTGGCGGGCGTTCCCCGCCCGCTGCGGCAGCGCGATCGTTTCCTCGTAACTGTGGAAGACATAGCGCCCGGTCCCCCACACGGCGACGCCGAACCGCCCCTCGCCCATGCCGTCGAGGCCGCCGATCAGCCCGACCAGCTCGTCATTGACGTAAAGGCTCAGCTGGTCGCGGTTTTCGTGGACGGTCAGGCGATTGACGCCGCCTTCGACGATTGCGGCTGCCCGCGCGGAGGTCAGATATTCGGCGCTCTCCGCGTCGAGCCGCCACAGGGTGACATAACCGCCCGGCTCGAGCGCCCAGAAATAGAAGAGCAGCGGATCCTCGCGATAGGCGACGAGGATGCCGGCATGGGAGAGCGCATCGCCCTCGGCGATCTCGACCTCGGCCGTGACCCGGCGCTGGCCGACGCTCTTGCCCTCCGGGGTCATGAAGAGGCGGTAGGCGTTCACGTCCTCGGTGTTGGTGAGGGTGTAGGTGCTGCCGTCGTCGGCAAGGTCGGCCGACCACGGGCCCATCGGCTCCTCGCCGAAGGCAACGGCCAGCGCGCCGAAGCGGTCGGCGGTCGCCGGCGCACCGTCGCCGAGGGCATCGATCAGGTCGCCGAAGCGGTCCCCGTCCTGGGCGAATGCGCCGCCCGCGGCCAGAAGGCCGACCGCCGCCACTACCATCCCGACATGCCGCATTGCGATCCTCCACTCCGGGGTGAGGCAGACTAGACGGGCGGCGGCCCCCATGGCCACCCCGGTGCGATTGCGCTAAACGCCTCGCTTGCGGCCCCAAAACCCCCTTCTTATATACGCGACGACACGGTGACGGCCTGCCGCACCGGGCCTAACCGTGGAGCGCCGCCGGTCGGCCGGCTCCATTCGACACGAGATCGGGAACGAGTATTCAGCGCATCGGGCGGGGGCCTCGAAGGACCCGTCGCGATCTGCCGATAGGAGAGAAGACGATGGCTAAAGTGATCGGCATCGACCTGGGGACCACCAATTCGTGCGTCGCCGTGATGGACGGCAAGACCGCGAAGGTGATCGAGAATGCGGAGGGGGCACGGACGACGCCGTCGATCGTCGCCTTCACCAATGACGGCGAGCGCCTCGTCGGCCAGCCCGCCAAGCGCCAGGCGGTGACCAATCCCGAAGGCACCATCTTCGCGGTGAAGCGCCTCATCGGCCGCCGCTACGAAGACCCGATGGTCGCCAAGGACAAGGGGCTCGTTCCCTACAAGATCACCCGCGCCGACAATGGCGACGCCTGGGTCGAGGTGCGGAACCAGAAATACTCGCCCTCCCAGATCTCCGCCTTCATCCTGCAGAAGATGAAGGAGACCGCCGAGGCCTATCTCGGCCACACCGTCGAGCAGGCGGTCATCACCGTCCCCGCCTATTTCAACGACGCCCAGCGCCAGGCGACCAAGGACGCCGGCCGCATCGCGGGCCTTGAAGTGCTGCGCATCATCAACGAGCCGACCGCGGCCGCGCTCGCCTATGGCCTCGACAAGAAGGAAGGCAAGACCATCGCGGTCTACGACCTCGGCGGCGGCACGTTCGACGTGTCGATCCTGGAGATCGGCGACGGCGTGTTCGAGGTGAAGTCGACCAATGGCGACACCTTCCTCGGCGGCGAGGATTTCGACATGCGGCTCGTCAACTACCTCGCCGACGAGTTCAAGAAGGAGCAGGGCATCGATCTGCGCAACGACAAGCTCGCGCTGCAGCGGCTGAAGGAAGCCGCCGAGAAGGCGAAGATCGAGCTGTCGTCGGCGACGCAGACCGAGATCAACCTCCCCTTCATCACCGCCGACGCCTCCGGACCGAAGCACCTCACCATGAAGCTGACCCGCGCCAAGTTCGAGGCGCTGGTCGACGACCTCATCCAGAAGACGGTTGGCCCGTGCCGCGCCGCGCTGAAGGATGCCGGCCTCTCCGCGGGCCAGATCGACGAGGTCGTCCTCGTCGGCGGCATGACTCGCATGCCGAAGGTCCAGGAGGTGGTGAAGCAGTTCTTCGGCAAGGAGCCGCACAAGGGCGTCAACCCGGACGAGGTCGTCGCCGTCGGCGCCGCGATCCAGGCCGGCGTGCTGCAGGGCGACGTCAAGGATGTCCTCCTCCTCGACGTGACCCCGCTGTCGCTCGGCATCGAGACGCTGGGCGGCGTCTTCACCCGCCTGATCGACCGCAACACCACGATCCCGACCAAGAAGAGCCAGACCTTCTCGACCGCCGAGGACAGCCAGAGCGCGGTGACGATCCGCGTCTTCCAGGGCGAGCGCGAGATGGCGGCCGACAACAAGATCCTCGGCCAGTTCGACCTCGTCGGCATCCCGCCGGCGCCGCGCGGCGTGCCGCAGATCGAGGTCACCTTCGACATCGACGCCAACGGCATCGTCAATGTCTCGGCGCGCGACAAGGGCACCGGCAAGGAGCAGCAGATCCGCATCCAGGCCTCCGGCGGCCTGTCGGAGACCGAGATCGAGAAGATGGTGCAGGACGCCGAGGCCCACGCCTCGGAGGACAAGAAGCGCCGCGCCCTCGTCGAGGCCCGCAACCAGGCCGAATCGCTGGTCCATTCGGCGGAGAAGTCGCTGTCCGAATACGGCTCCAAGGTCTCCGAGGCCGACCGCTCGGCGATCACCGCCGCCGTGACCGACCTTCGCACCGCGATGGACGGCGACGATGTGGAGGCGATCACCGCGGCGACCAACACGCTGGCGCAGGCTTCGATGAAGCTCGGCGAGGCAATGTATGCGGCCGGCTCGGATGACGCGGGCGGCGATGCCGGCCCCTCGGCGCCCGGCGGCGAGGACGTCGTCGATGCGGATTTCGAGGAAGTCGACGACGACGAGCGGAAGAAATCCGCCTAACTGGCATTGCGGGGTTGCCTGGCGTCAGGCACCCTTCCGGGTCGACGATGCTTCCCACCGATCTCCCCGAGGACATCCAATCAGCCCTGGCGACGGACGCCGTCGCCGGGGCTCGCTTCACCAGCCTGCCGCCGAGCCACCGCCGCGAATATCTCGACTGGATCGGCGAGGCGAAAAAAGACGACACCCGCCGCAGGCGGATCGCCGGCATGATCGATCGCCTCACGCGGCCCGGATTCCCACGCTAAATGGCAAAGCGCGACTATTACGAAGTGCTCGGCGTCGTCAAAAGCTGCGACGACAAGACCCTGAAGGCCACCTTCCGCAAGCTGGCCATGCAGTTCCACCCGGACCGCAATCCCGGGAACGCTGACGCCGAGGTCAAGTTCAAGGAAGTCAACGAGGCCTATGAGTGCCTGAGGGACCCGCAGCGCCGCGCGGCCTATGACCGGTTCGGCCATGCCGCCTTCGAGCAGGGCGGGCCGGGCGGCGCCGGCTTCGCGGGCGACTTCGCCCATTCGATGTCGGAAATCTTCGACGACATTTTCGGCGACTTCATGGGCCGTCGCCGCGGCGGCGGGCGGGCCGGGCGCGAGCGCGGCGCCGACATGCCGTTCAACATGGAGCTCACCCTCGAGGAAGCCTATGTCGGCAAGACGGCGCAGATCAGCCTTCGCGCCCATGTCGCCTGCGACGCCTGTACGGGCAGCGGCGCCAAGCCCGGCTCGGCGCCGCGGCAATGCCCGACCTGCCATGGCCAAGGCCGGGTGCGCGCCTCGACCGGCGGCTTCTTCTCGATCGAGCGCACCTGCCCGACCTGCCAGGGCCGCGGCGAGGTGATCTCCGACCCGTGCCTCGTCTGCGGCGGCGCCGGCCGCGTCGCCAAGGAGCGGACGCTGGCGGTGAACATCCCCGCCGGCATCGAGGACGGCACGCGGATTCGTGTCGCCGGCGAGGGCGAGGCGGGCCTTCGCGGCGGGCCGCCGGGTGACCTCTACATCTTCGTGTCGCTGAAGCCCCACGAGTTCTTCAACCGCAAGGGCGCGGACCTTTACTGCCGCGTCCCGGTGTCGCTGACCACCGCCGCGCTCGGCGGCCAGGTGGACGTGCCGACCATCGACGGCGGCAAGACCAAGGTGAAGGTCACCGAGGGCACGCAGACCGGCAAGCAGTTCCGCCTCAAGGGCAAGGGCATGCCGGTGCTGCGCTCCAACCAGGTCGGCGACATGTACATCCAGGTCAATGTCGAGACGCCGCAGAACCTGACCCGCAAGCAGCGCGAGCTGCTGGAGCAGTTCGAGGCCGCCTCCTCCGCCGAGAACCACCCGGAATCCGCTGGCTTCTTCGCCAAGGTCCGCGACCTCTTCGAGGGCCTCGGCCGGTGATCCGCGCCGGGTCGCGCATCTTTCCTCCACCGCACGCATTGTTTCGTCACCCCGGCGAAGGCCGGGGTCCAGACCCGCTTGCGCGGCGTTCCGGGGCCTGGATTCCGGCCTTCGCCGGAATGACGAAGGTGTTGGCGGTGACGTCGTGAGCGTCATCGGCGACACGATCCGCTACATCCGCACCTGGGGCACGACGGGCGCGGTCGCGCCGTCCGGCAAGGCGCTGGCGCGGCGGATGGTGGCGGGGGTCGATCCGCGCGGGGCGCTGCCGGTGCTGGAGCTGGGGCCGGGGAACGGCGTGGTCACGGAAGCGCTGATCGCGCGGGGCGTGGCTCCGGAGCGGATCGTGGCGATCGAGTTCAACCCCGACTTCGCGGCGCAGGTGCGGCGGCGCTGCCCCGGCGTGCGGGTGGTCGAGGGCGACGCCTACGACCTTGCCGCGACCCTGCGGCAGGCGACGCCGGGGCCGTTCGCGGCGGTGGTGTCGTCGCTGCCGCTGCTGCTGCGCCCGCCGGAACAGCGCAAAGCCCTGGTGCTCGATGCGCTGGCGCGGCTCACGCCGGGCGGCAGCTACATCCAGTTCTCCTATTCGCCGAAGCCGCCGGTGCCGGAATCGCCGGGCGAGTACCGGCTCGACGGCAGCGGCTTCATCCTCCTCAACGTCCCGCCGGCGCGAGTGTGGACCTACAGGCCGCTCGATTGAGCGCGGGAGCGCGCCCCGGTAGATAGGGCGAGCAAAGGAGTTCGCCGTGGCTGCGACAAGGATTCTCGTGTTCGGCGGGTCGACCCGCACCGGCTCGCTCAGCGCCAGGCTCGCGGCGCTGGCAGCGAAGGAGATCGGCCTCCTCGGCGCCGAGGTGACGCTGATCTCGCTCGGCGACTATCCGCTGCCGATCTACAATGGCGACCTGGAGAAGGACGAGGGCATCCCGGAGAACGCGCGGAAGCTCGCCCGGCTGATCCAGACCCATCAGGGCGTCTTCATCGCGACGCCGGAATACAACCACTCGCTGCCGCCGCTCCTCAAGAACGCGATCGACTGGTCGAGCCGGCCGAAGCTCACCGCCGAGCTGCACCATCGCGGCCGGGTCTATGCGATCGGCTCAACGTCCGACGGCATGATCGGCGGGGCGCGGGCGCTGATCGACCTCCGCAAGGTGATCGCCACCGCCTATGGCGCGCTGACCATCGCCGAGCAGGTGTCGGTGTCGCAGGCGAAGACCGCCTTCGACGACCACGGCAGCCTGACGCAGGAGGCGCCGCTGACGCTGCTGCGGACCGTGTGCGCGCGGCTTGTGGAGGTCGCCGCGCGCTTCGCCGAGCCGGGCTAATGGCAATCCCGCTGACGCCGAAGGAGCGCCTCATCGTCGCCCTCGACTTGCCGACGGTCGCCGAGGCGGAAGCGATGGTGACGCAGCTTCGCGACGAGGTCGGCGTCTTCAAGATCGGGCTGCAGCTCGCCTTCGCCGGCGGCGCCGATCTGGCGCGGCGCCTCGCCGTCGAGGGCTATGCCGTGTTCTTCGACGTGAAGCTCCTCGACATCGGGCAGACGGTCGAGCACGCCGTCCGCTCCATCATCGGGCTCGGCGTGACATTCGTGACGATCCACGGCTATCCGCAGGCGATGCGCGCCGCCGTCGCCGCGCGCGGCGATGCGCCTCTTCGCCTCCTCGGCGTCAGCGTGCTGACGTCGATGGACGAGTCGGACTTCGCGCAGGCCGGCTATTTCGGCCGCATCCGCGAGCAGGTGATCGCCCGCGCCGGGGACGCGAAAGCCGCCGGGATGGACGGCATCGTCGCAGCGCCCAGCGAAGCGGCCGCGGTGCGCGAGGTGGTGGGCCCGGACATGCTCATCATCACACCCGGCGTACGGCCCGCGGGCACGGACGCGGGGGACCAGAAGCGCGTCGCGACCCCCGCCGAAGCCATCGCCGCCGGCGCCGACTACCTCGTCGTCGGCCGCCCGATCCTCACCGCCCCCGACCCTGCCACCGCCGCACGCGCCATCGTCGCGGAGATCGCGGCAGCGCTACGTCGGCCCTCCCCCTGAAAGGGGGAGGCAGGTGGTGGTCACGCGGCCGCCCGGCAATCTCGAACGCCGCGCTTGTCGCACGGCCGCGGGACCCCCACCCATCCTCCCCCTTTCAGGGAGAGGAGTCGCAAGGAGGGCAGGTTCGCATTCTGCTTCGCGTTCCGGGTGACGTGGCGTTTCTGCGGGGCAGCGTTGCCGGGCCGCCCTTGCGCCGTCACGGGCGGCGGCTATACCCGTGCGCGATCGGAGGCGATATGGGCGACATGCGCTTGGCCGTGGTCGGCGCCGCCGGCCGCATGGGCCGCACGCTGATCCGGCTGATTGCCGGGTCGGCCGGCGTGCGCCTTGCCGCCGCCGTCGAGCGCGCGGATGCGGCGGAGATCGGGACCGACGCTGGCGTACTGGCCGGCCTTGGCGGGCTGGGCGTGACGGTATCGGACAACCCGGCTGTCGCTTTTGCGGGAGCCGACGCGATGATCGATTTCACGACACCCGCGGCGACAGTCGCCTTCGCTGCAGCGGCCGCCGAGGCAGGAATCGTCCACATCATTGGCACAACGGGTCTTTCGCCCGACGACGAGGCGGCGATCGCCGGCGCGGCGCGGCGGATCCCGATCGTGAAGTCCGGCAATATGAGCCTTGGCGTCAACCTTCTTGCCGGACTGGTCCGCCAGGCTGCCCGCGCCCTCGACGACCGCTTCGACATCGAGATTGTCGAGATGCATCATCGCTACAAGGTGGACGCACCGTCGGGCACCGCCCTCCTCCTTGGCCGCGAGGCGGCCGCCGGGCGCGGGATCGACCTCGACACCCGTTCGGTGCGGGCGCGCGACGGCGAGACGGGTCCGCGCCGGCCGGGCGACATCGGCTTCGCGGCGCTGCGCGGCGGCAGCGTCGTCGGCGAGCACGCCGTCCTCTTCGCCGGCGAGGGCGAGGTCGTCTCGCTCTCCCACCAGGCCCTCGACCGGGCGATCTTCGGCCGTGGCGCGATCCGCGCGGCGCTCTGGGCGCGCGGCCGGGCGCCCGGGCTTTATTCCATGGCCGACGTTCTCAACCTTCCGGCATGAGCCGACCGGCACGGCGCATGCACGGCCAGGGACAACCGATGGAGCCTCAGTGACCGACCGCCTCCTCGTCCTCGTCCGCCACGGACAGAGCGACTGGAATCTCAAGAACCTCTTCACCGGCTGGCACGATGTCGGGCTGACGCCGCTCGGCGAAACCGAAGCCCGGCGCGCCGGCCGCGAGCTCAAGGCGCGCGGCCTCTCCTTCGGCATCGCCTTCACGTCGAAGCTCGTCCGCGCCGAGCGGACGCTGGAGCTGGTGCTGGAGGAGCTCGGCCAGCCGGGCCTCCCGACCATCCGCGACGCTGCGCTCAACGAGCGCGGCTATGGCGACCTCACCGGCCTCAACAAGGACGACGCCCGCGCCAAATGGGGCGAGCAGCAGGTCCATATCTGGCGGCGCTCCTACGACATTGCCCCGCCCGGCGGCGAGTCGCTGCGCGACACCGGCGCGCGGGTGTGGCCCTACTACATCCACACCATCCAGCCGCATGTGATGCGCGGCGAGCGCGTGCTGGTCGCCGCCCACGGCAACTCGCTCCGCGCGCTGATGATGGCGCTCGAAGGCATGACGCCCGACGAGATCATCAAGCTCGAGCTCGGCACCGGCATCCCGGTGATCTACCGCTTCAACGAGGACACCACGCTCGCGGAGCGGGTGATGCTGGAGGCGGCAGCGTAGCTCCCGGTCAACTCCCTTCAATCTCCCCCTTGCCGAGAGGTCGAACCGGCGAAGCCGGTTCGGGAGGGGGTGCTGAGGCCGCGTCCCGCTTCGGAGTCGGCACCCCTCCCCGAAACCGCTGCGCGGTTTCGACCCTCCCGCAAGGGGAGGGTTGAATTTGGCGCGTTCTAGGATCGGGCGGCGAGGCCGGTTTCCCAGCCGAGCATGGCGCGCTTGCGGGTGAGGCCCCAGCGGTAGCCGGTGAGGTCGCCGCCCTTGCCGAGGACGCGGTGGCAGGGGACAACGAAGGAGATCGGGTTCCGGCCCACCGCGGCGCCGACCGCGCGGGATGCGCTCGGCCGGCCGATGCCGGCGGCGACGTCGGAATAGGTGGCGGCGCGGCCGAAGGGGATGGTGAGGAGCCGTTCCCAGACGCGGACCTCGAAATCGGTGCCGATGAGGACGATGCGGAGCGGGCGGTCCGCCGCCCAGCGCGCGGGATCGAAGACGCGCGCCGCGACGGGCGCCGTGGCCGCGGCGTCCTCGACGAAGGCCGCTTCGGGCCAACGGCAATGGTAGTCGTCCAGCACCTCGCCGACATCGCGATCAGCGAAGGCGACGCCGGCGAGGCCGCGCTCGGTGACGAACACCACCGCGGTGCCGAACGGCGTCTGATGCGCGCCCCAGCGCACGGTGAGGCCGGCGCCGCGGGCCTTGTACGCGCCCGGCGTCATCGCCTCATGCGTCACGAAGAGGTCATGGAGGCGCGCCGGACCGGACAGGCCGGTCTCGATCGCCGCATCGAGCACCGAGGCGCTCTCGTCGAGGAGGCGCTTGGCGTGATCGAGCGTCACCGCCTGGAGGAAGGTCTTCGGCGTCAGCCCGGCCCAGCGGGTGAAGAGGCGCTGCAGCGCCATCGGCTCCATGCCGACATGGCCGGCGATGGTGTCGAGCGAGGGCTGCGCCTTCGCGTTCCCGGAGATGAAGCCGATGACGCGGCGGACCACGTCATAGTCGCGGGCGGCGGCGTCGGGGAGGGGGAGCATCGCGTTCATGGTCCCGATCTAGGCGCCGCCGCCTCGCGGCGCCACCCGATTCCTGCACAGCCTCTGGCAGGCAGTCGGCAGTAGGCAGTCGGCAGTCGATCACTCAGGCCCCGACTGCCGATTGCCGATTGCCGACTGCCCCGTCGAACCCTACTCCCGCAGAAATAGCCGGTCCGCGCCGTGGCGGTTGGCGAGGTAGAGGTCGTCGTCGCCGTCGCCGTCGAAGTCGGCGAATTCGAGGTCGAAGCCGTTGCCGCGCGCGGTGTCGGGAAGGAAGCGCGCGGTTTCGTCGGTGAAGACGCCGGTGCCGTCGTTGATGTAGATGCGCACGCGGCCGCTGCCGGGCCCGCCGAGATTGTCGGTGTGGGCGGTGACGATGTCCGGGTCGCCGTCGCCGTCGATGTCGACGAAGGCGCCGTAGAAATTGTTCTCGCGGTCGGGCGGCAGGCGCGCCGCGGTCTCCTCCGTAAACGTGCCGTCGCCCTGGTTGACGTAGATCCGGTTCTGCGGATCGGCGTCCATGAAGGTGCGGACATTCGCCGCGAAGGCGTCGAGATCGCCGTCGCCGTCGATGTCGGCGAGGTCGATCTCGCGGGTTTCGTCGGGCGCCGGGGCGGGGAGCACCGCGTCGCCGCTGAAGACGCCGCTGCCGTCATTGAGGAGGATGCGGTCCAGGCCTTCGTTGGAGAAGATCATGTCGGGGTCGCCGTCGCCGTCGATGTCGCCCAGCGCAATGCCCTGGGTGATGTCGGCGAAGGCCGGCAGACGGGCCGCGGTCTCGTCGCGGAAGCCGCCAACGCCGTCATTGATGAGGATGTGGTCCTGGCCGTTCACCGCCAGCACCAGGTCGTCCCACCCGTCGCCGTCGATGTCGGCGACAACGACGCCATTGGTCACCGACCGCACCGGGATGCGGTCGCCGGCGTCGGCGAAATGGCCGGTGCCGTCATTGAGCCAGAAGTCGTGAATCGCGTCGTCCTCGCTGGCGATGAAGACGTCGAGGTCGCCGTCGCCGTCGAAATCGGAGACGCCGATGTTCTCGCTGTCATGCCTGGTCCGCGGGATGCGCGCCGCGCTCTCGTCGGTGAAGACACCGTTGCCGTCATTGATGAGGAGGATGTTGGGGCAGAACTCGCAGGCGACGAGGATGTCGAGATCGCCGTCGCCATCGGCGTCGAAGGCCCGCGCATCCATCGACGCACCGTTCAGCACGCCCGCGGGCAGGTTGGTGTCGGTGACGTCGCGGAAGACTGGCGTCTGCGCCGCGGCGGCGCCGGCCGCGACCAGCACCGCGCCGCTCAGGATCAGGCGAGAGAGCATCGTTGCGTCCTCCTCCGTCCAGCCGCCGCGGCGAGGATAGCCCCTTCGCACAGCGCGATGGAACAGGGGCGGATTGGCCGGGGCCGCAGCCGCCGCTATAAGCCGCCGTCCTCTCGCTCAAGGAGCGCCCGTGGCCGAACTCCGCTTCGATGTCCTCGGCATCGGCAACGCCATCGTCGACGTGCTGGCGCGCGCCGACGACGACCTCCTCGTCCGCGAGCGGCTCGCCAAGGGCTCGATGCGCCTGATCGACGCCGCGGAGGCCGAGCGCATCTATGGCGCGCTGGGGCCGGCGGTGGAATCCTCCGGCGGCAGCGCCGGCAACACGGTCGCCGGCGTGGCGTCGCTCGGCGGACGCGGCGCGTTCATCGGAAAGGTCGCCGACGACCAGCTCGGCGCGATCTACCGCCACGACATGCGGGCGCTCGGCGTCACCTTCGACACGCCGCCGCTCGCCGACGCCGGGGTGCCGACCGCGCGGTCGATGATCCTCGTCACGCCCGACGGCGAGCGCACGATGAACACCTATCTCGGCGCGGCGCAGGCGCTGGGGCCCGAGGACATCGACGAGGGCGTGGTGGCGGCGTCCGCGATCACCTTCCTCGAGGGCTATCTCTGGGATCCGCCGCGGGCGAAGGACGCGTTCCGCCGCGCGGCGACGCTCGCCCACGCCGCGGGACGCCGGGTCGCGCTGACGCTGTCGGACTCGTTCTGCGTCGACCGCTATCGCGCCGAGTTCCTCGACCTCATCCGCAGCCGCACCGTCGACATCCTCCTCGCCAATGTCGGCGAGCTCCGCTCGCTCTACGAGACCGCGCATCTGCCGACCGCGCTGGCGGCGCTCCAGGCCGACGCGCCGCTCGCCGCGGTCACTTCGGGCGAGGACGGCTCCTATGTCGTGACGCCCGGCCGCATCGACCATGTCGCCGTGGACCCGGTCGAGACCGTGGTCGACGCCACCGGCGCCGGCGACCTCTACGCCGCCGGGTTCCTGCTGGGCCTCGCCCGGGGCATTCCGCTGACCGACGCGGCACGCCTCGGCTCGCTCGCGGCCGCCGAAGTGATCTCGCACATGGGCGCCCGCCCCGCGACGCCGCTGAAGCAGCTCGCGGCGGAGGCGGGGTTCGAGATGGGTAAGTGGTGAATGGTCAATGGTGAATGGACCTCGCTGATCGCCCATTCACCATTCACTATTCACCATTCACCCAATGAGCCGCCCCACCAGCTTCGCGGTGTAGTCGACCATCGGCACGACGCGGGCGTAGTTGAGGCGGGTCGGGCCGATGACGCCGAGGACGCCGACGATGCGCTGCTCCTTGTCGTGATAGGGGGCGACGATCAGCGACGAGCCGGAGAGCGAGAACAGCTTGTTCTCCGAGCCGATGAAGATGCGGACGCCCTCGCCCGATTCCGCGCCCGAGAGGAGCTGGATCAGCTCGCGCTGGGTTTCGAGGTCGTCGAAGAGGAGGCGGATGCGCTCCAGATCCTCTGCCGCGCGGATGTCTTCGAGGAGGTTGGAGCGGCCGCGGATGATGAGGGTGTCGGGGCGGCCGGTCTCCGCGCCGGCCCAGCTCGCCATGCCGGCATCGACCAACTTCGCGGTGAGCTGGTCGAGCTCGGCCTGGGCGCTGGCGCGGCGGCGTTCGAGCTCGCGCACGGCGTCGGATAGTGTGCGGCCGCGCAGCGTGGTGTTGAGGTAGTTCGCCGCCTCGGTCAGCGTCGACGGCGTGGTACCGGGATCGAGGTCGATGACGCGGTTCTCGACGCTGCCGTCCTCGCCCACGAGGATCACCAGCGCCTTCGCCGGCTCCAGCCGCACGAACTCGACATGCTTGAGGCGAAGGTCGGTCTTGCCGGCGAGGACGACGCCGGCGCCGCGCGACAGGCCCGAGAGGAGGCGGCTCGCCTCGGACAGCACCTCCTCGATCGAGCGGCCGGGACGCGAAGCGCGCACCTCGGCCTCGATACGCAGGCGCTCGTCGGCCGAGAGGTCGCCGACTTCGAGCAGCGCATCGACGAAGAAGCGGAGGCCGATCTCGGTGGGCAGGCGGCCGGCCGAGGTGTGCGGCGCGAAGATGAGGCCGAGCTGCTCGAGGTCGGCCATGACGTTGCGCACCGAGGCCGGCGACAGCGTCGACGGCAGCATGCGCGAGATGTTGCGCGAGCCGACGGGCTCGCCGGTCTCCAGATAGGTCTCGACGATGCGGCGGAAGATCTCGCGCGAGCGGCGGTCGAGGCCCTGAAGCGCGGTCAGCGAGGACCGTTCGCCCGGCGGGGGGGACTGGTCTGTCATAGCCGAATCAATGGGATATCCGCGGTGCCATGGCAATCGGCAATCGCGCTTTGCCCGAAGCGCCGGCGGCGGCTACAAGCCGCCGGGAAACGGAGAGACTCCCCTGATGCGACCTTCCAGACGCGCCGCCGACGAGATGCGCGCGGTATCCCTCGAACGCGGCGTCGCCAAGCATGCCGAGGGCTCGTGCCTCGTGCGGTTCGGCGACACCCACGTCCTTTGCACCGCCTCGCTGGAGGAGCGCGTGCCGCCATGGCGGCGCGGCGCCGGCAAGGGCTGGGTGACGGCCGAATATGGCATGCTGCCGCGCTCGACCACCGAGCGGATGAAGCGCGAGGCGGCGGCGGGCAAGCAGTCCGGGCGGACGCTGGAGATCCAGCGGCTGATCGGCCGCTCGCTCCGCGCGGTGGTCGACGTCGCCGCGATCGGCGAGCGGCAGATCGTCGTCGATTGCGACGTGATCCAGGCCGATGGCGGCACGCGCACGGCGGCGATCACTGGCGCCTGGGTGGCGCTCCACGACTGCATCCGGTGGATGGAGGCGCGGTCGATGACCACGATGGCGGCGCTGACCGACCATGTCGCGGCGATCTCGGCCGGCATCGCAGGCGGCGCGCCGGTGCTCGACCTCGACTATGCCGAGGACCAGGAGGCCGGCACCGACGCCAATTTCGTCATGACCGGGCGCGGCGGGATCGTCGAGATCCAGGGCACCGCCGAGGGCATCCCCTTCACCGAGGCCGAGTTCGGCGCGCTGCTCGGCCTGGCAAAGACCGGCATCGCCCGGCTCATCGAGCTGCAGCGGCTCGCCGTCAGTTGAGCGCGCTGCGCCTCGGCCGCGGTGACCGGCTGGTGATCGCCAGCCACAATCGCGGCAAGATAGCCGAGCTGGAGGAACTGATTCGGCCGTTCGGCATCGCGGTGGTTTCCGCAGCCGAGCTGAACCTTCCCGAGCCCGAGGAGACCGGGGCGACGTTCGAGGAGAATGCCCGCATCAAGGCGCGCGCCGCGGCGGACGGGTCGGGGCTGCCGGCGCTTGCCGACGATTCCGGCCTTGCGGTCGACGCGCTGGGCGGCGAGCCGGGCATCCACTCCGCCCGCTGGGCCGGACCGGACCGCGATTTCGCCCGGGCGATGCGGGTGATCGAGGAGCGGCTGGAGGCCGCGGGAGCGCGCACGCCGCAGGCGCGGCGGGCGCGGTTCGTCGCCGTGCTGTCGCTGGCGACGCCCGGCGGCGAGACCCGCGAATGGCGCGGCGAGATCGCGGGAACGCTGTTGTGGCCGCCGCGCGGCGCCCACGGCTTCGGCTACGATCCGATCTTCCTCCCCGACGGCCACGACCGCACTTTCGGCGAGATGACCGCCGAGGAGAAGCATGGCTGGCGGCCGGGGCAGACGCCGCTGTCGCACCGGGCGCGGGCCTTCGCGCGCTTCGTCGCCGATCTCGGCGTCGAAGGGTGAGCCCGATGGCGAACCCCTCGGACGCCGGCTTCGGGGTCTATATCCACTGGCCGTTCTGCGCCGCGAAATGCCCCTATTGCGACTTCAACAGCCATGTCCGCCACCAGCCGGTCGACGAGGCGCGCTACGTCGCCGCCTTTGCCGCGGAGATTGCGACGACGGCGCGGCGGACACCCGGCCGCACGGTGGAGTCGATCTTCCTCGGCGGCGGCACGCCTTCGCTGATGGCGCCCGAGACGGTCGGGGCGATCCTCGACGCGGTCGCCGGGGCATGGACGGTCGCGCCCGGCGCAGAGGTGACGCTGGAGGCGAACCCGTCGAGCGTCGAGGCGGAGCGCTTCCGCGGCTATCGCGCCGCGGGGGTCAACCGGGTATCGCTCGGCGTCCAGGCACTGAGCGATACCGACCTTCGCCAGCTCGGCCGGCTGCACAATGTCGCCGAGGCGATGGCCGCGATCGCGGTCGCGACCGCCACCTTCGAGCGCACCAGCTTCGACCTGATCTATGCGCGACCCGGCCAGTCGCCGGCGTCATGGCGCACCGAGCTCACCGAGGCGCTCGCCCGCGCCTCCGACCATCTGTCGCTCTACCAGCTGACGATCGAGCCCGGGACGCGCTATTTCGACCTCTACCAGGCCGGCAAGCTCGCGGTGCCCGACGAGGCGCACGCGGCCGAGCTCTATGCGGTGACGCAGGAGGTCTGCGACCGCGCCGGCCGCCCAGCCTACGAGATCTCCAACCACGCCGCGCCGGGCGCGGAGTGCCGGCACAATCTCCTCTACTGGCGCTACGGCGAATATGCCGGCATCGGACCCGGCGCCCATGGCCGGCTGCTGCTGGAGGACGGCCGCCACGCCACGGCAGCGATCCGCGCGCCGGAGCACTGGCTGCAGCGGGTCGAGAGCTGGGGCGACGGGCTCGACCTCGACGAGCTGCTGTCGCGCGAGGAGGAGGCCGACGAGATGCTGCTGATGGGGCTCCGCCTCGTCGAAGGCTTCGACCTCGACCGCTACGAGCGCATCGCCGGCCGCCGTCTCGATCCGCGCCGCCTCACCGACCTCATCGACAACGGCATGGTCGAGACGCTGACCGACCACCGGGTGCGGGTGACGCGGGCCGGGTCGTTCGTGCTGGATGCGGTGGTGGCGGATTTGGCCGCTTGAGGTGAATGGTGAATAGTGAATGGGGGGTCATTCCCGTTTCCATTCACCATTGACCATTCACCATTCGCTACCTCGTCGCGGTCTGCGCCGCGAAGCTCGAGGGCGCCGGGTCGATCGTGGTGCGGCCGCCGCCGCCGGTGATCTGGTAGACCGCCAGCGTGCGCTGGTTGCTGCCGTCGGAGAGGAAGCGGAAGGCGCCGTCCATGCCGCGGAAGCCGTTGGGGTCGGTCAGCGTCGCGGCGGCGAAGCGCGATTCGCCGAAGCGGGCGGTGAGCCCGGCGGCGAGGATCACCGCGTCATAGCCCTGGCTGGCGGTGCGGAACGGCACCGCGCCGTAGGCCGCCGCGTAGCGGGCGGAGAAGGCGTCGAATGCCGCCTCGTCGGCGCCGGGGAACCAGGCGCCGACCAGCGTCGGCTCCATGAGGATGCGGTCGTCGTTCCACTGGCCGCTGCCGATGAACTGCACCGCGCCGGGGCGCACGCCGCGCGCGGCGAGGATCTGCGACAGGAACGGCGCGGCGTCGCCGGCGTCTGGCATGAACACGGTGTCGGCCTGCCCGGCGCTGACGATGCCGGCGATGATCTCGGCCTTCTCCTGCATCGAGGTGCGGTCGAGCTCGTAGCGCTCGACGGCAACGAGGCGGATGCCGGTCGAGCCGGCCGCCTCGCGGAGCGCCCCTTCCACGACGGTGCCGTAGGCGTTGTTGGGGATGAGCGCGGCGATCGAGCTCTGGCCGCGTGCGGCGGCATAGGCGATGATGCGGATCACGTCGGAGCGCGGCAGGAAGCTGAGGAGATAGACTCCCGGCGAGGCGACGCTGACATCGGTGGAGAAGGCGACGATGGGCACCCCGGCCGGACGGGCGACGCTGGCCGCGCCCGACACCGACTGCGCGAAGAGCGGGCCGAGGATGAGCTCGGCGCCCTGCGCGATCGCCTCGCTCGCCGCGGCGCGGGCGCCCTCGGCGGTGCCGCGATCGTCCTTCACCAGGATCTGGATGTTGGCCGAGGGCAGTTCCTGCAGCGCGAGCGCGGCGGCGTTGCGGAGGTTGGCGGCGATCTGGGCGGCATTGCCATTGGCGGAAAGCGGCACGAGCAGCGCGACGCGCACCGAGCCGTTGCCGAGCACCTCGCCGGTGACCGGCTGGCTGCCCGGCGTCGGCGCCGCGCCGCCGCCGAGATTGACGCCCGTGCCCTGGCAGGCCGCGAGCAGGAACAATCCCGCCACCAGTCCGGCGATGCCGAAGCCGCCCTTCACCCGTGCGAATAGATTACGCAACGCCCCACTCCTCACCGCCGCCGTGGTGTCGGCGGACCCTACGAAGGCCGGGATGCGGAGTCAAAGCGGCGAAACCGTGCCGCATCCCCGCGGCGGCACGCAAATCCCGGGGGTGTGACGGCGATGCCGCACCCGCCCGCCGGCAAGCGCTCCTTCGCGATCGACGGCCATGCTCATGCGGCGCCGCCGCTCGCGCCCGGCCTCTATATCGTGGCGACGCCGATCGGCCATCTCGGCGACGTGACGCTGCGGGCACTGGCGACGCTCGCCGCGGCCGACCTCGTCGCCTGCGAGGACACGCGCATCACGGCGCGGCTGACGCAGCGCTACGCGATCGCGGCGCCGCTCCTTGCCTATCACGAGCACAATGCGGCACGGCAGCGGCCTAAGCTCCTCGCCGCGCTCGCCGACGGCAAGGCGGTGGCGCTCGTCAGCGACGCCGGGACGCCGCTGATCTCCGACCCCGGCTACAGGCTGGTCGCGGAGGCGGTGGCGGCCGGCCATGCGGTGATCCCGGTTCCCGGCGCCTCGGCGGTGCTGGCGGCGCTGGCTGGGGCCGGGCTTCCCACCGACACCTTCCTCTTCGCCGGCTTCCTCCCGCCGCGCGAGACCGCGCGCCGCAAGCGGCTGGCGGCGCTCGCCGCGATCCCGGCGACGCTGGCGTTCTACGAGGCGCCGCAGCGGCTCGGCGCGGCGCTCGCCGACATGGCTGCGGTGCTCGGCATGGAGCGCCGCGCGGTGGTGGCGCGCGAGCTCACCAAGACCTTCGAGGAATTCCGCCGTGCGCCGCTGGCCGCGCTCGCGGCGCACTACGCGGACGCCGCGGTCAAGGGCGAGATCGTGATCCTCGTCGCCCCGCCGGCGCCCGCCGCCGCGCCTGACGACGCCGCCATCGACGCAATGCTCCGCGCCGCGCTCCGCGAGCACGGCGTCGCCGAAGCCGCGACGCTGGTCGCCGGCCGGAGCGGCCTGCCGCGGCGGCAGCTCTACAGCCGCATCCTGGAGCTCCAGCGGGACGCCGATGACGATGCGTGACCCGCCCGCGGCCGGCCGGGTCCGCGCCGAGCGCCGCGGCCGCAGCGCCGAGACGCTGGCCGCCGCGTTCCTGCGCGCCAAGGGCTACCGCATCCTCGCCCGCCGCTTCCGCGTCCCGGTCGGCGAGGTCGACCTCGTCGCCAAACGCGGCCGGACGCTCGCCTTCGTCGAGGTGAAGGCGCGGCGCACCGGCGACGCCGGCCTCGAGGCGATCAGCCCGCAAGGCCGCGCCCGGATCGCCCGCGCCGCCGAAGCCTATCTTGCGCGGTACCCGGCCGCGGCAGCCCTGACGCTCCGCTTCGACGTGATCGTCGTCGCCCCCTGGCGCCTGCCGCGCCACCTCGTCGGCGCGTTCGGCGCGGGCGGCGCGCTCTAACCTTTCCCCTTGTCGTCATTCCGACGGGCGTTGGTGGCGGGTTGAGGCCGAGGCCTTGCGTTCGGCATGGCCGCTCCCCATACCGGTGCGACCATCAAGGTCCCTGCAATGACCCTCTCCGTCGCCGTCCAGATGGACCACATCGCCGGCATCCGCATCGCCGGGGACTCGACCTTTGCGCTGATGCTAGAGGCCGAGCGGCGGGGCCATCGGCTGTTCCACACCACGCCGGACCGGGTGGCGCTCCGCGAAGGCCGGGTCGAGGCGCGGCTTGAGGCCGTCACGGTGCGCGACACGCCGGGCGATCATTTCACGCTCGGGGAAGGCGTGGTGACCGACCTTGCCACGATGGACGTGGTGCTGCTGCGGCAGGACCCGCCCTTCGACATGGCCTACATCACCAACACCTTCCTCCTGGAGCGCATCCACCCGAAGACGCTGGTGGTCAACGACCCGGCGCATGTCCGCGGCGCGCCGGAGAAGCTCTTCGTCCTCGATTTCCCCGAGCTGACGCCGGAAACCCTCGTCACCCGCGACCCCGCGGTGATCCGCGATTTCCGCAAGGAGCACGGCGACATCATCCTCAAGCCGCTCTACGGCAATGGCGGCGCGGCAGTGTTTCGCCTCCGCGAGGACGACGAGAACCTTGCCGCGCTGGTCGAGCTCTTCCTCGACCGCTGGCGCGAGCCCTTCGTGGTGCAGCGCTACCTGCCGGAGGTCCGCGCCGGCGACAAGCGCATCATCCTGGTCGACGGCGTCCTTGCCGGCGCGATCAACCGGGTGCCGCCGGCGGGCGACGCGCGCTCCAACATGCATGTCGGCGGCACTGCCTTGCCGACCGAGATCACGCCGCGGGACCGCGCGATCTGCGAGGCGATCGGCCCCGAACTCCGCCGCCGCGGCCTCCTCTTCGCCGGCATCGACGTGATCGGCGACCGGCTCACCGAGATCAACGTCACCTCGCCGACCGGCATCCGCGAAATCCGCCGCTTCGGCGGACCCGACATCGCCGCGATGATCTGGGACGCGATCGAGGCGAAGCTCCAGGAGCGATGATGAGCCGTGCGGCCGTCGTCACCGGCGTTTCCACCGGCATCGGCCGGGCGGTCGCGGTGCGCCTTGCCGCGGCGGGATGGCGGGTGTTCGGCTCGGTGCGCAGCGCGGACGATGCCCGCGCCTTCGCCGCGGCGGTGCCGGGCGCCACGGCGCTCACCTTCGACGTGACCGACGACCCCGCGATCGCCCGCGCCGCTGAGGAGGTCGCTGCGGCCACCGGCGGCGCGGGGCTCGGTGCGCTGGTCAACAATGCCGGCATTGCGGTGGCCGGGCCGCTGCAGCACCTCTCGCTCGACCGCTTCCGCGAGCAGCTCGCGGTGAATGTCACCGGCGCGCTGGCCGTCACCCAGGCCTTCCTGCCGCTGCTGGAGGGCGGGGATGGGCGCGCGCCCGGACGAATTGTCAACGTCTCCTCGGTCGCGGGGCGGATGGCGATGCCCTTCATCGGCGCCTATGCGGCGAGCAAGTTCGCGCTGGAGGGCCTGTCGGACAGCCTGCGCCGCGAGCTGATGATCCACGGCATAGCGGTGATCGTGGTGGCGCCGGCGTCGATCGCGACGCCGATCTGGGACAAGAGCGTCGGCGAGGGCGCCGACGAATATTCGCGCACCGCCTATCGCGATGCCCTCGACAGGATGCTGGCGATCGCCGACGCCACCGGCCGCGCGGGGCTCCCCGCCGAACGCGTCGCCGAGGTGGTGCTACGGGCACTCACCGTGCGCCGGGCGCGCCACCGCTATGCGGTGAACGACGCGCCGGTGTCGTCCTTCCTGATGCGCCGGATTCCGCCGCGCCTTCTCGACCGCCTCATCGCGCGCAGCGTCGGCCTCCGCCGCCGGTGAGCCTTGCGACGGCGGATCGCGCCGCACACATTCCATCGACTTCAGCCACTCGGAGAAGGATTCGAAATGAAGATCGGCATTCTCGGCACCGGCCCGGTCGGTACCGCGCTCGGCACGGGGTTCATCAAGACCGGGCACCAGGTGATGCTCGGCGCGCGCAGCGCCGACAATGCCAACGCCGCGGCGTGGAAGGCGGAGAACGGCGCCGACGCGTCGAGCGGCACCTTCGCGGACGCGGCGGCATTCGGCGAGCTGGTCGTCGTCGCGGTGAAGGGCGACGCGCTCGCGGCCGCCATCGGCGCGGCGGGCGTCGGAAACTTTGCCGGCAAAACAGTGATCGACACTGTCAACCCGCTCGACTTCTCCAAAGGCTATCCCGATCTCTCGATCAAGGGAAATGATTCTGCCGGCGAGACGCTGCAGCGCCTGCTGCCGGGCGCCCATGTCGTGAAGGCCTTCAACACCGTCACCAGCAGCCTGATGTTCCGCCCCGATCTGCCCGGCGGCCCGCCCGACATGATGATCGCCGGCGACGATGCGGATGCCAAGGCGGCCGTGACCGCGATCCTCGCCGATTTCGGCTGGCCGACGATCGACCTCGGCAATCTCTACGCGGCGCGCTGGCTGGAAGCCTTCGTGATGACCTGGGTGCTTGCCTGCCAGGCGCGCGGCGACTGGCGTCAGGCGTTCAAGCTGCTTCACGCCTGACGAGCGGCGACAGGTGACGGTCAAGCGGAATCCGCCGATGCGGTGACCGGCCGGTTGCCGGGATCGGTCAAATTTCCGGCCCGAGCTCAGTGTTCACGTCTTGTTCTTGCGGGGCGCCGCAACCTGCGCTAGGCTCCCCCGGAGCTGGGAGCCCGGGCCGGATGGTCAGTCACGTCACCACCGTTGCGTTTCGCGGCATCGACGCCGTGGCGGTCGACGTCCAGGTGCAGATCGCGCCGGGCATCGTCGGCTTCACCATCGTCGGGCTGCCGGACAAGGCGGTGGGCGAGAGCCGCGAGCGCCTGCGCGCCGCGCTTCATGCCAGCGGCCTCGCGCTGCCGGCCCGGCGCATCACGGTCAACCTCGCCCCGGCCGACCTGCCGAAGGAAGGCAGCCATTACGACCTGCCGATCGCCCTCGGGCTGATGGCCGCGCTCGGGGCAATCCCGGCGGACCGCCTCGGCAGCTATGTCGTTCTCGGCGAGCTGGCGCTCGACGGCACGATCGCGCCGGTCGCCGGCGTGCTGCCGGCCGCGATGGCGGCGAACGCCCGCGGCCTCGGGCTGATCTGTCCCCACGCCTGCGGCCCCGAGGCGGCGTGGGCGAGCGGCGAGATGGACATCCTCGCGCCGCGCAGCCTCATCGCCATCGCCAACCACTTCAAGGGCACGCAGATCCTGCCGCGGCCGCAGCCGGCGGTCGCCGCCGCCGACGGCGCGATGCCCGACCTTGCCGAGGTGAAGGGCCAGGAGACGGCGCGCCGCGCGCTCGAGGTCGCGGCCGCGGGCGGCCACAATCTCCTGATGGTCGGCCCGCCCGGCGCCGGCAAGTCGATGCTCGCCGCGCGCCTGCCGTCGATCCTGCCGCCGCTGGCGCCGAAGGAGCTCCTCGAAATCTCGATGATCGCCTCGATCGCGGGGGCGCTGCCCGGCGGCCGGCTCAGCGCGCGGCGGCCGTTCCGCGCGCCACATCACTCCGCCTCGATGGCGGCGATGGTCGGCGGCGGGCTGCACATCCGGCCCGGCGAGGCGTCGCTGGCGCACAATGGCGTCCTCTTCCTCGACGAGCTGCCGGAGTTCACCGGAATTATGTAGCTGTCTCACCCGCTTAGATGCTGTGAGCGACGCCTACTTTCTCTAGTAGGTTCCCATCGAATCTTGCATATTGGCTGGAGTCGGCTATTCCCGACCGCGTCGCTTCTCCAACCGCCGGGCGAGAGCCCTTTGGCACCGGGGCATCCTCCGCCCCGGCAACCGGAGAACGACAATGGAAACGGAAGACCCGACAGACGTGAAGACAGTCTCTGTCCGCAGATACCTGCGGCTTAGATACGAAAAATGGGAGGATGTAACCTCCCACTTCCGTCGGCCGCCCCGCTATCCTGCGGGACGCCTGAACTAACCTTCGCCCGAAGGTACTTGGGGGGCGGCTTCGGCCGCCCCTCTCTTGCGATCCGATCCTGCCGCGCCATCTTGCAACAGTCACGTCGAATCGCTTCGCGCGACAAAATGTACGACAATGCCGAGACATTGCCAAGGCAATGTCGAGGGTTCCATGGCGACAGCTCCGGGCACCACGTCCTTCAACGTGACGCTCCCCGACGAAATCATTGAAACGATGATGCAATTGCTTCCAAGCAAGGCATACGGGACCAACCGCGCGGAAATCGCGCGGACGTTGATCATCGACATGCTCAAGCAGATGCATGCTCAGAAGGTTGTCCGCCTTCCGGGCCTGCCCGCTAGCTGACGATCTCCCACAGACCAACGTGGCCGGGCTCTTGCCGAAGCCGCACAAGTTCCTTCTTGCGGAGGTTCCGCAGACATGCGCCGACCCGCTTCGAAAGCACGCGCAGGAACGGTTTGTCTTCGTTGTTTAGCCCGCGACCGGCGGCAACATGAAGGGTGAGATCGGAGACGGACAGCGGCTTATTGGACTTCCGCAGCGCGGTGAGAACGAGCCTGGTTACCTCACCACGGAACGCCGAGTGCCGGGGCGGCAACTTGGGTTTGATGTCATCCAAATCGGCGTCGGGATCGAACACTCGGATCGTCGCATCGATATGGTCGATAGCCAGCACCAGCGCGCGCATCTCGCGCTGGAGGGTTTCGACCTGTCCCGACAGCTCCGCACGCTTCGCCATGAGGCCGGTGAGGACATGGGACTCAGCCATTGACCGCTTCCTACTCCGCTGCCTGTTTCGGGAATGACCGCTGCCAGTAGCCTGCCCATTCGCGGCTGACGGGATGCCCGAGCGCGAGGGCCGCGACTTCGTTCGCCTGGCCGCCGTTGCTGACGCGGCGACGATCCTCACGCCACGCCATTTCGCGGGCGTACTGGAGAAGGTGGCGAGCGCCGATCCGGTGATGCACGCCGATCTCGGCGCGCCGAAGCCGGGAGAAGTAGGACTCGGCTTGATTAGTGTTCGCGCCGTCGGCGGCCTTGTACTCGACGCGATGGTTCACCCGCTTCATGTCGTAGTGGGCGTAAAGGGTGTCCCATCCGCTCGCTTCGTCGGCCTGTAGGGTGCTGCCCATGGCAACGCGCTGGCGAACGATGGCGACGCCGTCGCTTTCCTTGCGCGTGACGAACGCGAGTGTCCGGCCGCCGCGCTGGCGGAGCACCACGACCACCTTGCGCTTGCCCGTCTGTTCCTCCGCAAGGCGACGGTCGATACGGTCGGCGGCCTTGTTGGCGGGCTTCCGATGCCCGGCGAAGTACGCGCCGTCGATCTCGACGGTGCCTGCGAGCTGGTGACCGGCCTGTTCGGCGGCGATAGCTTCGCGGAGTTTGTGCGCGAGCACGAACGCCGTCTTGTACTGGCAGTCGAGGTCGCGGCTCAGTTGGAGGGCGCTATGGCCCTTCGCGCCGTTGACGAAGATGGCAATCGCCAAGAGGTAGTCACGGATCGGGCGCTTGCGGTTCTCGAAGATCGTCCCTGCCGTGACGCTGAACTGATAGCGGCAGTCGCCGCACTTCCACACGGGCCGGGTCGCAATGCGACCGACCTTGAGGCAACCGCAACGCGGGCAGTACGGCTCCCCGCCGTTTTCGGCCCAACGGATACGCTGGAACGCTGCCCGCGCCTCCTCATCCGACATGCGGGCGATAGCGCTCAGAGAGAGCGTCCGCGCCGCTGCCGAAAGGAGGAACTGCTGAGCCAAGGAAACACCACGTTCGATGTCGTCTGACATCAAATATGGTGTTATCCACACGGCTTGTCAACGGCATTCGCACCGACTACGATGACTCAGACATCGGATACGGTGACTCTCCTGTGGTTGCACGCGCAAACACGAAGCAGTGGCAGGCTCGGGTGAAGGGGCTGCTCAAGGCCCAATTGAAGCTGAAGAACCTCAGCTATGCCGACCTGGCTGACCGCCTTGAGGCAATCGGCGTCAGCGAGAACCGACGAAACATTTCAAACAAGATCGGCCGCGGAGCGTTCACCGCAGTCTTCTTCTTCCAGTGCATGGAAGCGATCGGCTGTCGGACAATTCATCTCGGCGAAGAGTGAAGCGAGTGAGGGGAAGGCGTGATGCGTACGCGAGAGTTTGCGACTCCTACCTGCATTGAGCTTTTCGCCGGCGCTGGCGGAATGATGCTCGGTCTTGAGATGGCCGGGTTCAAGACGCTCGTTGCCAACGAGGTTCACCCCCACCCCTGCCTCACCCTCAAGAGGAACTTTCCGAACGTACCCGTGGTGAATGCGTCGATCCGCGACCTAACCGGAGCCGATCTTCTCCGCGCCGCAGGCCTAGATCCGAGGCGTCAGCCGGAAATTGATCTGATCGCGGGCGGGCCGCCGTGCCAGGGCTACTCGACGGCGGGAATGAAGGACGTTGACGATCCAAGAAACACGCTGATCGGGGACTTCATCCGCATCGTTCGGGAGCTGAGGCCCCGTTACTTCATTCTTGAGAACGTCACCGGGCTCCAGTCGCTTCACAACGGTCGGCTCTTTGAAAACGTCCTAGAGGAGCTGGCTGCATCCGGATACTCGTTTCGACCCAAGACGGTCTTCGCCGCCGACTACGGTGTTCCGCAAATGCGACGCCGACTAATAGTGATTGGCGCGCGACAGGGCGCGGTGCCGGACCACCCGGCCGCGACCTACGGGAACAAGGACGGCGGCCTATTTGAACGCGGCCTTACCCCGTACACGACCTGTGGCGATGCGCTTGGCGATCTTCCTGCCATCGACAGCGGCGAGGAAGGCTTCACATACACGGCGCGGCCCAGCACCAATTACCAGAGGCGGATGCGAGATGGCGCAAAGACCATCTTCAACCATGAAGCAAGCCGCCACCGCCAGGCGACGATGGACTACTATGGCCTCGTTCCCGCGGGCGGCACCTGCCTGGATATTCCCAAGGCGCTGCGCAACGGCAAGCAAGGGATTCAGCGGTGGCCGCTCAACGGCCTCGCTCGAACGATCACCACCGAGCCGACTGACTTCCTCCACCCGACGCTGAATCGGATTCCCACGGTTCGCGAACTCGCGCGTATTCAGAGCTTTCCGGACCGATATGAGTTCATGGGCCAGCGGACCACCGGCAACAAAATGCGGAGGCTCGGCTACTGCTCCCAGACGCAACAGGTCGGCAACGCGGTCCCCCCGATGATGGCGGAGGCCATCGGCGCGGCTGTCATGCGTTTCTGCCTGTCGTCCAATAGTCAGTTAAGCAGTGCAGCCGAAAGAAAGCGGCGTCGCGGTCCTGTCCAAGATGCCGCCCTGTCGTGGCTACGCCCTTTGCCCGGGACGCCGTAACATACGCCCCGTCGAGAAGAGCCGCATCCACCTGGAGCATCTGCCGAGCGCCAGCGTCGGTGGCAAAGTCTGGTTGCTCCAGTGCGAGGTCGCTACAGATAGCAACGTACTTCACGCGTCCAAGCATCGCTGCGTCTCTGGCCTGAATCTCAGGTAAGTCGGTGGCCATTGCTGCCCTACGGAGAAGATTCCAGAAAGGGACGTTGTGGAAGCGATCCTTTAAGGTCGACTTGATCGAGATCATGAAGAACTCGCCATCGACCTGGTCCGGATTAAAAGCGAAGAGGTCAGCGTCGATCCTCGTTTCGAGGGCGTGGGCGCCGAGCGCAACCGACACCATAAAACGCTCAGCGGAGACACCGTTGCAGAGCTTTATGAACGGCCCCGCAAACGGCAAGATGCAGTAGTCGGAATCCATCTCATAGAGAACGTGCGCGACGGCTAGCCCCACGAAGCGCTCAAACATCTTACCTGTGTTGGATTTGAGCACCTGCGTCTGGAGCTGGACCGTCTTCGCCAAGTCAGCCTCGTCGTGCTTCCCCTTGGCATACTCGACAGCCATTTCGAGCATCTTTGCTCGGCCGGCGTCCATGAATGAATCGAGAGCGTCAACGGACGCGGTGCCGTTGGCCGCGAAGCCTTCGATAAACGCCGGCCACCACATGGACTGAATGCGGGAGAAGGTCACCGCCTTGGACGCACTAAACTGGTCCAGGTGAACCTTGTTTAGAGCCCGCGCTGCTTCGCTCATTCCGACACCCCCGCCCACGACCGGCGGGATCATAGTGTCAGCGGGTGAGACAGCTACATAATTCCGGAGTTCACGCCGCAGGCGCTCGATTCGCTCCGCCAGCCGCTGGAGAATGGCGCCGTCGCGATCGCCCGCGCCAACAATCGCGTCACCTATCCCGCCCGCTTCCAGCTGGTCGCGGCGATGAACCCCTGCCGCTGCGGCATGGCGGGCGAGCCCGGCATGACCTGCCGGCGCGGCCGGCGCTGCGCCGACGATTACCAGGCCCGGGTCTCCGGCCCGTTCCTCGACCGCATTGACCTCCGCATCGAGGTGCCGGCGGTCACCGCGGTCGATCTCATCGGCCCGGCGGCGTCGGAGGCGAGCGCCGCGGTCGCCGCCCGGGTCGCTGCGGCGCGGGCGGTCCAGGCGCAGCGCTACGCCGCGGCGGGCGCCGACGGGGTGCGGACCAACGCGCAATGCCCGGCGGCGCTGATCGAAACGCTGGTGGCGGCCGACGGCGCGGCGCTGGCGCTGCTGCGCGACGCCGCCGAGGCGATGCGGCTTTCCGCCCGCGGCTATCACCGTGTCCTCAAGGTCGCGCGTACGCTGGCCGACCTCGACGGCGCCGACGCGGTCGGGCGCATCCACCTCGCCGAATCGCTCTCCTTCCGCATGTTCGGCGCCGTGACCGCGCTCGCCGCCTGACCGCGGCCGCCGGCTGGAAAGCACTTGGCAAGCCTATTTTGAGACTCTGCCGCCGACCGGGTAGCCTTTCCGGCGTCCGCAGCGCGGCAGGGTGTGATGAGTAACCGAGGGAACGGGCGCGTTGCGCCGGGAATGGCGCTGGGCGTCGCGGCGGCCGCGCTGGCCGGAATCGCCTTCGCGCTGCCCGGCGGGATCGCGCCCTGGCTCGTCATCGGCGGCGTCGCGGCGGGCGGCCTCATCATGGCCCGCGCCCTGCGGGCATCGCCGCAGCAGGCGCCGCCCCGATCCCCCCCGCTCCCGGCGGCTGCCGCCGCCCCGGCCCCCGCCGGCGAGACCGGCGACGACCAGACCTGGCGCGCGGAGGACTATGCCGAGCACCTCCGTCAGGTCAGCGAGGCGCGGCGGGAGGCCGAGGCCGCGAGCGCGGCCAAGTCGCGCTTCCTCGCGACGGTCAGCCACGAGATCCGCACGCCGCTGTCCGGCGTCCTCGGCCTTGCCGGCGTCCTCCTCGACACCGAGCAGACCGCCGAGCAGGAGACCTTCACCCGCGCCATCCGCTCGTCCGGCGAGCTGATGCTTGGCCTCGTCGACGACATGCTCGACTTCGCCAAGATCGAGGCCGGGCGGTTCGACCTCAACCTCCAGCCGGCCGCGCTGGAGCCGCTGGTCGAGGATGTCGCCGAGCTCCTCGCCGCACGCGCCCATGGCAAGGGGCTCGACATCGCGGTCCAGGTCGCGCCGGGAATCGCGCCGCTGGTGATGGCGGACGCGCCGCGGCTGCGCCAGGTGCTCCTCAACCTCGTCGGCAATGCGGTGAAGTTCACCGATTCCGGCGGGGTGACGATCGTGCTGGAGCCGGCGCCGGGCGCGGTGCGCTTTGCCGTCATCGACACCGGGCGCGGCATCGAGCCGGCCGACCTGCCGCGCATCTTCGACGCGGCGTCGCGCCCCGAAAGCGAGCGGCCGCGCGGCGCCGGCAGCGGCCTTGGCCTCTCGATCTCGCAGCAGATCGTGCGCCAGATGGGCGGCGACATCGTCGCCGAGCCGCGGCCGGAGGGCGGCTCGCGCTTCAGCTTCACGATCGCGCTGCCGCCGGTCCATCCCGCCGACGAGGTCCCCACCCCGGCCGCGCCGGTGGCCGATCTCGGCGGCCGCCGCATCCTCGTCGCCGCGCCGCCCGGGCCGGCGCCGGCGGTGCTGGCGCGGCTCCTCGGCGATGCCGGCGCGACCGCCACAGTGGCGGAATCGGTCCACCGCGCCGCGTCGCTCGCCGGCGCGGCTGCCGCGGCCGGGGAGGAGTTTCACGCCGTCCTCATCGACCCGCGGATCGGCGACGGCGCGCTCGGCGAGCTCCGCACCGCCGCCGGCCGCGCGCTTCCCGCCGCCGTGCTGATCGCACCGGGGCGCCGGCAGAGCGTGGCGGAGATGCGGGAGGCCGGCTATGCGGCGTATCTGGTGCGGCCGGTGCGGCGGGTGTCGCTGCTGCGGATCGTCGACCAGCTGCTCGCGCCGGACGGCGCGTTCGCGCCCGATCCGGTCGACCAGCGGCCGCAGCCTGCGCCGGCCCGCGCGCCGGGCACCGGCCTTCGCGTCCTCCTCGCCGAGGACGATGCGATCAACGCTCTCCTCATCCGCTCGGTGCTGATGCGCTTCGGCCACAGCGTCACCGAGGTCGCGGACGGCGAGGCGGCGCTGATGGCGGTCGCGGAAGCCGACCCGTCCTTCGACGTCGCGATCCTCGATCTCCATCTGCCCGCGATGGACGGGTGGAAAACGGCCACGGCGATCCGCGCGCGCGAGATCCCCGGCGGCAAACCGCGGCTGCGGCTGATCGCCGTCACCGCCGACGCGCTGCCGGAAGCCAGGGGCGCGGCATCCGAGGCGGGGTTCGATCTCTTCCTGCAGAAGCCGGTGTCGCCCGGCGCGCTCCGCACCGCGCTCGCCAACGCCGCCGGCGACGCCGCGGCGTAGTCTACGACCCGGAGGACGCTTCGGCGGGCTCGTTGGCGTTGGCAGGCGCTTCGGCGTCCGGCGCTGGGGTCTCGACGGAGGCAGGCTCGGGCGGCTTCGGCGCCTTGGCGATCGCCACCATAGCGGGGCGCAGCACGCGGTCGCCGATGGCGTAGCCGGCCTGGACGAGCTGGGTCACAGTGCCGGGGGCCGCGTCGGCGGTCTCGGCTTCGAAGATCGCCTGGTGGAAATGCGGGTCGAATTTCTGGCCGACGGGGTCGAGCCGGCGGATGCCGTGCTTTTCCATGACGCGCAGCAGCTCCCGCTCGGTCATCTCGACGCCCTCGAGGAGCGTCTTCGCCGGGCCCTCTGCGGCGCGCGCCTCGGCGGGCACAGCGTCGAGCGCGCGCCGAAGGTTGTCGCTCACCGACAGCAGCTCGCGGGAGAAGCCGGTCACCGCATATTGCTTGGCGTCGGCGATCTCGCGCGCTGTGCGGCGGCGGAGATTCTCCATGTCGGCGGCGCCGCGCAGCAGCTGGTCCTTGAGCGCGCCGACCTCGGCGAGGAGCGCGTCGATGCGCGCATCGACGGAGGCCTCCCCGGCCTTCGGCGCGGCCTCGGCCGCAGGCTCCGCGGGCGCCCCGGCCGGCGTTTCGGGCGTGTTGTCGGTCTCTTCGGCCATGCCGTCCTCGGTATGCTTGAAGCTGGCCGGGATATCGGGCCTTGGAGCGCCGAAATCAAGGGCCGGAGCCGGGTCCCAGCTTGCTAGAGCCGCCGCAGGGCGACCTGCTCGATGCGGTGGCTCGCGCCCTTCTTGAGGATCAGATCGGCCCGCGGCCGGGTCGGCAGGATGTTGTTCACGAGGTTCGGCAGGTTGATGCGTTCCCAGATGTCGGTGGCGATCGTTTCCGCCGCCGCGTCGGACAGCGACGCGTAGCGGTGGAAGTAGGAGCGCGGGTCGCTGAACGCGGTCTCGCGGAGCTTCTTGAAGCGCTCGACATACCAGGCGCGGATCAGCGGTTCCTCGGCGTCGACATAGATCGAGAAGTCGAAGAAGTCGGACACGAAGGGAACGTCGCGGCCGTCGCGGGGGAGCGGCGAGGTCTCCAGCACGTTGAGGCCCTCGACGATGAGGATGTCCGGCCGCTCGATGGTCTCCACCGCGCCGGGCACGATGTCGTAGACGAGGTGCGAATAGACCGGCGCGGTCACCTTCGGCTGGCCGGCCTTGATCTCGGACAGGAAGCCGAGCAGCGCCGGCATGTCGTAGCTCTCGGGGAAGCCCTTGCGCTCCATCAGCCCCTCGCGGGCGAGGACGGCGTTGGGGAGGAGGAAGCCGTCGGTCGCCACCAGCGACACCCGCGGCATGTTCGGCCAGCGCGACAGCAGCGCGCGCAGGAGCCGCGCGCCGGTGGACTTGCCCACCGCCACCGAGCCGCCGATGCCGATGATGAAGGGCGTCTTGCCCTCGGTCGCGCCGAGGAAGGTCCGGGTCGCGGCGAAAAGCTGCTGCATCGCCGCGACATAGAGGCTGAGAAGGCGCGACAGCGGCAGGTAGATCGCCTCGACCTCGTCGAGCGGCACGGGGTCGTTGAGGCTCTGCAGCCGCGCCACCTCCTCCGCGGTCAGCGTCATGGGCGTGTCGGCCCTCAGGCCCGCCCATTCGTCGCGGGTGAAGATGCGGTGCGGCGTGATCGCCGGCGCGCGGGTGTCCATCAAATGGCTTCGTCTTTCACTTCGGCCGCGAGGCCTTCTCGGCATGGCCGCTCTGGGCGGTGCGCCGTTCGAGTTCGTCCATCACCGCGTCCAGCGTCGTGCCGGCGGCGCGGAGCATCACCAGGAGGTGGAAGATAACGTCCGCCGCCTCGGAGACGAGGCGGCTGGCGTCACCCTCGGTGGCGACGATGATCGCCTCCACCGCCTCCTCGCCGAACTTCCGCGCGCAATAGGCCGGCCCCTGCTGCAGGAGGCTCGCGGTGTAGGAGGTCTCGGGCAGCGCCTCCGACCGCGCGGCGATAGTGGCGGCAAGGTCCGCCAAGCTGTACCCGCTCATCCGTGCCCCTCAGGCGTCGAGGCGCACCGGCACGCCCCGGCCCGCCATATAGACCTTGGCGTCATGAATGGAAAAGTCGCCGAAATGGAAGATCGAGGCGGCGAGCACCGCCGAGGCGTGGCCGATGAGGACGCCGTCGGCGAGATGCTGCAGGCTGCCGACGCCGCCCGACGCCACCACCGGCACCGGTACCGCGTCGGCGACGGCGCGGGTCAGCGCCAGGTCATAGCCGTCGCGGGTGCCGTCGCGGTCCATCGAGGTGAGGAGAATCTCGCCGGCGCCGAGCGCGGCGACCTCCCGCGCATAGGCGACCGCGTCGAGCCCGGTCGGGCGGCGGCCGCCATGGGTGAAGATCTCCCACCGCTCGGCCTCGCCGGCAGCGCTCACTCTCTTGGCATCGACCGCGACGACGATCGCCTGCGCGCCGAACTTCTCGGCGGCGCGGCCGACGAAGGCGCGGTCGTTCACCGCGGCGGTGTTGATCGACACCTTGTCGGCGCCGGCAAGCATCAGCGCGCGGATGTCGTCCAGCGTCCGCACCCCGCCGCCCACGGTCACCGGCATGAAGCACGCCTCCGCGGTGCGGGTGACGACGTCGAGGAGGATCGCCCGCTCCTCATGGCTGGCGGTGATGTCGAGGAAGCAGAGCTCGTCCGCCCCCGCCGCATCATACGCCCGCGCCGCTTCCACCGGATCGCCGGCATCGCGCAGGTCGACGAAGTTGACGCCCTTCACGACACGGCCGTCCTTGACGTCGAGGCAGGGAATGACGCGGGTCTTCAGGGTCATTGGGCGACTCCACCTCCCCCCATCCGCTCGTCTCCGCGGGGACCCAGCGCAAGATTCGTCGCGCAGCGACGCGATCCGCGTGACCAGCGCTCGTCGCGATGGATTCCCGCTTTCGCGGGAATGAGCGGAGTAAGAGGCGCAGTCATGCCGCCTCCGCCAGCACCGCGAGCGCTTCCTTCGGATCGAGGCGGCCGTCGTAGAGCGCCCGGCCGGCGATGGCGCCCGCAAGCTTCGCATAGCGCGGATCGGTTAGCCGGCGTACATCCTCGATCGAGGCGAGGCCGCCTGACGCGACCACTGGGATCGGGACCGCGTCGGCCAGGGCCAGGGTCGCGTCGAGGTTGAGGCCGGCGAAGACGCCGTCGCGGTCGATGTCGGTGTAGATGATCGCTGCGACGCCGGCGTCGGCGAAGCGGCGCGCGAGGTCGACCGCGGCAAGGTCGGTCTCCTCGGCCCAGCCCTCGACCGCGACGCGGCCGCCGCGCGCGTCGATGCCGACGGCGATGCGGCCGGGGAAGGCACCGCAGGCCTCGCGCACCAGCTCCGGGTTGCGCACCGCGGCGGTGCCGAGGATCACGCGGGTGACCCCACGATCCAGCCACGCTGCGATGCCCGCCATGTCGCGGAGGCCCCCGCCGAGCTGCACGTTGAGCGCGGTCGCGGCGAGGATGGCGTCGACGGCGCCGGCATTGACCGAGCGGCCCTCGAACGCGCCGTTGAGATCGACGACGTGCAGCCACGCGAAGCCGGCCTGGGCGAAGGCGCGCGCCTGCGCCGCCGGGTCGGTGTTGAACACCGTCGCCCGGTCCATGGCGCCGCGCTCGAGGCGCACGCACGCGCCGTCCTTCAGGTCGATGGCGGGATAGAGGATCACGCGCGGCTCTATGCGGCGGGCAACGCGCGCGGTCAACCAGCCGCGAAACGCACACCGGCTGAACCCTCCCCTCGCGGGAGGGTCGAAACGCGAAGCGTTTCGGGGAGGGGTGTTGACGGGCAGGCTTTGACACTGCCGAAGCTCAGCACCCCCGCCCGAAGCTCGCTGCGCGACCTTCGACCTCCCCGCAAGGGGGAGGTTGAAAAAATGCATGGCCAAGTCCCGGTTTCTAAGGCCGCCAGGCGAGGAAATTGGCGATCAAAGCGAGGCCGAGCTTCTGGCTCTTTTCCGGGTGGAACTGGGTGCCGGCGACGTTGCCGCGGGCGACGATGGCGGTGACCGGGCCGCCATAGTCGGCAGTTGCCACCACGTCCGACGGGTCGCTCGCGGTCAGCGCGTAGGCGTGGAGGAAGAAGGCGTGGAGGCCGTCGGGCCCGAGCGGCAGGCCGTCGAGCAGCGGGTGCGGGTTGACGGCGGTCAGCGTGTTCCAGCCCATGTGTGGCACCTTCAGCGCCGGGTCGGCGGGGCGGATCAGGTCGACCTCGCCGCGGATGCGGTCGAGGCCGCGGGTGCGGCCATGCTCGAGGCCCCAGCTGGCGAGGAGCTGCATGCCGACGCAGATGCCGAAGAACGGGCGCCCCGCCTCGATCACCGCGGCGATCGCCTCGATCATCCCCGACACTGCGTCGAGATTGGCCCGGCAATCTCGGAAGGCGCCGTCGCCGGGCAGCACGACGCGATCGGCCTTGGCGACGAACTCCGGATCGGCGGTGACGCGCACCTCCTCGGGGCGACCCGAGCGCGTCACGGCGAGCTCGAATGCCTTGGTTGCCGAGCGGAGATTGCCGGCCCCGTAATCGATGATCGCGATCGTCATGACGGCGTTGTTAGAGACTACGCGTGCCAGCGCAAGCTGAAGCCGGTGCCTTCACCGGGGCGACGACGGTCGAAGCCAGGAAACACCTGAACCCTTCCCTGGTGGAAGGGTCGAAAGCCGCAGGCTTTCGGGGAAGGGGCGCGACCGCGCCCCTCTCCCGAAATCCGAAGGCGGATTTCGACCTCCCCACCAGGGGGAGGTTCAAGTGAGTAACTACAGCATGCCCTTGGTCGAGGGCACGGCCTCAGGCTGGCGCGGGTCGATGGCCACCGCGGCGCGGAGGGCGCGGGCGAGGGCCTTGAAGCAGGTTTCGGCGATGTGGTGGCTGTTGTCGCCGTAGAGCGTCTCGATGTGCAGCGTGATGCCGGCGTGCTGGGCGAAGGCCTGGAAGAACTCGCGGACCAGCTCGGTGTCGAACTCGCCGATCTTCGGGCGCGTGAAGGCGACCTTCCACACCAGATGCGGCCGGCCGGAAATGTCGATCGCGCAGCGGGTCAGCGCCTCGTCCATCGGAAGGTGCACATCGGCGTAGCGGACGATGCCCTTCATGTCGCCGAGCGCCTTCCTCACGGCCTGGCCGAGGACGATGCCGACATCCTCGCAGGTGTGGTGCTGGTCGATGTGGAGGTCGCCCTTGGCCGCGACGGTGAGGTCGATCAGGCCGTGGCGGGCGACCTGCTCCAGCATGTGGTCGAAGAAGCCGACACCGGTCGCGACCGACGCTTCGCCCGTGCCGTCAAGGCCGACGGTGACGGAAATGTCGGTTTCCCTGGTCCGGCGGTTCACCGTGGCCGTGCGCATGGTACTCTTTCCTTTGGAAGGACGCCCTCTTAGCAGCGCGCCCGCCGCGCTGCCAGCCACGCCCTTCCCAATGCCGGGCGCGTTTCCTATCTGTTGCCTCTGTTCAACACCCGGCGCCGCTCCGCGGGCCGGACAGTCCGGAGGGTGCCTTGGCGGCCCTTGTTCCAGTCTATTCCAGCGATTCCTTAAACACCGTTCACGCTGACGAGCGCCTCTGCGGCCAGGAGGCCGGCCGATGAGCGCGGCGTCCGAAGCGTTTCCCGCCTGGCACGGAACGACCATCGTCTCGGTGCGGAAGGGCGGCAAGGTCGTCATCGCCGGCGACGGCCAGGTCTCGGTCGGCGCCACCGTCATGAAGCGGAACGCGAAGAAGGTTCGGCCGATCGGCAAGGGCACGGTGATCGCCGGCTTCGCCGGCGCCACGGCGGATGCCTTCACGCTGTTCGAGCGGCTCGAAGCCAAGCTGGAGCAATATCCCGAGCAGCTGATGCGCGCCGCGGTCGAGCTCGCCAAGGACTGGCGCACCGACCGCTATCTGCGCCGGCTCGAGGCGATGATGATCGTCGCCGATAAGGCGACGACGCTGGTCCTCACCGGCACCGGCGACGTGCTGGAGCCGGAGGGCGGCATTGCCGCGATCGGCTCGGGAGGCAACTATGCCCTCGCTGCGGCCCGCGCGCTCGCCGACAGCGAGCAGTCGGCCGAGGCGATCGCCCGCAAGGCAATGGCGATCGCCGCCGAGATCTGCATCTACACCAACGACAAGGTCACCCTGGAATCGCTGGAGGCCGAGTAGAATGAGTGCCGCAACCGCCGCCGTCGCCCCCCGCGAGACCAAGGCCGAGACGTCGTCCGCTGCGTTCTCGCCGCGCGAGATCGTCTCCGAGCTCGACCGCTACATCATCGGGCAGAAGGAGGCGAAGCGCGCCGTCGCGATCGCGCTGCGCAACCGCTGGCGCCGCCAGCAGCTGACCGGCGCGCTCCGCGAAGAGGTGCTGCCGAAGAACATCCTGATGATCGGCCCGACCGGCGTCGGCAAGACCGAGATTTCGCGGCGCTTAGCCAAGCTCGCCGGCGCGCCCTTCCTCAAGGTCGAGGCGACGAAGTTCACCGAGGTCGGCTATGTCGGCCGCGACGTCGAGCAGATCGTGCGCGATCTCGTCGAGATCGGCATCGCGCTGGTGCGGGAGCGCAAGCGCAAGGAGGTCAACGCCAAGGCCGAGCTCGCCGCCGAGGAGCGCGTCCTCGATGCGCTGGTCGGCCCGGCCTCCAGCCCGGCGACCCGCGAGGCGTTCCGCAAGAAACTCCGCGAAGGCGCGCTCGACGACAAGGAGATCGAGATCCAGGTCCGCGACAGCGGCGGCATGCCGGCGTTTGAGATTCCGGGCATGCCCGGCGCCAGCGTCGGCGTGATGAATGTCGGCGAGATGCTCGGCAAGGCGTTCGGCGGCAACCGCACCAAGGCGCGGAAGACCACCGTGCGCGATTCGCATGACATCCTGGTTGCCGAGGAGTCGGACAAGCTGCTTGACGACGAGACCGTGGTCTCCGAGGCGATCACCTCGGTCGAGAATGACGGCATCGTCTTCCTCGACGAGATCGACAAGATCGCCGCCGGCTCGGACCGCTTCGGCGGGCCGTCGCGCGAGGGCGTCCAGCGCGACCTGCTGCCGCTGATCGAAGGCACCACGGTCGCGACCAAGCACGGCCCGGTGAAGACGGACCACATCCTCTTCATCGCCTCGGGCGCGTTCCATGTCGCGAAGCCCTCGGACCTCCTCCCCGAGCTGCAGGGGCGCCTGCCGATCCGCGTCGAGCTCCGGCCGCTGACCAAGCAGGACTTCCGCCGCATTCTCACGGAAACCGAGGCGAGCCTGATCAAGCAGTACATCGCGCTGATGGAGACGGAGGGCCTGAAGCTCACCTTCACCGACGACGCGATCGACGCGCTCGCCGCGATCGCAGTCGACGTCAACGCCGCGGTCGAGAACATCGGCGCGCGGCGGCTGCAGACGGTGATGGAGCGGGTGCTCGACGACCTCTCCTTCCGCGCCGCCGATCTCGGCGGCCACGAGGTCACGATCGACGCCGCCTATGTCGAAGCCCAGGTCGGCGACCTCGCCCGCAACACGGACCTGTCGCGGTTCATTCTCTGAGGGCGACTAGTGAATGGTGAATAGTGAATGGTGAATGGAATCCTGGCTGGCCTCCGGGCCATTCACCATTCACCATTGACCATTCACCCCGTCAGCGCTTCTTCTTCACCCGCACATAGAGGGCGCCGGCGCCGCCGTGGTGGCGGGTGGCTTCGTCGAAGCCGGCGACGAGGCCGCGGAAGGGCCGGGAGGCGAGCCAGTGCGGGACGGCGCGGCGGAGAACGCCGCGGTCAGACGGGCCGCCATCGTCGCCCTTGCCGGTGATGACGAGCACCGTGCGGCCGCCGTCGGCCTGGACGCGGACGAGGAAGCCGATCAGCCGCTCATGCGCTGCTTCCTGGGTGAGGCCGTGGAGGTCGAGCCGGCCGTCGATGCCGATGTGGCCGCGGGAGAGCCGCGACAGCGTGCGGCGGTCGAGCGGTGCGGGGGATGGCGGCGGCGGCCGGACGCGCGGCTTCGGCGGCGCGACGGCCGCGGGGGCGGCGGCTTGCTCGGGCGGCGCAGGTTGCGCCTTCGGTTTCGCTGGGGGCGCCGGCGGCTTTCGCCCGGGCTTGAGCGGCGCGACAGATCGCGCCACGCCCTGCCAGAGGGCCTCTTCCTCGTCGCTGAGCTGGCGGCGGCGCCGTGTCATGGCGCGGCCCGATCCGCGGCGCCGGCTACTCGACCGACTCGGTCGCGACGAGCTTCCAGTTGGGGTCGCGGGCGCCGATGTCGTGGGCGAAGGTCCAGATGTCGGTGACCTCGCTGACCTTCACCTCGTCGCCGTCGATCACCGTGCCGTCCTTGTCCTTGGTCGCGGAGATCAGCTCGGAATTGAAGCGGACGGTGACATGCGCGGTGCGGCCCTTCACCGCCGCGTCGGTGATCTCGGCCTTGCTGATGCCGACGAACTTGAAGTCGATGGTCTCGTTGCGGCTCTCACGCTCGGAGATCGCGGCGACGAAGCCGTCATAGACGTCGCGCGACAGCAGCATGCGCAGCGTCTTGCGGTCGCCCTCGGCGAAGGCGGTCACGATCATCTCGTAGGCGCCCTTGGCGCCCTCCAGGAAGCCCTTGGGGTCGAAGCCCGGGTCGGCGGCGAGGAGCGCCTTCAGCGACGCCTCCAGCGGGCTGCCGGGCGCAGCGATCTCCTTCACCTTGACCTCGGCGTCGGCCGCCGCGTTCTGCGGCGTCACCGCGGCCTCGATCTCGCGTCCGCTGCGCGGCGGCAGGGTGATGACCTTGTCGCCGCTGCGGCGGACGGGCTCGTTGCGGCGGAACGGGTCGAACGGCGGCCGCTCGTTCCCCGTGCGGCGGCCGAGGACGCTCCGGAGGCGGAGGATGATCACCACGGCCAGCACGAGGAAGATGATCGTATAAGGGTCGAAACCGTTCATGGAGACGCGTCCGTACGACAGCAACGGCCAAGGGGTGCGGGGCGATGCGCGGGCAACAGATGCTTCCTATGTAAGGGTGCGTCGGGGGACGATCCACCCCATGCCCGCCAGATGAGCCTTAGCAGCATAAAGGCCAGATGCGAATGCCCCTTAGATTACTTCGCTTAATCCCGGTCGCGATCATCGTCCTGGAGATCGCCGGCTTCATCGTCGTCGGCAATGCGATCGGCGTCCTCGCGACGATCGGCCTCGTCGTCGCGGCGGCGGTCGCCGGCGTCATCCTACTGCGCGCCCAGGGCTTCGAGGTGATGGCCCGGATGCAGGCGGAAACCGCCGCCGGCCGCGTGCCGGCGCGGGAGATCGCCGATGGCGTGGTGATCCTCGTCGCCGCGGTGCTCCTGATCGTCCTCGGCTTCCTGACCGACATCGTCGGCCTCCTGCTCTTCATTCCGCCGCTGCGCGATGCGGCGTGGCGCTTCCTGCTGCCGCGCATGCGGGCGAATGTCGCGGCCTTCGCGTCGGTGCGCCGCGGTTCGCCGCCGGCGGGCGCGGCAGGTCCGGTGATCGACCTTGAGGCCGGCGACATATCCGCGCCGCGCCCGGATTCGCCGTGGGGCGGTTCCGACGGCCGGAGCTGAAGCAGAGGGCCGCGGAGGTTGTCACCGCCTCCCCGGCCATGCTAGCCACCCCGCGACGCCGGCCGAGGGAGGCCGCCCAACCCGCGAGACAGAACAATGGCCGACGACAGCAATGGCAGCGCCAACAAGAATGCGAGCGACGCCATCCCGGCCGGTGCGCAGCAGATCCCGGTCGATCCCAACGCGCCGCGCATGAACGTGGTGGCGCAATATGTGAAGGACCTCTCCTTCGAGAACCCGGAAGCGCCGGCCGCGCTGACCGCGCCGCGTAGCCAGCCGCCGCGGATCACCATCGGGATCAACGTCACCGCCAACCGGCTTTCGAGCAACGACGTCGAGGTGGCGCTGAAGATCGAGGCGAACGCCAAGGACGACGAGCGCAGCCTCTTCGCCGCCGAGCTCGTCTATGCCGGCCTCTTCCGCATGTCGAACGTGCCGGAGAACCAGATGACGGCGCTGTCGATGGTCGAGTGCCCGCGGCTTCTCTTCCCGTTCGCGCGCCAGGTGCTCGCCGAGGCGACCCGCAATGGCGGCTTCCCGCCGCTGATGATCGACCCGGTCGATTTCCTGGCGCTCTTCCGCGAGCGCCAGCGGCGCGAGCAGGGCATGCCCGCCACCCCGCCCCCGGCCAATCTCAGCTAGGCGCAGCGCCGCCGGCCGGACGGGATCACTCGCCGGCCACCGCTTCTCGCATCGCCCGCTCCAGCTCGCGGCCGAAAAGGTCGGTCATGGTCAGGGCGTAGGAGTTGGTCAGGTGGTTGCTGTCCATCCAGACCAGCACGTTGCCGACCACCGGATCGCAGGTTGACGGGCCGCAGATCGCGTCCGTCACGTCCACCAGTGCGACCCGGGGCTCCAGCGCCGCGGCCATGAGGACGGGATCCTGACGCGCTGTCGCGGGCCGGTCGACGATACACGACGCATCGCCGCTGACGAGGCAGCCCGCCGAGGACTGCGGCATGCTCGGCGTATCGGCGATGGCGATGACGCCGATCCCCATTTCGATCAGCCGGTCCCAGCGGCGGAGCAGCGCATCGCGCATTACGTCCCGAGCGCCCGACCGCGGGACGTCGGCAAACGCGTAGCTGCGCGACTGGGCGACGACGACGAAGTCCGGCGCGAGCCGACCGAGTTCGTCCAAGGCCGCTGCGTTCCATGCGGTGCATTGGGTATAGGGACGGCCTTCGAACAGCACTTCGGCGTCGGCAAAGGGGCAGGAGCCCATGGTCATGTGCGTGTAGCGCCAGCCATTTTGCTGCGCGGTGGCGATGATCGGGGCGGCGAACTGGGTGGCGTGCGAATCCCCGATGAGCACGACATGCGGGCGGCCTTCGGGGTCGCCATAGGTGCAGGTGCGCAGCGCCGCGTCGTTGATGTCGGCCTGGCAGCCGCGGAGATAGGGTTCGGGCCAGTCCCGTTCGGACCGTGACAGGGACGGCAGCCGGTCGGCGTCCGGCACCACGACGCCATCGGTGAGCGCCAGGGCGCCGGGATAGAGGCGACGGTCGGCGAGGCGTTCGATCTCGCCGTCGCGATCCGCCGCCAGCCGATAGGGGACGATCGCCGTCGCCGCCGCCGCGCCCGCCAGCACGAGTCCGACCCCGATCGAGCGGAGCGGCCGGCTGCGGAGCGACGGCGAGAACCGGATCGGGTCCTCGACCAGCCATCGCGTCACCGCCGCGAGGCCGACCGATGCAACGATGATGGCGATGCCGTCGAGCGCGCCATAGCCGTCGGAGACGTCGCCGGGCCAGACGATGATGACCGGCCAGTGCCAGAGGTAGATGCCGTAGGAGATGCCGCCGACCCAGGCGACGGGGCGCAGCGCGAGGACGCGGCCGACGACCGTCGCCGCGCCGCCGGTGATGAGCAGCGCCGCGCCCGCACAGGCGAGGAGCGCATAGCCCGGCACCAGCCGCTCGCTGTTGAGGGCCAGGACGGCCACCGCGATCAGGACGATGCCGCCAAGGCTCGCGGCAGAGAGCCACGACGGCGGACGGGACAGGACGCGCTCGCGAAGGCCGAGTACCGCGACGAGGCCGCCGATCGCGAACTCCCAGGCCCGCGCCTCCGTCGCGAAATACGCCCGGCGGGGGTCGTGGGCCGTCTCGATCAGGCTGATGGCGAACGAGGCGACGGCGACGGCCAGCAGCAGGACGATGACGAGCCGGACGAGGGGAATGCCGCTGCGCCTGGCGAGCCAGGTAGCGCCCATGAGCAGGAACGGCGCGGCAAGGTAGAACTGGAACTCGACGCCGAGCGACCAGAAGTGCTGGAGAATGCTGGGATCGGCGTCGCGGCCCCAATAGTCGACGGCGCGGGCGGCGAGAAACCAGTTCTCGTAGAACAGCGCGCTCGGCGGCAGTTCCTCGGCGACGGGCCACCACTCCGTGGCGGGAAAGAGCGGCGACGCCAGCCCGATCACGATCAGGACGGCCGCGACCGCCGGAACGATCCGCCGCACGCGGGCGGCGAGGAAGGGGATGAAGGCGACCCGCCCGTCCCTGTCGGCCGCCCGCAGCAGATTGCCGATGATCAGGTAGCCGGAGATGACGAAGAAGAGGTCGACGCCGACGAAGCCGCCGGGCGCTAATGCGGGCCACAAATGGAACAGGACGACGAGGAAGACCGCGACGGCCCGAAGGCCCTGAATGTCGAGCGCGAGCGCGCTTGTCCGCGACGACCGGCCAATGCTGAGGATTCCGGGATCGACCGCTTCGCGTCCCGTCATCTCCGCCGTCGCCGCCGGAGGATCAGGCCGCGATTTCGGCGGGGCGGTAGGCCCGCCACAGGCCGCCGCCCTCGAGGGCGGCGGTAAAGGCGGCGTGGGCCGCGAGCTCTTCGGCCGAGATGCGGAGCGGGCGCGGCTCGGGACGGCGGAGCGCGATGCGAATCTCGGACGAGCCGGCAGCCGCAGCCAGGTCGCCGACGGAATCAAACAGCAGCGACGCCTGGCGGCCGCCGAGGAGCTCGACATAGATCTCGGCGAGGAGCTGCGCGTCGAGGAGCGCGCCATGGACGATGCGCTTGCTGGTGTCGACGCCGTAGCGCGAGCAGAGCGCGTCGAGCGAATTGGGCGCGGTCGGGTGGCGCTGGCGGGCGATGGCGAGGGAGTCGACCACTCGGGTCGAATCCCAGCTCACACGGCCGAGCCGCGCCAGCTCGGCATTGACGAAGGCAAGGTCGAACTCGGCGTTGTGCGCGACCAGCGGCGCACCGTCGACGAAGGCGAGGAACTCGTCGACGACCTGCGCGAAGACCGGCTGGTTCCTCAGGAAATCGTCGGAGAGGCCGTGCACCCGGTAGGCCTCGATCGACATGGCGCGTTCCGGGTTGATGTAGGCCTGGAACGTCCGCCCGGTCGGGACGTGGTTGATCAGCTCGACGCAGCCGAGCTCGATGATCCGGTCGGCCGCGAGGTCGAGGCCGGTGGTCTCGGTGTCGAAGGCGATCTCGCGCGTTGGGGCGGGCGTCAGCACGTAGGGAACCAGAGATTTCAGCGCCGCGACTCGGCAATCTTCGCCAGTATAGCCCGGACGTCGCGCTCCGCCGCATCCATGCCGCGGCTGGTGTCCACGACATAGTGCGCCCCCGCGCGCTTCTCGGCATCGGTGTGCTGGCGCGCCGACAGGAGCTGGTAGCGCGCCGGCGTCATGCCGAGGCGTTCCATCGCGCGCGACCGGCGCAGCGGCTCCGGCGCGGTGGTGGTGATGACGACGTCCATCCGCTCCTCCGCGCCCGTCTCGAACAGCAGCGGAATCTCCAGAACCACCATCGGCTGCCGCGCTGCATTCGCCTCGGCGACGAACGCGGCCTCGGCGGCGCGGACCAGCGGGTGGACGATCGCCTCCAGGTCGGCGAGCCGGTAGGGCTCGAGCTCGAGCATCGCGCCGAGGCGCTTGCGGTCGACCACGCCGCTCTCGACCACGCCGGGAAACGCCGCCTCGACCCTTGCCGCGGCGGGGCCGGCATAAAGGCGATGCACCGCCTCGTCGGCGCTGAAGACCGGGATGCCGGCTTCGGCGAGCATCGCCGCGGTGGTGGTCTTGCCGCTCGCGATGGTTCCGGTCAGGCCGATGACAATCATCGATGCTGCTCCAGGTCGGCGACGACGATTGCGCGCAGCTCCGGCGTCACCTCAGGCCGCTGACCGAACCAGCGCTCGAAGCCGGGCGCCGCCTGGTGGAGCAGCATGCCGAGGCCGTCGACCGCGGTCAGCTCGCGGCGGCGCGCCGCGGCAAGAAGCCCGGTCTCGAGCGGGACATAGACGAGGTCGTTAACCACCGCCTCGTCGGGCAGCGGCGTGAGGTCGAGGTCGAGCGGCGGCTGACCGGTCATGCCGAGCGAGGTGGTGTTGACGAGAATCTGCGCCTCGGCGAGCGCGCCGGGCACCGCGTCCCAGCCGGCGGCGCGCACCGTCGGGCCGAAGCGCTCGGCCAGCGCCTCGGCGCGCTCGACGGTCCGGTTGACGACGATGACGGGGTCGAAGCCCCGGCCAACGAGCGACCAGATCACCGCGCGCGCCGCGCCGCCCGCCCCCAGCACCACCGCCAGGCCAGGCCAGTCCCAGCCCGGTGCGTTCTCGTCGAGATTCGCGAGGAAGCCGTAGCCGTCGGTGTTGCCGCCATGCAGCTCGCCGTCCTCCAGCCAGAGCGTGTTGACCGCGCCGAGCGCGGCGGCTGCCTCGTCATGGTCGGTCGCAGCGGCGAAGGCGGCTTCCTTGTGCGGCACCGTGACATTGCCGCCGACGAAGCCGGACTGCGCGAAGCCAGCGAAGAAAGCCGCCGCTTCCGGCGGCGGAACCGGCTTTGCGACATAGTCGCCGGCGATGCCGTAGGTCTTCAGCCAGTGGCGATGGATGGCCGGCGACCGCGAATGGGCGATCGGCCAGCCGACCACGCAGGCCACCGGACCGCTCATGGCGCGATCCTCCCGAGCTTCCGCAGGGTTGTGAGAAGCGGCAGCATCGGCAGGCCGAGGATGGTGAAATAGTCGCCGTCGATCCGCTCGAACAGACGGATGCCGGTGCCTTCGAGCTGGTAGGCGCCGACGCTAGCTGTTGCGGCGGCGCCGGCGGCGTCGAGATAGGCGTCGATCTCCGCCACGCTGAGCTTGCGCATGGTGAGGCGCGCCGACCGGGTCTGCCGGGCGAGGACACGGCCGCCGCTCGCGATGGCGAACGCCGCGTGAAGCGTGTGGGTCCTGCCGGAGAGCGCGCGGAGCTGCCGGGCGGCGGCGACACGATCGGCGGGTTTCGACAAGGTTCGTCCGTCGAGGTCGAGCGTCTGGTCGGCGCCGATCACCGTCGCGTCGGGCAGGCGGCGGCTCACCGCGACCGCCTTGGCCGCGGCAAGCGCTGCGGCGACGCGGCGCGGCGTCGGCTGGCTGAGGCTCCGTTCAAGCGCGCGTTCATCGACGCCATGCGGTTCCAGTTTCACGGTGAGACCCGCCGCGGCGAGAAGCTTGCGGCGGGCCGTGCTTCCCGAAGCAAGGACGATCGGGCCCGTGGAACCGATTCCCGCCCCCCGCCGTTGCATCAAGCAACCCGGCCCGCAAGGGCCGTTAGGCATGCGGACGGCGATTCCCCCGCCGTTCTTTCACGGATGTGCGCTGACGCTGACAAGGTTGGCTCCGCTCCGGTGAGGCGCCCGACTGTCCCCGACCGCCGGATTCCGATCAACGGATTTCTCCGCGGGACGGCGCCCGGCGCTGGTCGATGCACAACGGGCATCCGGCTTTCGCTTGTCCGTCACCCACACCGCACCGCTGTTCCGCCCGATGTTGCCGGCCAAGGCCTATCCATGCCGGCCGGAACTTCTCCCCGCAGTTCAGCTCCATCGCTGCCCGACTCGGGTCGGCCTCGCATCCTTGTGGATCGGTTGTGAACGGCCATGAATGTGGCTAATCCAGCGCCAAGCAAAAGCAGAAACCAAGAGTCCTTCATTGTTTGTTAACCATCCGCCCGGCCGAGCGCTGGTCGATGTGCTGGCGGGTGAGGTTCGCAATCCACCCCCTGTCTGGCTGATGCGCCAGGCCGGCCGGTATCTGCCGGAGTACCGGAAGGCGCGGGCCGAGGCGGGGTCGTTCCTCGACCTCTGCTACCGCCCCGATCTGGCGGCGGAGGTGACGCTGCAGCCGATCCGTCGCTTCGACCTCGATGCGGCGATCCTGTTTTCCGACATCCTCGTCATCCCGCATGCGCTCGGCCGAAGCGTGCGGTTCCTCGTCGGCGAGGGGCCGCAGCTCGACCCGATCGGGCCGGAAGAGGTGGCGGCGCTGGAGGTCGAGCGGACGGTCGAGCGCCTGCAGCCGGTGCTGGAGACGGTTGCGCGGGTCCGGGAGCAGTTGCCACAGGAGAAGACGTTGATCGGCTTCTGCGGCGCGCCGTGGACCGTCGCGACCTACATGATCGCCGGCCACGGCACGACCGACCAGGCGCCGGCCCGGCTCGCCGCGGCGCGCGACCCGGATTTCGTCGCCGCGCTGATCGAACGGCTGGTCGACGCGTCGGCCGCCTATCTCGTCGGTCAGCTCGAAGCCGGCGCCGACGTGGTGCAGATCTTCGACAGCTGGGCGGGCGTCCTCGACGAGGACGGCTTTCGCCGTTGGTGCCTCGAGCCGACCGCGGCGATCGTTGCCAAGGTTCGGACGGCCGTACCGGGTGCGAGGATCATCGGTTTCGCCAAGGGGATCGGGCTCCGCCTCGGCGCCTATGCCGCGGAGACCGGGGTCGACGCCGTCGGCCTCGACTGGACGGTGCCGCTCGACTATGCCCGCACGGAGCTCCAGCCGAAGGTCGCGGTGCAGGGCAATCTCGATCCGCTGCTTCTGGTGGCGGGCGGGGACGGGCTCGACCGTGCCGTCGACCGCATCCTAGAGGCGCTTGCCGGCGGGCGGTTCATCTTCAATCTCGGCCACGGCATCGTGCCGGAGACGCCGATCGAGAACGTCGCGCGGCTGGTGGCGCGGATCAGGAAGGGCTGAGGGGATGGGGCTCGGATCGACCGGCTACAACATCGTGCTGGTGGTGCACATCTTCGCGGTGATCGCGTGGATGGCCGGGATGTTCTACCTGCCGCGGCTCTTCGTCTACCACGCCGATGCCGAGCGCGGCTCGGACAAGTCCGAGACCTTCAAGGTGATGGAGCGTCGGCTCTATCGCGGCATCATGACGCCGGCGATCATCGCCACCTGGCTCGCCGGCGGGGCGCTGGTCTATTTCGGCGACTGGGAACAGGCGCGCTGGGTGTGGGCCAAGGTCGCTCTCGTCCTTGCCATGTCCGGGCTCCATGGCTGGCTCGGCAGCCGCATCCGCACCTTCGCCGCGGACGCCAACACCACGCCGTCGCGCACCTACCGCATGGTCAACGAGATCCCGACGCTGATCCTCCTCGGCATCCTCGTCCTGGTGGTGCTCAAGCCGTTCTGATGCTGTCCGGGCACGTTTTCCGCCGGCAGCGCTTGCCCGCGAGCCCGCGGCGCATTATGTTCCGACCGCTTCCCGTGCAGACCGGCGCCGACCAGCTTCCCCGCTGATCCTCGTGCGCCATGCCGGCGGCCTCTTTGACCGCCCGGCCCAAGTTCTGCCTCCCTCCCCTTTTTCGACGACCCCGTCCGGGGTGAAAGATTCCGCGCCGATGCGAGAAATGAAACTGCAGGACCTGAAGGCCAAGACGCCTCCGGAACTCCTGGGATTTGCCGAAGAGCTGGAGGTCGAGAACGCCTCCACGCTCCGCAAGCAGGAACTGATGTTCGCCATCCTCAAGCAGCTGGCGGCACAGGAGACCGAGATCATCGGCGAGGGCGTCGTCGAGGTGCTGCAGGACGGCTTCGGCTTCCTGCGCTCGCCCGACGCCAACTACCTCGCCGGCCCCGACGACATCTACATCTCACCGTCGCAAATCCGCCGCTTCTCGCTGCGCACTGGCGACACGGTCGAGGGCCAGATCAGGAGCCCCAAGGATGGCGAGCGCTATTTCGCCCTCCTCAAGGTCAACACGATCAATTTCGAGGACCCCGAAAAGGCCCGCCACAAGATCCACTTCGACAATCTGACGCCGCTCTACCCGACCGAGCGCTTCCGCATGGAGACCGAGGATCCGACGCGGAAGGATCTTTCGGCGAGGGTAATCGACCTCGTCGCGCCGCTCGGCAAGGGCCAGCGCGCGCTGATCACCGCGCCGCCGCGCACCGGCAAGACGGTGTTCCTCCAGAACATCGCCCATTCCATCACCGCCAATCACCCGGAATGCTTCCTCATCGTGCTCCTCATCGACGAGCGCCCGGAGGAGGTGACCGACATGCAGCGCTCGGTGAAGGGCGAGGTCGTGTCTTCGACCTTCGACGAGCCGGCGACGCGCCACGTCCAGGTCGCGGAAATGGTGATCGAGAAGGCCAAGCGCCTCGTCGAGCATGGCCGCGACGTCGTCATCCTCCTCGATTCGATCACCCGCCTCGGCCGCGCCTACAACACGGTGGTGCCGTCATCGGGCAAGGTGCTGACCGGCGGCGTCGACGCCAACGCGCTGCAGCGGCCGAAGCGCTTCTTCGGCGCGGCGCGCAACATCGAGGAAGGCGGGTCGCTGACCATCATCGCCACCGCGCTCATCGACACCGGCAGCCGCATGGACGAGGTGATCTTCGAGGAGTTCAAGGGCACCGGCAATTCCGAGATCATCCTCGACCGCAAGGTGGCCGACAAGCGCACCTTCCCGGCGATCGACATCACCCGCTCCGGCACCCGCAAGGAAGAGCTCCTGGTCGCGCCCGACATCCTCAAGAAGATGTACGTGCTCCGCCGCATCCTGATGCCGATGGGCACCACCGACGCGATCGAGTTCCTCCTCGACAAGCTGCGCCAGACCAAGACCAATTCCGACTTCTTCGACCAGATGAACACCTGACCGGCCGGTCGGGCAGTCACGCCCGTCGGCCGTCAGGCCAGCTGCAGCCCGCAATGCTCCACAAAGTGCCGGAAGTCGCGGTCGCGCGTGATTAACGCCACGCCGGCGTCGATGCAGGATTGCGCGATCAACGCGTCGGCGGTTCGCGCCTTGAGGCCGTGGGCGTGGATGGTCCGTCGCGCGGCGCCAGCCCGGTCCCAGTAGCCCTCGCTCGGCTCCAGAAGGACGAGGTCGGCGACTTGGCTGCCGATCGTCGGATAAGCGACGGGATCGGAGAGGACCTCGGTCAGGACGGCGGGCGGCAGCACAAGCTGGTTGCCCGACAGCGCCAGGGCGAGAATTTCGACATCTCGTCCCGCTTCGCCCTTGAGGTAGGCGACCAGGCTGCTGGCATCGGCCGCGATCAAGTCCGATCCTCGCGAAGTTCGTCGAGAGAGAGCGAGAATTTCACAGTGCCACGCAGCTTCAACAGCTCCTGCTGGGCATGGATGGAGGCCAGCCGCTTCAGGGCGGTGCGGACCGTCTCGCTGATCCCGAGGCCGGTGTATGCCTGCGCGGATGCTAGCACGTGCTCGGGGACTTCAACCGTGATCTTGCGTGTGGCGCTCATGGCGGAACTCTTGGTGTAGGTCACCAGCAACGATGCTGGTAAACTATACCATAGTCTGCGCCGGTCCGATGAGCAAATCACGGAGCTGGTCGGGTGCGGTCACCGGCAGCGAGCAGGTTTCCCCGCGACAGACATAGGCCGTCGGGTGCCTCTCAACGGCGCCCTTGCCGAACGCTGGATGGTCGTGGGGCAGGTCGTCGGCCGCGGGCACGACGATGAGCGTCGCGCCTTCGGGGGCATGCCGGCGGGCGATGGCGGCGAGCCTATCGTCCGCCGTGCCGATCACGACGATCTGCGCGCCGTGGAGCCGCTGATCGATGGCGGAGAGGAGGCTCGCGGTGCCGAGGACGTTGCCGGTGATCGCGCCGGCATGGGCGTGGAGCAGCGCGTCGGCGCGGTCGCGGCAGGCGCTGTCGCCGGTGAGGTGCCACAGTCGCACCAGCGCCTCGGCGATCATCCCGTTCGCAGAAGGAACCGATTCGTCGATCAGTGGCAGCGGGCGGGTGATGAGCGCCGGCGCGTCGTCCGCGGTCAGCCGGTAGGCGGTGACGGCCTCGTCCCAATAGTGCCGGTCGAGCACGGCGACCCAGCCGCGGGCGTCGCCGAGGTAGCTGTCGGCGCCGGTTGCAAGATGGAGGGCCAGCGCCGCGTGGATCATCGCGGCATGGTCGGTCGCGAAGCCTGGGGCGACCAGCCTGCCGTCGCGCCAGGAATGGCCGAGGCGACCGCCGCGGCTCATCGATTCGGCAATGAAACGATAGCAGCGCGTTGCGGTGTCCACCCAGTCCGGCCGGTCGAGCGCTAGCCCCGCGCGGACGAGACCGGCGATCGCCAGCCCGTTCCAATCGGCGAGGACCTTGTCGTCGCGGGTCGGCCGCGGCCGTTGGTTGCGGTCGGCGAGGAGCGCGGCGCGGTCGGCGGCGAGGGCGTCCTCGTCGGGCTGGAGGTCGAGGGTGTGGAGCCGGTTCGGGATCGAGGCGCCCTCGAAATTGCCAGCCTCGGTAATGTCGTAGACGGCGCAGAAGCGCGCCGCGCGGTCCGGCCCGAGGACCGCGGCGACCTCCGCCGGGCGCCAGACGTAGAACGCGCCCTCCCCGCCCGGCGAGTCGGCATCGAGGCTGGAGGCGAAGGCGTCGCCGACCCGCATCTCGCGCAGAAGCCAGGCGACGGTTTCCTCGATTCGGATGCGGAACAAGGGCTCGCCGGTTGCCGCGTACGCTGCCGCCAGCCGGCTGAGGAGCTGAGCGTTGTCGTAGAGCATCTTCTCGAAATGCGGCACCAGCCAGCGGTCGTCGGTCGAATAGCGGCAGAGCCCGCCGCCGACATGGTCCCAGATCCCGCCCTGGCAGAGATGGGTCAGGGTCCGCATCACGGCCGCGCGCCGCGACCCGGCGGCGTCCCCGCCGCGATCCGCCATGCGCCAGAGGAAGGCGGTCAGCGAAGGCTGGGGGAATTTGGGGGCGCCGCGGAGGCCGCCGCGTTCCGGGTCGAACAGGCTCACGATGCGGTCGGCGGCCTCCATCAGCAGCGCCTCGCCGGGCTCAACGCCGGCGCCCGGCTCCGGCGGCGCGCGGAGGTGCGAGAGCAGGGCCGCGCGGTTCTGCTCGATGCGCTCCGGCTCGTCGGCGAAGATCCGCGCAATGCCCTCCAGCACGTCGACGAAAGCGGCGCGGCCGTAGCGCGGGGTGTTGGGGAAGTACGTGCCGCCCCAGACCGGCTCGCCGGTCGGCGTCAGGAACATCGTCAGCGGCCAGCCGCCCTGCTCGCCAAGGGCATGGAGCGCGGCCATGTAGATCGCGTCGATGTCCGGCCGCTCCTCGCGGTCGACCTTGATGTTGACGAACAGCCGGTTCATGACCTCGGCGGTGGCCGGGTCCTCGAAGCTTTCGTGAGCCATGACGTGGCACCAGTGGCAGGCCGCGTAGCCGATCGACAGCAGGATCGGGCGGCCGAGGTGTTGCGCCTCCGCCAGCGCTTCCGGGCCCCATGGCCGCCAGTGGACCGGGTTGTCCTTGTGCTGAAGCAGGTACGGGCTGGTCTCGCCCGAGAGGAGATTGCCGGTCATGGACCTCGTCCTGCCGACCGCGGATTCGGAGCGAACGCGGCCGGGATCGGTTGATACCATCTTCGCGCTGGCGAGCGGTGCGCCGCCGGCGGGGATTGCGATCGTGCGCGTCAGCGGCCCCGGCGTCCGCGACGCGCTCGGGCAGGTCGCCAACGGCGTACCCGAGCCGCGAGTTGCGACGCTGCGCCCCTTCCATGACCCGGGGGGTGGGTCGGCGATCGATGAGGGGCTGGTCCTGTTCTTTCCCGGGCCGGGGAGCTTCACCGGTGAGGACGTGGCGGAGTTCCACCTCCATGGCGGCCGCGCGGTCGTCGCCGCGCTGCTCGACGCGCTGGCCGCGCTGCCCGGCTTTCGTCCGGCGGAGCGCGGGGAGTTCACGCGACGCGCCTTTCTCGCCGGGCGTGTCGACTTGACCCAGGCGGAGGCGCTGGCCGATCTCGTCGCCGCAGAGACCGCGGCCCAGCGGTCGCTAGCGCTGGAGGGAATCCGCGGATCGATTCGGACCCAGTACGAATCATGGCGCCGGCGGCTGATCGAGGCGCGGGCGCTGATCGAGGCCTCGATCGACTTTGCGGACGAGGAGGATGTCGGCGAGGCGTGGACCGCGGAAGCGCGAGCGGACGTCGCCCGGCTCCGCGACGAGCTCGCCGCGGCGCTGGCTGGGCATCGGCGCGGTGAGCGGATCCGCGAGGGCGCGGAGGTGGTCATTCTCGGTGCGCCCAATGTTGGCAAATCGAGCCTCCTCAACGCGCTGGCGGGCCGTGACGCGGCGATCGTCTCGCGCGAGGCGGGGACGACGCGCGACCTGATCGAGGTGACGCTCGACGTCGCCGGCTATCGGGTGACGCTGGTGGACACTGCGGGGATGCGGGACACGGAATCGGAGGTGGAGCGGGAAGGCATCCGGCGCGCCGAAGCCCGCGCCGCGGAGGCCGACCTCGTCCTCTGGCTCAGCGACCGGCGGGACGTATCTCCGCCTGCCGCAGCGGCTGTGTTGTGGGCGATTGCGACGAAGGCCGACCTGATGGATTCGGTAACGGAACAAGCCGCGCGCCGGGCGGGGCTGAGGCCGGTGTCAGCTGTGACCGGGCAGGGCGTCGATGCGCTTCTCGCTGATCTCGGCGCTTTCCTTAGTACCCAGCTGCCGCCCGAACCGACCGTGATGACCCGGCAGCGCCATGCGGTGGCGGTGGCGGAAGCCGCGGCGGGGCTGGACGAAGCCTTGGGCGCATCGTCCGCCGAACTCGTGGCCGAGGGGCTGCGGGTGGCGACGGCGGCGCTGGGCCGGGTGACCGGGGCGGTTGACGTGGAGGACGTGTTGGATGTTGTGTTCGCCTCGTTCTGCATCGGGAAGTAGGTGTTTCACGTGAAACACGCCTTCGACGTCGTGGTGGTCGGCGGCGGCCACGCTGGCTGCGAGGCTGCCGCCGCGAGCGCGCGGATCGGGGCGTCGACCGCGCTGGTGACGCAGTGCTGGGCGACGGTCGGAGCCATGTCTTGCAACCCCGCGATCGGCGGGCTGGGCAAGGGCCACCTCGTCCGCGAGATTGACGCCCTCGACGGGCTGATGGGGCGGGTGGCCGACGCCGCCGGCATCCAGTTCCGCGTGCTGAACCGGAGCAAGGGCGCGGCCGTGCGCGGGCCGCGTGCTCAGGCCGACCGCAGGCTCTATGCGACGGCGATGCAGGCGGCGCTGCGGGAGACCGCGGGGCTCGCAGTTATCGAGGGCGAGGTCGCCGACCTGGTGGTGACCGATGGTGCGGTGACGGGGGTGATGCTGGCCGGCGGCCGCGTCCTGCCCAGCCGCGCCGTGGTGCTGACGACGGGGACGTTCCTGCGTGGTCTCATTCATATCGGCGAGCGGACGATTCCCGCGGGCCGGGTCGGCGAGGCGCCGACGGAAGGTCTGTCCGCGACGCTCGAACGGGCGGGCTTCTTCCTCGGGCGGCTGAAGACCGGCACCCCACCGCGTCTGGAGCGCGCCTCGATCGACTGGGACGGGCTGGAGCAGCAGCCCGGCGACGAGCCGGCGGAGCCGTTCTCGACCCTGACGCCGGCGATCACCACGCCGCAGGTCGCCTGTGCGATCACGCGCACGACCGCCGCGACGCACGCGGTGATCCTCGCCAATCTCGGCCGGTCGCCGCTCTATTCAGGGCAGATCGAGAGCCGCGGACCGCGCTATTGCCCGTCGATCGAGGACAAGGTGGTGCGGTTCGGCGATCGCGAGTCACACCAGATCTTCCTTGAGCCCGAGGGGCGCGACGATCCGTGGGTCTATCCCAACGGGATCTCCACCTCGCTTCCGGAGGAGGTCCAGGCCGCCCTGGTCGCCACGATTCCGGGGCTGGAGCACGCGCGTATTGCCCGGCCGGGCTACGCGATCGAATACGACCACGTCGACCCGCGCGAGCTGGAGGCGACGCTCGAGACCCGGCGGCTGAAAGGCCTGTTCCTGGCCGGGCAGATCAATGGGACCACAGGATATGAGGAAGCGGCGGCGCAGGGGCTGCTGGCCGGGGCCAATGCGGCGCTGGCGGCCGGCGGCGCCGGGCCGTTCACGGTGAGCCGCGCGGAGGGTTATCTCGGCGTGATGGTCGACGACCTCACGACTCGCGGCGTGTCGGAGCCCTACCGGATGTTCACGTCGCGCGCCGAGTATCGCCTGTCGCTGCGGGCCGACAATGCCGACCAGCGGCTGACGCCCGTCGGCATCCGCGTCGGGCTTGTCCATCGGGCCCGGCGCGAAGCCTTTGCGGCCAAGGACGCTGCGTTGATTCGGTGGCGGAACGAGCTAGTCGCCCGTGCGCTTACGCCGGATGAAGCGGCGCGGCACGGCCTCCAGGTCAAGCGCGACGGCGTCCGCCGCTCGGCCTACGACCTGCTCGGCTTTCCCGATGTCGATCTCGGTCGGCTCGCCGCGATTTGGCCGGCGTTCGCGACCATCCCGGCGCCGGTCGGCGCGCAACTGGAGATCGAGGCAGGCTACGCCGCCTATGTCGATCGCCAGCAGCGCGACATCCGCTCGCTGGCGCGCGAGGAAGCGGCCGCGCTTCCCGACATCGACTACGCGACCGTCCCCGGCCTTTCCAACGAGATCCGCGAGAAGCTGCGCGCCGCCCGCCCCCGCTCGCTCGGCCAGGCGTCGCGCATCGAGGGCATGACCCCGGCAGCGCTCTCGCTCCTCCTCGCCTTGTCGCGGAAGCCGGCGCGTGACCGCAGCGACGTCGCCTGAGGCGGGGCCGCACCCCGACCTCATCCTGAGGTGCCCGGCGCAGCCGGGCCTCGAAGGATTGCTGGTGTGCTCCTGCGGTCCTTCGCTTCGCGAGCACCTCAGGACGAGGCCGGGGGTGATCTTCCGCGGCCTGCGGAGACCAACTATTCCTCATGCCATGCAGCATCCGCCATCTCCCAATGCGGCGACGTCGCCTGAGACCGCGGTCGCGCGGGCAGGGCTTGCAGGTGTTTCACGTGAAACACTTGCCCGCCTGTCCCGGTACGTCGATCTCCTGCGCGACTGGCAGCGGGTGAAGAACCTCGTCGCGCCGGGCACGCTCGACGCGGTCTGGGAGCGCCATGTGGCCGACAGCGCGCAGCTCGTCGCCCTTGCTCCGGACGCGCGGCGCTGGCTCGATCTCGGCAGCGGCGCGGGGTTTCCAGGCATGGTGGTCGCCATCCTCCTCGCCGAAACGCCCGGCGCGCGGGTCGACCTGGTCGAGGCGAACAGCCGCAAAGCCGCGTTCCTCCGCACCGTGGCGCGCGAGACCGGCGCGCCGGCGGTGGTTCATGCCGGGCGGATCGAGGATGTGATCGCGTCGTGGCGCGAGCCGGTGGACGCCATCTCGGCCCGCGCGTTTGCGCCGCTGGTGGAATTCTGCGCCCTCGCGGCGCCGTTGCTCGCCCGGGGCGTGCCGGCATGGCTGCACAAAGGTGCGGACTTCGCGGCCGAGCGGGAAGAAGCGTCTCACGCCTGGAATCTCGATCTGGTAGAACATCCGAGCCGACTCGGCTCCGGCGTGATCGTGGAGCTCAGGCGGGCTGTGCCCCGCCCGGCATCCAGGAGGCCCTAGCCATGGCTTTGTCGAAGCGTCCGCGGGTGCTTGCGCTCGCCAATCAGAAGGGCGGCGTTGGCAAGACGACGACGGCGATCAATCTCGGCACCGCGCTCGCGGCGATCGGTGAGGAGGTGCTGATCATCGACCTCGACCCGCAGGGCAACGCCTCCACCGGCCTCGGTATTTCGCGCGAAGCGCGTGCGATCTCGACCTATGACGTGATGGTCGGCGAGGCGAAGCTGGCCGATGCGGTGGTGCCGACCGCCGTGCCGCAGCTCTCCGTTGCGCCGTCGACGCTCGACCTTCTCGGCGTCGAGCTGGGGATCGCCGGCGACGCCGACCGCTCATTCAAGCTCCGCGCGGCGATCGCGGCGATGGCCGGCGAAAGCGAGACGGCGGGCGCATCGATTCGGTCGCGAAACTTCACCTATATCCTGATCGACTGCCCGCCATCGCTGAACCTTTTGACCATCAATGCGATGGCGGCGTCGCATTCGGTGCTAGTGCCGCTGCAATGCGAGTTCTTTGCGCTCGAAGGCCTCAGCCAGCTGCTGCAGACGGTCGAGCAGGTGAAGAAGACGCTCAACCCCGAGATCACCATCCACGGCATCGTGCTCACGATGTTCGACAGCCGGAACAATCTGTCCGGTCAGGTGGTGGCGGATGTCCGGGCGCATATGGGCGATGCGGTGTACGAGACGGTGATCCCGCGCAATGTCCGCGTCTCGGAGGCGCCGTCGCACGGCAAGCCGGTGCTGCTCTACGACTTCAAGTCGAGCGGCAGCCAGGCCTATCTGAAGCTCGCGTCGGAGATCATCCAGCGCGAAAGGCGGCTGACGGCCGCGTAGGACGGAGACCCATGATGGCGGAAGAGAGCGGACGTCGGGCCCTCGGCCGCGGCCTTGCCGCGCTGATCGGCGGCGTCGACAACGACACCGCGGCGGTCGAGCGCGCCCGCGCCGGCCGGCGCGTGCCGATCGAGTTCCTCCGCCCCAATCCGCGCAACCCGCGAAAGCGCTTCGCGCCGGAGGATCTCTCCGACCTCACCAGCTCGGTGCGCGAGAAGGGCATCGTCCAGCCGATCCTGGTGCGGCCGGTGGCAGGCAGCGCCGACCGCTTCGAGATCATCGCCGGCGAGCGGCGCTGGCGTGCGGCGCAGCAGGCGGGGCTCCACGAGGTACCGGTGATCGTCCACGACGTCACCGACAAGGAGGCGCTGGAGCTCGCGATCATCGAGAATGTCCAGCGCTCGGACCTCAACCCGCTCGAGGAGGCGACCGCCTATCAGCAGCTGATCGACCAGTTCGGCTACGCCCAGGGCGAGCTCGCCGACGTCATCGGCAAGAGCCGGCCGCATGTCGCCAACACGCTCCGCCTTCTGAAGCTGCCGGAGGAGGTGCAGGGCTATCTCCGCGACGGCCAGCTCACCGCCGGCCACGCCCGCGCATTGCTCTCCGCGTCCGACCCGATCGCCGCGGCGAAGCGCATCGTCATCGGCGGGCTGTCGGTGCGCGACGCCGAGTCATTAGCCGGCAAACCGTCGCGCGGTGCGGCTAAGAAAAGCGGGCCCGCCCGCGCCAAGGACGCCGACACCGTCGCGCTGGAAAAGGCGCTCTCCGACGCGATCGGCCTCGCCGTCACGATCGACCACCGCGCCGACGGCCACGGCGAAGTCCGGGTACGCTACAGCGACCTCGACCAGCTCGACGACATCTGCCGAAGGCTCAAGCGGTAGTGGTCTGATCCTCCATCCAACGAGGGTCGCCTTCTCGTTATTCGTCATTCCGGCGAAGGCCAGAATCCAGAAGTCGAGGGCGCGGCGCGTGCCGTTCTGGACCCCGGCTTTCGCCGGATGACGAAGGGGTTGGTTAGGCGGCGCTCTGGCGGCGCCCGGGGCGGAGGGCGATCGCGATCAGGGCTTCGCTGACGATCGCCGCGCCGGTGGCGGGATAAAGCCGGGCGTCGCGGGAAGCGTCGCCGATGCGCTGCAGCGCCCAGTCGAGCATCGGGCGTGGCCAGCGGCGCAGCTGCTGCTCCAGCACCTGGCGGCGCGCGGGGAAGGGCGGCGGGCGCATCGCCTGCAGCACCGCGGAGGCAGTGGAGCCGCGGTCGATCGCGGCGCGGAGGCGGTGGAGCTGGATGATCTGGCGCTCGGCGGCGGTCGCGACCGTCGAGGGCGCGGTGGCAGCAGAGAGCAGGCGGCGCATCCCGCGGTCGACGGCCGCGACGTCGCCGAGGAGCGCGGCCTCGACCGCGTCGTCGACCGCGACCGCGGCACCATCGCCAATCACGGCGCTGATGTCGGCGACGCCGATCGTGCCGCCCGACGCGGCGTAGAGGCAGAGCTTGCGGATCTCGGCGCGGCTCGCCGCGCGGTCGGCGCCGAGCAGCGGGACCAGCATCTGCCGCGCCTCGGGCGCGATGGTGAGTCCCGCGCTGCGGACCTCGTCGTCGATCATGCGGCCGAGCGCGGCGTCGTTGTCGGCGTAGCAGGGGATCGCGGCGGCGGTCGTCGCCCGCTCGCACAGCGCGCGCAGCGGCGAGCCCTTCCGCAGGTCGCCGGCCTCGATGATCAGCCAGGTATCAGACGGCGGTGCGTCGAGGATCGGCTGCACCGCCGGCGCGACGCTGCGCGTGCCGGTCCGCAGCCGCACGACGCGGCGACCGGCGAAAAGGGAGCCGGCGAATACTTCGTCGGCTAAGCGACCCGGTTCGCTGCCCGTTTCGTCGGCGTCGAGCCGGGTGACGGCGAAGGCATCCTTGCCGACGAGGCGTTCGGTCATCATCGCCGCACGCTCGGTGACGCCGCCCGGGTCGGGGCCGTAGAACAGGACGATCCGGGGGCCGGATTCGGGGTTGGCGATGAGGCGGTCGGCCTTGTCGAACTTGTACTCGGTCATGGCAGGCCCGCCGCGTTCGGCGACGCGGGCGACGCGCGTTCGGCAGTCGGCAGTCGGCAGTCGGCAGTCGAGTTGCGAGACCGAGGACAACCGGCTGCGAGCCGCCCCTGCCCGATTGCCGACTGCCGACTGCCGACTGCCGCCATCGTCACAGCACCACGTTGACGATGCGGTTGGGGACCACGACGACGCGCTTCGGCGGCTTGCCTTCGAGGGCGCGCTGGACGGCGTCGAGGCCGAGGGTGGCGGCTTCGATGTCGGCGATGGCGGCGCCGGCGTCGATCGTCAGCTCGGCGCGCTTCTTGCCGTTGACCTGCACCGGCAGGACGATGGTGTCGCGGGCGAGGAGCGCCGGGTCGGCTTCGGGCCAGGCGCGGGTCGCGATGAGGTCGGTGCCGCCGAGGGCGTCCCAGCAGGCCTCGGCAAGGTGCGGGGTCATCGGCGCGATCATGTGGACCAGGAGCTCGAACGCCTCGCGGACGGCGTAGGACGTCGCCGGGTCGCCCTCGTCGGGGCCGCCGGAGGTGCCCGCGGCCTGGACCTCGGCGGCGATCGCGTTGACGAGCTCGTAGATGCGGGCGACCGCGACGTTGAAGCGGAGCGCGGCGAAGTGCTCCTCGACGGCCTTCAGCGTGCGGTGCGCGGTCTGGCGGAGCTTCAGCGCCGGCGGGTCCATCGCGACCGGCGGTTGGTGGCCGAGTCCGGGGAAGGGCGCGATGCGGTTGACCTCGCCGACGAGGCGCCAGACGCGCTGGACGAAGCGGTGCGCGCCCTCGACGCCGGCCTCGCTCCAGATCACGTCGCGCTCGGGCGGAGAATCCGACAGCATGAACCAGCGCGCGGTGTCGGCGCCATAAGTGCCCATGATGTCGGACGGGTCGACGGTGTTGCGGCGCGACTTCGACATCTTCTCGATCGGGCCGATGGCGAGCGCCTCGCCGGTCGCGCGGTCGAAGGCGCGCCGCGTTGCGCCGTCCTCCTCGATCCGCACCTCGGCCGGCGCGGCCCAGCTGTCGTCGGCGCGGCGGTAGGTCTCGTGGACCACCATCCCCTGCGTGAACAGGCCGGCGAAGGGCTCGCTCAGCCCGACATGGCCGGTCGCCTTCATCGCGCGGGTGAAGAAGCGCGAATAGAGGAGGTGGAGGATCGCGTGCTCGATGCCGCCGATATACTGGTTCACCGGCAGCCAGGAATCGGCGGCCGCGCGGTCGAGCGGCTGCGGCGCGTCGGGTGCGGTGAAGCGGGCGAAGTACCAGGACGAATCGACGAAGGTGTCCATGGTGTCGGTCTCGCGCTCTGCCGGCCCGCCGCATTTCGGGCAGGCGACATTCCGCCAGGTCGGGTGGCGCGCCAACGGGTTGCCCGGCTTGTCGAAGGTGACGTCGTCGGGGAGCGTGACGGGGAGGTCGGCCTCGGGCACAGGCTGCACGCCGCAGCGCGCGCAATGGATCACCGGGATCGGGCAGCCCCAATAACGCTGGCGCGAAATGCCCCAGTCGCGGAGGCGGTAGTTCACCTGGCGCGCCGCCTGCGGGGCGCCGTTGAGGGACTGCGCCTCCAGCCGCTGGGCGACCGCCTCCTTGGCCTCGGCCACGGACAGCCCGTCGAGGAACTCGGAATTGACCAGCCGGCCGTCGTCGACGAAGGGCTCGCCGTCGGCGCCGAACGCGCCGAGCCAGGCCGCAAGGTCCGATTCGCTTGCGAAACGATCGAGCGGTGCCACCACCGGAATGATCGGCAGGCGGTATTTGGTGGCGAACTCGAAGTCGCGCTGGTCGTGCGCGGGGCAGCCGAAGATCGCGCCGGTGCCGTACTCCATCAGGATGAAGTTCGCGACATAGACCGGCAGCGTCGCGCCGGGCCGGAAGGGGTGCGCGGCGCGGAGCCCGGTGTCGAAGCCTTCCTTCTCTGCGGTGTCGATCGCCGCCGTGCTGGTGCCGCGCTGCCGGCAGCGCTCGATGAAGGCCGCGAGCTCCGGGTTGCCCGCTCCCAGCGCGGCCGACAGCGGGTGGTCGGGGGCGAGCGCGATGAAGCTCGCGCCGAACAGCGTGTCCGGCCGCGTGGTGAAGACCTCGACCTCGCCGAAGCCGGCCGGCGCGCCTTCGGCAAGGGCGAAGCGGACGCGCAGGCCCTCCGAGCGGCCGATCCAGTTGCGCTGCATCAGGCGCACGCGGTCGGGCCAGCGGTCCAGCGTATCCAGCGCCGACAGGAGCTCGTCGCTATAGGCTGTGATCCTCAGGAACCACTGGGTCAGCTCGCGCTGCTCGACTGGCGCGCCGGAGCGCCAGCCCTTCCCGTCGATCACCTGCTCGTTGGCGAGCACGGTCTGGTCGACCGGGTCCCAGTTGACGGTGGCGCTCTTGCGGTAGGCGAGGCCGGCGGCGAGGAAATCGAGGAAGAGCTTCTGCTGCTGGTGGTAGTAGGCGACGTCGCAGGTCGCGAATTCGCGCGCCCAGTCGAGCGACAGGCCCATCAGCTTCAGCTGATCGCGCATCGCCGCGATGTTCTCGTAGGTCCACACAAGCGGGTGGATGCCGCGCTGCGCGGCGGCGTTCTCGGCCGGCAGGCCGAAGGCGTCCCAGCCCATCGGATGGAGGACGTTGTGGCCCTTCGCCCGCATGAAGCGCGCCACCACGTCGCCCATGGTGTAGTTGCGGACGTGGCCCATATGGATGCGCCCCGACGGGTAGGGGAACATCTCGAGGACGTAATATTTCGGCCGCGGGTCGTCGTTCCGCGTGGCGAAGATGCCGGCTTCGGCCCACGCCGCCTGCCAGCGCGGCTCCGCCTCGGCCGGGTTGTAACGTTCCGTGGTCATGCGAGATATCCGTTCGGCGCGCCCGGATGACCGGCCGCGCGGGCCGGCGGACCATCAGCGCAAAAGGCGGCGCCGGTCAATCATGAGGAGGTGCGACTTGCCAGCGGATGCAGGAGCCCGGGCGGATGAGGGCAACGCGGCCGCGGCGTCGCGGCTCGCCGAGGTGCGGCGGCGGATCGCCGTCGCCGAGCGCGAGGCCGGCCGGCCGGAGGGCTCGGCCCGGCTGATCGCGGTCAGCAAGACCTTCGATTCGGATGCGATACGACCCTTGATCGCCGGGGGTCAGCGCGTGTTCGGCGAGAACCGGGTGCAGGAGGCCAAGGCCAAATGGCCGGCGCTGCGGGCCGAGACGCCGGGCCTGACGGTCGAGCTGATCGGGCCGCTGCAGTCGAACAAGGCGGCCGAGGCGGTGGCGCTGTTCGACGCGATCCACTCGGTCGACCGCGACAAGATTGCCGATGCGCTCGCGAAGGAGATGCGGAAGCAGGGCCGCTCGCCGCGCCTCCTGGTCCAGGTCAATATCGGCGAGGAGCCGCAGAAGGCCGGCGTCGCGCCGGCCGAGACGGCCGCCTTCGTGGAGCGCTGCCGGACGGTCTACGGGCTTACCATCGACGGGCTGATGTGCATCCCGCCGCTAGACGAGCCGCCGGGACCGCATTTCGCGCTGACCGCGAAGCTCGCGCGCGAACTCGGCCTTACCGCGCTGTCGATGGGCATGAGCGCGGATTTCGAGCTCGCGATCGCCTATGGCGCCACGGAGCTGCGGATCGGCAGCGCGCTGTTCGGGACGCGGTAGGTCGCGGCCATCACAGTGTCGCGCAGGCGCGCGGCGCTTGCGTTGACACCCCTCGCGGGTCACATTGCGGCCGCCCGGCGCCTGGCAGGCCGCCGGCGTCCTGAGTTGCACGCTCAACCGGCAGGAAACCCAACCTTGACCGCGCGCAAGCTTCTGGTCGTGGACGACGACGACATGTTGCGGGAAAGCCTCGTCGAGCAACTCGCGCTCAGCGAGGAGTTCGACATCCTCCAGGCGCGGACCGCGCTCGACGGCGTCGAGCGGGCGCGGAAGGACAAGCCCGATCTCGTGGTGATGGATGTCGGCCTTCCCGACATCGACGGCCGCGATGCGGTGAAGCAGCTGCGCGCCGGCGGCTTCAAGGCGCCGATCATCATGCTGACGGCGCAGGATTCGGAGAGCGACACCGTGCGCGGTCTCGATTCCGGCGCCAATGACTACGTCACCAAGCCGTTCCGCTTCGCGGCGCTCCTCGCCCGCATCCGGGCGCAGCTGCGGCAGTTCGACCAGAGCGAGGACGCGACCTTCACCATCGGTCCCTACACCTTCCGGCCGAGCGCCAAGCTCCTCGTCGACGAGCGCGGCCAGAAGGTGCGCCTCACCGAGAAGGAAACTGCGATCCTCAAATATCTCTACCGCGCCGGCGAGAAGGTGGTGACGCGCGACGTGCTGCTCCACGAGGTGTGGGGCTACAATAGCGGCGTGACCACCCACACGCTCGAAACGCACATCTACCGCCTGCGCCAGAAGATCGAGAAGAAGCCGGCCGAGGCCGAGCTTCTCGTCACCGAGGGCGGCGGCTACCGGCTGGTGCCGTGACGGGCCGGGGACCGACCCGGTGAGCCTCGAAAGCGACATCAAGCTCCTGTCCGAGGTCCCGCTGTTCGACGACCTCGCCGGCGACCAGCTGCGGCTCCTCGCCTTCAGCGCCAACCGGCGCGACCTCGTCAATGGCGAGATCCTGTTCCGCGAGGGTGAGGAAGCCGGCGGCGGCTATGTCGTGGTGTTCGGCACGATCGAGCTTTCGACCGGCGCCGGCGAGGCGCGGCGGATGCTGGAGCGCGCCGGGCCCGGCTGCCTGATCGGCGAACTGCCGCTCTTCATCGCCACCCGCCGCCGCTCCACCGCGACCGCCGCGGGCGTCGCCACCGTCCTCGACATCAGCCGCCCGGCGATGCGCCGCATGCTGGAGGAATATCCGCGGGTCGCGTCCTCGCTCCACAAGCGGCTGGCGGAGCGGGTCAACACCACGATCGGCGAGCTCCGGCGCGTGCAGGCGATGCTGCGGCGGGGGGACTAGCAGCCCGGCGGTCCCGCTTCGTCTGGGGGAAGAGCGGCGTTTGAATTGGCCGCCTGGAAAATAGATGGCGCCGAGATAGTTCACTTCAAGAATTGGCATTGCCGCGGCCGTGCCTAGATTCCGCAGCCTTGCAACCGCGCCGCGCGAGCGTGCGGCGTGATTCGGGGAGGCGGATATGACCGATCATGCGGTGGTGATTGCAGGGGGCGGACCGACCGGGCTGATGCTGGCGGGCGAGCTGGCGCTGGCGGGGGTCGATGTCGCCATCGTCGAACGGCGCCCGAGCCAGGACCTTGCTGGGCGGCGCGCGGGCGGGCTTCACGCGCGCACGATCGAGGTGTTCGACCAGCGCGGGATCGCCGATCGCTTCCTGGCGGAGGGGCAGAAGGCGCAGGTCGCCGGGTTCGCCGGTGTCCGGCTCGACATCAGCGATTTTCCGACCCGGCATCCCTACGGGCTCGCGCTGTGGCAGGCCCATACCGAGCGCATTCTCGCCGGCTGGGTTGGCGAGCTGGGGGTGCCGATCTATCGCGGCACCGCGGTGACAGGCTTCACGCAGGACGACACCGGCGTCGCCGTCACGCTCTCCGACGGCCGTGGGCTGCAGGCCCGCTACCTCGTCGGGTGCGACGGCGGCCGCAGCCTGGTGCGCAAGGTAGCGGGCATCGCCTTTCCCGGCACCGATCCGACGACGAGCAATCTGATCGCGGAGGCGGAGCTGTCCGAAGAGCCGCCGGAATGGGGCATTCGTCGTGACGCGATCGGCATTCATGCGCTCAGCAGGCTGGAAGACGGCAAGCGCGCCGGCATCATGGTCACGGAGCAGCACGCGGGCGCGGCCGGCGAGCCCGATCTCGACGATCTCAGAAAGGGGATGATCGCGGTCTACGGCACCGATTTCGGCGTCCACAGTCCGACCTGGCTCTCCCGCTTCACCGACGCCGCGCGGCAGGCCGCGTCCTATCGCGTCGGACGGGTGCTGCTGGCCGGCGATGCCGCGCATATCCATCCGCCGGATGGCGGGCAGGGCCTCCAGACCGGGGTGCAGGACGCGGTGAATCTGGGGTGGAAGCTGGCGCAGGTCGTGAAGGGGACGGCGCCCGCGAGCCTCCTCGACACCTACCAGGCCGAGCGCCATCCGGTTGCCGCCCGCGTCCTCAGCCGCACGCTGGCCTCGGTCGCGCTCCGGCCCGACGACGACCGCACCAGGGCCGTGCGCGAGATGCTGGGCGAGCTGCTCGCGATGGACGAACCGCGCCAGCGCCTCGGCGCGGAGATGTCGGGCCTCGGCATCCGCTACGATCTCGGCGCCGGACACCCCCTCCTCGGCCGCCGCATGCCGGATCTCGACCTCGAGACCGCGGACGGGCCGACGCGAGTTTTCACCCTGCTGCATGACGCGCGGCCGGTGCTGCTCAGCTTCGCTGCCCACGGCAATTTCGACCTCGCGGGGTGGGCCGACCGGGTGAGGGCGGTGAGCGCGGCCCATGAAGGCTCATGGGAGCTGCCCGTCGTCGGCGCGGTCGCGGCGCCGACCGCCGTGCTCATCCGACCCGACGGCTATGTGGCGTGGGTCGGGGAGACGGCCGCCACCACGGGTCTCACCGACGCGTTGACGATCTGGTTCGGTCCGCGGGGTCCCGTAGCGGTCTGCGGGTCGCGCGCCTCGTCACTCCGGCGCCGTGGGCGTCATCCCGGGAGGAGTTCCGAGACACGCACGTCATCGGCCGCCGGCACCGCAGGTCCGATGCGGGCGATGACCGGGACGTGGTCGGAGGGGCGCTTCCAGCCGCGGGCGAGGCGGACGACTTCGATGCCGGTGAGGCGGGGGAGGAGGGGCGGGGTGACCCAGATGTGGTCGAGGCGGCGGCCGCGGTTGGAGAGCTGCCAGTCATGGGCGCGATAGCTCCACCAGGTGTAGAGCTTCTCCTCGGGCGGCACGAAGTGGCGCAGCGCGTCGACCCAGCCGCCCGCGGCGCGCACCTTCTCCAGCCGCGTCACCTCCTCCTCGGTGTGGCTGACGACGCGCAGCAGCTGGCGGTGCGACCAGACGTCGTGCTCGAGCGGTGCGACGTTGAGATCGCCGACCATCACCGCGGGGCGGTCGGTCTCCGGGCCGGTGAGCCAGCCATGCATCTCGTCGAGGAAGGCAAGCTTGTGGGCGAATTTCGGGTTCACCGCGGGGTCGGGCTCGTCGCCGCCGGCGGGGACGTAGAAATTGTGGACCGTCAGCGGCGGAGCGCCGTCATCCTCGACGGTGACCGCGATGTGGCGGGCGTCGTCGATGCCGCAGAAGCCGCGGTTCGATTCGGTCAGGAATGGGCGGCGCGAGACGATAGCGACGCCGTGATAGCCGCGCTGGCCGTTGACCGCGATGTGCGGATAGCCGCGACGCCGGAACGAGGCGCGCGGGAACTGCTCGGCCCGGCACTTGATCTCCTGGAGGCAGAGGATGTCGGGCCGGTAAGCCTTGAGGAAGGCGCCGACGATGTCGATCCGGAGGCGAACCGAATTGATGTTCCAGGTGGCGACGGTGAGGGTCATGTCCGGCGGGCGATGCGAGGCCCCCGGAGGTAGGCCGCGCCCGCGGGCAAATCAACCGCGATGAAGACCCGACGAACAGCCGTTCACGCCGTCCCTCTCCCATGTCCCCTTGCACCGTCCCGGGCTCGACCCGAGACCTATTGGCGGCTCGGCAGATTTGCCCGTTGCCGGGCTGGCGCCTGTGGGTTGCCGGCTTCTGGATCAAGCCGCTGCGAGTCGTCCGGGGGATCGGCCAATGGGTCCCTGCTCAGGGCCGGGACGGGTGTGCTGGTTTGCTGTCGAGCGCCAGCCAGCGAGTATGCCGCGCTACATCGGGATGTCGGTCCAGACGAAGATGCGGAACTGCTGGTCGTCGACGGGCTGGTTGGTGCGGGTGTCGTAGATCGCGACCGTGACGGTCTGGCCCTGGGTGGTCGTCGCCCATTGGCGGAGCTCGTAGGTCTCCGGGTCGAACATCAGCGTCAGCCAGCCGTCGGTCTCGTTGTCCTCGGTGAGGACGACGGTGATGAGGTCGCCCTCCAGGATGATGTCGCGGACCGTCGAATCCGAGGTGAGGTCGATGTGGTCGGCGAGGAGGTAGCGCAGCGGCGTCTGGCGGAGGAAATAGGTCTGCTGGGTGCGGGCGAAATCGTTCTGCACCATCACCGTCGTGCCGTCGGAGATCACCTTCAGCTCGTCGGGGTTGGTGTAATCGAAGTTGATCCGCCCCGGGCGCGACATGGTGAAGACGCCCTCCTGGAGGGTGCCGTCGGGCGCGATCTGGGTGAAGCGCCCGGTCATGGTGCGGACGGCGTTGAAATAGGTGTGGATGCGCTGCAGCGCCTGCGCCTGCTGCTGGGCGTAGGAGAGCTGCGGCTGCGCCGGCGCAGGCTGGGCGGCGGGCGCCGCCACGGCCGGTGCGGGTGCGCGCCCGCCGGCGAAGAGCGGGTTGGGATAGGGCACGGGGGCGATCGGGCCGGGATCGCGCTGCGGCTCCTGCGCGGGCGGGGGGGCGAGGTCGATCGGCGGCGCGGCGCCGTCCTGCGCCGAGGCGGCGGAGGCGACGAGGAGCGCGGCGAGGATCGCGCCGCCGCCGAGGAGCGCGATGAAGGCCCGTGTCGTGCCGCCGAGGGGGCGCATGGCCGGATGGTGTTCCATGATGCTGCTGCCCCCGCTCGGATGCGCTAGGCGCAGGGTGTGGCGATTTCGCGACAGGCCCGCCATCAGTAGCGGTCGTCTCCGCCCTCGACGAGGATCTCGCGCTTGCCGGCATGGTTGGCGGCGCCGATGACGCCTTCCTTCTCCATGCGCTCGATCAGCGAGGCGGCGCGGTTGTAGCCGATCGAGAGGCGGCGCTGGATGTAGCTGGTCGAGACCTTGCGGTCGCGCAGCACCACCGCGACGGCGCGGTCGTAGAGGTCGTTGGACTCCTCGCCATCGCCGCCGCCGAAGCCGCCGTCGCCATCCTCGTCCTCGTCGGGCGCCTCGGTGATCGCCTCGAGATAATCGGGGACGCCCTGGGTCTTGAGATGCGCCACCACCTTCTCGACCTCGTCGTCGGCGACGAAGGGGCCGTGGACGCGGCGGATGCGGCCGCCGCCCATCATGTAGAGCATGTCGCCCTGGCCGAGCAGCTGCTCGGCGCCCTGCTCGTTGAGGATGGTGCGGCTGTCGATCTTCGACGTGACCTGGAAGGAGATGCGGGTCGGGAAGTTCGCCTTGATGGTGCCGGTGATGACATCGACCGACGGGCGCTGCGTCGCCATCACGACATGGATGCCGGCGGCGCGCGCCATCTGGGCGAGGCGCTGCACCGCGCCCTCGATCTCCTTGCCCGCCACCATCATCAGGTCGGCCATCTCGTCGATGATGACGACGATGTAGGGCATCGGCTGGAAGTCGAGCTCCTCATGCTCGAGGATCGGCTCGCCGGTGTCGGGGTCGAAGCCGGTGTGGACCGAGCGGGTCAGCGTCTGCCCGCTCGCCTTCGCCTCCTTCACCCGGGCGTTGAGGCCGTCGATGTTGCGCACGCCCACCTTCGACATCTTGCGGTAGCGGTCCTCCATCTCGCGCACCGTCCATTTCAGCGCGACGACCGCCTTCTTCGGATCGGTGACGACTGGCGTCAGGAGGTGCGGGATGCCGTCATAGACGGAGAGCTCCAGCATCTTCGGGTCGATCAGGATCAGCCGGCACTCCTCCGGCGAGAGCCGGTAGACCAGCGACAGGATCATGGTGTTGATCGCGACGGACTTGCCCGAGCCGGTGGTGCCGGCGACGAGGAGATGCGGCATGCGCGAGAGGTCGGCGATCACCGGCTCGCCGCCGATCGTCTTGCCGAGGAGGAGCGGGAGGCGGGGCTTGTTCTCGGTGTTCTCCTCGGCCGAGAGCAGCTCGCGGAGATACACCGTCTCGCGGCGCTCGTTGGGGAGTTCGATGCCGATCGCGTTCTTGCCGGGGATGACGGCGACGCGGCAGGCGATCGCGCTCATCGAGCGGGCAATGTCGTCGGCAAGGCCGATGACGCGGGACGACTTGATGCCAGGCGCAGGCTCCAGCTCGTAGAGCGTCACCACCGGGCCGGGACGGGCGTGGACGATCTCGCCGCGGATGCCGAAATCGTCGAGCACGGATTCCAGCATGCGCGCATTCTCGTCCAGTGCCTCCCGGCTCAACTGCGGCCCGCGGGAATTGCGCGGCGGCGCGGCGAGGAATTCGAGCTTCGGCGGCTTGTAGGGCGCACCGGGGGCGCGGCGCCGACCGGCGGCGGCCGGCGCCTTCTTCCGCGCGCGCGGCGGTGGCGGGGCGGGCGCCTCGTCCTCATCCGGCGCGCGATAGCGCTCGTCGCCAAACGCGTCGCCGGGGTAGCGGTCGTCCCAATCGTCATAGGCGTCGTCGGGCGGGTCGTCCCAGCTGTCGCCGCGGCGGGCGACACGGGGCTCCGGCACCGGCAGCGGCGCGCGGGGCGCGAAGAGGTGCTCCTCGTCCTCGCCGCGGCGGTCGCCGAAGCCGTCGGCCATGCCCCTGATCGAGCGGCCGATCCGCTTCATCGCGCCGCCGACGCGGTAGCCGGTGTGGGTGACGGCGCCGAGGATCACGTCCATCCGGCCCTGGCGGTCGCCCGGCTCGTCGAAATCGTCCTCCGGCTCCGGCTCGCGGCGGCGGGACTTGCGGCCGCTTTCGGCACGCCGCCTCGTGTCGGCGGCCGCGCCG
>JAHCJZ010000006.1 GCA_026126025.1 Bauldia sp. | reverse complement strand
GGGGACTGCTTGCCAGCCGCGGTGGTGACGCTTAGCCCGGGTTGGCCGGCGGGGGAGCCTGCGGCCGGTCGAAGGTCGACAGATCCTCCAGGACGCCGTCGAAGTCGATGTCGGCGGAGACGGTGGCATCCCAGATTTCGAGCCGCGTCGAGCTGTCGAAGTCCGCCGGCACGACATTGCCCGCGGGATCGACGCCGCGCTGGCCGGCCCTGCGGAAGAGATGCGCCTCCATGACCATGGTGCGGTCGGGGAAGTGCTTCACGCAGCGCTGCTTGATCGCGAGGTTGCCGACGGGGGTCTCGCCGTTCTCCAGCGGCAGGTCGACGCATTCCCACGCCCCCGCGCCGAAGCGGCGCATGATCGGAATGCGGAAGAGATACGCATCGCCGCGCGCATCGGGACCGGCCCGGCTGTCGGTGACGACGCGAACGCCGCGCACCACGCCCTCGTCGTCGAACAGCACCGAGATGATGACCGGGAAGCCCGCCACCACCGTGCCGCTCCAGTTCTGCACCCACTCGTTCATGCCGGCGATCGGGTTCGCCGCCGCCATCTGGGCCAGCTCGTCGTCGAAGGTGAAATAGACCTCGTAGAACCCGTTCGGCTCCGGCCGGCAGATCGCGAAATCGGTCCAGTCGCTGAGGAGCGTCGAAGGCGGCCCGCCATTGGTGCCGCACGCCGGGTCGTAATAGCCGTCGGGGAAATCGTCAGCCGTGAGGCCGATCCGGATGTCGCGGATGTCGCCCTGATAGACGCTGTCGGCCTCCTGGGCGGCTGCGGGTCCTGCCGCGGAAAGCGCCAGAAGTCCCGCCACGAAGGCGACCACGCCAAACTGCCGAGCAATCGTCACGTCCGATCCTCCACGCGCGCTTTTCGCGCATCTGGGATGCAATAGTTGTTGCGATACGCGGCATTAGCAAGGCCGATGGCAGGCAAGTTCGCGTGACGGCGGGGCCGGCTGCCCAGAGGCTGACCACCGCCGCCGCGACATTTGGCACCCGGCTTGCTCGGGCCTTAGGATCGTTGCGTCAGCCATCGGGGAGTCATGCCGGCAGCATTCGATGAAATGACCCTGGGGGACGGCACCGTCCGCCCCGGCTATGAAATCCTCCAGCGCTGGCTGTCGGAAACGCCGCGCGACATCCTCGAATTGCGGCGCACCGAGGCGGAGCTCCTCTTCCGCCGCACCGGCATCACCTTCGCGGTCTATGGCGCGGCGGACGCCGAAGAGCGGATCATCCCGTTCGACATCATCCCGCGCATCCTGACCAAGGCGGAATGGACGACGCTGGAGCGCGGCCTCGGCCAGCGCGTGCGCGCCATCAACGCCTTCCTCGCCGACATCTACGGGCCGGGCGAGATCATGAAGGCCGGCGTCGTTCCGCAGGAACTCATCTACCGCAACCCCTATTACCGGCCGGAGATGGCCGGCATGAAGCTGCCGCACGGCATCCATGTGATGATCGCCGGGATCGACATCGTGCGGGTCGATCCGAACACCTTCTACGTGCTGGAGGACAATGTCCGCACGCCCTCCGGCGTCTCCTACATGCTGGAGAACCGCGAGGTCATGATGCGGCTCTTCCCCGACCTCTTCGCCGACAGCCGCGTCGCGCCGGTCGAGAACTACACCGACCTCCTGCTGGCGACGCTGAAATCGGCCGCGCCGCCCGTCGCCCCCAGCGAGCCCACCGTCGCCCTCCTGACGCCCGGCCCGTACAACAGCGCCTATTACGAGCACTCCTTCCTCGCCGACCGGCTCGGCATCGAGCTGGTCGAAGGCCGCGACCTCATCGTTCGCGACGATTTCGTCCACATGCGCACCACGGAGGGCCTGAAGCGCGTCGACGTGCTCTATCGCCGCCTCGACGACGACTATCTCGACCCCCTCACCTTCCGGCCAGATTCGACCCTCGGCGTGCCGGGCCTGATGGACGTCTACCGCGCCGGCAACGTCACGCTGGCCAATGCCGTCGGCACCGGCGTCGCGGACGACAAGGCGGTCTATTCCTATATGCCGGAGGTGATCCGCTTCTATCTCGGCGAAGACCCGATCCTCCACAACGTGCCGACCCACCGCTGCCGCGAGCCGGAGGCGCTCGCCTATGTCCTCGACCGGCTGGACGAGCTGGTGGTGAAGGAGGTCTCCGGCTCCGGCGGCTACGGCATGCTGATCGGCCCCGCCGCCGACAAGGCGACGCGCGACCTCTTCGCCAAGAAGATCGCCGCCAATCCGGCCGACTTCATCGCCCAGCCGACCCTCGCCCTCTCGACCTCCCCCACCTTCGTCGACAGCGGCATCGCCCCGCGGCATGTCGACCTCAGGCCCTTCGTGCTTGCCGGCGCGGACCGCATCCGGGTGGTGCCCGGCGGCCTCACCCGCGTCGCGCTCCGCGAGGGGTCGCTGGTGGTCAACTCCAGCCAGGGCGGCGGTACGAAGGACACCTGGGTGCTCGACGCATGACGGCCGTCCCATGCTGAGCCGGACCGCCGACAATCTCTACTGGCTGGCGCGCTATATCGAGCGCGCCGACAACAGCGCGCGCATCCTCGACGCCGCGAACCGCCTCACCGCCATGCCGGTCGCGTATGCCGGCTCCTCGAACGAATGGGAATCGGCCGTCTCCGCCACCGGCAAGCTCGCCGAGTTCCGCACGCTCTACCCGGAAGCGAACGCGGTGACGGTCGTCGACTATCTCGGCTTTTCGAAAGCCAACCCGTCGAGCATCCGCATGTGCCTCGAAACCGCGCGGTCGAACGCCCGCGCGGTGCGCTCGGCGCTGACCGCCGTGATGTGGGAGGCGATCAACGGCGCCTGGCTCGACCTGCGGAAGTTCGATCGCGGCAAGGCGTTCGACCGCGCCGGGCTCGACGCCTTCCTCAGCTTCGTGAAGGAGGCGGCGCTGCGCCTCGACGGCTCGGCCTACCGCACGATGCTGCGGACCGACGCCTACTGGTTCTTCAAGCTCGGCGTGATGATCGAGCGCGCCGACAGCACCGCACGCATCCTCGACGTGAAGTATCACGTCCTCCTGCCCGAGAACGCGCAGGTCGGCGGCAGCCTCGATTATTTCCAGTGGTCGTCGATCCTGCGAACCGTTTCCGCCGTCACCGCTTATCATTGGGTGTACCGCGAAAGCCTCAAGCCCTGGCTGGTCGCCGACCTCCTGATGCTCAACGCCCAGATGCCGCGCTCGCTCGCCAGCTGCTACGACTCCATCGTCGAGACCCTCGACCTGATCGCGCGCGCCTATGGCCGGCAGGGTCCGGCGCAGCGCCTCGCCCGGTCGATCCGCACCGGGCTCGCCAATGTCGACATCACACAGATCTTCCAGCGCGGCCTCCATGAATCGCTGATCGATTTCATCGACCAGAACGGCCGGCTGGGCGCCGCGGTCGCCGAGCAATATCTCAGCTGACATGCGCCTCGCCGTCACCCACGAGACGATCTACCGCTACGGCACGCCGGCAAGCTCGGCGATCCAGACCCTGCGGCTGACGCCGCGCGGCCATGACGGCCAGTACGTCGTGGGCTGGCGCGTCGAGATCGACCGCGACGCCCGCATGCGACGGGCGACCGACGCCTTCGGCAACACCGTCCACAGCTTCACCCTGCCCGGCCCGCTGGAGTCGCTCACCATCTCCGCGACCGGCACGATCGAGACCGAGGACACCGCCGGCGTGATCCGCGGCCAGGTCGAGCGCTTTCCCGCGGCGGTGTTCCTCCGCGACACGCCGCTGACGCTGGCGGACGCCGCGATCCGCGACTTCGCGCGGGCGGCCGCGGCGCCCGAAGGCGACCGCCTCGCCCTCCTCCACACCCTCGCCGCCGCCGTGAAAGAACGCATGACCTTCGACACCGGGCCGACCGATGCGCAAACGGCGGCCGCCAGCGCCTTCGCCCTCGGCCACGGCGTCTGCCAGGACTTCGCGCACATCTTCATCGCCGCCGCGCGCCACCTCGGCATCCCGGCGCGCTATGTCAGCGGCTATCTCTACCGCCCCGACACCACCGCGCAGGACGCCGGCCATGGCTGGGCGGAAGCGCTGGTCGACGATCTCGGCTGGGTGGGCTTCGACCCGACCAACGGCATCTCCGCGACCGACGCCTATGCCCGGATCGCCGTCGGCCTCGACTACCTCAACGCCGCCCCGGTGCGCGGAACGCGCTATGGCGGCGCGGACGAAACCCTTGAGGTCCGCATCCGCGTCGAGGATGGCGGGCCGCGCTGATGTGAACCGATTGCGGATTGCGGTTGCGGCGGGCCGTGCGACCGGAAAGAGTGCTGCGCCGGCAGAGGGGATTGGGACGATCGGGCATGACCTATTGCGTTGGCATCCTGACCCGCGAGGGTCTCGCGATGATCGGCGACACGCGGACCAATGCCGGCGTCGACAATGTCGCGACCTTCCGCAAGCTCACCACCTTCGATTATCCCGGCGAGCGCGCCATCGTGGTGGCGACCTCCGGCAACCTCGCCACCAGCCAGACCGTGCTCAGCCTTCTCACCGAGGGCTTCGAGAACCCGCAGACCAACGAGATCGAGAAGATCACGACGGTGCCGTCGATGTTCCGCTGCGCCCAGCTGGTCGGGCGCGCGGTGCGCGAGGCGCATCGCATGATCGGCCCCGACCCGGTCGAAGGCCATCACGCCGCCGGCTTCGACGTCACCTTCCTCGTCGGCGGCCAGATCAGGGGCGGGCGCCTCCGGCTCTTCATGGTCTACGACGCCGGCAATTTCATCGAATCGACGGTCGACACGCCCTATCTCCAGATCGGCGAGCACAAATACGGCAAGCCGATCCTCGACCGCGCCATCACCGCCGAGACGACCATCGCCGACGCGCTGAAGCTCGGCCTGATCTCGATGGACTCCACCATGCGGTCGAACCTCGCCGTCGGCATGCCGATCGACATCGCCGTCATCCGCCGCGACGAGATCAGGATCGCGCTCGCCCACCGCGTCGACGCCGCGGACCCGTACTATGCGAAGCTGCGCAACAGCTGGTCCGAAGCCCTCCGCGCCGCCCACCAGGCTATCCCCCCGCCGCCCTACGGGCAGGACATGTAGGCAACCACGGACGTCGCTCGGGGTCGGCGCCCTCGCTTCCCCTTCTCGTCACCCCGGCGAAGGCCGGGGTCCAGCGCCACACGACGGACGATCGCAAGCGGCCCTGGATTCCGGCCTTCGCCGGAATGACGAGGGTGTGGCGGAAGGCGCGGGCCAAACGCCTAGTTCAGCGCGAATTCGATCCGCGCCACGCGGAAATCGTCGGCGCCGACCAGCGCGCGATGGGCGACCCGCACGGAATGGAGCGGGCCGTCGAGCGCGGTGCGCCAGTAGGCGAGGAAGCGCGACAGCGCGGGGAAGCCGGGCGACAGATCATAATCCTGCCAGAGGAAGGTCTGGAGGAGATCGCGGTGATCGGGCATCCGGTAGAGGATCTCCGCGGTGGTGAGGCCGTAGCCCTCGAAGCGGAGCAGCGAATGTGACGGAATCGGCATGCATCGGTCCAGAGGTTTCGTTACGGTGCCGAGCGTCCTATGACGCCCACGCCGATTCAACGACCGCGCTGGTTAAAATGCTCATTTCATTGAACTTTGGCAGCAACGCCCGCGGGCTGCTAACAGGCCGGTGACGCGATGACCACAGTGATGACCGCCGACGGCGTCGCGCTCCATGCCGAAATCGAAGGGCGCTCCGAGCAGCCGGCGCTGCTCCTGATCCACGCCCTCGGCGCCGACCACACGATGTGGAACCCGCAGGTCGAGGCCCTGAACGCCCGCTTCCGGATCATCCGCTACGACATGCGCGGCCATGGCCGCTCGACGGTGCAGCCGGGCGAGACGACCGTCGCGACGCTCGGCGCCGACGCGCTCGCCGTGCTCGACGCGGCGGAGGCGAGCGTCGCCTATCTCTGCGGCGCCTCGCTCGGCGGCGGCGTCGGCCTCTGGCTGGCGGCGAACGCGCCGACGCGGTTCCGCGCGATGGTCCTCGCCTCGTCGCTCGACCGCTTCGGCACGCCGGTGCTGTGGGACGAGCGCATCGCCACTGCGCGGAGCGCGGGGATGGACGCACTCGCGGAGACGACGGTCGCCCGCTGGTTCACCGCGCCCTTCCGCGAGCTCGAGCCGGAGACGGTCGAGCGCATCCGCCGGGTCATCGCCGCAACGCCGGTGGAGGGCTACGCCGCCTGCTGCGCCGCGCTACGCAGCTTCGACATGACCGGCCTCCCCTCCGTGGCGCTCCCGCTGCTGTTCCTACCGGGCGAGAGCGACGCCGGCGTGCCCGCGGAGCGGGTCGCGGAGCTCGCGGCGCGCCTCGGCGCGGAGCTCCAGCCGATGCCGGGCGCGCATCTCCACAACCTGGAATCGCCGGACGTCTTCAATGCCGTACTGGTGGAGTTCCTCCGCCGCCACGGCGGGGACGATTGAGTCATGGCGCCGCGCCGGGCTAGTCCTTCGCGATGACCGAACCTGTGCCGCCCGCTCCCGCCGCGATCCGCGCCGTCGTCGAATGGTACGCCGCGATGGGCGTCGACGCGGTGATCTCGGAGGAGCCCAACGACCGCTTCGCCGCGCCGGTGCGGAAGCCCGACCCCGCCGCCAGGTCTGCCGCCGCGCCGGCCCCGCCGCCGGCCGTCGCGGCGGGCACGCCGGAAGAAGCCGAACGCCAGGCCGCGGCCGTCGCCCGGACCGCGCCCACGCTGGAGGCGCTCCGCGACGCGCTGGCGGCGTTCGAGGGCTGCAACCTCCGTCTTACCGCGACCAATCTCGTCTTCGCCGACGGCACGCCGGGGAGCCGGGTGATGCTGGTCGGCGAAGCGCCGGGCCGCGACGAGGACATCCAGGGCCTCCCCTTCGTCGGCCGCTCCGGCCAGCTCCTCGACCGCATGCTGGCGGCGATCGGGCTCGACCGGACCTCGGTCTATATCGCCAATGTCGTGCCGTGGCGCCCGCCGGGAAACCGCACGCCGACGCCGCAGGAAACCGCGTCCTGCCGGCCGTTCATCCGCCGCCAGATCGAGCTCTCCAACCCCGATTTCCTGGTCTGCCTCGGCGGCGCGGCGACCCACGAGCTGTTCGAGACCAGCGAGGGCATCCTGCGGCTTCGCGGCAAATGGCGGACCTACGACACCGGCACCCGCACCATCCGCGCCATGGCGATGCTCCACCCCGCCTACCTCCTTCGCCAGCCGCTCCACAAGCGGCTCGCCTGGCGCGACCTGATGGCGCTGAAGGCCGCGCTGGACGGCTCCGCATGAGGCGTGCCGCTGCGATTCTCGCGCTGTCTGCCGCGGCCAGCCTCGCCGCAGTTCCGGCGCGGGCCGAGGTGACGATCGCCATCGCCGCGCCGCTCTCCGGCCCGCTGGCGCCGCTCGGCGCGGAGATTCGCGCCGGCGTCGAGGCCGCAGTGTCGGAGCTGAACCTTGCCGGCGGCGTGCTCGGCGAGATCGTCATGCTCGACATCGAGGACGACCGCTGCAACGTCGAAACTGCGCAGGGCGCAGCATCGCGCATCCAGGCGGCGGGGGCGGTGCTGGTCGTGGGACACCTCTGCTCGCGGCCGGCAATCGCGGCGGCGCAGATCTACGCTGCGTCGGAGATCATCCTCATCGCGCCGGGGGCGCCGGACCCCGCCTTCACCGAGAACCGGCCGAGTCCCGGCGTCTTCCGCCTCTTCCCGCGCGAGGACGGCCAGCCGGCGGCGATCGCGGACTATCTAGCCGCGACCTATGGCGACATCCCGCTGGCGGTGTTCGACGACGACACCGCCTATGGCAGCAAGCTCGCCGACGCCGTCCGGGCGGAACTGACCGCGCTCGGCATCGAGCCGGCGCTCGTCGACACCTTCTCCAGCGCCAATCCGCGGACGGAGGAGCTTCTCGAACGCATCTCGTTCCGCAATGTCGGCGCCGTCTTCGTCGCGGCCGATCCAGCCGACCTTGCCGCCTTCGCTGCCGCGCTGAGCGAGAGCCGGCTCGGCGCGGCGCTGGTCGCCGGCGACACCGCGGCCGACCCGGGCTTCGTGGAGGCGGCCGGCGCCGCCGCGGACGGGACGGTCTTCGCCTATCTCCGCAATCCCGCAGGCCCGGACGCCGCCCGCGCTATCGCCGCGATCGAGGCTGGCGGCGGCGCCGCGTCGCTCGCCGCGCTCTATGCCTTCGCGGCCGTCGAGGTCTGGGCGGGCGCGGTCGAGGCGGTCGGCGCCTTCGACTTCGGCGCCGTCAGCGCCGCCATCGCGGCGAACAGCTTCGACACCGTCGTCGGCGCGGTCGGCTTCACCGCCAATGGCGACATGACGCTGCCGGGATGGGCAATGCATCAATGGGTTGCCGGCCGGATGGTGCGCGCCGAATAGTGCGGGCGCGGACCACATTGCCGCCCGCGGGCTTGCGTGATACCGCCAAGCCCACAATCCCAGCCGCCGTGAGAGAAAAATGGCCAAGCCCGTCCTGATCGCGCCCTCGATCCTGTCTGCCGATTTCGCCAAGATCGGCGAGGAAATCCGCGATGTTCAGGCCGCCGGCGCGGACTGGATCCACGCCGACGTGATGGACGGCCATTACGTGCCGAACCTCACCTTCGGCCCGCCGGTGGTGAAGGCGATCCGCCCGCACGTCACCGGCGTCCTCGACGTCCATCTGATGATCGCGCCGGTCGACCCCTACATCCAGGCCTTCGCCGAGGCGGGCTCCGACATCATCACTGTCCACGTCGAATCCGGGCCGCATCTCCACCGCACGCTCCAGGCGATCAAGAAGCTCGGCGTGAAGGCGGGCGTGACGATGAACCCGTCGACGCCCGAGGTCTCGATCGCCTATGTCACCGAGCTGATCGACCTCGTGCTGGTGATGAGCGTCAATCCCGGCTTCGGCGGGCAGGCCTTCATCCCGTCGGCGATCGACAAGGTGCGCCGCATCCGCGACATGGTCGGGCCGAACGTGCTGATCGAGGTCGATGGCGGCGTGACGCCCGAAACCGCCCCGGCATTGGTCAAGGCGGGGGCCGACGTGCTCGTCGCCGGTTCGGCCGTGTTCAAGGGCGGCTCGCGCGACGCCTACGAAAAGAACATCACCGCGATCCGTCAGTCGATCGAGACGATCAAGGTCTAGCGCCACTCCGGAAAGGGCGAAGCGATGCGGAGGCTTCTGGTTCTTCTCGTCCTCGCCCTCGGCAGCGCGGGGCTGGCGCGCGCGGCGGACTATGCCGAGCTGCAGGTCATCGGCTTCTTCGCGGGCGGCGCGGTGTTCGCCTTCGAGGAATACGGGATGCAGGACGGTTCCGGCTTCCCCTATTCCAACATCTACGTCATCGACACCGCGACCGACTCCTGGCTCCCCGGCACGCCGATCCGCGTGATGGGCACCGAGGAGGACACCGTCGAGGAGATGCGCAGCGCGGCGCTGCTCGCGGCGACCCCGATCCTCACGCCCTACGGCGAACCGGAACAAGGCCGCACCGTCGTCAGCAACCCGCTGACCGAGCTCTCCGCCGATCCGCACCACGCCGAGTTCCGCACCCGCTTCTACATGGCGCCCGGCGTCCCCGGGCATTCGCTCGACATCACCGTCTTCCCGCTGCCGGCGGCGGAGTTCTGTCCGCTCGACTTCGGCTACGACTATGTCGGCTTCGAGCTCGTTCTGACGCTCGACACCGGCGAGACGCGAATCCTCAACCACGACACCCGCATCCCGTCGAACCGCCGCTGCCCCACCGGTTACGAGATCGCCGAGGTCATCGCCTACGAGCAGCCCGGCGAGATGGTGCTGGCGATCCTGATCGACCTCCTCCAGCTCGGCTTCGAGGGCGAAGACCGCCGCTACCTCGCGCTCACCACGCGCATCGCCGAGTAGCGCCGGCCGTCGTGACCGGCCACAAGGGCGTCCTCCTCCGCGCCGCCAACTTCGCGGCGGTCTATGCCGCCATGGTCGCCGCGGCTTTCGTCGGCGGCGCTTTTCTGATCCGTCGCGGCATCGACGGCCGGCTCGGCACCGCCATCATCCTGTTCACCCTCGGCGCGTTCATCGCTGGCTTCGCGGCGGCGCTCCTCCACCGCCGCTGGAGCCGGGGCCGGCCGGCGACTGCGCGGTTCGCCCTCGCCTTCCTGCTCCTCGCCATCCTCACGGTCGCCTTCGACGTGCTGCTGTTCTTCGTCCAGTACGCCAGCTACTACGCGCAGTGGTGGCCCGGCTTCCCGTGGGTGCTCTTCACCGCCACCTTCACCGGCCTCGGCGTCGCGTTCTACTACGGCACGCTGGCCCTGCCGCTGCTGCTGCCGCTCGGCGTGCCGCTGCTATTCGCGGCGTCGTGGTACCTCGCCCGGCTCCCAACGCCGCTCATTCCCGCGCAGGCGGGAATCCAGCCACAAACACCGAGCCCGCGTCGTGGACTCCCGCCTTCGCGGGAGTAAGCGGCATTGCGGGCAAGGCTGATTGTGGCGCCTCGTTTCGCCTGCTAGACCGCGGGCCTCAATCCAGCAGCCCGCCCAAGGACCCGCCCCGGTGATCCCCCGCTATTCCCGCCCCGAAATGGTGGCCATCTGGTCGCCGGAGACCAAGTACCGCATCTGGTTCGAGATCGAGGCGCATGCGCTGGACGCGATGGCCGCGCTCGGCGTCGCGCCCAAGGACGCCGCCGCGACGGTGTGGAAGAAGGGCGGCGAGGCAACCTTCGACATCGCGCGGATCGACGCCATCGAGCGCGAGGTGAAGCACGACGTCATCGCCTTCCTCACCCACCTCGCCGAGATCGTCGGCCCGCCTGCGCGCTTCGTCCACCAGGGCCTCACCTCGTCGGACATCCTCGACACCTGCTTCAACCTCCAGCTTGTCCGCGCCGCCGACATTCTCCTCGCCGACATCGACGCCCTGCTGCGCGCCATCAAGCGCCGCGCCTTCGAGCACAAGCACACGCCCACGATCGGCCGCAGCCACGGCATCCATGCCGAGCCGACCACCTTCGGCATCAAGCTGGCGCAGGCCTATGCCGAGTTCGCGCGCGCCCGCCGCCGCATCCACGACGCGCGCGAGGAGGTCGCGACCTGCGCCCTCTCCGGCGCCGTCGGCACCTTCGCCGGCGTCGATCCGCGGGTGGAGGAGCATGTCGCGCACGCCCTCGGCCTTCGCCCCGAGCCGGTGTCGAGCCAGGTCATCCCGCGCGACCGCCACGCCCAGTATTTCGCGACGCTCGCCGTGGTCGCCTCCTCGGTCGAGCGGCTGGCGACCGAGATCCGCCATCTCCAGCGCACCGAAGTCCGCGAGGCCGAGGAATATTTCTCGCCGGGCCAGAAGGGCTCGTCGGCGATGCCGCACAAGCGGAACCCGGTGCTGACCGAGAACCTCACCGGCCTTGCCCGCATGGTGCGGTCGATGGCGCTGCCCGCGATGGAGAACGTCGCGCTCTGGCACGAACGCGACATCTCGCACTCCTCGGTGGAGCGCATGATCGGGCCCGACGCAACGATCACGCTCGATTTCGCCCTCGCCCGGCTCACCGACGTGATCGAGAAGCTCGTCGTCTATCCCGAGGCGATGAAGAAGAACCTCGACCTCCTCGGCGGCCTGCCGCACTCCCAGGGCGTGCTTCTGGCGCTGACCCAGGCCGGCCTCTCCCGCGAGGACGCCTACAAGATCGTCCAGGGCCACGCGATGGCGGCGTGGGAGCGCGGCGAGGACTTCGTCGCCGCCCTGAAGGGCGACCCCTACGTCGCCGCCTACCTGCCGGAAAAGCAGCTCAACGCGATCTTCGACCTCGACCGCCACACCCGCCACGCCGACACGATCTTCCACCGCGTGTTCGGGGTCGACGCGGAGGAACCGGAGGGGGAGGCATAGCCCGCCGTCCTTCGAGGCTCGCTTCGCTCGCACCTCAGGACGAGGCCGAGATTCGATTTCTTCACGACCTCATCCTGAGGTGCCCGGCGAAGCCGGGCCTCGAAGGATGGCAGCAAGCCTAGGCCTTTGGCCCTTCCGTCTCGATCTGGTCGACCGCTTCCTGGAGGAGCTCGTCCATCCGAGTGCGGATCTGGTGGTCCGACTGCTGCACGCCGGCGGCGTCGAAGTCGCCCTTGATCTTGCGGAAGACGTCCTCGTCGCCGGCCTGCTCGAAGTCGGCTTGGACCACTTCCATCGCATAGGCGTCGATTTCGGCGCCCTTCTTGCCCATCAGCTCGGCGGCCCAGCGGCCGAGGAGGCGGTTGCGGCGGGCTTCAGCGCGAAAGCGCAGCTCGGCATCCCGCGCGAACTTCGCCTCGTACGCGTCCTTGCGCTTGTCGAATGTGGTCATGGTCCCCGTTTCTTCCAGGCGGCCCGAAGGACGCGTTGCGCGGCCCACTGGAATATCCCGCGAAAGTTCCCAAATCAACGACGGTGGCGGGTCGGAATCCTAGGAGACCCGCGGCTTCATTGTGCCTCGGCGGCGCATCGGCTAGGGTCCGCCCGCGCGGGCGACCCGTCCCGCGCGAGTCGCCGCCCGAGGCGTGCTCTCGCCCCCTGCGCAGGCTGACTGGCCCATGGATTTCCTCAAACCGCGGTATGTGCCCATGAAGAACCGGCGGCGCATTTACGAAGGCAAGGCAAAGATCCTGTTCGAGGGTCCGGAGCCGGGCACGCTCGTCCAGTTCTTCAAGGACGATACCACCGCCTTCAACAAGAAGAAGCATGAGGTCGTCGACGGCAAGGGCGTCCTCAACAACCGCATCTCGGAATACATCTTCACCCATCTCAACAAGATGGGCATCCCGACCCATTTCATCCGCCGGCTCAACATGCGCGAGCAGCTGATCCGCGAGGTCGAGATCATTCCGCTTGAGGTCGTGGTGCGCAACGTGGCGGCCGGCTCGCTCGCCAAGCGCCTCGGCATCGAGGAAGGCACCGTCCTGCCGCGTTCGATCATCGAGTTCTATTACAAGAACGACGAGCTAGACGACCCGATGGTCGCCGAGGAGCACATCACCGCTTTCGGCTGGGCGTCGCCGCAGGAGATCGACGACGTGATGGCGCTCGCCATCCGCGTCAACGACTTCCTGTCGGGGCTCTTCCTCGGCGTCGGCATCCAGCTGGTCGACTTCAAGATCGAGTGCGGCCGGCTGTGGGAGAACGACGTGATGCGGATCGTCGTCGCCGACGAGATCTCGCCGGATTCCTGCCGCCTCTGGGACGTGCAGACCCAGGACAAGCTCGACAAGGACCGCTTCCGGCGCGACATGGGCGGTCTCCTCCAGGCCTACCAGGAGGTCGCGCGCCGCCTCGGCATCCTCGTCGAGCAGGAGCGCCCGATCGGCGGCGGCCCGGTGCTGGTCCAGTAGCCTTGGCGCGGGCGGGCGCAATCGCCCTCGTCGCGCTCGCGCTCGCTTCGACCGGAGCGGCGGCAAAGGGCGACGCGACCGACTTCGACGACCCGGCCATCTGGGCGCGCACTACCTCCGATTCCGGCACGGTCTTCTACGAGTGCCTCGTCGCCGCCTGCGTGACCGGCTCGACGGTGAGCGTGAACGCCGGGCCGGCCACGGCGGCGCCGAACGTCGGCGAGATGGTCGCCATGCTGCCGGACGTCTATGCCGGGCTCGACCGCGGCGTCTTCGACGTCCAGGTGACCGGGGTGCGGGAGTCGACGCTTCGCGACCTGGCGATCGGCCGATTTTCCTTCCGGCTCATCTTCACCGCGGCGCTGAACCCGCTTCATCCCTTCTGGATGTCGGGCGTGGTGTTCGATCCGGAAGCCGGGGAGGTCGTCAGCGTCGTCAGCTCCTCGCAGGACGCCGAGGCCGCGGCCCTGAACTTCACGGCGCTCCTGAAGCGGCTGGTCGCCTCGCGCTGAGCCCGCTATAGCACCCGCAGTCTGCCCCGATTCCCGAGCGAGACCATGCAAGCCCGCGTCACCGTGACCCTCAAGACCGGCATCCTGGACCCGCAGGGCAAGGCGATCGAAGGCGCCCTCGCCTCGCTCGGCTTTTCCGGCGTCGGCTCGGTCCGCCAGGGCAAGGTCTTCGACATCGCGCTCGAGGAGACCGATCCAGCCCGGGCGAAAGCCCAGCTCGACGCGATGTGCGAGAAGCTCCTCGCCAACACCGTGATCGAAAGCTACCGCGTGGAGCTGGTTTAGCGCGGGGCGCCCGGCGCCATCCTTCGAGGCTCGCTGCGCTCGCACCTCAGGATGAGGTGGGAGGATTTGTCCGGCCGCAGCAGATGTTTTCTACCTCATCCTGAGGTGCCCGGCGAAGCCGGGCCTCGAAGGACGCCCGGTTTCCAACGCATTCGCGTGCCCTATGTCCCGTTGACCGGATCAGGAGGTAGCCATGCGTCGCGCCCTTGCCGTTCTTCTTCTTGCCCTCCCCCTTGCCGCCTGCGGCGACGATGACGAGCCGCCGGCCGAAGACGAGGCGGTGGTCGAGCGGCCCGAGGCGAGCCCGTTCTATGTCGGCCGCTGGGCCGCCGAGGAGGCCCTTTGCCAGGGCGGCGCCTGGGTCTTCAGCGAGAGCGGCGTCGACACTGCCGGCGAGGTGAGCTGCACCTTCACCAATGTCGCCGAGGTCGAGACCGGCTACGCCGTCCAGGCGATCTGCACCGCCGACGGCGACACCAGCGACGCGGTGATCAACCTTTCCTACGCCGAATCCGCGCAGGCACTCCTGATCGAGGGCGGGCCGTGGCAGCCGATCGGCCTCATCCGCTGCCCGGACTGAGTTTCACATGAAACGGCCGGCGGTCGCCCCGCCGGCCGCATCGTCCGGTCGCGGCGGGACTACATCCCGCCGGCGACGGCCATCGCGTTGAACGGGATGTCGGCCGCGCCCTCGGCGCCCATGCTCGGGAACTGGGTGTCGATGACGTAGAGCTGGCCGCCGACCTCGGCGATCGCGGTCGCCGAGATCCAGTTGCCCTGGCCGACCGTCTCGACGCTGCCGCTGTCGCCGTCGATGGTGATCTTCGACACGCGGCCCGCCGCGTTCTCGGCGACGTAAAGGCCGCTGCCGTCCGCAGCCGTGCGCATGCCGTCCGGCCCCTCGAGGGCGCGGTCGAGGGTCAGCGTCGTGTAGCCGCTGACCGCGCCGTCGGCCATCTCGATCCGGTAGAGGTCGCCGGTCTGGACGTTGTTCACGTAGAGGACGCCATCGAGGAAGGCGAGGCCGTCGACACCGCCGATCGCGGTATCGGCAAGGTCCTCGACCAGCGCGTCGCCCTCGAGGTGAAGGAGGCGCCCGTTCATCGACGGATCGAACGCGGTGTCGGTGAGTAGACGGTGCCGTCATCGCCGACGGCGATGTCGTTGCAGAAGCCGCCGCCGGGGAGCGGGTAGGTGCCGGTCTCTTCGCCGCTCGCGAGGTCGAAGGTCACCAGCCGGCCGTCACCGAAGGTCACGGAATTGACGCAGGCATAGGCGGTGTCGCCGGCCGCGAACACGCCGGCGGTGATGCCGTCGACCGTGGCCCATGGCTCCGCGGCGTCGGCGCCCGGCGCGTAGCGGAAGATATTGTTGCTCGACAAGCTGCCGGCGATGAAGCCGCCGTCCGGCGTTGCGGCGATGCTTTCCGGGAAGGTCCCGTTGCCGATCGGGATGTCGCCCGACTGGGCGAGCGCGATCCCCGCCACGCCGGCAAGGGCGAGCGCGGCAACGCCGCCAATGGCAAACCTCTTCGCATTCAGAACTGGCACCTGTGCGTCCTCCTTGTGGATGCTCGGCCTCGAAGCCGGATCCACCGCCCGCCACTGCGGGCTGACGCACGGAAGGGCCACATCGCTCCGTCCGCCCTCAGAATGAATCCGGCCCGGGAGTGGGAACTCCCGGGCCGGGACATAGGGCGACCCGAAGGGCCTTCAATGGCTGCTACATGCCGCCGATGGCGATGATCGAGAACGGACCCGGCGTGGCATCAGGGTTGCCCATCGCGCCGAACTTGGTGTCGATCACGTAGATCTGGCCGTTGGCCTCGGCGACGCCGGTGGCCGACTCCCAGTCGCCTTCGGCGACCGTGGTCACGGTGCCGTTGCTGCCGTCGATCGCGATGTGCGACACGCGGCCCGCCGCGTTCTCGGCCACCAGGAGGCCGCCATTGGAAGCGGCGCGCATGCCGTCCGGACCTGCCAAAGCGCGGTCGAGCGTGACCTGCCAGACGCTGTTCAGCGTCGAGCCGCTGACCGACAGGCCCCAGAGGGCGCCGGTCATGACGTCGTTGACGTAAAGGTCGTCACCGACGAAGGCGAGACCATCGGCACCGCCGATCGATGACGAGGCGAAGACCGTGGCAAACGTCAGGGCGCCGTCCTGGCCCTCGACGAGCGCGAGCACGGCGCCCGGCCGGCCGGCGAAGCCGCCGGTGTCGGTGACGTAGACGGTGCCGTCGGGGCCGACCGCGATGTCGTTGCAGAGGCCGCCATTCGGCAGCGGATAGGCGCCGGTCTGGTTGCCGCCGGTGTCGAAGGTGAGCAGCGTGCCCGGGCCGAAGCCGGGAGCGACGTTGCAGGCATAGACGGTGTCGCCGTCGGCAAAGACGCCAAGCGTGGAGCCTTCGGCGACGGTGGCGAACACCGAAGCCTCGGTCGCCCCGGGCGCCGCGATGTAGATGTTGGTGCCCGCGACGCTGCCCGAGATGAGGCCGCCGTCCGGTGTCGCCGCAATGCTCTCGGGGAATACGCCTTCCCCGAGAAGAACGTCCTGAGCGTTGGCTGCGCCGGCCATGCCGACGACGGCCAGCGCCGCGAGGCCGCCGAGCACGGCCCTTGCTGTGAGAGTGCGCTTCACGATGTGTCCTCCCGGCAATTGTGCTGCGGGAGACAGGCTTTCCCCGCCCGCCCGCGGATGGACCCCTGCCGTGGGGCCGTCCCTCCGCGCACGACAATAGTGGAAGCGCGGAGGACCGCCAATCGGGGCGAAATGCCCTACTTCACCACGAACTCGGTGTTGAGCTTCTTCGGCACCGCGACGCCCTTCATGCGCACATATTGCGGCATGCCGTGCTTGTAGGGCGGATAGTCCTCGCCCTGGATCAGCGGCTGGAGATAGGTGCGGCATTTCTCGGTGATGCCGAAGCCGTCCTTGGTGATGAAGTTCTTCGGCATCATACGCTCGACATTGGCAACCTTCGACAGCGGCGCCATGCCGATCTTCCAGCGATAGGGCTTGTCGGAGATGCGCTCGATCGTCGGCATCACCGCATTGTGGCCCTTCAGCGCAAACTTCACCGCGGCGCGGCCGAGCTCATAGGCCTGGTCGACGTCGGTCTTCGACGCGATGTGCCGCGCGGCGCGCTGAAGGTAGTCGGCGACGGCCCAGTGATATTTGAGGCCGAGGCCTTCCTTCACCATCGAGGCGATGACCGGCCCGACGCCGCCGAGCTGGGCGTGGCCGAACGCATCGCGAAGGCCCTGGTCGGCGAGGAACTTGCCGTCCGGACCCTTCACGCCCTCGGAGACGACGACCGAGCAGTAGCCGTGCTCCTTCACCAGGCTGTCGACCCGGGCGAGGAACTTCTCCCTGTCGAAGGTGACCTCGGGGAAGAGGATGACGAGCGGGATCGGCGTGTCCTCGTCGGAGGCAAGACCGCCGGCCGCGGCGATCCAGCCGGCGTGGCGGCCCATCACCTCCATCACGAACACCTTCGTCGAGGTCTTCGCCATCGACGCCACGTCGAAGCTCGCCTCACGGGTCGAGATCGCAACGTACTTCGCGACCGAGCCGAAGCCCGGGCAGACATCGGTGAGCGGGAGGTCGTTGTCGACCGTCTTCGGGACGTGGACGGCCTGGATCGGATAGCCGAGGCTCTGCGAGATCTGCGAGACCTTGAGGCAGGTGTCGGCGGAATCGCCGCCGCCATTGTAGAAGAAGTACTTGATGTCGTGCGCGGCGAAGACCTCGATCAGCCGCTCATATTCGGCCTTGTTGACGTCGAGGCCCTTCAGCTTGTAGCGCGCCGAGCCGAACGCGCCGGACGGGGTGTGGCGCAGCGCGGCGATCGCCTTGGCGGATTCCTTCGACGTGTCGATCAGGTCCTCGGTCAGCGCGCCGATGATGCCGTTGCGGCCGGCATAGACCTTGCCGATCCTGTCCTTCTGCGACCGCGCCTCCTCCAGCACGCCGCACGCGCTGGCATTGATGACGGCGGTCACACCGCCGGACTGCGCGTAGAACGCGTTCGCCTTTTTCGCCATGTCCCCTTCACCGGTTCGGATGTTGCCGGGCCCCATCGGCCGATCAGCGCTCGGCTGTAGCGACGGCCCGGTGTCTGCGCAAGGCCGAAGACTGGCCCTTTGCATCGACTCCGGCTAGGAACGGCGAAGGGGAGCGCAGCCGGATGACGAGGGATCGATGATCGACCTCCTGCGCCGCCTCGCCCCGCCGCTTCCCGCCGCCCTGCTCGCTTTCGCCGCGCTCTTCGCGCAGGCGACCGCAGCGTCCGCCGAAACCGCACGGATCGGGGCTTTCACCCTCAGCTACGACCCGGCCGAATGGCGGATCGACGGCGGCGGCAGCACCTTCATGGCGGTCTGCGGCGTCGATGCCTGCAGCCATGCCGTGGTCGCGGTCACGATCACGCCGGCGGCGGAATGGTGCGACACCGAGGTCGCGCGGCAAGCCGCCGCGGCCGCGTTCCCCTGGACCAACCGCCACGCCTCGAACATGCATGCGCGCGACGGATACGCCCTCTACTTCGTCAGCGCCGGCGACGGCTTCTACGACCCCGACCACCGCGACCCGGCCTATGCCTGCATCAACCATCGCGGCCTCCGCTACGAGTTCCTCTCCAAGCTCGGCGTGGGTGAAGAGCCGGGGCCGTTCCACGCCGGCGCCGTCTTCGATCTGCTGAGCGGCCTCGCGGCCCCGCCGCCCGAGCTGATCGCCCTGAAGGTCGAGGAGCTCACCTTCAACCTCGCCGACGACGTCTGGTCGGCGGGCGATCCCGAGGGCGCGGACGGCCCCTGGTCGATCACCTGCCTGCCGCCGGCCTGCAGCGAGCATGTCGGCGTGCTGATCGGCGCCAACCCGGTGCCCCTGGTCGGCACCTGCGAGGCGATGCTGCTGCCGGGCGACGGCCAGTACACTTCGAGCGAAACCGCGGTCGTCGGCGACGGGGTGGCGTTCACCGTCACCGTCCACCACTCGATGTGCCGGGCGTGGACGCCGCCTTCCGTCGAGGCCTGCGCAGTGTACAACGGCGTCCGCTACACCGTGTCGACCGGCATCCCCATATCAGGCTGCTATTTCGGGCCGCATCTCGGCGAAGGGACGCTGCTCGACCTCATCGAAGGCATCACCGTCGAATGAAATCCGCCGTCATCGTCTTCCCCGGCTCCAACCGGGACCGCGACATGCAGTATGCGCTGACCCGGATCACCGGCGACGCGCCGCAGATGATCTGGCACGCCGAGCCGACGCTGCCGCCTCTCGACCTCATCGTGCTGCCGGGCGGCTTCTCCTATGGCGACTACCTCCGCACCGGCGCCATCGCCGCGCGCTCCCCGGTGATGCGCGCGGTTGCCGACGCCGCGGCGAAGGGCGTCCCGGTGCTCGGCGTCTGCAACGGCTTCCAGATCCTCTGTGAGGCAGGGCTGCTGCCCGGCATCCTGATGCGCAACGCCAGCCTCCGCTTCATCTGCCGCGACGTGCATCTCCGCGTCGAGACCGCCGACAGCCCCTTCACCCGCGCCTATGCCAAGGGCGACGTCTTCCGCACGCCGGTCGCCCATGGCGAGGGCAACTACACCGCCGATGCTGAAACGCTGGCCCGCCTCAACGGCGAGGACCGCGTCGCGTTCCGCTACGTCACGGCGGCGGGCGAGGCCACCGCCGAGGCGAACGCCAACGGCTCGGTCGAGAACATCGCCGGCATCCTCAGCGACCGCCGCAACGTCCTCGGCCTCATGCCCCACCCCGAGAACATGATCGAACCCGCCCACGGCAACACCGGCGGCCGGCGGCTATTCGAGAGCCTGACCCACACGCTCGTCGCCGCCTGACGGTGCTCAGCCATCGGCGGTCGTGGGGTGCCAAGGACGTCTCCCCCCTTTCGTCATTCCGGCTAAGGTCCCCCTTTCGTCATTCCGGCGAAGGCCGGAATCCAGCGCCCGACGCTCGGTCCTTCGTGTGATTCTGGACCCGGCCTTCGCCGGGGTGACGATGAAGTGGGGTGGGGCGACCAACTTCGTGCCGCACCACAGTCCGGGGAACGGGGAGAAGCCAAGCCAACCCACGTCTGGGCCCTATCGTTTCAACCCTCCCCCTGCGGGAGGGTCGAAACCGCGCAGCGGTTTCGGGGAGGGTTGCTGAGCCCGAGGCTGAACGCCGCCGCAGCACCCCCATCCGAAGCTCGCTTCGCGACCTTCGACCTCCCCGCAAGGGGAAGGTTGAAGAACCGCGCGTCCTACCCCACCCGGCGGGCCTGCTGGCCGGCGGTCTCGTTGTAGAGCGTGTTCTGGTCGATCACGCGGATGATGGCGGTGCTCGGAATGCCGGCGTCGGGCGTCATGGAGAGCGAGAACTGGTTCGCCCCCATCGCCTGCACCGTCCAGCGTCCGCTCACCGGGACCGAGCTCGACACGCCCTGATAGGTCGTGGTCGACACCGCGTCGAACGTGCCGTCGCTGTGGTAGTTGACTTGCGTCGTCAGGGTGAAGCCCTGCGGGTTGGTCTCGCTCATCAGCCACACGCCCTGGACCAGCAGGCGATATTGCTCGGACGCCGGCACCTCGGGCGGCGCGACGCGAAGCGCCTCTTCGAGCGCAGGTACCTCGCGGGCCGCGGTCCAGTCCGCCATGCCGGCCGTCCAGACGAGCGTCTCCCGCGTGATGACGCCGGCCGCGATCTGGCTCGTCATCTGATCGACCGTGAGCGGGCCGACCTGCTGGCCCTGCTGGATGAAGAAGTAGAGCACCTCCGGCGTCGGCGGGATCGGCGGCGGCTGCGGGGTCTGGTTCTCCTGGACCGGCGGAAGCGGCGGCGGGCCGCCATCGGGTCCCGCCTGCAGGGCCTGCCGCCCGCGCTCGGGGCCCGGCAGGAGATAGAGATTCATCAGCGCATTCGCCGGAACGGCCGTGAGGCCGGCGGCCAGCGTGAGCGCCACGACAGGAAGAGTTCTGCGAAGGAGCTTCATTGCTGCGTTTCCCTGATCGCCCTTGGTCGAAACCGCCGCAATTTGAAACGATAGCACGGCACCGGTGCGCTGGCTTGCCTCACCTCATGTCATCGTCAACAGGCTCGGGGCGAAAAGCCCCTTTGTTGCCGCGGCTTGAGTCGCTATCTGTCCCGCGACACGCCGGCAGCCGAGGCCGAATCCCGCAAATGAGCTCCGCTTCCCCCATCGCCGCCGAGCCCACGATCACCCCGGCGCTCGTCGCCGAGCACGGCCTCAAGCCCGACGAATATCAGCGGATCCTCGCGCTGATCGGGCGCGAGCCGACCATCACCGAGCTCGGCATCTTCTCGGCGATGTGGAACGAGCACTGCTCGTACAAATCGTCCAAGCGCTGGCTGCGCACGCTCCCGACCCGCGGGCCGCGCGTCGTCTACGGACCTGGCGAGAATGCCGGCGTCGTCGACATCGGCGACGGGCAGGTCGTGGTGTTCAAGATGGAGAGCCACAACCACCCGTCCTATATCGAGCCCTACCAGGGCGCGGCGACCGGCGTCGGCGGCATCCTCCGCGACGTCTTCACCATGGGCGCGCGGCCGATCGCGGCGATGAACGCGCTTTTCTTCGGCGCCCCGGACCACCCCAAGACGCAGCATCTCGTCTCGGGCGTCGTCGGCGGCATCGGCGGCTACGGCAATTCCTTCGGCGTCCCGACCATCGCCGGCATGGTGATGTTCGACCCCCGCTACAACGGCAACATCCTCGTCAACGCCTTCGCCGCGGGCCTCGCCGACCGCGACGCGATCTTCACCTCGCAGGCCGAGGGCATCGGCCGGCCGGTGGTCTATCTCGGCTCGAAGACCGGGCGCGACGGCATCCATGGCGCGACCATGGCGTCGGCGGCGTTCGGCGGCGAAGATTCCGACGAGAAGCGCCCGACCGTGCAGGTCGGCGACCCGTTCGCCGAGAAGCTCCTCCTCGAGGCGTGCCTCGAGCTGATGGCGTCCGGCGCCGTTGTCGCGATCCAGGACATGGGCGCCGCCGGCCTCACCTCGTCGGCGGTCGAGATGGGCGCGAAGGGCAATCTCGGCATCCGGCTCGACCTCGATCGCGTGCCGACGCGCGAGGAGCGCATGACCGCCTACGAGATGATGCTGTCGGAAAGCCAGGAGCGCATGCTGATGGTGCTCCACGCCGACAAGGAAGCCGAGGCCGCCGCGATCTTCCGCAAATGGGGCCTCGACTTCGCGATCGTCGGCGAGACCACCGACGACCTTCGCTTCCGCATCATCCATGGCGGCCACGAGGTGGCGAACCTCCCGATCAAGGATCTCGGCGACCAGGCGCCGGAATATGACCGCCCGTGGGAAGCGCCTGAGGCGCACGCCCCGGTCCTCGCCGACACGCTCGCCGAGCCGGCCGACTATGGCGCGACGCTCCTCAAGCTCATCGGTTCGCCGGACGTGGCCTCGCGGCGCTGGGTGTGGGAGCAGTACGACCATCTCGTCCAGGGCAACACGGTGCAGCGCCCCGGCGGCGACGCCGGCGTGGTGCGCATCGACGGCACCACCAAGGCGCTCGCCTTCACCACCGACGTGACGCCACGCTATTGCGCCGCCGATCCGTTCGAGGGCGCCAAGCAGGCGGTGGCGGAAACCTGGCGGAACCTCTCCGCGGTCGGCGCCGAGCCGCTGGCGATCACCGACAACCTCAATTTCGGCAACCCGGAGCGCCCGGCGATCATGGGCGAGTTCGTCGCCGCGATCCGCGGCATCGACGCCGCCTGCCGCGCCCTCGCCTATCCCGTCGTGTCGGGCAACGTGTCGCTCTACAACGAGACCGACGGCGTCGGCATCCCGCCGACCCCCACCATCGGCGGCGTCGGCCTCCTCCCCGATCATCGCGCCATGGCGACGGTCGCCCTCAAGACCGAGGGCGAGGCGATCCTCCTCATTGGCGCCGACGGCCATCATCTCGGCCGCTCGATCTATCTCCGCGACGTCGCCGGCCGCGACGAGGGCGCGCCGCCGCCGGTCGATCTCGATGCCGAGCGCGCGGCAGGCGACCTCGTCCGCCGCCTGATCCGGCAGGGCAAGGTCACCGCCTGCCACGACATCTCCGATGGCGGGCTGATCGTGGCGGTCGCCGAAATGGCGATGGCGGGCGGCGTCGGCGCGATCGTCACCGCGCCCGGGGGCGTGAACCGGCTCGGCTGGCTGTTCGGCGAAGACCAGGCCCGCTACGTCGTGACCTGCCGGCCCGAAGACGCCGCGGCGATCCTGGAGGCGGCGGGGCTTGCCGGCGTTCCCGGGCGCTCGATCGGCCTCACCGGCGGCGACAGCGTCGGCGTCGCCGGGCTTTTTGGCGTGTCGCTTGCAAAGCTCCGCGCCGCCCACGAGAATTGGTTCCCGTCCATGATGGCCGCAGGGTAGCGACGCGGCCGACCGAGGGAGACCCTCCATGCCGATGGACGCACGCGAAATCGAAACCCTGATCCGCGAGGCCCTGCCCGACGCCAAGGTCGTGCTGCGCGACCTTGCCGGCGACGGCGACCATTTCGCCGCCGAGGTCGTGTCCGAGGCCTTCCGCGGCAAGAACCGCGTCCAGCAGCACCAGATGGTCTACGATGCGCTGAAGGGCCGGATGGGCGGCGTGCTCCACGCCCTCGCCTTGCAAACCAGCGCGCCGGACTAGCCCCGATCCTTGCGGCATTGCCGCCGCATTCCTATGCTTAGGGTTGAGCGGAGTCGCTATATCGCGACTCACCTGAAGGGATTCCGCCGATGACCGACGTTCAGGCCTGGATCGCCGAGGAAGTGAAGACCAACGACATGGTGCTGTTCATGAAGGGCACGCCGGCAATGCCGATGTGCGGCTTCTCCGGCCAGGTCGTGCAGATTCTCGACTACCTCAAGGTGCCGTACAAGGGCATCAACGTGCTGGCCGACGACGCCGTGCGCCAGGGGATCAAGGAATTCTCCAACTGGCCGACGATCCCCCAGCTCTACGTGAAGGGCGAGTTCGTCGGCGGCTGCGACATCGTCCGCGAGATGTTCCAGGCCGGCGAGCTTCAGGACATGCTCGCCGAAAAAGGCATCACCGCCCCGCAGACCGCCTAGGTCGCCCTCAGCGCTCGCCGCCATCCTTCGAGGCTCGCTGCGCGAGCACCTCAGGATGAGGTCGGGGATGAATCACCACACGACCTCATCCTGAGGCGCCCGGCGAAGCCGGGCCTCGAAGGACCATCGGCTCAATCGCCGAGGCACTCCACCAGCGACGCGGCGTTGGCGCGCAGGATCGCGTCATAGGCGTCCGGCCCGGCCGCGATCCCGACGCCGAGATAGTCGAGGACGCCGAAGCGGATGCCGGTGTCGGCCGCGATGGTCTCGACGATCGGGGTGTTGAAGGCCGGCTCGCCGAACGCGCAGCGCGCGCCGCGCTCCTCCACCACCGCTTCGAGCGCGCGGAGGCGGGCGGCGCTGATTGGAATCTCGGGATTGATCGCCACCGACCCGACCCCGGTCAGGCCGTAGCGCGCCTCGAGATACTGGTAGCCGTCGTGGAAGACGACGTAGGGCACATCGTGGACCGGCTCCAGCAGCGCCGCGAGCTCGGCGTCGAGCGCGACGAGATCGGCCTGAAGCGCCGCGGCATTGGCGCGGTAGGCGCCGGCATTGCCGGGATCGACCGCGGCCAGCGCCTCCGCGATGTCGTCGGCGATGTCCGCCGCGCGGATCGGATCGAGCCAGAAATGCATGTCGACCGGCCCGTGATCATGGTCGGCGTGATCATGCTCGTCCTCGGCATGATCATGGTCGTCATGATCGTCAGCGTGATCGTGCTCTTCCTCCGCATGATCGTGCTCGTCCTCGGCGTGCTCATGCTCGTCCTCGGCGTGGTCGTGGTCGTGGTCTTCATCCGCATGGTCGCCGTCTCCCTCCTCGTGCGCGTGCTCCTCCCACACGCCGCCTTCTCGGGTCGCGAGCAGCGACAGGCCGGGCGACTGCGCCAGCGCCACATGCGACGCGCGCGGCGCCAGGGTCGCCAGCGAGTCGGTCAGGAACGCCTCGAGCCCCGGCCCGACCCAGAACACCACCGCCGCGGAAGCGAGCGCCCGCGCATCCGACGGCCGCAGGCTGTAGGTGTGCGGCGACGCGGCTCCGCTGAGAAGAAGCACCGGCTCGCCGACGCCCTCCATCACCGTCGCGACCAGCGAATGGATCGGCTTGATCGTGACCACCACCGGCCCGGCCGGCTGTGCCAGCGCAGCGCTGGCGGCGGAAAGCATCAAGACGCCTGCAAGGCCGATTGCCGGGCTGCGGTGCATGGTCCCATCTCCATCTGATGTTATGTTATAACATCAACCGTTATGGTATAACGCCACGCGTCGTCAAGCGGAGCTGCGCTTGGAAATCACACTTCCCTCCCCGTCAGCGGCCGAGCCCTTGGCCGCCGTCGAGAATCTCGGCGTGCGCCTCGGCGGGCGCTGGATCGTCCGTCATGTCGACCTCGCGGTGCGGCCCGGCGAGATCGTCACCGTCATTGGGCCGAATGGCGGCGGCAAGACCACCACCGCGAAGGCGCTCCTCGGCCTGATCAGCCCGGCCGAAGGACGCTCGGTCCATCGCCCGGGCCTCCGCGTCGGCTACGTGCCGCAGAAGCTCGCCATCGACTGGACGCTGCCGATGACCGTCGGCCGGCTGATGCAGCTGACCGGGCGCCACCCGCGCGCCGCGATCGACGCGGCGCTGGGGGAAGTCGGCATCCCGCACCTTGCCGGAACGCCGATCCAGGCCCTGTCCGGCGGCGAGTTCCAGCGCGCGCTCCTGGCCCGCGCCATCGTGCGCCGGCCGGAGCTCCTGGTGCTCGACGAGCCGGTGCAGGGCGTCGACTTCGCCGGCGAGCTCGCGCTCTACGAGCTGATCGGCACTATCCGCGATCGCCTCGGCTGCGGCGTGCTCCTCATCTCGCACGACCTCCACATCGTGATGGCGCGGACCGACACGGTGGTATGCCTAGAGGGCGGCGTCTCCTGCCGCGGCGCGCCGCATGCGGTGACGGAGAGCCCGCAATACCAGCGCCTGTTCGGCCCGCGCGCTGCCGCCGCGCTCGCCGTCTATGCCCACGAGCACCACCACGATCACGGGCAGGACCATCACGGTCACGACCACGGGCACGACCACGACGCGGAGCATCACCATGGATGAGTTCTTCGTCCGCGCGCTCCTTGGCGGCATCGGCGTCGCGCTGGTCGCCGGGCCGCTGGGATGCTTCGTGCTGTGGCGGCGGCTTGCCTATTTCGGCGACACGCTCTCGCACGCCGCCCTTCTCGGCGTGACGCTCGCGCTCCTCCTCGAGATCCACATCGTCCTCGGCGTCTTCGTCGCCGCCGCCCTCGTCGCCATTCCGCTCGTGCTCCTCGGGCGGCGGCCGATCCTCGCCAGCGACACCATCCTCGGCATCCTCTCCCATTCGACGCTCGCCATCGGCATCATCGTCGTCGCGCTGATGGCGACGGTGCAGGTCGACCTCATCGGCTACCTCTTCGGCGACATCCTCGCCGTGTCGTGGACCGACATCGCGGTGATCTGGGGCGGCGGCGCGCTGGTCGTCGCGGTGCTGGCGGTGATCTGGCGGCCGCTCTTCGCCGGGACCGTCAACGCCGAGCTCGCCGCCGCCGAGGGGCTCCGCCCGGAGATCGCCCGCATCGTCTTCACCATGCTGATGGCCGCCGTCGTCGCCATCGCGCTCAAGATCGTCGGCGCGATGCTGATCACCGCGCTCCTCATCATCCCCGCCGCCGCGGCGCGGCGCTTTGCCCGTGGCCCCGAAGCGATGGCATTCCTCGCGGCGGCGTTCGGCGTCGCCGCCGTGGTGCTCGGTCTCCACGGCTCGCTCTGGTTCGACACGCCGTCCGGCCCGTCGATCGTCGTCGGCGCGCTGGCGCTGTTCGTCGTGAGCCTCCTCCCCTTCCGCGGCCGGGCCGCGGAAGGCCGCAGCTGACCGGAGATCCGCCATGAGCGGCGATCACATCGACCTCACCCACAATCAGGAACTCGTCCTCAGGGCGCTGACGGCCAAGGGCAAGCCGATGAGCGCCTACGCCATCCTCGCCGACCTCCAGGACGAGGGCCTGAAGGCGCCGCTCCAGGTCTATCGCGCACTCGACCGACTGATCGCCCACGGGCTGGTGCATCGCCTCGAAAGCCTCAACGCCTTCGTCGCCTGCGCGACCCCGCACAGCCACGGCACCGCGCCGATCGTCTTCACGATCTGCGAAGGCTGCGGGACGGTGACCGAGCGCCCCGACAGCGCGATCGGCAAGCGCATCGCCGCGATCTGCGACCTCGAGGGCTTCCACGCCGAACGCGAAACCCTCGAAATCCACGGCGAATGCGCCCACTGCGCCGAAAGCGCCCCCCACCTCCACCGCTAGCCTTCGCAGCCATACCCGCTTCAACCCTCCCCTTGCGGAGGACAAATGGAAAGGCCGCCCCCCTCCCGAAGCTCGCTTCGCGACCTTCGACCTCCCCGCAAGGGGGAGGTTGAAAAAAACGTGGCGGCGGCAAGCAGCGCCGACCGACGTCACTTCGGCAAGCATCCCATCTTCAACCCTCCCCTTGCGGGAGGGTCGAAACCGCGAAGCGGTTTCGGGGAGGGGTGCTGACTCCGAAGCAGGACGCACCTCAGCACCCCCTCCCGAACCGGCTGCGCCGGTTCGACCTCCCCGCAAGGGGGAGGTTGAAAGAACGCGTTAGTTCAGAGGGCTAGAAGAAGCTCGGCGCTTCGCGGCCGGCGGCGCGGGCGGCGGCGGTGACGGTGTTCGCCATCAGCATGGCGATGGTCATCGGCCCGACGCCCTTCGGCACCGGGGTGATCGCCGCGGCGACGTCCACCGCCTCGTCGAAGGCGACGTCGCCGACGAGGCGCGTCCTGCCCTCGCCGCGCTCCGGGGCGGCGATACGGTTGATGCCGACGTCGATCACCGTCGCGCCGGTCTTGATCCAGGCGCCGCGCACCATCTGCGGCCGGCCGACCGCCGCCACGACGATGTCGCCCTGACGGACGACCTTCGGCAGGTCGCTGGTCCGGCTGTGAGCGATCGTCACGGTGCAGTTGGCGTGGAGGAGAAGCTGCGCCACCGGCTTGCCGACGAGGTTCGACCGCCCGATCACCACCGCATGGCGCCCGGTCAGGTCGCCCAGCGTCTCGCGCAGCAGCACCAGACAGCCGGCCGGCGTGCATGGCACCAGCGCGTGCTCCGGCCCCTCGCCGGCGAGGCGGCCGACATTGAGCGGATTGAGCCCGTCGACATCCTTCTCTGCGCGGATCGTCTCGATCACCTTCCGCTGCGCGATATGCGCGGGCACCGGGAACTGCACGAGGATGCCGTGGATCGCGGGATCGCGGTTGAGCGTCTCGACCAGCGCCAGCAGCTCTGCCTCCGTGGTCTCGGCCGGCAGGGTGTGCTGGACGGAATAAAAGCCGAGCGCATCCGCGGTCCGGCTCTTGTTGGCGACATAGACCTGGCTCGCCGGGTCGCTGCCAACGAGGACCACGGCAAGCCCCGGCTTCACGCCGGCCTCCTGGAGGTCCGCAGCGGCCGCGGCGACGCGATCGGTCAGCCGCGCGGCGCTTGCCGTTCCGTCGATGATGGTCGCCATGCCGCCCCCTCGGCCCGTGATCGGGCCGAGAGTTAGCCGCGCGTTCCGCGCGCCGCAACCGGCGCTAGCGCAAGGCCGCCTTGACCCGGCCGAGGATGCCGTCGATCTCGCCGAGGAAGACGAGCCGGCCGGCGCCGGGGATCGCGACCTGCCGGGCGCCGGCGGCAAGCGCAGCATCGCCGCCGCCCCACACCTCGACCTCGCCCTTCACCTCGCGGCAGTCGACGTTCCAGCACCCGGCCTGCGCGATGTCGCGAAGGAGCGCGAGCGGACCGTTGCGGACCGATTCGCGCGTCGAGGCGACCAGCGCGGGCCGCACCGAAGGCCGCGACAGGACCTCGCAGTCATAGCCGGACGCCGTGGCGGCTCGCTCGTTCCAGAACCACTCGGCGGTGCTGCGCGCGTCCCAGGCAACGACACCGGCAACGTCGCGGGCCGGCACGGTCATCCGCGCCGCCGCCGCCTCGACGATCTCCTGCGACGTGCGAGCGACGCCGGGCGCGCAGAGAATCGCGAGCCGCATCCGTTCGGCCGGAATGGCCGAGGCGCAGGCCAGCGCGAACGCTGCGCCCTCCTCTGCGCCGGAAACGCAGAAGCGCTCGGCGCCGAGATGGTCGGCAAGGACCGCGATGTCCTGCGCGAAAGTACACGGCCCGCCGGTCGGCCGCGGCGAGCTCCGCCCGATGCCGGGGCGATCGACGCCGACGACGCGCACGCCGAGCTCGCGCGCGATCCCGTCGATCGCGGCAACGTCGAGCCGCGAGCCGGGGCTCGCATGGTGATGGAACAGCGTCGGACCGTCGGCGGCGCCGACGACATGGAACGCTAGGACGCGGCGATCGGACAGCGTCAGCGTCCGGGTGCCGAGGGAGTCCTCGGGATTGGCCCAGGTGCGATGAAAGGCTGCGGCTGCTTGCATCGGATGCTCCCCCTCCCGGCCTCGTCGCGGGCCGTCAGGTACCGAGCGTTACCGGCCGGCCGCTAAATCCCGCTGAAAGAACTCCGAAAAATTGAATCGATCTTCCCGACAATGCGGTTTGCCCGCCAATCCCACCCCTTCTTTCGTCATTCCGGCGAAGGCCGGAATCCAGAAGCCGCGAGCGCGGCGCCTGCGGCTCTGGACCCCGGCCTTCGCCGGGGTGACGACCCCATGGGGACGTGGTCAGCCCGAGGTCTCCGCGACGATCCAGTCGAGATAGCCACGGCTCCCGCCGACGATCGGCAGCACCACGATGGCCGGCGTCTCGTATGGGTGCCGCGCCTCGATGGCGGCGACGATCGCCTCCACCCGCGCGCGGCGGGTCTTCATGATCCCCACCACCTCGTCGTCGCGCGAGATGGCGCCCTTCCAGCGATAGATCGAGCGCATCTGGGGCAGGATGTTGATGCAGGCGGCGAGCCCCTCCTCCACCACCGCGCCGCCGATCGCTTCCGCGGTCGCCATGTCGGGAAAGGTGACGTAGATCGCGACCGGCTCGTTCTCGTCGTCCATGCCGTCCGGGTCCCCCGTGGAAAGCGGGGCCGCGCCATGCTAGGTGCAGCCACCCATCGGGCAGGACCATACATGGCCGCGAAGTCGCCGAAAGCCGGGGCGATCGCCTTCATCGCCAGCGCGGCGGAAGAGGCGCGGGCCGCCCTCGTCCAGTTGAGCGCCGCCTACGGCAACGCGGACCCGGAAGACGCCGCGACCATCGTCGCGCTCGGCGGCGACGGCTTCATGCTGCAGACGCTGCACCGCTTCATGAACACCGGCAAGCCGATCTACGGCATGAATTGCGGCACCGTCGGTTTCCTCATGAACGAGTACCGCCCGGAAGGCCTCGAGGCGCGGCTCGCGGCGGCCGAGGCTACCACCATCCACCCGCTCGCAATGTCGGCGCTCGATACCGACGGCAAGGTCAGCAAGGCCTACGCCTTCAACGAGGTCTCGCTGCTGCGCCAATCCTACCAGGCAGCGCGGCTGCGCATCCTGATCGACGGCAAGGAGCGCATGGCGGAGTTGATCTGCGACGGCATCCTCGTCGCCACCGCCGCCGGCAGCACGGCGTACAACCTCTCCGCCCACGGGCCGATCATCCCGATCAACGCACCGCTGCTGGCGCTCACCCCGCTCAGCCCGTTCCGGCCACGGCTGTGGCGCGGCGCGCTCATCCCCGAGCGCGCGGAGGTGCGGATCGAGGTCCTCGACGCGGGCAAGCGCCCGGTGAACGCCGTCGCCGATCACACCGAGATCAAGTCGGTGACCGAGGTGACCGTGCGCCAGGACCGCGGGGCGTCGAGCCTCGTGATGTTCGACCCCGACCATTCGTGGGACGAACGGATCCTCGCCGAGCAGTTCCGCTACTAGGCAGCGGCAATCGCCCGGGCCGCGGCGCGGGCGGCGTCGGCCGCGAAGCGGCGCAGCATCGCGGTCAGCTCGTTCATCTCGCTGTCGGTGATCGCGACGTAGCGCGCCAGCACGTCCTCGACGAGGCGCCGCGTCAGGCGAAGGCGCGCCTGCGGATCGGCGATCGTGCCGCGCCACTGGCGGCAGATATGGATCGCCGCCATGAAGGCGTCGAACGCGACCGGCGGCAGCCCGGCGCGGCCATAGACGGCGCGGAGCGCGGCGACCTTGCCGTCGAACACCAACTCGCGGCAGCGCCGCTCCGGCAGGCGCGACAGCACGGCCAGCGCGGCCGAGAAGAACGCGGCATTGCCGGCGCAGACCGCGCGAAGCAGCAGCGACGTGGTGAGCTGGCCGGTGACGCGGAGATGCTCGGCCATCGGCACCAGATCGTCCGAGGCGGTCTCCGCGGCGATCGCGACGGTGGCGCGGTCGCAGGCGTCGCGGGTGACGGTCGTGGCGCGGTCCCGGTCGAGCCAGGCGCGCATCGAGACGAGGTTGCCGAGCGCGACGCTGAGCGAGCGCACCAGGCTCTGGCGGATCTCGCCCGGAAGGTCGGCGCGCGACAGCAGCGAGTCGCGGATCTCGGCATCGTCGCCCCAGCGGTCGACGAGGCGGTGGAGGCTGACCTTGGCGACCTCGGCGCCGGGATTCGCCACCAGCGTGCGGCACGCCTTGAGCGTGCCGAGCTCGGTGAGCGCGGCCGACACCGCGGTCGAAAGAACCGGGCGCGCGGCGATCGCGTCCTGGACCGGCTCGATCATCGTGGCGGCGAGGTCGACCAGCTCGCCGTCGAGGAGGACGGGCGAGCGGGCGACGATCAGCGCCGCGATGTCGGCGCGGTCGGCGGCGAGCGTCAGGATCGCGTGGCGGGGCGCTTCCGGGCTGGCGGCCAGCGCCTCGGCAAGCGCCCGGCGCACCATGGGCGAGGGATCGTCGAGGAGAAGCGTAATCGCCGTCTCCATCGAATCGCGGGCGCCGGAGCGAAGGTCTTCGTGGAGATAGGCGCGGCCGAGCGCGAACGCCTCTTCGGCCCGCCGCGTCGGAAGGGCCGATTCCATCCGCATCCGAAAGGCGCCGACGTCCATGTCCCCTCATACGCGCACGCCGCTAACCGCCCGTTAGGGTTAGCGCCGGGTTAAGGGTGCACGGATCACGGTAAAGGCGCGGTTAATCGCCGGGCGGCGCGGCCCAGCGGGTGACGAGCGCCGCGGGGTCCGGCCGCCACCGCTCCAGCGGCGGCATGGTCGGCGTGCCGACATGGACGAACGCCGCGATCCGCTCGAAGGGCTCAAGGCCGAGCAGCGCCCGCGCGTCGGCATCATAGGCCGGCCATCCCGTCAGCCATTGCGCCGCAAGGCCGATCGCGGTGGCGGCGTTGAGGAGGTTCATCGCCACCGCGCCGGCCGACAGAAGCTGCTCCCATTCCGGGATCTTCACGTGGGGCGCCGCCCGGCTCACCACGGCAATCACCGTCGGCGCTAGCGCCAGCCGCACGTCGTCCTTCGCTTGCTCCTCGGCAGGAAGCTCAGGCTGCTTGCGCAGGTGCAGTTCGGCCAGCTTCCGGCTCGCCTCCAGCCGCGCCTCGCCCTCGAACACGATGAACCGCCACGGGCCGAGCTTGCCGTGATCCGGCACGCGGACGGCCGCCGCCAGCAGCGTCGCCAGCTGTTTCGCGGTCGGCCCGGGCGGTCCGAGATAGGCGGCCGGCACGGTGCGCCGCTGGGTGAGAAGCTCGATCGGCGTCATCATTCCGGTCCTTTCGCGCGACGGATGGGCGCGGATATGGGGCAATCGCCGCAAGGCCGCAAATTCGCCATTTCCATGCCGATGAACAATCCGCTGGCATAGTCCGACGCGGTCGGAGAAATTCGGGGCATGACGGATCGTCGAAGACCGGCTCGCGGCCGCCGCGCGCGCATCGCTGCGCTGGCGGCGCTGGTCGCGTTTGCCTTCGCCGGGGCGGCGATGGCGCAGGACGCCGAGCCCGCCGACGACGAATTCATCCCCTTCCCGCTCCCCAATCCGCTGCATGTCGTGGCGCCCGCCCCCCCGGCCGATGCGGAGGGTCCGGGCCTTCTCATTCCGCCCGAGGCGCTCGGCAACGCGCCGGACGCCCTCGGCTTCCTCCCCGCCGCCGACACGCCGCTCGATCTTGCCCCATTGCTGCAGGGCCCGGATTCGGACGCACTGCCGCAGCCGGTCACGCTGTCGGCGGTGCTGGTGCCCGGCGGGCCGGCGATTCCGCACGGCGTGCGCTGGGGCATCTTCTCCGGCACGGCCGGTGCGGACGGCCGGTATCCGCTGGTGGCCGAGGCGCAGGGCGGGGTCGCGTCGATCAACATCCAGACCGGCGGCTACTACATCTACACCGCCTACGGGCATGCCCAGGTCGTGGGGATGCTCCGCGTGCCGCCCGGCGGCAGCGACCATGTCGTGGTGCTCAATGCCGGCGGCCTCAGGCTTCACGCCACCGTCGGGGACGACACGAGGCTTCGCGCCGGCGAGGTGCGGTTCGACATCTTCGTCGACGATCCCGCGCGCCTCGAAGGCACGCCGATCGTCGAGAACGCGTCGCCCGGCGACATCGTTCGGCTCAACGCCGGTTTCTACCACGTCGTCTCCAGCTACGGGGACGGCAACGCCGTGGTGCGCGCCGACATCGAGGTGGAAGCCGGGCTCCTCACCGACCTCTCGCTCGAGCACGAGGCGGCCCAGGTGACGCTGAAGCTCGTCACCGAGCGCGGCGGCGAGGCGCTGGCCAACACCTCGTGGCAGGTGGTGAGCCCCGGCGGCGAGAGCGTCTTCGAGAGCGTCGGCGCCTTCCCGTCCATCGTGCTCGCGGCCGGCGACTACACCGCCATCGCCATCCATGACGGCTCGGTCTTCGAGGTGCCGTTCTCAATCGTCCCCGGCGTCAATCGCGACGTCGAGGTCGTGGTCGGCGACGCCCGCCCCGTCGAAGCCGCCGCAGGCGGCGGCTAACCCCTCCAGACTCGTCATTCCGGCGAAGGGAGAAGCGCGGGCGCGAGCCTAGTTGACCTCCCGCAGATCCGGCGGGATCGCTTCGTGCTGGAGCCGGGCCACCGCTTCGTCGAGCGGCAGCACCTCCTGGTCGCGGGAGCCGAGGCGGCGGATGTTGACCGTCCCCTCCTCCGCCTCGCGCTTGCCGCAGACGAGGATGACCGGAACCTTGGCGAGCGAGTGCTCGCGGACCTTGTAGTTGATCTTCTCGTTGCGAAGGTCGATCTCGGTCCGGAACCCTGCGCGCGACAGCCGCTCGTTCACCGCCTTCGCGTAGTCGTCGGCGTCCGAGGTAATGGTGGCGACCACTGCCTGCACCGGCGCGAACCACAGCGGGAAGTGGCCGGCGAAGTTCTCGATCAGGATGCCGAGGAAGCGCTCCATCGAGCCGCAGATCGCGCGGTGGATCATCACCGGCACCTGCTTGTCGCCATTGCTGTCGATATAGAACGCGCCGAAGAGGCCGGGGAGGTTGAGGTCGACCTGGGTGGTGCCGCACTGCCAGTCGCGGCCGATCGCGTCACGCAGCACATACTCGAATTTCGGCCCGTAGAACGCGCCCTCGCCGGGGTTGATCCCGGTGGTGATGCGGCCGCCGGAGCGCTCCTCGATCTGCCTGAGGACGCCGTGCATGATCTCCTCGGCGTGGTCCCAGGCGCGATCCGAGCCGACCCGCTTTTCCGGCCGGGTCGAGAGCCTCACGACGATCTTCTGGAAATCGAAATGGGCGTAGGTCGACAGGATCAGCTCGTTGATCTTCAGGCACTCCTCGGCCATCTGGTCCTCGGTGCAGAAGATGTGCGCGTCGTCCTGGGTGAAGGCGCGCACCCGCATGAGTCCATGGAGGGCGCCCGAGGGTTCATAGCGATGGACGACGCCGAATTCCGCCAGCCGCATCGGTAGATCGCGGTAGCTCTTCAAGCCGTGCTTGAAGATCTGGATGTGACCCGGGCAGTTCATCGGCTTGATCGCGTAGACGCGCTCATTGTCCTCCTTCTCCGCGTCGTCGCCGGCGGCAATCGCCTTGAACATGTTCTCGCGGAACCACGCCCAGTGGCCCGAAGTCTCCCAGAGCGACTTGTCGAGCATCTGCGGCGCGTTGACCTCGGCATAGCTGCCGCGCAGCCGCCGCCGCATATAGGCGATCAGCTCCTGGAACATCGTCCAGCCCCTGGGGTGCCAGAACACGGTGCCCGGCCCCTCCTCCTGGAAATGGAAGAGGTCGAGCTCGCGGCCGAGGCGGCGATGGTCGCGCTTCTCGGCCTCCTCCAGCATATGGAGATAAGCGTCGAGCTCCTCCTTGCTATGCCACGCGGTGCCGTAGATGCGGGTCAGCATCGGGTTGTTGGAATCGCCGCGCCAATAGGCGCCGGCCACCTTGGTCAGCTTGAAGGCGTCGCCGACCTGGCCGGTCGAGGCCATGTGCGGCCCGCGGCAGAGGTCGAACCACTCGCCCTGGTGATAGATCTTGATCGGCTCGTCGCCCGGGATGGCGTCGACGAGCTCGACCTTGAAGCCCTCGCCCTTGTCGCGGAACACCTCTTTGGTGCGCTCGCGGTCCCAGGTCTCGACGGTGAAGGGCGCGTTCCGCCTGATGATCTCGCGCATCTTCTCCTCGATGCGCGGCAGGTCGTCGAGCGTGAAGGGCTCGTTGCGGAAGAAGTCGTAGAAGAAGCCGTTCTCGATCACCGGGCCGATGGTCACCTGGGTGCCCGGCCACAGCTCCTGCACCGCCTCGGCCATCACATGCGCGGCGTCGTGGCGGATGAGGGGCAGCGTCCGCGGATCGTCGCGGGTGACGATCTCGATCTTCGCATCGCGCTCGATCGGCGCGGAGAGATCGGCAAGGACGTCGTCCAGCGCGACGGCGGCCGCCTTCTTCGCGAGCGATTTCGAGATGCCCTCGGCGATGGCGCGGCCGGTCGTGCCGGCGGGGAACGGGCGGATCGAGCCGTCGGGGAAGGTGAGATTGATCTGGCGGGAGGATGCGCCGGCGGCGGCATCGGTCATGTTCGGGTCTCCTTGCTCACTCCCGCACACGAGCGCGGGTAAGCGGTTCAAGCGGCTGCTAATTGCAGCGCGGAACGGCGAAGGTCAAGGAGAGAAGGTCAAGGAGAAGAGGATGCGGCGCGGGCGGGACAGGGCCTCGTCTGCCGATGCGTTGGCCGAGGAGGGAAATCGGAAAAACCGACCTCGTTGCCCGGTGCCGCCATGTCCGATTGACGCGCGCCGCATCCACGCGGACTAACCCCCGCCGGCGGCGATGGTTCCGGACGCCCTCAGGCGGCGGTAGCGGTCGAGCAGCCCGTCCGCCCCGATGCGGCTCGGCCGGGTGGGCAGCGGCGGGACAACCGGCGCGCTGGCGCCGAGCCATCGGAGGGCCGTCGCGACGGTCGCCTCATAGTCCCCGACCAGATCCTCATAGTCGATCTCCAGGAACGGGCTGCCGCACGCCGCGAGCACCGAACGCCAGTTCGCCTCGCCGCGGACGACCTCGTCGAGGCATGCATCCAGCGCCGGCACGTCGAACGGAACCGCGCTCACCGGCGCCGGTCCGAAGAACGGCTCATGCTCCGACGTCCATCGGCCGGTGCTGCGCGCGGCGTGATAGCTCACCGCCTGCGCGACCTGGTCGCGGCGCCGGATGAAGATCAGGCGATCCTGCCGCGCGACGAAATCGGCGGCGGCCGCGAAAGCGCGGTCGCCATAGGCGAGCGTGAAATGGCGGAAGTGGACCTTGATCCCGAAATACCCCTCCGGCGAGGTTCGCCGCCGCTCGATCTCCGACAGGTAGGTCGCAAGGTCGAACGCCTCACTCACGGCACGGCCGGCCTTCCACGCGTCGATCGCATTGGGATTGAGGTATTCGTGCGGGTCGCCATAGCGCCGCGACGCGCCGAGGGCCCGCGCGAGAAGCGTCGAACCGCTGCGCGGCACCGAGAGGATCGCGTAGCGCACACGGGGCGGCGTGGCGGCCGGATAATCCCGGTCGGCCGCCATCATCATCGCGTTCCACGCGCGGCTGGCTTCGGCAGCCGCGCCGGTCATCGCGTCGGGAGCGCCCGCCGGACGCGATCGCCGGCCGCCTCCCGGCGCTCCGCGATGCGCCGGATGAGCTGCGTCGTGGAGATGCCCGCGGAATAGGGAATCTGCGCCCGGCGATGGTCGGGAAGGTCAGCGCATTCGGCGAGCTTGGTGTTGAGCTCGACGGCGTCGACCGCGCCGAAGGCGTAGATGTCGAATCCGCGGTCGTCCATGAAGGCGCGGGTGATGATCCGCGGCCCGTTGGTGATGACGGCGTCGACATGGCGGCATGCCGCGACGACCTCGGCGCGCTCCGCCACGGTCATCACCGGGGTCCTGCCCTTTCCGGCTGCCACCCGCTCGTCCGGCACGACGCAGGCCGTCAGATGGTCGCCCAGCGCACGCGCGGCCGCGAGGAAGCGGACATGGCCGGGATGGAAGAGGTCGGCGACGATCTTCACATAGATGCGCGTCATGCCGCGGCCCTGCCTTCGAGCAGCGCGCCGACATGCGCCACGATCCGCTCCACCGCCCGCCCGTCGGCGTGGTCGCCATAAAGCGTCTGGCGATAGTGCAGACGGCGCGCCGCGAGGCGGTCCGGCCGGTCGAGCGCGGCGCGCACCACGCCGGCGAGCCCATCGACCGCCTCGACGCGATCGGCCATGTCGCGCCATGTCCACTCGATCCCCTCCGGGTCGAACACGCCGGGATCGGTGAATCGCGCCGGATTGTCGATGAGGACGATCGGCCGGTTGAGCGCGAGGTAGTGGAAGATGGCGCTCGACGCATCCGACACCATGAGGTCCGCGCTTTTGAGGAAGGGCACGAGGTCGTCGCCGGCTTCGGCGAGCTCGACGCCGGAATTGTCCTCGGCCAGCCGGCGCCATCGCTCGATGAGATGCGGATGCGCCACCGGGATGTGCGGGTGCGGCTTGATGATGATGCCGATCGACGCGTCCGCGCCGCGGATCGACTCCACGAGTTGCGCCCCCAGCATTTCGGCCGAGGACAGCGTCGCGTTCCAGGTCGGGGCGTAGAGCACGCTTCGCCGGGCGCCGGCCACACGGCGGATCGCGCCGCCTTCCCCGTCCCGGAACAGCGGATCGGCCTGCACCATCCCCGTGACCCAGAAGCCGCGGCGCGGAAGGTGGCCGCGTTCCGTCAGGCGCCGCTCGGTCTCCCGCCCGGCAAGGCAGATGAAGTCCGCGTCGCGGTAGTAGTACTCGGTCTGCCGCTTGCTGATGAGGCCGTGGCCGACATGGACGTAGAGCGGCCGATCCGCCACCGACCGCAGCCGGGCGACGATGCCGGCATCCGCCACCACGACGATGTCGGTGCTGCGGTCCGCGCCGTGCTCAAGAAAGGCGGCGGCCGTGGTCGTCTCGACATCGGCCATGCGGCCGAGCGGCGCGACCAGCGGGTCCAGCATCGGGCGATGCCAGTCGAAGGTCCGGACGATGGTGATATGCGGCATCAGGCCTCGGCCGGGTTTACGGGCTGAGTCGCCCGGCACCACAGCACTTTGGGCCGCGCCGGCGACACGCCAAGCCGGACATGGCTAACGGACTGTGGATGACCGGGGTTGCCCGCGGCGCCGTCGCTACGGCTCGTCCGGCAGGTCGAGGCGGGTGGAGAGCGGGATGTTGCGGCCCTTCCAGTCGCCGTAGCGCCAGGGGAGGTAGCAGCGCGACGTGGCGGGCAACGCGATCGGCACCGGGTCGTAGCCGGACGGGCCGTTCGGCCCGCAGCGCTGGAACCGCGCGAGGCCCATCCACGAGCCGGCCCACAGGCCATGCCGCTGGATCGCCTCCTCGGTGTAGTGCGAGCAGGTCGGAAGGTAGCGGCAGGTGTTGCCGATCAGCGGCGACAGCGTGAAGCGGTAGACATGGATCAGCCCGATGCCGACCCGCCGGGCGACCATGGCGCTACCCCGCGCCGTGGAAGACGGCCTCGACATTGTGGCCGTCCGGGTCGAACACGAACGCCGCGAAATAGCCCGGGCTGTAGTGCGACCGCAGTCCCGGCGCGCCATTGTCGCGCCCGCCGGCCGCGATCGCCGCGGCATGGAATCCGCTGACCGCCTGTGCGCTCCCGGCGACGAACGCGAAATGGATCGGCGATGGCGGCGTGCCGCCCTTCCCGATCCACAGCACCGTGCGTCCGCCGACGCCGAGCCGCGCCCAGTCCTTGCCTTCGTCGAGCAGGACGACGCCGAGCGGCGCCAGCGCCTCGACATAGAAATTGCGGCTCACGGCAAAGTCGCCCACGACGAGGCCCATGTGGTCGATCATCGGTAACCTCAGGCCGCGGAGGGCGTGGCTTTCGCCGCGATCCGGTCGAGCGCGTCGACCACGGCATCGAATGGCAGCAGGGTCGCGGGCTGCAGCGGCGCGTAGTCGCGCACCGTCTCAAGGATCGCGAGCCCGGCGAAGCGGCCGGCCGGCGGCGGGCCGTTCTCCCTGAGCATCCGCCGCATCGTCTCGCGGAGGGCGCGCAGTTCCTCCGCCGTGGCGCCGACGATGTTCCGCGCCAGCACCGAGGCCGCGGCCTGGCCGAGCGCCGAGGCCTGCACCTCATGGGCGAAATCGGTGACGACGTCATCGTCGACCGAAAGATCGACGGTGACGGTCGCGCCGCAGAGCCGCGACACGGCCGTGGCGGTCGCGTCGGGATCGGCGAGGCGCCCGATCCGCGGGATGTTGCCGGCGAGGTCGAGAACCCCGCGGCTGTAGACTGCTTCCGGCATCGGCAAGCCACCTTGCGCGAGGTAAGCGCCTCGCAACGGTCATAGCATATGGTGGCCGATGCGCCGAAACGCCACCAAGCCTTGGCAGCGCGTCATCCGCACCGCATATGAAACGGAATTCCGCGGAACCCGGGGCTCCCGGCACTTCCATTCTTGGCCCCGACCGGCCTTAGCCTGTACGATTTTGCACCATGGCGGCTCCCTCCCCCGGGCCGCCCCATTCCTGGAGAGACTGGTGGACGCCACCGTGAAGAACCGGGTCGTTCCGATTGCCGACGCGCAGCGATCGGCGCCTTCAGCGCGGCCGACGCGCGACGAGGCGGAAGCCGCCGTGCGCACCCTCATCGCCTGGGCCGGCGACGACCCGTCGCGCGAAGGCCTCGTCGAGACGCCGGCCCGCGTCGTGCGCGCCTATGAGGAGTTCTACGCGGGCTACAGCGACGATCCGGAGGCCTATCTCGAACGCACCTTCGGCGAGGTCGCCGCGTATGACGACATGGTCATCGTGCGCAACATCCCGTTCGCCTCCCATTGCGAGCACCACATGGTGCCGTTCATGGGCCGCGCCCACCTTGCCTATTTCCCGACCGACAGCGTCGTCGGGCTGTCCAAGCTCGGTCGCGTGGTGGACGTCTTCGCCAAGCGCCTCCAGACGCAGGAGCGGATGACCTCGCAGATCCTCGGCGCCGTCGACGAGCACCTCAAGCCGCGCGGCACCGCCGTAATGCTCGAGGCCGAGCACCTCTGCATGACCATCCGCGGCGTCTACAAGACCGGCGCGTCCACCGTGACCACCCAGTTCAGCGGCGTCTTCCGCGACGATCCGGCCGAACAGGCGCGCTTCCTCTCGCTGGTCCGGGCGGCCGGCTGATCGGAGCCGGATGAGCCACGATCCCGCCCTCGAAACCGGGACGGCCTTCACGCCGCAATTCGACGCGTCGGGCCTGATCCCGGTGATCGTGACCGACGCCGCCACCGGCGAGGTCGTCATGTTCGCCTGGATGAACGCCGAGGCGCTGGCGCTGACGCGCACGACCGGCTTCGCCCATTACTGGAGCCGGTCGCGGAAGGCGCTGTGGAAGAAGGGCGAGACCAGCGGCAACGTCCAGCGGGTCGTCGAGATGCGGGTCGATTGCGACCAGGATGCGCTGTGGCTGCGCGTCGAAACCGCCGGCGACGGCGCGAACTGCCACACCGGGGCGAAGAGCTGCTTCTACCGCACGCTGCCTACGGGCGAGGACGCGGATCTTCTGTTCCCGGATCGGGCGGCGCCGGCCTGAGCCTGCGGCCGACCGGGTCGAGCAGCGGGAAGAGCACCAGCCCGGCGACGAAGCCGCCGATATGGGATTGCCAGGCGATGTTGGCCTCCCCCGCCGGACCACCCATCCCGCTCAGCCCGACCACGATGTTCACGCCGAACCACGCAATGAGGAACGTCAGGGTGCGGCGGTCGGTGAGGACACGCGACAGCGGCGCCGCCGGGCCGAAATAGCCGAGCGCCGGAACCGGCCGCAGGAACATGAAGCGCGCCGACGCGGCCATGTGGCCGGAGATCGCCGCCGAAGCGCCGACCATCCACGTCGCGTCACCGCTGGCGCCGAGATAGTGCGCCCCTGCCCCGGCGGCCGCCGCGGCTGCGGAAAAGACGAGGAAGCGCAGCGTCCCGAAACGCCACGCCAGCGGGCTGCCGAACGAGACCAGCGTGATGCTGTTGACCGCCAGATGCGCCCAACCGCCATGGAGGAAGGCGTAGGTGATCACGCTCCAGATCGCCGCGCCGGGCAGCACTTCGATCGTCGGCGGCAGGACGAGGCCGTCCCGGTTCGGGATGAAGGCGAAATTGACGATCGCCCACGCCTGGTCGCGCAGAGAGAGCCGATCCATCGCGATCTCGATCGCGACGAAGAGCCCCACCAGCACGAAGATGACGACGGGAATGTTGAGCGCGCGCTGGCGCGCCGGCTGGTCGGGGCCGCGGCTGGTCATCGCGCCCGACGTAAGGCGCAACCGTTCCGCGTGCAACCGGGCCCGTCCCGAAAAGGGAAAGGCCGCCCGGCGCTCGCGACGCGGACGGCCTTCGATCTGGATAGCGCGCCGGCAGGCGGCGCCGATGGAGTAATGCGAAACTGGCATGATCGGTGCCGCCCGACAACGCGAACCCGCGATTAACCTTACCCCGCGCGCCCGGATGGCACGGGGGGTGCAGCCCTGACGGGGCGGCAGCGCGCACCGGTCGGAATCCGTCCCGATCCCGGACACCCGCCGCGTCAGGCCGTGCCGCGATGGACGCCTGACCCAGGCTGGAACAACGGGGTCGCGATGAAACATCCGAGCTGCCGGGAGCTCTATCGCTATTGGGATCGCCTGCGCAGCGGCCTTCCCGCGCCGCGCCGGACCGCCATCGAGCCGTCCGACATCCGGACAATTCTCGCCGACACGTTCATCCTCGAGGTCGGCGAGCGGCGGTCGTACCGCTTCCGGCTCGCCGGCACGCGGCTTTGCGGCATCCTCGGCCGCGAGCTGAAGGGATCGGAGTTCCTCGACCTCTGGTCGGGCGAGGATCGCGCCCAGGTCGCCGGCCTCCTCGGCGCCGTCACCGGCGAAGCGGCGGCCGCATCGCTCGGCGTCAGCGCCGCGGCCCGGAGCGACCGCCATCTCGCGATGGAAATGGTGCTCCTGCCCCTGATCCAGAACGGGCCGGGCTATGACCGGATCCTCGGCGCGCTGGCGCCGGGCGAGCTGCCCTACTGGCTCGGCCTCGACCCGGTTTCCGACCTCTCGGTCGGCAGCACGCGGCTGATCTGGCCGGATCGCGACGACCCCTTCCCCATCGCCCTGACGCCGCAACCCCACATTGTATCGGCCTTCGCTCCGGAGCGCCGCCGAGGCCGATTCGTGGTCGTCGAGGGTGGAAAATCGGGCCTCTGACGCGCTCCAAAAGCGATGGCCTGCAAGGCATACGCGTTGTTAACCGCGTTCCCTTAGGTTCAGCAACACTGGGTTGGATCGCCCAGCCCACCCGGAGCCCGACTGGCCGCGCATGGCGACTGAGGAAGCCACCCGCCGCGAGAGCCTGATCTCGCAGCATGACCGCCGCCGCCACGCGCGCGTGCGGTTGAGCCTGCTTGGCCGGTTCATGCTGGAGAACCGCCGCGAATATCCGTGCCAGACGATCGACATGTCGCCGGGCAGCTGCGCGATGATCGCACCGGTCGTCGCCGCCCTCGGCGAACGCGTCGTCGCCTATGTCGACCATATCGGCCGCATCGAGGGGAACGTCACCCGCCTCTATGATGGCGGCTTCGCGATGACGATCAACTCGACCGCCCGCCGCAAGGACAAGCTCGCGGCGAAGCTGACCTGGCTCGCCAACCGCTATCACCTCAACCTCGCCGAGGACCGGCGCTACGAGCGCATCGTCCCGTCGAACCCCTATGCGCGCGTCGCCCTGCCCGACGGGCGCGAATACACCTGCCGGATCATCGACCTCTCGCTCTCCGGCGCGGCGGTGAGCATGGAGTTCAAGCCGCCAATCGGCTCGCCGCTCCGCCTCGGCGCGATCCGCGCCACGGTCGTGCGCCACGAGGAGGACGGCATCGCGATCGAGTTCGCGGTCGTCCAGACGCCGGACTCCCTGGAAGACGGCATCGCCGCCGCCGCGGCCTAGCTTTCAGTCACGTCAACGGACTTAACCTCCCCCAGGAGGTCGAGCCGGCCCTTCGCCGGTTGGAGAGGGAGTGCTGACTTTCGGCTCAGCACCCCTCCCCGAAACCGCTACGCGGTTTCGACCCTCCCGCAAGGGGAGGGTTGATCCGAGGTAGCGATGAAGTGCCCCTCCTGAGGTAGCGAACATCGACGGATTCAACCTCCGCCTTGCGGGGAGGTCGAAGGCGGCGAAGCCGGCTTCGGGAGGGGGTGCTGACGTTCAGCTCAGAACCCCCTGCCCGAATCCGATGGGGCAGTCGCCGCTAGCCGATATGGCTAACGAAGCGTTCTCGCGTTCGCTACAATTGTATTACAAATCAACGGCCTAGCTTACGCCGATCTAAAACCGGAGCTGCCATGATGACCCCTGAAATAGACAGGGGGCTGTCGTGGTCAAAAAGACTATCCGCGGCGCAATTGCTGCGGTTCTACTTATCTGCACCGGATTTGCTGGCGAAGTCAGCGCCAACGTCTCGGCGGCGTTCATGCCGCTCGGCGGCATGACTTCGCAGCCGATCGGCCACTACCAGTTCTGCCAGGAACGACCGGCGGAGTGCCAGGTGATCTCGGACGACACCGCGCCTGCGATGCTGACGGAAGCGCTGTGGCGGCAGCTGCAGGAGGTCAACAACCTCGTCAACGCCGCGATCATTCCGGTCACCGACCTTGAGCTCTTCGGCGAACCCGAGGTGTGGTTCTATCCCAGCACGCGCGGCGACTGCGAGGACTACGTCCTCCTCAAGCGCCGCATCCTGGTCGACCAGGGATGGCGCGAGTCGGATCTCCTCATCACCGTCGTGCGGCGCCAGGACGGCGAAGGCCACGCGGTGCTGACGGTGCGCACCGATCGCGGCGACTTCGTGCTCGACAATCTCCAGGCGGAGATCCGCCTGTGGAGCGACACCGACTACGTCTTCATCAAGCGCCAGTCGGATCGCAACACCGGCCGCTGGGTGTCGATCGAGGACGGCCGCGGCGTGCCGCCGCTCATGGTCGGCGGAAATCCCTAGGGCATGATCCGAAAAGATCATGCTCCGGCATAGGTGAAATCGGGACGGACCGTTCCACGTCAGCCCCAGACGCGGTCCGCTCCGTAAAGGCCGGCTCCCTCGGGGGCCGGCCTCCTCTTTTCTAGTCCGCCAGCTTCCTGAAGCCGCCGCCGGCATACCCCTTCCAGCGCCGGACATAGCGCTCGGCCGAGGCGTGGTTGGCGGCGATCTCGGCCTCGGTCAGCGGCCGCAGCACCCGGCCGGGCACGCCCACCACCAGCGATCCGTCGGGGATTTCCTTGCCTTCGGTCACCAGCGCATGGGCGCCGATCAGGCAGTTCGCCCCGATCCGCGCGCCGCTGAGGATTACCGCGCCCATGCCGACCAGCGTATTGTCCCCGATCGTGCAGCCATGGAGGATCGCACGATGGCCGATCGTGCAGCCCTCCCCCACGGTCGTCGGCTGTCCGGCGTCGGTATGGACCAGCGTGAGGTCCTGCACGTTGGTGCGCGCGCCGATCGTGATGAGCTCGATGTCGCCGCGCAGCACCGCGCCGAACCAGATCGCGGCATCCTCGCCGAGGCTTACCCGGCCGATGACGTCGGCGTCGGGCGCCACCCAGAACCGGTCCGCGGCCGGAAGGCTCGGCCGGACGCCGTCGACCTCGTAGATGGACATCTTGCGGGAAGGCTCCTCGTCGCGCGGCGGCTCAGAGGAGGCCATGCCTCAGCGACAGAGCGAGATCAAGGACGATGATCCCCGAGCACGCGCTCCACATGAGCACGATCGCAAAGCCGCCGAGAAGCCACGTCGCCGGCCGGCGGTCGACGGTCACGAGGCGGATTGCGGTGCGCGCCACGATGTATGGCCCGATCAGCGCGAAGCTGAGGCCGGCGGCGATGCACGCCAGCAGCCGCCCGCTGGGCAGCACGAACGCGACCGGCCGCGCCGTGACGAGCTGGTAGAAGCTCGAGGCGATGCCGGCGGCCACGAAGCCGACCGCCGCGGCGTAGAGGAGGATCATCAGTTCGAACAACCGGCCGCTCGCAAGGGTCGCGGCCCGGCTGGCCGCCTCGGGAGGGCAGCAAGCCTCATACCGTTAACGCGGCAAAATCCCGAAACGGCGGGACGCCGCCATTCCACGCGAGTCCGCGGCGTGGAGCGTTAAGGTTGACGTTTCGTTAAGCGACAGCGTTGCTGTCCCGATGTCCCGCTACGGGACACCTATTCCAGGTCGATGTCGAGGATCGCCATGGTGAAATTGTAGGACACTTCGCCCTCGTCCTCGTCGCGGTAGAGGACGCCGATGAACTCGTCGCCGATGAAGAGCTCGGCGCTGTCCTTCTTCGGCCGCTGCCTCACCTCGATCGTCGGCAGCTTGAACTTCTTCTGGAAGAAGGCTTCGAGCTTCCGGATCTCGCTGTGGTTCACGGTGAGGGCTTCCTGGCTGTTGGCGTTATTCGTCAAAGGGCATGTCGGCGAAGCGGTGATCCATGACCCGCGCCGGCACCTCGGTGCCGGCCTGGCCGACGACCCGGGCGGGAACGCCCGCGACGGTCGAATGCGGCGGCACCGGCTTGAGGACGACCGATCCGGAGGCGACGCGCGATCCCTCGCCGACCTCGATATTGCCGAGGATCTTGGCGCCGGCGCCGATGAGAACGCCGCGCCGCACCTTCGGGTGGCGGTCGCCTGCCTCCTTGCCGGTGCCGCCGAGGGTCACGTCCTGCAGGATAGAGACGTCGTCCTCGATCACCGCGGTGCCGCCGACGACGAGGCCGGTCGCATGGTCGAGGAAGATGCCGCGTCCCATCGCGACCGCCGGGTGGATGTCGGTCTGGAACACCAGCGACGACCGGCTCTGGAGGAGATAGGCGAAGTCCTTTCGGCCGCGGCGCCACAGCCAGTTGGCGAGGCGATGCGTCTGGATGGCGTGGAAGCCCTTGAAATAGAGCACCGGCTCGATCATCCGGTTGCAGGCCGGGTCGCGGTCATAGACCGCGACGATGTCGATCCGCATCGCTTCGGTGATCGACGGATCCGCCGCGAACGCCTCGGCGAAGGCCTGGCCGATGAGGTCGCTGCCGAACTCCTGATGATGGAGACGGCCGGCGATGCGATGGGCGACGGCGTCTTCGAGCCGCTCATGATTGAGGACGTTGGCGTAGACGATCGCACCGAGCTCGGGCTCGGCGGTGACGATCGCCTCCGCTTCGGCCCGGACCTGGCGCCAGACCGGATCGACGCTCGACAGCGCGTCCTGGCGTGAAACTGCACCCATTTGCCTGCTCCGGCCCCCGCGGGGCCTTTCCCTAACACAATGGCGGATGGCGTTCGACGGCGAAGCGATTGTCGGCGCCAACCGTGAAGAATTCCATGATCCCCATGATTTAGGGCCGTCCGCCGAGGAATTCCAACAATGTCCGCTTGAAGAGGGCGTCCCCCACCGCCTTCATGTGGTCGCGGCCCGGCAGGATGACCTGCGCGGCGTGCGGCAGGTGCCGCGCCAGCGGCTCCGGCGGCCCGGCGATCCGGTCCTCCGACCCCACGGCGAGGAGAACCGGCATCGCCAGCCGGGCGAGGTCCGCCGCCGGCCGGCCGACGCGGAGCGCCCGCATGCAGGCCGCCAGCGCCGCGCGGTCGCTCTTGGTGCGCTCGGCGAATTCGCGGAAGGTGCGCCCGCGCGGGTCGGTCCCGGCGCCGACGCTCTCCGCCTCCAGCGCTTCCGCGATCAGCTCGGCCTCCTCTGTGCCCGTGATAAGGCCGACGCCGATCCCGGCGAGCGTCAGCGAGCGCACCCGCGCCGGCGCGTCCAGCGCCAGCTCGGCCGCGATCCGCGCGCCCATCGAGTAGCCGACCACGTCCGCGGTTTCGATGCCGAGCCGGTCGAGGAGGCCGGCGACGTCGCCGGCCATCTGCGCCAGCGCATAGTCGGCGACCGCGTAGAACCGGGCGCTCCTGCCATGGCCGCGATTGTCCATCGCGACGGCGCGGCGCCCGGCTTTGGCCAGCGTGTCGATCCACCCGGTCTGCAGCCAGTTCACGGCCGCGTTGGAGGCGAAGCCGTGGATGAGCACCACGGGTTCGCCGTCGCCCTCGTCGAGATAGGCGAAGGTGCCGGCGGCGAGCGGGAGGGTGTGATAGGCGGGCGGCGGAATGGTCACAGGCCGGACATCAAGCCGCGGGAGCGCGGCTGGTCAAGACCGGGCGGAATGCTATGGTGCGCCCTCCTCCTCACCCGCGGACCGCCATGGCCGACAAGCTCGTCCCCCACTTTCACAACGACGCCGGCGTGCCGGTGATCGAGATCGGCGTGCGCGAGTTCATGTGCGAGGGCGCGACCGCGCCGTTCGACCATCCCCACGTCTTCATCGATCTCGGCGACGACGATACTGGCGTCTGCCCCTATTGCTCGACCCTCTTCCGCTATCGGCCCGACCTTGCGGCGGACGAGACCAATCCGCCCGGACACATCGTCCCGGCCGATCGCGAGGCGGCCTAGAGCATGATCCGAAAAAGTCGATGCCGGTTTTCCGAAAAAATCATGCTCCAACAGAGATATAGCGGCTAGAGCTCGCGCGGTCGTTGGAGCGCAACCGCATCATCGCCGTCGCGGGCGCCGGGATTGGCGGCCTCACCGCCGCGCTGGCGCTGGCGCGCGCCGGCTTCGGCGTCCGCCTGCTGGAACGCTCCGAGACCCTCTCCGAAGCCGGCGCCGGTATCCAGATCTCGCCGAATGCCGGCCGCGTCCTTGCGCTGCTCGGCCTCGACGATGCGGTGGCGCGCCTTTCCGCCGAGCCCGCCGCGCTCGAGGTGCGGTCCGGCCGGAGCGGCCGCCGCATCGCGACGCTGCCGTTCGGCCCCGCCTTCGCCCGCCGCTACGGCGTCCCCTACCGCACCATCCACCGCGCCGACCTCCTCGACGTCCTCGCCGGGGCCGCGATGGCGGAGGCCGATGTCGACCTCAAGGCCGGCCACGCCGTCTCCGAATTCGCGATCCACGCCCGCGGGCTGACGATCGCCTGCGAGACCCGCGCCGGGATGCGCGAAGTGACAGCGGCGGCGCTGGTCGCGGCCGACGGCGCGGGCTCGCTGGTGCGCCGGATGATGCCCGACGGCGCCGCGCGCCATCCCATGGGCCGCACCGCCTGGCGCGCGGTGATCAGCGCCGAAGCCGCGCCGCCCGCAATGGCGCACGATCGCGTCGGCCTGTGGCTCGGCTCCGGCGGCCACGTCGTGCACTATCCCGTCCGCGGCGGGCGCGAGTTCAACCTCGTCGCGGTGACGCCGGACCCGCCCGCCGCCGCGGCGCAGCCCGCCGGCTTCGGCGACCTGATGAAGCGCTTCCGCCGCTGGAATCGCGACGTCCTCGCCATCCTCGCCGCGCCCATCGACTGGCGGCGCTGGCCGATCACCATGGTCGATCCCGCCGCGCCATGGGCGAGAGGCCCCGTGGTCCTCCTCGGCGACGCCGCCCACGCCATGGCGCCGTTCCTGGCCCAGGGCGGCGCGATGGCGATGGAGGATGCCTACGTCCTGGCGCAGAAGCTGGCGCTGCAGCCCGACGCGCCGGCCGCTGCCTTCGCCGCGTTCGAGCGCGACCGCCGGCCGCGCGTGACCCGCGTCTGGAACGCCGCCCACGGCACCGCCGACCTCTACCACATGGGCGGCCCGCCGGCGGCGCTCCGCAATGCCGGCATGCGCCTCGCCGGCGGCGGTCTGCTGCTGCGGCGCTATCGCTGGATCTTCGGCTGGACCCCACCGGCGCCAGTCATGCAAAGAGCGCCAACGGGAAGCGGCACCGGCATCGCCAGAACGAAGCGCGTGTAGGCCCCACCGGCACCCCATCTCCTTTCGTCACCCCGGCGAAAAGGAAGAGGCGGGCCGGCTAGACGAGGTCGGGGTGGGTCTCCGCGACCGTCGCCGGGTCGCTGCGGAAATGCTCGGGGAAGAGCCGGGAGAAATTCGCCAGCTTCGGCATGTCGTGGATCTGGATGTAGGCCGAGCCGGGGTGCAGCAGGAGGTAGTCCTGGTGATAGTCCTCGGCCGGGTAGAACGCCTCGAGCGGATCGAGCCGGGTGACGATCGGATCGGCCCAGATCTCCGCCTCGCCGAGCTGGGCGATATAGGCCTCGGCGACCTCCCGCTGCTCGTCGGTCGTGAAATAGATGTGCGAGCGGTATTGCGGCCCGAAGTCCGGCCCCTGCCGGTCGAGCTGCGTCGGGTCGTGCACCACCGAGAAGAAGATGCGGAGGATCTCGGCATAGGAGATGACCTGCGGGTCGTAGACGACCTCGACGGCCTCGGCATGGCCTGTCCGCCCAGAGCCGACGGCGTAGTACTCGGCGTCCTCCGCCGAGCCCCCGGAATAGCCCGAGACCGCGCTGATCACGCCCTCGGTGAACTGGTAGACCGCCTGCACGCCCCAGAAGCAGCCGCCGGCAAGGATGGCGACCTCGTAGGTCGATTCCGTCGGCGGATCGTACTCGGCCGCCGGCAGGATCCAGAACTCGCCCGCCGCCTCGGCGGGCGGCGAGACCGCCGTGACCGCGGCGATGCCGGCGGCGAGCACGAGGACGCTGCCGCCGAGGCGAAACGCGTTGCGGCGGCGGTTGCTGGTGGCGGCGATGCTGGTGGACGGCATGTCATCCTCCCGGTCGGGCGGTTGGGTCTCAACGCCCATACGGCCGGACCTTGCGTCTGGTTACGCAAATGTAGGTGCCCGATCCCCGCTTGTGAATCACAAGCTCGGGAAGAGCCTCAGCCCATGAGCAGCGCGTCGTCGTCGATCGCCTTGCCGCGCACGTTGCGGAACTTGGCCACGAGGTCGTCGACCGTGAGCCCCGTCCGCTCGCTGCCGCGCACGTCGAGGACGACCTTGCCCTCGTGCAGCATCACCGTCCGGCTGCCGCAGGCGAGCGCCTGGCTCATCGAATGCGTCACCATCAGCGTCGTCAGCTTGTGCTCGGCGACGACACGCTGGGTCAGCTGGATCACGAACTCGGCCATGCCGGGGTCGAGCGCCGCGGTGTGCTCGTCGAGGAGGAGCACGCCGGACGGCGCCAGCGTCGCCATGATCAGCGCCACCGCCTGGCGCTGGCCGCCGGAAAGCAGCGACATGCGGTCGTTGAGCCGGTCTTCGAGGCCGAGGCCGAGCGACTTCACCCGCTCGCGGAACAGCTCGCGCCGCGCATGGCTGACCGCGCGGCCGAAGCCGCGGCGCGAGCCGCGTGCGGCGGCGAGCGCGAGGTTCTCCGCGATCGTCAGCTCGCCGCAGCTGCCGATCAGCGGATCCTGGAAGACCCGCGCGATATAGGGCGCGCGGCGGGCGGTGGTCTGCCGCGTCACGTCGCGACCGTCGATCTCGATCGTGCCCGCCGTCGGCGCCACCTCGCCGGCGATGGCGGAAAGGAGCGTCGATTTGCCGGCGCCGTTCGAGCCGATGATCGAGACGAACTCGCCCTGCTCGACCAAGAGGTCGATGCCGTTGAGCGCGCGCTTCTCCAGCGGCGTGCCGCGCCCGAAGGTGACCGCGAGGCCGGTGACGCGGATCATCGCCGCCAACCGATGCGCAGCCGCGGCAGGATCAGCGCCAGCGCGACGATCACCGCGGTGATGAGCGAAAGGTCGGACGGCTCCAGCCAGTCGAGCAGTTCGCCCGGCTGCCCGAGGTCGAGCGCCGTCTGCCGGGCGAGGTAGTAGAGCACCGCCCCGATCACGCATCCGACGAGCGCCGCCCACATGCCGCGGAAGCGGAAGAGCGTCTCGCCGACGATGACGGCGGCGAGCCCGATGACGATCGTTCCGCGGCCGCTGGTGGCGTCGGCGTAGGTCGTGGTCTGCGCGAACAGCGCCCCGGCAAGGCCGACCAGCCCGTTCGACAGCGCCATGCCGGCATAGATGTTGGCGTTGGTCTTCACGCCCTGCGAGCGCGCCATGCGCGGATTGGCGCCGGTGGCGCGGATGCCGAGCCCGAAATCCGTGTTGAGGAACCAGATCAGGACGCCGAGCGCGGCGAGGACGAGGACGCTGAGCACGATCAGCGGCGTCACGTCGACATTGTCGATCCGGACGCCGCTGAACGGGGTGAAGATGGTCTCCTGGCGCAGCAGCGAGACGTTGGGCGCGCCCATGATCCGAAGATTGATCGAGAACAGCGCCGTCATCGTCAGGATCGACGCCAGAAGATGGAGGATCCGGAAGCGGACGTTGAGGAATGCCGTCACGAGGCCGGCCGCGCCGCCCGCCAGCATCGCGGCCAGCGTCGCCAGCCACGGATTGACGCCCGCGACCAGCATCGTCGCCACCACGGCGGCGCCGAGCGGGAACGAGCCGTCGACCGTCAGGTCGGGGAAGTCGAGGACGCGGAAGGAGAGATAAACCCCGAGGCCGACGAAGGCGTAGACGAGTCCGAGCCGGACCGCGCCCCAGAACGGGAATGGCGGGATGACGAGATAGGCCACCACAATCGCCACCGCGATCAGGAGCAGCGTCGCCAGCGCCCCCGCATTTCCCCATGCCTTCAAATCCGGCCTCTCCTCAGCGGAAGCGAAGGGGCCGCCGGGAGCGGCGGCCATCGCCGCCGGACCGCAGCGGCCCCGAAAGACGGCCTCCCCCGGATCGGGGGAGGCTCTGGTCGTTCGTCGCCGTCAGGCAACTACTCCACGATCGACGACGCGCGGTCGAGCACCGCCTGCGGAACCGTGACGCCCATCCGCTCGGCGGCGCCGGTATTGATCACGAGGTCACCGCCGGTCGCGAACTCGACCGCAATGTCGCCCGGGTTCTCGCCGTTGAGGATGCGGACCACGATCGCGCCGGCCTGCAGGCCGTGCTCGTAGTAATTGAAGCCGATCGAGGCCAGCGTGCCGCGATTGACGCTCTCCGTGTCGCCCGAGAAGACCGGGATGTCGGCCTGCTCGGCGACGCCGATCACCGACTCCAGCGCGCTGACGACGGTGTTGTCGGTCGGGATGTAGATCGCGTCGACCCGGCCGACCAGCGACTGCGCCGCCGCCTGGACGTCGGACGAGGAATTGGCGGTCGCCTCGACCACCGAAAGCCCCGCCGCGCCGGCGAACTGCTTCAGGAGGTCGACGAGCACCACAGCGTTGGCCTCGCCCGGATTGTAGATGACGCCGATGGTGCCGACATCCGGCACGATCTCCTGGATCAGCGCGACATGCTGGTCGACCGGGGTGAGGTCCGACGTGCCGGTGATGTTGCCGCCCGGCGCGTCGAGGTCGGTGACGAGGCCGGCCGCGACCGGATCGGTGACCGCGGCGAAGACGATCGGGATCGTCGAGGTGGCGGCGAGCGCGGTCTGCGCCGACGGGGTCGAGATCGGCACGATGATGTCGTAGCCCTCGCCGACGAACTGGTTGGCGATCTGGGCGGCGATGGCGCCGTCGCCCTGGGCGGATTCGTAGACGAAGGTGATTTCGTCGCCGTCCTCGAAGCCCGCCGCGGCGAGCGCGTCGCGCACGCCGTCGCGCACCGCGTCGAGCGCCGGATGCTCGACGATGGCGGTCACGCCGACGGTGATGTCCTGGGCGAAGGCCGGCGAGGCGATCGCCGTCGCCAGCAACGCATAGACAAGCTTACGCATGAAACTCTCTCCCTGAATGAGCTCGCCCCTCGGGGCGCTTGAGCCGGACAACACGGTTTTTCCGGGGTTAAGTCAATCGGGGCAAAACCGTGGCAACGGGACAGGGTTAGTCGTCGCCGGTCGAGCGCGACCGCATCCGTTTCGCCTCCGATCGCACGCGCTTTCCGGCAAGGCGCCGCTCGACCGAAGCCTTGGTCGGCCGGGTCGGCCGGCGGGTCTTGCGCACTGCCGCCGCGCGGCGGATCAGCTCGACCAGCCGCTCCATCGCATCGGCCCGGTTGCGCTCCTGGGTCCGGAAGCGCTCGGCGGTGATGACGATCACGCCCTCCTTTGTCAGGCGCGCGCCTGCCGCGCGTTCCAGCCGCGGCTTGACCCAGTCGGGCAGCGACGGCGACCGCCGGACGTCGAAGCGGATCTGGACCGCGGTCGCGACCTTGTTGACGTTCTGTCCGCCCGGCCCGGAGGCGCGGATGAACGTCTCCTCGACCTCGCTCTCGTCGAACGAGACGCTGGGCGTCACCGCGACCATGCGATCCCTTCTCGGCAAAGATATATCGTCAGATGCATCTTGAACCAACCGTCTGAGCGCTTATTTGAGATATATCGCAAGATAGGTTCAGGAGACTCGAACACACATGCATCATCATCACCACTGCGGCCCTCGTGGCCATCATTTTGGCGGCTATCGCGGTCGCGGCTTCCGGGGTTTCCCCGGCTTCGGCGGCGGCCCCGGCGACAGCGGCTTCGGCTGGAGCGGCTTCAGCCGGATGTTCCGCGATGGCGGCCTCCGCCTCGTAACCCTTGCCCTCCTCGAAGAGAGCCCTCGCCACGGCTACGACATCATCAAGGCCTTCGAGGAGAAGTCCCATGGCACCTACATTCCGAGCCCCGGCGTGGTCTATCCGACGCTGACCTGGCTGGAGGAGGCGGGCTACGCCACCGCGACCGCGGAGGGCAACAAGAAGGTCTACACCATCTCCGAGGAAGGCCGTGCCCACCTCGCCGAGAACCGTGCGACGGTCGACACCATCCTCACCGCGATGGGCCATATCGGCGCCCGGGTGAAGAAGGCGCGCGCCTGGTTCGACCAGGACGGGGAGCGCGAGGCCGCCGGGCCCGACGAGGAATCGCAGAGCGAGCTCGACAAAGCCCGCCGGCGCCTTCGCGGCCTCATCCTCGCCGTGCGGGAGGACACCGAGGACGAGCAGAAGCGCGTCGCCGACATCCTCCAGCGCGCGGCGGACGAAATCCTGGGGCGGCGGCAGTAGCCGCCGTCTCAGGCTTGCGACAGCGAGAGCGCCTTCCCGAAGGTGCTCGCGTCGTCGATCGCGCCAACCATCCACGCGGCAAGGTCGGCACGGGCGATACGGCCGAAGCCGAGAGCAACATCGGGCGTCGTCACGCGGAGGCGTCCGGTTTTCGGCTTGTTGCTGAGCCCGACGGGTCGCGCCGAGGTCCAGTCGAGGCCGCTTTCGGCCATCGCCGATTCCATGTCGTCCTTGTCCCGCGCCAGCCGCGCCATCGGCACGTTCATCACCCAGCCATATATCCCGCGGCGGCTGTCGCCGACGCCATGCGCCGAGAGCGCGATGATGCGCTGCCCGCCGGCCCGCTTCATCCCGGCGATCGCCGCGCGCGCCGCCGGCCCGCCGATGTTCGGCGCGAGCGTCAGGATCACCGTGTCGTGGCCCATCACCGCGGCTTCCACCGAAGCCGCGTTCTTCACGTCGCCGAGCGTGACCCCGACGCCCGAGCCGAGATTGGCCGCCTTCGCCGGATCACGTGCGAAAGCGGTGACGCTGTGCCCGGCGGCAAGCGCCTCGCTGACGACGAGGCGTCCGGTCCGACCCGTCGCCCCGATGACCAGAACGCGATGTGCCATGGATCTTCCCTCCTATTCGCCAACCGTGACGGTGCCCGATCCGGATGTACTGGAATCGAGGTCGCCCTCGACCCGCCCGAGAAAGACGTCGCCTGAGCCCGAGACCCGGACCTCCGGATCGACCGCGATGCCTTCGAAGCGCACGTCGCCCGAGCCGGCGACCGAAACCTCGAACGGCGCGCCGCGGCCGCTCGCCACGACGATGTTGCTGGATCCCGCGACCGAGGCCGAAAAGCGGCCGGTCACCGACGCGATCGAGACATCGCCCGAGCCTGCCATCCGCGATACGAAATCGGTGACCGCGCCAAGCCGCACATTGCCCGAACCGTTCACCTCGAGCGCGACGCTTGCCACGTCGGCCATCGCGACATCCCCCGAGCCGCTGATCGCGATCCGCGCCTCGCCGGCATTGCCGACGTCGATATTGCCGGAGCCCGCGATCGAGAGATCGGCCGCCGCGGCGCCGTCGACGCTGACATCGCCGGAGCCGGCGATGGAGACCACCAGCCGCTCCGACACTTCCGCGAGCTCGACCGTGCCGTCGCCGACGACGCTGACGGTGGTCGACACGGTCGTGCCCACCGAGCCCACCCCGCTGTTCAGGCCAATCGTAAGCGGCGCGGTGCGGTCGGCAATGTCGAACCGCGCGAAGAGATCGCGTGTCTCGACCGGCATGTCGGCCGGCAGCCGGATCGTCAGGCGGGGATAGGATCCGAGATCGTCGAGGCCGACCATCCAGCGCCCGCGCCAGAATTCGTAGAACCGCCGCCGCCGGTCGGGCTCGCCCTCCCACCGGATGGTCAGCGTGCCGTTCGCGACGGTCATCGGCATGATGTCGGCCTGCGCCTCGGTCGCCGTGAGCTCGACCTCGATCGAGCCGGCCGCGCCGCCAGTCTCGATCGTCAGCGTGCCGATGAACCGGTCGAGGATGAGCGCGTCAGCGGCAAAGCTCCGCGTCGCGGTGACCGGCTCACCGCCGCCGCATCCCGCGAGCGCCGCCGCAACGACGAAAGCACCCGCGACTGCGGCGATCCGCTGACGGATGGTCATCCCGCTCCTCCCGGCTTCTCCGTAGCACAGGCAACGGCTGTTGCCGAAATGCCGCGCACGCGAATCAGCTGCGACTGCAGGTTGAGATTGCGGTTGCACAAGCGATTAACGGCCGATTAACCTTTCCCGAGGGGGCCGGAATTCCACCGCTGAGACCGGGGGCCGGGGGGCAATGTACTGGGCAGCTGGCAGTATCCGGCTTGCGGCGCGTCGATGGCGCGCGCTTTTCGCATGCGTCCTCGGCCTTGTCCTGACCGGCACCGGCGTCGCGTATGCGACCGACGATCCCGGGCCGATCCCGGGTGTTCTCGTCACCAAGTCGTTCACCGACGATTTTGGCGATCCGTACTCGCCGAACCCTGGCGGCTACGTCCGCCTGAGCTTCACAATCGAGAATCTCTTCGACGAGACCGCGACCAACATTGCTTTCGAGGACGATTTCGGGGCGATCGGCCTTGTCAGTGGAGGGGGTTCCGGCGGGAGCCTCTGCGGCCAGAGCCTGACGGGCAATAAGATCACCGTCAGCGGCGCAACCCTCGCCGCCGGCGCATCGTGCAGCTTCTTCTATCTCGTCCAGGTGCCGTTCGACTTCACGCCGGGCACGGTCACCAACACCACAAGCGACATCACCTACACCGTGGACGGGACGAACCACATCGGGCTGCCTGCCACGGCGGACCTGACGGTGGCGGAGATCCTGCCGGCCGTGCTGAACAAGGAGTTCGGCGACGACCCGATCACGACCATAGCGGGATCGACGGTCTCGCTCTCCTTCACGATCCACAATCCCAATCCCGACGCAACGCTCGAATCCGTCAGCTTCACTGACGACCTCTCGACCGTGCTCTCGGGCCTTGCGATCATCGGCGCGCCGACGACATTCGGCTGCTCGGGCCTCGAAGTCTTCACCACGACCCCGGGCGCCACGCTCATCGAAGTGGACAGCATCTATCTCGACGCCGGCTGGACCTGCGGCATCTATTACGAAGTGCTCATCCCGGCCGACGCGATACCCGACGACTACGAAAACATCACCACCGCGCCCGTGGCGTGCATCGAATTCGACGGCGACGACAATTGCATCGCGACCATCGAGGGCGAGAAGGCGTCCGACACGCTGACCTTCCGCTCTGTCGGCGAGGTCATCTTCACCAAGGAATTCACCGACGATCCGGTGTTGGCCGGCGGGACCGTCACGCTCGAGATCACCATCGAGAACACCGATACCGTGTTCTTCATCGACGACCTGACCTTCACCGACGTCCTCGACAATGTGGTGACCGGCCTCGTCGCCATCGATACGCCGGTCTCGGCCGACTGCGCGGATTCCGGCGACCTCACCGGCACATCCACGCTGTCGCTCTCCGGCTTCACGATCGGCGCCGCCACGAGCTGCACCTGGACGGTGACGCTGCAGGTGCCGGCCGACGCGCCTCCCGGCAGCCATCTCAACACCACCAGCGAGCTGACCGGCGAGTGGAACGCAATGGAGTGCGGCGAGGGCTCCGGCTGCGGCCCGCTGGAGGTCGATCCGGCCACCGACTATCTCACGATCACAGCCCTCGGGCCGGTGCTGACCAAGTTCTTCACCGACGGCACCGCCAGCGCCGGCACCACCGCGCAGATCACCTTCATCGTCGCCAATCCGAACGGCGATGCAGGCCTTGCCAGCATCTCCTTTTCGGACGATCTCGATTTCCTCCCCGGCACGACCCTCGTGTCGACGGACGTGAACAATTGCGGCGCCACGGTCAGCGGCACCAGCCTCGTCACCTTCTCCGACTTCGAGCTGGAGGAAGCCGAGAGCTGCACCATCACGATAACGGTCGCCATCCCGGGCAACGCGCCGTCGGGCGTTCACACCAACACCACCACCGAGATCACCGCCTGTCTGATGGAGCTGGTGACGCGCATCGCCCCCAGCGCCGCGCCGAGCTGCATTCCCGCAAACGGGCCCCCTGCAACCGACACGATCGAGGTCTTCGGCGAGGTCGCGGTCGGCTTCACCAAAGCCTTCTCCGAGAGCCCGGTCGAGCGGGGCGCCACGGTGACGCTGGAGTTCACGATCACCAATCCGGTCCCGACCTTCGACATGTGGGACATCGCCTTCACCGACGACCTCTCCTTCCTGCCCGCCGGCTCGGTGGTGAGCGGCGCGCCGGCGATGGTCTGCGACGGCCAGCTGACCTATTCCGGCAGCGTCCTCCAGCTTGAAGGCGCCTCGATCGCCGCGGGCGGCACCTGCGTCTTCTCGATCACCATCGACCTCCCCGACGACGCGGCGCCCGGGCCCTATGTCAACGTCACCAGTCCGCTCACCGCCTGCGTCGGCGCGCCGCCGCTGGTCGTGCATGCGGCGCCGCTGGCAGCGACGCCGTCGCCGGGCTGCTGTCCCGTGCTCGCCGCCGCGGCCAGCCCGAGCTGCTGCATCGCCGTCAGCATGTCCTCCCCCAACATGATAACGTTGGCGGGCTGCGCGCAGTCCGTTACCGCCGCGCCCGCGACGGCAACGCTCACCATCGTCGGCCCCACCACCACCGGCGACATCACGATCATCGCCGAGACCACCGGCGGCGACGGCACCTTCGGCTACACCGGCACGCTCGGCGGCTTCTCGATCGCCACCATCGCCGCCACCGGGTCGGAAGCCTTCACGTCGCTGGCCGCCGGCACCTACACCGTCACCGCCAGCGACCCGACCCCGTTCGTCCTCATCGCCATCGCCTGCAGCGGCGATTCCGACAGCGGCACGGTGGTCACCTTCGCTTCGGGCAGCGTCGCCATCGACCTCGATGTCGGCGAGGCGATCACCTGCGTCTTCACCTACCAGGAGGTGGTGACCCACACCCAGACGATCATCCGGAACTTCCTGTCGAATCGGGCGGTCGTGGTGTCGCAGTCAGGGCCCTCGGCCGGTCATTTCATGAACCGCTTCTGCCCGACCGACACCACCAACGACCCGATCAACGTCCTCCTGCAGGACTGCGAGCAGGACGAGGAGAGCCTTGGCGCGCTCAACTTCTTCCAGTTCGCCGCCCTGGTCGACGCCGACATCCACATCCAGGCCGAGGGCAGCCAGACCACCGCCGACGGCGACTGGGCGGCCTGGGTCGAGGTGATCTTCTCGCGCTATCGCTCCGCGCCGGCGCTGGGCCAGATCGCGCTGTTCCACGCCGGCGTCGACTACCGCGTCAAGCCTGGCATCATCCTCGGCATGATGGTGGAAGCGGATTTCGCAGCGGAAACCTCGCTGACGCCTGCCTATGCGGTGTCCGGCCGCGGCTGGATGATCGGCCCGTACTTCGCGTTCCGCCTCGACGACAACCTCTTCGTCGACGGCAAGGTGCTGTGGGGCCGCTCGCAGAACGCGATCAGCCCGTTCATGACCTATATCGACTACTTCTCGACCCAGCGCTGGCTGGCGACGATCCGCTTCGCCGGCCATGCCGACCGCGGCAACTGGCAGTTCCGGCCGGCCGCCGAGGCGCTCTACTATTCCGAGACCCAGAACGCCTATGTCGACAGCAACGGCATCCTGATCCCGGCGCAGACCGTCTCCTTCGGCCAGGTCGCCTTCGGGCCGGAGATCGGCTACCGCCATCTCACCGACGAAGGCCGGGTGATCGAGCCGACGCTGCGCCTGGAGGGCATCTGGACCTTCGCCCATAGCGACCCGGTGCGAAACGGCATCACCGGGCGGGTCGAGGCCGGTATCAGCCTTGTCGCCCGCCACGGCCTTCGCCTCGATCTGGTGGGCGGCTATGAGGGCCTTTTCAGCCCCGGCTTCTCCGCCTGGTCCGTCCGCGCCCAGCTCGCCGCCCCCATCGGCGACTGACGGTAGTCAGCCTCGGGCGCCCCGTCGGAACCACATCCCTTTTTCAACCTCCCCCTTCGGGGAGGTCGAACCGGCGCAGCCGGTTCGGGAGGGGGTGCTGAGCTTCGGTAGGGAGCAGACTTTGCCGCTGCACCCCTCCCCGAAACCGCTGCGCGGTTTCGACCCTCCCACCCAACACGGGTTTACCCGTGTTGGGCACTTATGATGGCGAAGTCGGAAACATCCGACTTCGCTGGGAGGGTTGAACAACGGTGCCCGAGTTCTACAGCGTATCGCGGTCGCGCAGGTCGAGCGCGTGGCGGAAGGCCTTGAGGTGCTCGCCGTCCGGATGGCGGTGGAGATCCCAGTATTTGCTATGCGAGAATGGCGGCAGCTTGCCGTTGATGGTGACCGGGACGTCCAGCACCCCTTCCCCGAAAGCGTGCGCGAGCGGCCCGCCGATCGGGTCGCCGACGAGGAGCCGGCTCTTGAAATAGAGGTTGGTCCAGCGCGTCGCGCCGAAAAGGCCGGCGTGATGAAGGCGCCGCGTCTCCTTCTCGGCATCGATGAAGCTCATCGTGCCGGAATCGTCCTCGCGCCATGCCGGGTTCTGCGGCAGCTCCCGGTCGAGCCGCTTGCGGCGGAAGCGTTCGCGGCGCTTCCCTGCCGTCGTCGCGTCGATGCCGAGATAGGCGGCATGGGTCAGCGGGCTGCCGCAGGTGATGAAGTCGGTCACCAGCCACGACGGCGGGGCGCGCCGTCCTCCGAACGGCGTCTCCGCCGGCGGCGGCGCGACCGGTGCCGTCGCTGCGATCGCGCTCAGCCACGGCGCGAGGCGCCGTGCGCGGGCACGCCATTCGGTCCGCGCCTCCTCGTCCATCGGGATCGGCTTTCCGGCGCCGATGGCTGTACCGACATCGTCCTGCTCAGCGAACTCCGCGCTCGGCACGATGTCGCCGACCGCCCGAGAGAACCGCGCCCAATAGGCGCGCAGCACGTCATAGGCGATGACGCTGCCGAGGCTGTGGGCGACGACGATGACGCGGTCGTAGCGCCCGTCGCCATGGAGCCGTTCGAGCGTGCGCACGCCGAGACGCCGCGCCTGGCGGCGCACCGCGATATTGGCGGGCGCGTCGCGATAGTAGCGCGCCGCATCGCCCAGCACCGTCTCAAGGAAGACCGCGTTGGCCGCGACGTAGAGCGCGATGAGCCCGAGCGCCACGATGAGGCTCTCCCAGTCGCCGATGCGGAAGAGGATCGCGTCGGCCTCGAGCGACCCGTTGTTGGCGAGCAGGGCGCCGGCGACGACGAGGGCGGCGACGAAGCCGAGGCAGGCGATCCCGTAGCGGCCGCCCGCGACGAACATCACCACCGCTGCCAATACCCATGGGACGGCGATCGCGGCGGCGGCATTGTCCAGCGCGAACCGCCCGCCGATCCACGCCGCGAGCTGGCTGAGCACCAGCACCGCGCCGAGGACGACCGCGACGAAGAGCGGCGCGGCGATGAACCAGGCGACCTTGATGTCCCAGCGCGCGCCGCCCGGCCCCTTCCGCAGCAGCTCGAACAGCCACAGGAAGATCGAGACCCACCGGGTCTCGGCCATCACATGCGCCCAGTAGAATTCGTAGAAATCGACGCGCCGATTGTCCTGGTCGGCGATGCCCTTGGTGGTGAAGACCGGGAGGTCGAGATCGGTCTCGTCGCGGTCCGGCACCACCCAGACCTTCTCCGGATCGTCGGAGATGGTGGCGTCCATCGTCCACGCCGCGCGCACGAACTCGCGCGTCGTCGCCGCCGGACGCTGGTTGCCCATGCCGTGGACGACGAGGACGGCGATCCGCCCGGTGCCGCGTACAGCCTTGGTCGGTTCCTCGGCCATCGGCGCCCCCTCTGCCAATGCCGCTGAGATCAGCTCGATGCGACCCTATCAGGTCGCCGCCACCGCCGGTACCTTGGCCCAAACCTTCTCCAGCACCATGCGATGGGCGCGATCGACGATGGCGTCGAGCGACTTCGTGCGGGCGAGGATGGCGACGGCGCGGCTGTGGATGTCGGCGCGCGTCGGCAGTGGCGGCAGATGGACCGTCGCCAAGAAGTCGACCGCCCGGTCGCGCGCGGCGGTCAACACCCGGCGGGCCTCGGCGAGGTTGTTGGGCGCCTGCTCCAGCGCATGCTTCACGCCGCGGATGAGGTGCTCGATGTCGAAGGTCGCCGCGACCTCGGCGGCGGCGCGCTCGATGGTGCGCGAGCCGAGCTTCTGCTCGTTGCGGAGCACCGCCTCGGGCGGCTTCTTGAGGTCCCACACCAGTCCGAGCGCCTGGAGGCCGCGGAGGATGTAGTAGGTCGGGTCGATCTCCCACCAGCGGAAACCCTGGCGCACGCTCGACTGGAAGGCATGGTGGTTGTTGTGCCAGCCCTCGCCCATCGTGAAGAAGGCGAGCACCCAGTTGTTCCGCGAATCGTCGCCGGTGACATAGCGCTTGCGGCCGAACACATGCGCCACCGAATTGATGGCGAAGGTGGCGTGATAGACGAAGATCGTGCTCCACACGAAGCCGACGATGAGCCCCTGCCAGCCGGCGGCGAGGAAGCAGATCACGGCGAGGAGGAGCGCCGGGACGAGCTCATAATCGTTGAGCCAGCGCAGCTCCGGATAGCGGGCGAGGTCGTCGACCTTGACCAGCTCGACCGTGCGGTGCCGCTCGGTGAAGAGCCAGCCGAAATGCGAGTACCAGAAGCCCTTGTGCCGGGGCGAGTGAACGTCCTCGACGGTGTCGGAATGAAGGTGATGGTGGCGGTGCTTCGACGCCCACCACAGGACGCTCTTCTGCGCGCTGGTCTGCGCCAGGAAGGCCAGCGCGAACTGGAACCACCGGCTCGTCGCATAGGCGCGGTGCGAGAAATAGCGGTGATAGCCGGCGCCGATCGCGAAGATGCGCAGCACATAGAGCCCGATGCAGAGCGCCACGGCGGACCATGAGACGCCGGTGAAGATCGCGCCGAGGCCGGCGACATGGATCAGGATGAATGGAAGCGCCGACGGATAGACGATGTCGTCCAACCCCTCGGCGTCGCCGGGCATTCGCGTGGCTGCCATTCGGATCCCAAATCCCCTGCCGCGTTTGGGGCAGAGTTTGGGGCGTGACTGCGGCGCGTCAAGGGCAACAGCGTCGCGGGCAGGCCCGACCTTAAGGTTACTCCGCGGAATTCGGCTCAAAGGAGAAGCGAAGGCCTATCATTCCGGCTTGCAGCGGAGTGGTGGCCATGACGAAGAGCGGTCGCGTCGACTGGGTCGACTACGGTAAGGGCATCTGCATCATCCTCATCGTGATGATGCACTCGGTCGGCGGCGTCCAGGAGGCGGCCGGCGAGGTCGGCTGGCTCAACCATGTCGTGGAGTTCGCCCGCCCCTTCCGCATGCCGGACTTCTTTGTCATCGCCGGCCTCTTCCTCGCCCGCGTCATCGACCGCGACTGGAAGACCTATCTCGACCGGAAGGTCGTTCACTTCGCCTATTTCTACATCCTGTGGCTGACGATCGAGTTCGCCTTCAAGGCGCCGGGCATGGCGTCGGAAGGCGGCTGGGGCCATGTCGGCGAGCTTTATCTCCTCTCCTTCATCGACCCGTTCGGCGCGCTGTGGTTCATCTACATCCTGCCGATCTTCTTCGTGATCACGAAGCTTCTCAAGACGGTCCCGATGTGGCTCGTGCTGCCGGTGCTGGCCGCGCTCGAGATCCTGCCGGTCCACACCGGCTGGATGGTGATCGACGAGTTCGCCGCGCGCTTCGTCTATTTCTACATCGGCTACGCCTTCGCGCCGTGGATCTTCAGCCTGGCGTCGGCGGTGATCGCGCGGAGCGGCCGCGCCGGCATCCTGCTCGGGCTGTGGGCGCTGGCGAATGGCGCGCTGGTGTGGGCAGGCTGGGCCACCCTCCCCTTCGTCAGCCTCGCAATGGGGATCGTCGGCGCCTGCGCGGTGGTGACGATGTCGGCGCTGCTGTCCAAGGTCGATGCGATGGGATTCGTCCGCTATTGCGGCGCGAACTCGATCGTCATCTACCTGGCGTTCTTCCTGCCGATGGCCGTCACGCGGAGCGTCCTGCTCTCGGTCGGCATCATCCCCGACATCGGGACGGTGTCGCTGATCGTGACCGCGGCCGGCGTGATCGGCCCGCTGGTGCTGTTCTGGATCGTCCGCGACACGTGGTTCCGGTGGCTATTCCAGCGGCCGGCCTGGGCGCGGCTCAAGACCGGCGGCGCGGGGCAACTGGCGCCGGCGGAATAACGCCGGCGCCCTGTGCCCTCCCGCCTTCCGGGTCGGCTCAGGGCTTGAGCTCGACCGAGACGCCATAGACATTGGCAAGCTGCTGCAGCGCTGCGGTGGAATCATATTCGGCCGACGGGCCGAAGAAGCTCCACAGCACCACCGCCAGGATCACCAGGCCGATGGCGAGCAGGGTGACTTCACTATCTCGTGTAGTACTCGCGACGCGGTTCATTTCGCTTCTCCTTGCGATGCGAAGTAAGTCCACGCCCCGACTTGGCAGATCGGAGTTGTCCGTCCCCGATTCAAGCGTTCCTCGATATATGCCTATTATAGGCGGCTTCTATGAACGCTGAGCGACCGCGGCCGCTCCTCACGCAGGCTTGATAACCCGCTCCGCCGCCTTGATGGCCGACGGCCTGGACGCTAGCTTCTGCGCCACTTCCCCCGGCCCTCCCCCTTAACCGACCGAGCCCATGAGAGTTCCGCAGAACGTGACCGAGGCGATCGGTCGCACGCCTTTGATTCACCTCCGCAGGGCGTCGGAGGCGACCGGCTGCACGATTCTCGGCAAGGCGGAATTCATGAACCCGGGCCAGTCGGTTAAGGACCGCGCGGCGCTGTTCATCATTCGCGATGCGCTGAAGCGCGGCGACATCCGTCGAAACGGCGTGATCGTGGAAGGCACTGCGGGCAACACCGGCATCGGCCTGGCGCTGGTCGGCAACGCCCTCGGGCTGCGCTCGGTGATCGTGATCCCCGAAACGCAGAGCCAGGAGAAGAAGGACACGCTGCGCATCATCGGCGCCAAGCTGATCGAGGTGCCCGCCGTCCCCTACGCCAACCCGAACAATTACGTGAAGCTGTCGGGACGCCTCGCCGCCGAGCTGGCGAAGACCGAGCCGGGCGGCGCGATCTGGGCCAACCAGTTCGACAACGTCGCGAACCGCCAGGCGCATATCGAGACCACCGGTCCGGAGATCTGGGAGCAGACCGGCGGCAAGATCGACGGCTTCATCTGCGCCGTCGGCACCGGCGGGACGCTCGCCGGCATCGGCATGGCGCTCAAGGCGAAGAACCCCGACATCACGATCGGGCTGGCCGATCCGCTCGGCGCCGCGCTCTACAGCTACTACACGACCGGCGAGCTGAAGGCCTCCGGCTCCTCGATCACCGAGGGCATCGGCCAGGGCCGCATCACCGGCAATCTCGAAGGCGCACCGGTCGACTTCGCCTGCCAGATCACGGACGAGGAGGCGCTGCCGCTGGTCTTCGACCTCCTGCTTCACGAAGGCATCTGTGTCGGCGCCTCGACGGGCGTGAACATCGCCGGCGCGATCCGCCTCGCCCGCGAGCTCGGTCCTGGCCACACCATCGTGACGGTCCTGTGCGACTACGGCACGCGCTACCAGTCGAAGCTCTTCAACCCGACCTTCCTGCGCCAGAAGGGCCTTCCGGTCCCCACCTGGCTCGAGGAGCCGATCGGCATCGAGCCGCCCTTCGTCGATGAGTGATCCGATCGACCGCGGCCGCTGGTTCGTCTCGACGGGCTGGCTCGCCGAGCGCCTCGGCGATCCGCAGATCGCGATCGTCGATGCGAGCTGGCATCTCCCGACGAGCGCCCGCGACGCCCGGGCCGAGTATCTGGAGCGGCACATTCCCGGCGCGGTGTTCTTCGACATCGACGCCATCGCCGACCGCGCGACGCCCCTCCCCCACATGCTGCCGGCGCCCGAGGCCTTCGCAGAGGCGGTCGGCGATCTCGGCATCGGCGACGGCCAGGAGATCGTCGTCTACGACGTGGGCCCGCTCTATTCGGCGCCGCGCGGCTGGTGGTCGTTCCGCACCATGGGCGTGGAGCGGGTGCGCATTCTCGACGGCGGCCTCGCCGCCTGGATCGCCGAGGGGCGCCCGGTCGCCAGCGGGCCGGAGCGCCGCGCCCGACGCCGCTTCACGCCCCGCTTCGACCCGGCCCGCATCGCCGATCTCGAAACGGTACGTGACGCGCTTTCGTCCGGCGCCGCGCAGGTTGCGGATGCCCGCCCGGCGCCGCGGTTCCTCGGCGAAGCGCCGGAGCCGCGCCCGGGCCTTCGCAGCGGTCACATGCCGGGCGCGTGCAGCCTGCCCGGATCAACGCTGGTTGACCCGTCCGGCCGCCTCGTCACCGGGGACGAACTGCGCGGCGCCTTCGAGTCGGCCGGGATCGAGTTGGCGAAGCCCATGATCGCGACTTGCGGGTCGGGTGTCGTCGCCGCAACACTCGCGCTCGCGGCGGAAATGCTGACCGGCCGGCCGGCCGCGGTCTATGACGGATCCTGGGCGGAATGGGGCGGTCGCGACGATGTCGCGATCGAGCCATAAAGGGAACAATCCGACGTGATCTTCGTTGGCCGGGCAATGCAACGAGGAACACCCCGATCATGAACCGCATCAGCCGATTCCTTCTCGTGACCGTGGCGCCGATCGCTCTGACGCTCGGCCCGCCGCTCGCGACGGCACAGGATGATCCGCCGCCCGGCGAATCTGTCCCGGCCGCGCCTGGCGAGCCCGATCCGGCCTCCGCGCTCCTCACCGTTCTGGGAACGCTGACCCTCGATCTCGCCGCGCCGGCCGCCGAGCTTTCCGCTCAACTCGACGCGCATCGCACGGCCCTGGCGGAAGTCGAGGCCGCGATCGCCGCGGGCGGACCCGCCGCGGGCGCTCTCGACCCGATCGCCGCGGAGCTGCGCGACCGCATCGCAATTCTCGAGCTCCTGACGCAACCCCTCCCCGGAGCCCCGGTTCTCGACGGCTCGGTCGACGATCTCAACGCCCAGCGCGACGCCCGCAACATCCTGCTTGCGCAGTATGAGGAGGCGATTGCGCTTGCCGAGGCCCACGACATCGACCCCGGCCCGATCGAGGCGCGCGCCAATACGCTGCGCAGCCACGTCACGGCGCTGACCGACGCCATCGCCGCGGCCGAAGCCGCCGCGGCGGAGCCGGAGCCCGAGCCGGTGATCGAGCCGCCGCCGCCCGAGCCCGAGCCGGAACCCGTGATCGAAGCGCCTCCGCCGGAGCCGGTTCCCGAGCCGGTGATCGAAGCGCCTGAGCCGGAGGTGGCGCCCCAGCCGGAGCCGGCACCGCCCCAGGCTGAGGCAGCCGACGAGCCGGTCGTCGAGGACGTTCCCGCTGCCGCGCCCGATCCGGCGCTCGCCCGGCTCATGGGCGTCCTCGATTCGCTGATCTACGACCTCTCGGCGCCCGAGGGCCAGCTGGCGATCCAGCTCGCCGCGCACCAGGCGGCGCTGGCCGATGTCGAGGCCGCGATCGCCAATCCACCGCCCCAGGCCGACGTCACGGCGCTCGGCCGCATCGCCGACGCGCTGCGCACCCGCATCGCCGCCCTTGAGGACGCCATCGCCGGCGAGCCCGAAACCGAACCCGCTCAGCCCGAAGCGCCGGCCCAGCCCGAGGAGGCCGTGGCGCCGGCGGTGCCTGCCGTCGGCGGCGGCGAGCCGGTCGTCATCGCCGCGCCCGAGCGCTCGGACGTCGAGGAGCAGCTCGCGGCCGGCGGCAACCAGGAAGCGGCGGAGCAGGTCCGTACCCTCCGCCAGGAGCTCCTTGGCGCGCTGGTCGAGATCGGCCGCGGCGTCGTCGAGCGGTCGCTCGCCGGCCCCGACGTCCAGATCATCGCCGATGCGGGCGACCGCCTCGTCGTCGAGCAGAACGGCCAGCAGGTCATCGTGCGCTCGGAGACCGAGGAGCTCGATCGACTGCTGGTGGACGCCAACGACATCGAGGTCATCGATCTCGGCGGCGGCTGGACGCGGACCATGATCTTCCGCAACGACGGCACGCGGATCGTTACGACGACCGACCCCTACGGCAACATCGCCGAGCGCATCCGCATCGACCCGGACGGCACCGAGACCATACTGATCCAGTCGGCCAGCAACATCGTGATCGGCCAGCCGCTGCCGCCGCCTCCCCCGCCGCCGGACTTCAACGTGATCCTGCCCCCGATCCAGATCAACATCGCGCAGGAGCTCTACATCGTCGAGGCGGACCGGGCGTCGCAGAACGACATCGTCGCCGCGCTGATCGCCCAGCCGGTCGAGGTCGTGGAGCGGCCCTACACGCTGGAGGAGATCCGCTACAGCGACCGCATCCGCGACAAGGTGCGGCGCATCGACCTGACGACCATCACCTTCGATACCGGCAGCGCCGCCATCAATCCCGACCAGTTCGACGAGCTGATCGAGATTGGCCAGGCGCTGCAGGAGATCCTCGGCATGTTCCCGAACGCGGTGTTCCTGGTCGAGGGCCATGCCGACGCGGTGGGGTCGGAATACTCCAACCTCCTCCTGTCGGACCGCCGCGCCGAAACCGTCGCCGTCGCCCTCTCGACCAATTTCGGCATCCCGCCGGAGAATCTGATCACGCAGGGCTATGGCGAGGCGTTCCTGAAGATACCGACCCTCGCGGCGGAGCGGCAGAACCGGCGCGTCGCGCTCCGCAACATCACGGAGCTCCTCTTCGCCGACACACCGGTGGTGGAGCCGCCGCGGGGCTGATCCGGTCCGCACACGACCCAGAAAGGCCGCCTCCGGGCGGCCTTTCTCATTTCGGGACGCTCGCCGGGAACGGACTTGGGCGGCCGGGCGTTCTCATTGCGACAAGAGGAGGGCGGAATGAAATCCAGTCAGCCGGCCGCGCCCGTCGCACACGGGAGCGAACGATCAAGCCGGACCATCGTATTGCCCGCGCCGCCGACCGATCCCGGCCAAGCTTTCGAGGAAACCCGACCCGACCTTGCGTCCCGCGCATCCATCTTCATCGGCACCGATCCGGGCGCTCAAACCGCGGTCGCGGAGCCGGAGAAGCGGTACCGCACCAATGCGCCCTACCCGCCCGAGCCCCGGAGCGACCTCACCTCGGCGTTGCTCGCCTGGGCGCGGATCGACGACGACCAGCGGTTCCCGATCGACCGCATCCGGTACGACGACAAGCTACGCTTCCGCATCCCGGCCGCGGATGCGGCGGCGATCTTCTTCGACCTCGGCAGCGCGACGCCCTCCCCCGACCAGATCGCGCGACTGGCCGAGCTCGGCCGGGCCCTGTCCGCCATCGTCGCCGACGACCCGGAGGAGCTGTTCCTGGTGGAAGGCCATTCCGACCTCACCGGCACCGACTACGGCAACCTCATCCTGTCGGACCGGCGCGCCGAGGCGGTGACGATGGCGCTGACCCAAAGCTTCGGCGTCCCCGCCGCCAACCTCGTCCCGCAGGGCTATGGCTGCAAGCACCCGCTGCTGCGCAGCCGCCGGCCCGAACGCCGGAACCGCCGCGTCGTCCTCCGCCGCATCACCATGCTGATCGAACCCGGCTACCTGCTCGCCGCCCGCTGAGCCATTTTCGTCATTCCGGCGAAGGCCGGAATCCAGCGCCTCAGGCGTAAGCCCGTCGTGTTGCTCTGGACCCCGGCCTTCGCCGGGGTGACGACGGGTATCACACCCCTACCGCAGCACCTGCCCCAGGAACTCCCGCGTTCGCGCATGGCGCGGGGCGGTGAAGAACGGCTCGGGCTCGCCGACTTCGACGATCTGGCCGTCCGCCATGAAGACGATGCGGTCGGCGACCTGGCGGGCGAAGCCCATCTCGTGGGTGACGACGACCATCGTCATGCCGTCCGTCGCCAGATCGACGATGACGTCGAGCACCTCCTTGATCATCTCCGGATCGAGGGCCGAGGTGGGCTCGTCGAACAGCATGATCTTGGGCCGCATGCAGAGCGCCCGTGCGATGGCGACGCGCTGCTGCTGGCCGCCCGACAGCTGCCCGGGATATTTCGCCGCCTGCTCCGGAATGCGCACGCGTTCGAGGAGCTGCATCGCGATGCCCTCGGCGTCGCGCTTCGGCATCTTGCGCACCCAGATCGGCGCCAGCGTGCAGTTCTCCAGCACCGTCAGATGCGGGAAGAGGTTGAAGCTCTGGAACACCATCCCGGTCTCGCGGCGCACCTCGTCGATGCGGCGAAGGTCGTGGGTGAGCTCGATGCCGTCGACCACGATGCGGCCGCTCTGATGGCTCTCCAGCGCGTTCACGCAGCGGATCAGCGTCGATTTGCCGGAGCCCGACGGGCCGCAGATCACGATCCGCTCGCCGCGATTGACCGTGAGGTCGATGTCGCGGAGCGCATGGAACGCGCCGTACCATTTGTTGACGCCCGCCATCTCGATCGCCACCTCGGACGAGCGCTGGCTGACGACCTTGTCGGCGGTGTCGCTCATCGCGGCCTGCCCGCCGCCCGGCGCCGCTCGATGAACAGCGAATAGCGCGACATCGAAAAGCAGAGCGCCCAGTAGATGACCGCGGCGAAGGCGTAGCCCGACGCCGGCACCTGCGCGACTGCCCAGTTGGAATCATTGGTGGCGGACTGGATCATGCCGAGGAGATCGTAGAGCGCGATGATGAGGACGAGGCTGGTGTCCTTGAACAACGCGATGATCGTGTTGACGATCCCGGGGATGGAAATGGTCAGCGCCTGCGGCAGGACGACGAGCCATGTCCGCTGAAGGCCGGACAGGCCGAGCGCCATCGCTCCCTCATACTGCCCGCGCGGGATCGACTGCAGGCCGCCGCGGATCACTTCGGCCATGTAGGCCGAGTAGAAGACGCCGATGCCGATGATCGCCCGCAGCAGCTTGTCGATCGTGACGCCCGACGGCAGGAAGATCGGCAGCATCACGCTCGCCATGAAGAGAACGGTGACGAGCGGGACGCCGCGCCAGATCTCGATGAGGCCCGTCGCCAGCACCCGGATCAGCGGCAGCCGCGAGCGCCGCGCCAGCGCCAGCAGCACGCCGAGCGGAAACGCGATCACGATGCCGGTGACCGCGACGACAAGCGTGACGAGGAGACCGCCCCACCGCGTGGTCGGGACGTCCGTGAGCCCGAACATCCCGCCGCGCAGCAGGATGAACGCGGCCACCGGGAACACCACGAGGAGATAGAGGACGGTCCACCGCTTGCCGGGGATTGCCGGGATCGCCATCGGCACCAGCCCGGCGACGAAGAGGAGGCCGACGACGTTCACCCGCCAGTGCTGGGCCGGCGGGTACTGGCCGTACATGAAGAGGTCGAACTTGGCGCGCACGAACGCCCAGCACGCGCCGGCGCCGACACAGGCCTCGCGGTTCTCGCCGGTCCACACCGCGTCGACGAACGCCCAGCGGATCAGCGGCGGGATCGTCCACGCGAGGAAGAGAACGGCGAGGATGGTGATCGCGGCATTGGCCGGCGTGGAGAAGAGGTGCGCCCGCAGCCAGGCCAGCGGTCCCAGCGTCCCCGCCGGCGGCGGCTGCGCGGGAATGATCTCGGTACGGACGAAATTGCGCGGCGCCATCGCTCAACGCTCCCGGATCGCGACGCGCGCGTTGAAGCGGTTCATGAACACCGAGCCGGCGAGGCTGATGAAGAGATAGACCGCCATCGTGATGGCGACGACCTCGATCGCCCGGCCGGTCTGGTTGAGGACGGTGTTCTTGAAGACCCCGACGAGGTCGGGATAGCCGATCGCGACCGCGAGCGACGAGTTCTTGATCAGGTTGAGATACTGGTTGGTCAGCGGCGGGATGATGGCGCGCAGCGCCTGCGGGATGATCACCCGGCGCATCGTCGTCCCGCTCGAAAGGCCGACCGCGCGCGCCGCCTCGATCTGCCCGCGCGGCACCGCGAGGATGCCGCCGCGCACCACCTCCGCGATGAACGCCGCAGTGTAGATCACGAGGCCGAGGACGAGCGCCGCCAGCTCCGGGATGATCGGAATGCCGCCCGTGAAGTTGAACCGCTGCAGCACCGGCGGCTCCCAGGCGAGCGGGCGGCCGAGCACCAGGAACGTCAGGATCGGAAGGCCGAAAATCAGCGCGAGGCCGACCGAGGCCGCGGGGAAGCGCTGCCCGGTCCGCGCCTGCCGGCCCCGCGCCCAGCGCCCGAGGAGATAGGCTGCCGCGATGCCGGCGAGGAACGCCACGCCGACCCAGAGGAGAGCGCTTTCCGCGACCGGCGCCGGCAGGTAGAGGCCGCGCACCGAGAGCGTCGCGCCGAACGGGAGCTCGATCGCCTGCTGCGCGCGCGGCAGGAGCGTCAGCACCGCCTCGGCCCAGAACACCAGCTGGAGGAGGAGCGGAATGTTGCGGAAGGTCTCAACATAGATCGTCGCCAGCCTGGCGAGGAGCCAGTTGCTCGACAGCCGGCCGATCCCGACGAGGAAGCCGAGGATCGTGGCGAGGATCACGCCGATCACGCCGACGATCAGCGTGTTGACCAGTCCCACCAGGAAGGCGCGCAGATAGGTGCTGTTGTTGTCGTAGGGGATCGGCGTCTGGAGGATGTTGAAGCCGGCGCGCTCGTCGAAGAAGCCGAGCGTCAGGCGGATGTTGAGCCGGTCGAGATTGGCCGCTGTGTTGGTGACGAGCCACGCGAACACGGCCACCACCGCGGCGAAGGCAAGCACCTGAGCGGCGACCGCCCTTACGCGCTCGTCGCGCCAGAAGGATGCGTCCATTGCGTGTCGCGGAAGGCGGGACGGCCGCATACGGCCGCCCCGCCTCGATCCGCCTAGCGCACCGGCGGCGCGTAGTGGATGCCGCCGTCGGTCCACAGCGCGTTGAGCCCGCGCTCGATGCCGAGCGGCGAGCCGGCGCCGATGTTCCGGTCGAAGATCTCGCCGTAATTCCCGACATTGGCGATGACGTTGTAGGCCCAGTCATTGCTCAGGCCGACCATCTCGCCGAACGTGCCATCACGGCCGAGCAAGCGCATGATCTCCGGGTTGGTCGATTCCGCCATCTCGGCGACATTCGCCTGGGTGATGCCGAATTCCTCCGCGTTGAGGAGCGCGAAATGGACCCATTTCACGATGTTGAACCACTGGATGTCGTCCTGACGGACGGCAGGCCCGAGCGGCTCCTTCGAGATGCGCTCGTCGAGGACGACATAGGCGTCCGGATCGACCATCGTCATGCGGGTCGAGTAGAGGTTCGACGCATCCGCCGTGAAGGCGTCGCACCGCCCGGCCTCGAACGCGCTCACCGCCTCGGCGCGCTCGGCGAACGCCACCGCCTCGAAGGTGAGGCCGCGCGAATTGAAGTAGTCCGCGAGGTTGAGTTCGGTGGTCGTGCCGGTCTGGACGCAGACCGTCCCACCGTCGAGGCCGGCGGCGTCGGTCAGCTCGAGCTCGGTCGGCACCAGGAAGCTCTGGCCGTCGTAATAATTGACGCCGGCGAAGATGAGGCCGAGCGAGGCGTCGCGGGTCATCGTCCAGGTGGTGATGCGGATGAGAACGTCGATCTCGCCCGATTGCAGCGCCGTGAAGCGCTCCGTGGCGTTGAGCGGGGTGAACCGTACCGCGTCGGCGTCGTTGAAGATCGCCGAGGCGATGGCGCGGCAATAGTCGACATCGAAGCCGTGCCACTCGCCGTCATCGCCGATCTCGGCGAAGCCGAAAAGGCCGGTATGAACGCCGCACTGCACATAGCCGCGGCCCTGCACGTCGTTGAGGGTCTGGGCCGAGGCCGGGATCGCAACCATCGGCAGGCAGAGGCCGAAACCGGCCGCAATCATCCTGTTCTTCATCGTCGTTCCCTTCTCCTCTAGGTTGACCAATGGATTCGGGGCCCCGCCGCTTACCAAAGGGCGGGCGTCCATGAAGAGGTCTTGCACGGACCGGGCCGGACGCCGGCATTTTGTGAATTCACTCGATGGATGACGCTTGTGTCAATCCAGCGAACGGAAAACCCCAGTCGGTTGAATGTCTTCACGGGAAGGACGCCTGCTTGAGCGAAAGCGATGAAGAGAAACTTGGTGTAGCGACGCGACTTGTCGAGGCCGGCCGGCGACCTGATCTCACCGGCCCCTTCGTCAACCCTCCGGTGGTGCGCGCATCGACGGTGCTATTCGACACCGTCGCCGACATGAACAGCGGCAACGCGCCCTACACCTATGGGCGCCGCGGAACGCCCACCATCGTGGCGCTGGAAAATGCCCTCACCTCGATCACCGCCGATGCCGCCGGAACGGTCATCTGCCCGTCGGGGCTGAGCGCGCTCACCACCACGGCCTTCGCCTTCATCGAGGCCGGCTGCCACATGCTGCTACCCGACTGCGTCTACGGGCCGTACCGCCATTTCGCCGATACCATGCTCACCCGGCTCGGCATTGCGGTCGAGTATTACGACGCCATCGCCGGCGCGGCGGGCATCGAGGGCCGGCTGCGCCCCGACACAAGGCTGATCCATGTCGAGAGCCCGGGATCGAACACCTTCGAGGTCGTCGACCTCCCGGCGATCGTGGCGCTCGCGAAGCGCAGCGACGCGTTCGTGGTGGTCGACAACACCTGGGCGACGCCGCTCTTCCACCAGCCGCTGGCGCTGGGTGCCGACGTGATGGTGCTCTCGGCCACCAAATATGTCGGCGGCCATGCCGACATCATGCTCGGCACCGCGACCGCCAATGAGCGCGCCTACAAGCAGCTCCGCAACACCCACGGCGCCAACGGCACCACCGCCGGCCCCGACGACATCTACCTCGCCCTCCGTGGCCTGCGCACGATGAAGGTCCGGCTCGACCGCCACCAGGAATCGGCGCTCACCGTGGCGCGGTGGCTCCTCGACCGGCCGGAGGTCGCGGCGGTGCTCCACCCCAGCCTCTTCAACGGACAGGGCCACACGATCTGGCAGCGCGATTTCACCGGGTCGAGCGGGCTCTTCGCCTTCATCCTCGGCGGCTGGAGCGAGGCCGAGGCCGCGGCCTTCCTCGACGGCCTCCACCATTTCGGCCTCGGCTATTCCTGGGGCGGCTTCGAGAGCCTCGCCATCCTCGTCAGCCGCGACCTCAAGCGGACCGCGACGCCCTGGCGGCCGGCCGGGCCAGTGATCCGCATGCATGTCGGCCTCGAGGACCCCGCCGACCTCATCGCCGATCTGGAGCAGGCGCTCACCCGCGCGAAGCCGCGCTAGGGGTCAGGACGACCCCTTTCCTTCGTCATTGCGAAGGCCGGAATCCAGAGCCCCGGACTCCGGCGGAGCAAGCTGCCCTGGACCCCGGCCTTCGCCGGGGTGACGAGGGATTGAAGCTTGGTGATCCGGTTCCACCCACGTTCCAGGCGCACGCCCCGCCAGCGCATTCCAAAGCCCAGCGGCAAGAGCGGACGCGCCGGGCCGTCGCAATACGCGGCGGACCGCCTCGGTCTTGGCGCACAGCCGGCCCGCGGCATCGAACGCGAAGCCGGTGCGCCGCCGCGCCAGGAAGCGCGCCGTGAGATAGGCGATGGTCATGCCCACCACGAGCCCGGCGACCACGTCGCTCGGATAATGCGCCCCGACCATCACCCGGCTGAATGCGATGACGAGGCCGATCGCCGCGATCGGAAGGGTAAGGCGCGGCAGGATCAGCATCAGCGCCAGCATCGCCGCGCCGATGGTCGTCGCGTGTCCGGAGGGAAAGCTCTCATTGGCGTAGTCGAAGCTGAATGGGTCGAGCGACAGCGCGCCGAATTCGCCATGGCCGGCGGGACGCGACCGCCCGATCAGCTGCTTGACGATGTTGGTGGCGATCGCCGCCGCGCCCACCGAGAAGAAGACGTAGGCGGCAAGGACGCCGATCTCCGACCACGCGGCGCGGATCCGTCCAGGAACCACGGTCCAGTCGGCGCAGGCGATCGCGATCGCGACCAGGCCCGTGATGATGAGGATCCAGCCCGACCGGCCGAGATGGGTGATGCCGGCGAAGAAGGCGGCCACGCCCTCCGTCAGCGACGGCGGCCATGTCGCCGCTGCACCGTCCGCCATCACGCCGAGATTGACTACGGCAATCAGCGCGAAGGCGAGCCACCACCCCCAGTGCAGCCGGTGGAGATCGCCTGGTGGCGGGTGCGGCCGCCTACGCCCAAGCCGGCGCCGGACCGCGCCGAAATTGGCACCGAGGCGGTCGGGCAGAGTGGTCACCGGTCCTCCCCCGCCGTCGGGCGGACCGGCGCGGCCCGTTTGCGTCGCGCGGTGATGAACCGCTCGACGCCGCCATAGGGCCGGAAGACGTAGCGCAGCACCACCCGGATGAAATAGCGGCGAAGGTCGCGGTGCGAGTAGAGGCCTTCCATCATCGCGTCATTGGTGCGGAAGGTTGCCGGGATGATGTTCTCGCGCCCGTCGAAGAGGATCCCACCGTCGCGGAACACCGGCCGGCCGCCCTCCCGCTCCGCCAGCGCGCGGAGCTCGGCTTCGCCGAGATCGCGCTCGATGTGGCGCATGATCCAGGCGGCGCGGTGATAGCCGTTGAGCGGGCCGAAGCCGAACTGCCAGTAGCCGGTGAAGCAGAGCCGCGGCAGCGCCGGGATCACCGAATGGCGATAGACCGGGCCGACATCCTCGTAACGCACGGCGCGGCCGTCGACCGAGAGCGCGATCGGCGTCGCGATCGGGTCGCACCCGGTCGCGCAGATCAGCACGTCGCAGGGGATCGCCTGCCCGTCGGCCAGCACCACGCCTTCGGGCCCGAGCCGCGCGACCTCTCCGATCGTCCGCGGCAGCGCCGCGATCCGCGCCATCTGGCCATCGTCGAGCCAGCCATGGTGGAACTTGGTGACGTCGTCATGCGCCGCGCCGGGGATCTTCGCGAGGCCGAGCGCGCGCCAGAGCCGGAAGACCCGCTCGGTCCGCCGCGGCGTCCGCGCATAGCTGAGGCCGAGGAGGTAGGCGAGGCGCGGGAGGAAGCGCGCCCGCCGGCCGCGGCGCGTGTCGAAGATGATCCGGTCGAACGCCATGAACCAGTACATCTTCCGCATAACCCAGCGGAACGCGATGCCGCGGCGCGACAGCTCGAGCGCAAGGTCGGTCCCCGCCTTGCCGGCGCCGAGAAGGACGACGCGCCGTCCCTCCGCGACGACGCGATCGAGCGTCTCGGGCTTCACCGCATTGGAGTGAAGCACCTCGCCGGCGAAGCCGTCGCGCGGGAAGCGGGGCATGCGCGGCGCGTTGAACTGGGTCGACACCACGAAATCGACGACCTCGACCACGGTGCCGCCGGTCGCCTCGTCGAGCGCGGTGATCGTGGAGCGCTTGCCGGCGCTGTCATAGGCGACCGACGCCACACGATGGCGAAACCGGATGCGGGGCAAAAGTCCGCGCTCCCCCGCGAAGGCGCGGCAATAGGCGAAGATGTCCGCCGCCTCGACCCGGCCGAGGGGATCGGTCCCCGGCGGATAGGGAAAGCCGTGAAACGCCGCGCGGAACACCGGCGTATGGATCGCGAGGCCGGCATAGGCGGTCGCCGGATGCCACGTGCCGCCGACATCGTCGAGCGCCTCGAAGAGGACCACCTCGTACCCGCAGCCGACCAGCACATCCGCGATCTGCAGCCCCGACCAGCCGGCGCCGATGATGGCGACACGCCTGACGGGGAATCCTGCAATGGTGCTCTCGATCTTCTCTGTCACGCTATAGTGTTGATTGAGTGGAGGTTGGTGCGCGGGCCGCGCCGGCGCGCTTCGCGAAAAGTGAAACACATGAAGGAGTTAGTGGTGTCAACAGCACAGCTCAAGAACGGTCAGGTTACCGTTCCCGATGAGATCAAGCGAGAGCTTGACCTCCACGACGGCGACCAGCTCGAAGCGCATGTCGTCGCGGGCGGCATGTTCATTCGGCGCGTCGCCAGGACGCAAGAGGACGCCGAACGGGCCTGGGAAGGGCTCTTCGACATCATCCGCCGCCCGAAGGGCGAACTGCCATCCGACCTGGAGGGCTTCGAGCAGAAGATCGCGGATGAGATCAAGGAGATGAGGAAGCGGCCATGAGGGTGGTGCTCGACAGCACCATCCTCGTAAGCGCCTTCTTCGCACCCCATGGCCTCTCCGACGAGATACTCACATTCGCTCGCAGAGGCATATTCCAGATCTGCATCTCATATCCGATCCTGGCCGAGATCGAGCGAGTTGCAGACCACGAAGTGGCGCCGGCGCTGCCCTTATTCTGACGGGAGATCACGCGCTATCTCAACCACCTGCTTGGTGTCGTGGACATAGTGGCTGATCCGCCGCGGGTCTCCGGCGTCGTCCGTGATCCGAACGACGACATGGTTCTGGCTTGTGCCGTCGGCGGGTCGGCACAACACATTGTGACACGCGACAAGGATCTCCTGTCGCTGGGCAACTACGCCGATATCGCCATCGTGGCGCCAGAGACCTTCATCCACGTTCTTCGCTCCGAAGCGACGGGATAGCCTCTGAATCCTCCCTCACAGAAACATCGAAAAAATGGCGACCCCGGCAGGACTCGAACCTGCGACCAACAGCTTAGAAGGCTGCTGCTCTATCCAGCTGAGCTACGGGGCCGGCAGGCAAGTTTCCGCTGCCGGGCCGTTGCGATCAATGCGTCCAGGGAAAGAGGCGGCCGGTGCGGAAATTGTCGGCGTAGGAGAGCGGTCTGGTCGCCCGCTCGTGATCGGCGATCACCTCATATGGGATGCCGTTGCGCTCGGCATAGGCCACGGCGTCCTCGCGCGATTCGAACGCGAGCTTGACCTGCTGGCGCATGTCGGCCGACGAGGTGTAGCCCATCAGCGGCTCGACCGACGGGGCGATCTCCGGCTCGTAGACCAGCATCCAGCGGTCGGTCTTCGCCCGGCCCGACTGCATGGCGGTCTTGGCGGGGCGAAAGATCCTGGCGACCATGGGTCCTTATCGTCCTCAACAAGATGGTCGGGGCAGCAGGATTCGAACCTGCGACCCCCTGCTCCCAAAGCAGGTGCGCTACCAGACTGCGCTATGCCCCGGCAGGCCGCAAAGCCCGCCTCTGGTACGGGCTTCGGCCGGCGCACGCAAGCGCCGGCTCGACACGGCCGGCGTCGCGACGCGCCCGCGCCGACGTCGCCAAGGTTCAACGAAATATTCAGCCAAATGAACCCGCCGCATCTTGCGAATGCTTCTTGCGTCTCATTAAGTAGAACGCCGATGCGGCCCGGTTGCTTCTGAAACGCGCTCCGGCGAGCTTGGGGGAAGCCAATGCTGCGCATTCATCCCGCTCTTGTCGGCGTCGCCGTGGTGGCCGCCGTGGCGCTGGTGGTGGGCGCTGTCCTTGGCCCCATCTCCTGCGACACCGATTCCGCATTCAGGTGGGCATGCCAACCCGACGGCACCACCAATCGCAGCCTCTACATCGTCTTCGGCTTCGTCGCCGTCGCGGCCGGCGGGCTGGCCGCCTACGGCTGGCACGCCCTGCGCCGCCGGGCAGGGATCGGCGGATATGCGCTTCCGCCGGATATCGTCTCGCTTCCCGCGTCCGCCGATGTCGCCTACGCCAGGCTCAAGGACGTGCTGTCGCGGCGGCACTACCGCATTCGCGAGGAGGATGCTGCCCAGCGCGCCCTGGTCGCCGAGGCCGAGCGCGGCGTGTACAGGTTCCCGCGGGTCGCGGCCCGGATCGAGCCCGCCGGGGACGGTCAGTCCACGCTGACGATCGAAGGGTGGCCGCGCGACTTCAACATCCCGCGGCCGTTCCGCAGGCTGACGCTGAAGCTCATCGATGAGCTCCGCACGGCGCTGCAGGCGTAGAGCTCGACGGCGGACAGGTCCCAGCAACGGAACCGCTGTGGCGTGCAGCCGTTGCCACCACGGGCTCGGCGAGCGGGGAGAGCCCATATGTCCGAACGAGGCGGGGATAATCTCGTGAAGCGTCTTCTTATCGCGGCTCTCGCCGCCACTTTGCTCTCCGTCCCCCAGGCGGCCTTCGCCGCTGCGGAGGACGAATGGGAACAGTTCCGCATCGATGTCGAGGCGGCCTGCCTCGCCGCCGCGCAGCCGCTGTTCGAGACCGCGGAGGCGACCGTCGACCCGTTCGGGTCGGAGAGCTACGGGCTCGCCCTCATCCGCGGCAAGGCGCGCGGTGCCGACGTCACCATCATGGCGATCTGCGTCTACGATAAGGTCACCAAAGCCGTGGAGATCGGCGGCGAGCTGGCCGACATGGCCGGCGGCGCAAGCGCCCCCGGTGCGGTACTTACCGCCGCGATCGAGCCTTGCGGCGACCCGTGTCCGATCGATGCGCTGTCGGCGGACGACGACGCCGCAATCCGCGGCCTCCCGGCGCGGGTCAGCGCCACGCTGGCGTCCTTCGCTGCCGACGCGCCGTGGGACGGGACGGCGCGCGCGGCCCTCGCACACCTCGCCGGCGGCGCGCCCGGCAACCTCGGCGCCATCGCACCCGGCGCCCGCGGCTGCACCGTCTACTGGTACGGCTTCCTCGACGAGGCCGGCCGCGAGGTCGGCCGTCATCGCTGCACGATCGAGGACGGCCCCGACGGCCGTGTCCTCGTCAAGACCACAGGCGAGCGGATGCGCGCGATCCTCGCGGGGCTCCCTTCGGGGGGTGCAATCGTGGTGGGCCGCACCTATCTTGACGGCCAGACGGAGCGCACGTACGACCCCGCCAATCCGGACAACGCCGGCAACCCCAATTTCGGCAATTATGCCGGCATCGCCTTTGCCGATGGCGACACGCTCATCGTCGTCGATGCCGACATGCATGGCTTCCAGGCGCCGGATGAATCCTACTTCGCGATCCTGGTCGTCGAGCCCGCCGACTAGGCTCGGTTCGACCGGGCGAGTCGGGGGATGACGGGCGCGGCGATCGAGCGCAGAAGGGACGGGTCCATGCGGCTGCTGACGATGCTCAAGGGCAAGCTTCACCGCGCGACGGTGACGCAGTGCGACCTCGACTATGAGGGCTCGATGGCGATCGACTCCGAGCTCCTGGCGCTGGCCGGAATTCTTCCGAACGAGCAGATCGACGTCTTCAACCTCAACAACGGCGTCCGGCTGACGACCTATGCGATTGCGGCCCCCCCCGGCTCCGGCACGATCGGCCTCAACGGCGCCGCCGCCCGCCATGCCGTGCCCGGCGACCGCGTGATCGTGGTCTCCTACGTCCAGCTCGACGAGACCGCCGCCGCCACGCACGTGCCGACGGTCGTGATCCTCGACGAACGCAACCGCCCGATCAGCGCAAAAGCCCCCACGCTCGCGCCGACCTGAGCCACGGGACCGCGTCGCGATCGCAACGCCGAGCAGAACAACCGACGCGGTTAACCCTCCCCTTGCGGGAGGGTCGAAACCGCGGAGCGGTTTCGGGGAGGGGTGCTGAGTCGGAAGTTGTGACACCGCCGCACCCCCTCCCGAACCGGCTGCGCCGGTTCGACCTCCCCGCTAAGGAGGAGAGGTTGACCATCGACAATGAATCGACCTAGTCCGCGGCGGCCGTGCCGTGGAGGTCGATCCTGTCGCCGGGCTTGAGGCCGATGCGGTCGGCGGTGCCGGCGACCACCTCGAACACGTAGCGCACCGGGACCGTGCTCGGGATCGGAGCCTCCGACAGCGGGGTGGTGTATTCGGCGATATGCGCCACTTCTCCGCTCTCGTGGATGAAGATGATGTCCAGCGAGATCAGCGTGTTCTGCATCCAGAACGAGCGGTGCGACTCCCTGCCGAAGTCGAACACCATGCCGTGGTCCTCGGCCATCTCCTCGCGGAACATCAGGCCGCGCGCCTGGTCGGCGGGGGTGAACACCCATTCCGTGGTGAAGACGTAGGCGCCGCTGTCGGTGTGAACCGTGACCGTCGCGGGCGCGATCTCGTCGGCGACCACCTGCGCGGCGGGCTGCGCCAGCTGCCACGCAGCGACGGCGAACACCACGAGCGCCGCGACGAACGCGACGACGACCGCCCGGCCGAACCACGGCTTGGCGGCCGGCTGATCCGGCAAATGCGTCATGCTCACAAAGTCCCGCTAGTGGGAGATCGGGGGTCCGCCCCCGCCATCCGGCCGGATTTCGGCGGCCATGAGGCCCTTCGGCCCTGGCCCGAACCGCACCAGCACCGTCTGACCGGGGCGAAGCTCGGTCAGACCATACTGCCGCAGCGTCTCCATGTGAACGAAGATGTCCTCGGTCCCTTCGCCGCGGGTGACGAAGCCGTAGCCCTTGATCCGGTTGAACCACTTCACCACGACCCGCTCGAGGCCGCTGGTCGGCGTCACGGCGTTGTGGGTGCGCGCCGGAACCTGCTGCGACGGATGGGCCGCGGTGCTCTCGTCCATGCTGAGGACGCGGAGCGCCTGAAGGCCCTTCGGCCGGTTCAGCGCCTCGCAGACGACGCGCGCGCCTTCGTAAGCGGTCTGGAAACCATCGCGCCGGAGACACGACACATGGAGGAGGACGTCGGGCCCGCCATTGTCCGCGGCGACGAAGCCGTAGCCCTTGGCCACGTCGAACCACTTGATGACGCCGGAGACTTCGATGACCTCGACTGGAGCATCCGCAGCCTGCTCGTCCAGGCGCGACCCCAACGGCGAGAGCTTGGCCCCCATGTACCTCTACGCCCCCTGTCCGCCGGCGCTGAGCGTGCCGCCGCACATCGAATCGAAGATCAGACTACCATCGCCCCTTGCGGGGGCCAGCCCCTAAACAGCACGTTCAACGAGCAAACTGAATATCGCCAAAATTCAAAATGCTGGCCTGTGGGCTTCGTGCATCACCTGCCGGACGCGACGGAGGAAAGAGCGATGAAATATCTGCACACCATGGTCCGGGTGACCGACATCGAAGAGTCGCTCCGCTTCTACCGTGACCTCCTCGGGCTTCGCGAGCTGCGCCGCCGCGAGAACGAGAAGGGCCGTTTCACGCTGATCTTCCTCGCCGCGCCCGGCGACGAGGACGCGCAGATCGAGTTGACCTTCAACTGGGATCCGGAGGTCTACACCGGCGGGCGCAATTTCGGCCACCTCGCCTATGAGGTCGACGACATCTACGCCGCCTGCCGGCGCTTCATCGACGGCGGCGTCGCCATCAGCCGGCCGCCGCGCGACGGCCGCATGGCGTTCGTCCGCTCGCCCGACGGCATCTCCGTCGAGCTCCTGCAGCGCGGCGAACCGCTGCCGCTCGAGGAGCCGTGGACCTCGATGCCCAATACCGGCGTGTGGTGACCGGGTAGTGGGTCAGTCTGAAAATGCCCCGGCTTGACCCGCCCAGCATGGGCCACATTCCCTCACCACATGCACCATGTGCGCGAAGATCGTGCGCCTGTGTGGCACAGAGTGCGTTCCCCGCGCGTTCAAACCGTGAGATGCTTGCGCCGTGGCTGAACAGCGATTCCGCCGCCCTCGCGATCCGGCACAGCTCGCAAAGCTGGTGGTCGATATCGCGACGGGCGAAGTCGAGGACAGGCCGGTGGATACTTCCGCCGGCAAGAACCCTCATGCGGTCGCCCTTGGTCGACTCGGGGGGCAGCGCGGGGGGGCGGCTCGCAAACAATCGCTCTCACCTCAACAGCGCCAAGATATCGCCCGCCGAGCGGCAGAAGCTCGGTGGAGCAAAAATGACGACTGAGGTCGTTGTCTTGAACCGCTTTGGTGTAGCTATCGCTGCCGACAGCGCCGCGACCGTTGCTCATATACACCAGAATGAGCGGAAGCAGAAAGTTTACAACAGCGCCAACAAGCTATTTGCGCTTTCTAAGTACGCGCCTGTTGGCATCGTGATTTTCCAAAGCGGCGCACTCGGGGGCCTGCCTTGGGAAACGATAGTAAAGAGCTATCGTAAACATCTTGGTCGGACAGTGTACGATACACTGGACCAATATTGTGACGACCTGTTTCGTTGGATAGAGTCCACTCCTGGCTTGTTCGACGACGCATACGTCGATGCAGCTATAGCAGAAGCGGCCGTTACAATACTAAACAATCTGGGGTCCGGCACTCCAGAGGAATATGGAAAGAGACTATCTAAACGTTTGACGCAGCAACATTCCCGCGCATTCATTGATGGCTTCGATCAGTCATTGATGGATGAGCTCAAGGTAGTTCACAGCAAGCCCATCCGTGACCTAGTCGCGCAACTGCCAGAAGACTATAGAGCAGGCCGCGAAGAAGACCTTTTTAACTACGTGGCTGAGTCTTTAGGTCGCACCGGAGCTAAGCTCAATAGCTATTCCGGAGTCGTTGTTTGTGGATTCGGCGAGCGCGAGTTCTATCCAAGAGCTGTCGAGTACAGAACCGAACTGATCCTTTTGGGGCGAGTGAGACGCGCGCGCCGGAAGAGCTATGCGATCTCTGCCGAGACCCCCAGTCATATCGTGCCGCTTGCGGACAAAGAAGTAATTGATACGATTTTGGACGGGATTAGCCCTAGTTTTTCCCAAGCAGCCAATACGGGTGCTTTCGAACTAATTGCAAGTCTACCTCAGACAATAATCTCTCAGATTGAGGAGCTGTCTCAGGATAGGAAAGACCACTATATTAATGCGGCACACCCTTTAGTGAGCACGTATCTAATGAGATATCTTCAAGGAATGAGCAAATTCCGCGAAGATCACTACTCAGCGCCAGTGAAGAGCGTCATTGCTAGTTTGCCGGTGTCAGAACTTGGCGTAGTTGCAGAGACATTCTTGAGCGTGGCTCAAATGCATAAGAAGATTAACCCGGGCGCGGAGACCGTAGGCGGGCCCGTCGATGTTGCGGTGATATCTAAGGGTGACGGGTTCATTTGGATAAGGCGCAAGCACTATTTTGACCGTGACCTTAACCCGACTTTCGTCGCTAGGTACTTCGACCCATAGGAGGAGCAGCATGAACTTCATTCCCAAGTTTCAGCTCGCCGAGGGCGAGCCATCCAACGATGACGAGGTGGACTTCCCGCGCCCGCAGGAGGTCCAAGAGCTGGTTCAAACCCTGCTCAGGGAGTTCGCTGAAGACTACCGAGAGCTGTTGGCGAAGACGGATAACTGACCCGAGTGCTTTACGCTCAAGCATAACTGTCATATAAGGAGGCATGAGAAAGCTCTCTGCCTCCGAACGCGGTCGCATCCTCACCCTTCTCTGTGAAGGGATGTCCATTCGCGCTGTCACTCGCGCGACCGGCGCGAGCAAAAACACCGTCATCAAGCTGATGATCGACGCGGGGAAGGCGTGCGCCGCTCACCACGACGCGTCGGTGCGCGACCTCAACAGCAAGCGCGTTCAGGTCGATGAAATCTGGTCGTTCACCTACGCGAAGGCGAAAAACGTCGGGACCGCGAAGGCCGCCCCGGAAGGCGCTGGCGACACTTGGACGTGGACGGCGCTCGATGCGGACTCCAAGCTGATCGTGTCGTGGCTGGTCGGCGGTCGCGATGGCGAATACGCAATGGCCTTCATGGACGATGTGGCGAAGCGGCTGGCGAACCGGGCGCAGCTCACCAGCGACGGCCACAAGGCGTATCTCGAAGCCGTCGAAGGCGCGTTCGGTGGCGACGTGGACTACGCCATCATTCACAAGATTTACGGGACCGTCCCGGAAGCCGCGAAGGGCCGCTACAGCCCGGCGGAATGCATCGGGGTGAAGAAGGCGCGCGTCGAGGGCAACCCTGACCCGGCGCACGTCTCAACGTCCTACGTCGAGCGTTCCAACCTCACGATGCGGATGCATAACCGCCGCTTCACGCGGCTGACCAATGCGTTCTCCAAGAAGGTCGAGAACCACGCTTGGTCGGTGGCGCTGTTCGCGACCTACTACAATTTCGTCCGCATCCATAAGACGCTGCGCGTGACCCCGGCGATGGCGGCTGGCGTGACTGAGCGGCTTTGGGAAGTCAGCGATATCGTCGCGCTGGTCGAGGCCGTCGAAGCCGAAGCCCCTCGCGCTCGCGGTCCCTATAAGAAGCGGGCGGCAATTTCAGAGTGACCCACTACCGGTGACCGCCATCCCTTGGCACCCCGCCCCGCCCCCTCTATAACCGCCGCGCCGCGCCCTTCGTCTAGAGGCCCAGGACACCGCCCTTTCACGGCGGTAACACGGGTTCGAATCCCGTAGGGCGCGCCAGCTCCGCCAGCTCTCTTCTGTCGTCGCATGTCGCCAGCGCGCCTTCGCCCTGGCGGTACCCTTCCGCGCGTCCCGCGCGCAGCCTTCGCGTCCTCGCCATCGCCCTCCCGCGAGTCCGCCCGATCACCCCGCGCGGACGTGAACGCGCTGGAGGTGGACAAAGCTGAGTTTGCGAGTCAGGTTTCGCGCCGACCGTGGGCCAAGGGGGGAAGCTGCAAAAGCAAGGCGACGGGGGAAGCGCTCCGGAGGGGAGCGCGAAAGACCTGCAACAGGAGGGACTTAATGCAGACCAAACTTCTTCGGACCGTGCTGCTATGCACGGTCGCCGGCGCCACTTTGGTGACGCCCGCCCTCGCCCAGGACGATCCGTTCTCGGACTACGTTCCAGTGACCGAGGAGATGCTGAACAACCCGGACGACAGCGACTGGCTGACGTTCCGCCGCACCCGCAACCACTGGGGCTTCAGCCCGCTCGACCAGATCAACGGCGACAATGTCGACGAGCTGCGCATGGTGTGGGCGCTCGGCATGGAATCCGGCGGCTGGGAAAGCGTCCCGCTCGTCTATGACGGCATCATGTTCATCCCTCAGCCGGGGGACGTGGTCGTCGCGGTCGACGCCACCACGGGCGACACCATCTGGCAGTACCGCCGCGAGCTGCCGCCGGACATCATGGACTACGACCCGTTCGGCCTTCACAACCTGACCCGCACCCTCGCCATCGAAGGCGAGCGGATCGTATTCGACTCAGCCGACGGCTTCCTGATCGCGCTCGACGTCCGCACCGGACAGGTGGTCTGGGAAACCCAGCTGCACGACTTCCGCAGCAGCTCCAACTGGGCGTCGGCGGGTCCGGTCATCATCGGCGGCAAGGTGCTCACCAACCGGTCGTGCACCATCCATGGCGGCCCCGAGTCCTGCTTCATCGCCGCGCACGACCTGGAATCGGGCGAGGAAATGTGGCGGACCTACACCATCCCGCGTCCGGGCGAGCCTGGCGACGAAAGCTGGGGCGATGTGCCCTATGAGAGCCGGCTGCATATCGGCTCGTGGATGCCGCCGAGCTACGATCCGGAGCTCAACCTCGTCTACTACGGCACCTCGGTCACCACGCCCTATCCGAAGTTCCTGGTGGGCGGCGACGTGCAGGACGGCGAGTATCTCTATCAGACCTCGACCCTCGCCATTGACCCGGACACCGGCGAGATCGTCTGGTACTACCAGCATCTTCGCGATCACTGGGACATCGACCATCCGTTCGGCCGCATTCTGGTCGACACGGTGGTGTCGCCCGATCCCGAAGACGTGGCCTGGATCAGCCCGAACGTGACGCCGGGCCAGGAGCGTCAGGTCGTGACCGGCATCCCCGGCAAGACCGGCGTCATCTACACGCTCGACCGCGCCACCGGCGAGTTCCTGTGGGCGCGTTCCACCACCCCGCAGAACGTCGTCATCGGTTTCGATCCCGACGGCCGGGTGCAGACCAATCCCGACCTCATCATCACCGAGGCGGGTCAGGAAGTTCCGGTTTGCGGCGGCTACGTCCGCAACTGGCCGGAAGGCGCGTACAGCCCCGAAACCAACACAATGTATTTCGGGCTGACCCGGCCGACCTGCGTGATGACGTCGTTCGATGATGACGGGCCGGCGCTCGACGCCACCAACCCGGACATCATCTTCTACTACCTGGTTGGCAGCTGGCATCAGCGCAATCCGGGCCGCGTCATCACCGAGGAGCTCATCGGACCGCAGGACGACAACGCCGGCTATGTCTACGCCGTCGATGCGTCGACCGGCGAGACCAGCTGGGTCCTCGGCACCGGCGACGCTCCGGTGCGCTCGCTGGTCGCCACCGCGGGCGGGCTGCTCTTCGGCGGCACGACCGACCGCCGCTTCTACGCGATCAGCCAGGAGACCGGCGACATCGTGTGGGAAACCATCCTCGGCGCCGGCATCAGCGGCTACCCGGTTTCCTACGAGGTCGACGGCCGGCAGTTCATCGCGGTGGGCGTCGCCGGCCCGGATCGCAACAGCATCTACGCCTTCGCGCTTCCTGAATAAGGCGCAAGGCTAGCAAGCGTTTGGCCGCGGCCGGTGTCATGCCGGCCGCGGCCAAAGTTTCCAGAGCGAGCGCGGACAGATCGATGTTTCAAGAACACCAGCGTTCGTTCGGCGCCCGGGCGGTCGCAGTGCTGGCGAGCACCTTCGCCCTCGGCTGCGGCGCCGCATTTGCGCAGATCGCGCTCCCCGACCAGTCGCGCTGGGCGGGCAACGAGATCCGCTTCTGCATCAATTCCGAGAGCGTACTCGCCGACCTTGATCGCGCCGTCGCGCAGGCCGTCGCCGACGCCCTCCTGATACCCGCCATCTTCACGGAGATCGGGCGCGAGGTGAACCGTGGCCGGTACGATTTCCTGCTGCCGGTCGACGAGATGGGCCTCCTCGCCGCCTTCACCCAGAACTGCCAGGTCGTCACCGGCTTCCGCCTGTCCGCTCGGGCGCCTTTCTGGGTCACGGTGACGCCCGCCTACTACACAACCCGCGTCGCGCTGGCGCTCGCCCCCGACGCTGACCAGGCCCTCCCGCCTGGCTCGCTGGTCGCGACCCGCCTTGCCGGCCCCGGCGACGCGACGCTTGTCAGCTACCTCTCCGCGATGCCCGCAAGCAGGGCGTGGCAGCGCACCACCTACCGCGACAACAGCATGCTCCTCGATGCGCTGTTTGGTGGCGCCATCGATGCTGCGGTGATCTGGGAGCCGGCCGTTTTCGCCGCTACCGCAGGCGATCCGGCCGCGCGGGGGGTGGAGGTCGTCACACCGCCCTTCGAGCCGGTGACCGTCGCGTTCGGCATGGCGCTGTTATCGACCGACGTCTATTTGCGCGCGCTGCTCGACAACGCGATCGCCAGCGTGCTCGCCACCGATGCCGTTTCCGGGTTCGCCCGCGAGCTCGGACTGCCGCCGCCGCTTTGACCCCGCCAACGCCGGGCGGCCACGACCGTCCGGAACCTGCCTGCGAAGGAGTATCCTTGTGAATCACCTGAAGAAGATCGCCGTCATTGCATTGTCTCTCTCGGCCGTGGTCGGCGCCACCGCCATGGCGCAGTCGCCCCATGGCGCGCCCGCCGCTGCCCCCGCAGCGCCCGCCGAGGAAGAGGCCGCCACGCCCGCCGCCGACGATCCCGAGCTCGCCCGGCTGATGGCGCTCGGCGGCCCGCTCTACGGCTCCAACTGCGTGCCCTGCCACGGCGCCCAGGGCGAAGGCGGCTCCGGACCGCCGCTCGCAGGCGCGGATCTGTCGGATGTCGGCTCGGTCGCTGGCCAGATCATCCATGGCGGCCACTTCATGCCGTCCTTCAGCTACCTCACCAACGATCAGGTCGCCGCGATCGGCACCTTCATCCGCAATTCGTGGGGCAACGAGTTCGGCATCCTCACCGCCGAAGACGCCTACAACTTCCGCTGACCCGTCACCCGGTAACGCGGCAGCTCAGCGCTCGGAGAAGCCCCGCCACCCCAACGGGTGGCGGAGCTTGTTGCAACGACATAGCCGTGTCCGGGTTTCGCGCGTCGCGCGCGGTTCCGAGCGGGCCAAGGCGGGCGCGATCAGGTGTGGGCGGCCTTCAGGATGGACACCCAGTGACGCCCGCCCAGCAGGCGGACGATTCTCAACGCGGGAGGCCGAGAATGGTCCGGACTCTGCGAAGTGCCGTGGGCAGACGTTCTGACGCCAACTACTCGTTGAGTCGGCGTTCCGCTGCCTGAGTTCTGCAGCGTCCGCCTAGTTCTTCGTGCGGTAGCTGATGTGGTTGCGGTTGAGCTCGGCAACACTCCGCACGCCCATCAGCTTCATGTCACGCTCGATCTCCTTGCGCATGTTGCCGAGCGCCTTCTCGACCCCGCGCTGCCCCGCCGCGGCGAGCGAATAGAGATACATCCGGCCACCCGAGCAGGCCTTTGCTCCGGCCGCGATCGCCTTCAGCACATGGGTGCCGCGTCGGATGCCGCCGTCGCAGATGACGTCGAGCTTGTCGCCGACGGCGTCGGCGATCCGCGAGATCTGGTCGAAGGGGCTCCGCGAGCCGTCGAGCTGGCGGCCGCCATGGTTGGAGACCATGATCGCCGTCGCGCCGACATCGACCGCCTTTTTGGCGTCGTCGACGCTCATGATGCCCTTGAGGCAGAGCTGGCCGCCCCACCGCTTCTTGACCTCGGCGACATCGTTCCAGTTCATCGACTGGTCGAGCATGGTCGAGAAATACTCGCCGACCGAGATCGTGATGTTGGTGCCCTGTTTGACGTGGCCCTGCAGCTGCGGCAGCTCGAACTTCTGGCGGAAGAGGTAGTTCAGCGTCCACTGCCAGTGCCAGGCGAAGCTGATCGCGCTCTTCGGCGTCATCTTCGGCGGCGAGGTGAAACCGGTGCGAAGGTCGCGCTCGCGGTTGCCGCCGGTAATGGTGTCGACCGTCAGCGCCACCACGTCGTACTTGGCGGCCTTGGCGCGGTCGATCATCGAGTTCGTGAGCTCGCGGTCCTTGTGGACGTAGAGCTGGAACATCTTCGGCGTCTTCACCATCGCGGCCATCTCTTCGACGCTGACCGTGCCGAGGGACGAAACGCCGAACATCGTGCCGAACTTCTCCGCCGCCCGGCCGAGGCCGCGCTCGCCCTCATGGTGGAAGAGTCGCTGCAGCGCGGTCGGCGAGCAGAACAGCGGCATGTCGAGCTTGCAGCCCATCACGGTGACCGACATGTCGACCTTCTCGACCCCGACGAGGACGTTGGGGACGAGGTCGCAATCGTCGAAGGCCGCCGTGTTGCGCCGGTAGGTCACCTCGTCGTCCGCCGCACCGTCGATGTAGTGGAAGATCGGAAACGGCAGGCGCTGCTTGGCGAGCAGGCGCATGTCGGCGACGTTGTGCGCGTTCTTCAGACGGCGGAACATGCGTGCTACGGCCCCTTGGGTCTCAGGCGGCTGGGTTGGGTATTCACCACCGGGCCTTTCCGTTCTCGTCATTCCGGCGGCGGCCGGAATCCAGAGCCATCCGCCCGGACTTTCGGGTGATTCTGGACCCCGGCCTTCGCCGGGGTGACGAGGGGGGCGTACCTAGTAGGACACCTCGATCGCGGTCCCCTTTTCCTTCGCCACCTGCACCGCGACCCGCGCGACCGCGAGGTCCTGCAGCCCGACGCCGGTGCCGTCGAACAGCGTGATCTCCTCGGCCGAGGTCCGGCCCGGGTGGCGCCCGGTGATCACGTCGCCGATCTCGGTGATCGCATCCGCGGCGACCAGCCCGGCGGCAACGGCGTGCTGCGCCTCGCCGATCGCGACCGACTGGGCGCGCTCGTCGGTGAAGACGGTGGCGGCCGCGAGATACTCGGCGGCGACCTCCTGCTTGCCTCTGGTGTCGGTGCCCATGCAGGCGATGTGCGTCCCCGGGCGGACATGCTGCGCGAGCAGGATCGGGGCGAAGCTCGACGTGATGGTGATGATGACGTCGGCTTCCGCGGCGAGGCGGCCGAGCTCCACCGCCTCGAAGGGCAGCCCGAGTTCTTTCGCCGTCTCGGCGACGCGGGGCAGCATTTCGGGGTGAAAGTTCCAGCCGATGATCCGCTCGAACTTGCGCTGCCGGACCGCGCCACGCAGCTGGAAGGCCGACTGGTGGCCGGCGCCGACGATGCCGAGCACCTTCACATCGGGCCGGGCGAGCTGGGCAATCGAGACCGCGCTCGCCGCGGCGGTACGCACCGCCGTGAGGTAGTTGCCGCCGACCATCGCGGAGATCCGGCCGGTGTCCGGGTCGAACAAGAGGACCGACGACTGATGGTTGATCAGCCCGCGGGTATGGTTGTTCGGCCAGTAGCCGCCCGCCTTCACGCCGAGCGTCTGCCCTGCCCGGTCGAAGCCTCCCTTGAAGCCGTAGAGCGCATCCTCGTAGCCGAGCGCCTCGCGGACCACCGGGAAGTTGCGCGCCTCGCCGTTCGACATGGCGGCAAACACGTCGGAGACGGCCCGGAAGGCCGTCTCTTCATCAACGAGGGAGGAGCAGAGCGCGTCGGGGACGATCGTGACCCCCGCCATCAATACGCCTTTCCGCGCGCGCTCACCGGCCACACCGCCTCGACCTTGTCGCCGCGCACGCCGACATACCAGTCGTGCACGTTGCAGGTCGGGTCGCAATGGCCCGGCACCAGCTTGAGCTTGTCGTTGACATTGAGGGCGCCGGTCGGGTCCTCGACGACGCCGTGCTCGTCCGAGCACTTGATGTACTTGACATCGGTGCGCCCGAAGACGACCGGGAGGCCTGAATCGACCGACTGTGCCTTGAGGCCGGCGTCGACGATCGCCTTGTCCGCCTTGGCGTGACTCATCACCGAGGTGAGGATGAAAAGCGCATTCTCCCACTCGCCCTGGTCGATGCGGTTGCCGTCCTTGTCCTTGATGCGCCCGTAGTCGGCGTCCATGAAGGCGTAGGAGCCGGCCTGGAGCTCGTTGTACACGCCCGAGGCGCTCTCGAAGTAATAGCTGCCGGTGCCGCCGCCCGAGACCAGCTCCGGCTTCAGCCCAACCTTCTCCAGCGCGGCCACGGCGTCCTTGACCATTGCGATCGCGGCGTCGAGCTTCTCCTTGCGGCCCTCATAGCTTTCGATGTGCTGCATCGCGCCCTGATAGGCCTGCAGGCCGGCGAATTTGAGGTTCGGCGCGGCGTCGATCGCCTTGGCGATAGCGACGACATCCTCGCTTTTCGTCACGCCGCAACGGCCCGCGCCGCAGTCGATCTCGACGAACACTTCGAGGGTGGTGCCGTAGCGCTGGGCGGCCTCCGACAGCTCGGCGACGTTCTCGATGTCGTCGACGCAGACGATGACCCGGCAGCCATGCTGCGGCATCCGCGCCAGCTGGTCGATCTTGGCCGGATCGCGGACCTGGTTGGAAACCAGGATGTCCTTGATGCCGGCGCGGGCGAAAACCTCGGCCTCCGAGACCTTCTGACAGCAGACGCCGACGGCGCCGCCGAGCTCGATCTGGAGCTTCAGCACGTCGACCGACTTGTGCATCTTGCCGTGGGCGCGATGGCGCATGCCGTGCGCCCTGGCGTAGTCGCCCATCTTCTTGACGTTGCGCTCCAGCGCGTCGAGGTCGAGGATGAGGCAGGGCGTCTGGATCTCGCTCGCCGCCATGCCGGGCAGCGCCGGGATGTCGTAGCCGACTTCGAGCTGCGTGATGTTCACAGGGCGATTCATGTTCCGCTCCTCTAGTTCGTTTGCCAGGGCAGCTTGTTCAGATCGACATTGCCGCCCGTGAGTATGACCCCGACACGCTTGCCCGCGAACAGGGCGCGGTTCTTCAGGATCGACGCAACAGCAACCGCCGACGACGGCTCGATGATGATCTTCATCCGCGCCCAGACGAGGCGCATTGCATCGATGATCTCGCTTTCGGTTACGATGAGCACGTCGGTGACGTAGTTTCGCACGAAATGCCACGTGCGGTCCTTGAGTGGCACCTTGAGGCCGTCCGCAATGGTCACCGGGGCGTCGTAGGCGACGAGCTGGCCGGTCTTGAAGGTCTGGTACGCGTCGTCGGCCTGCTCGGGCTCGGCGGCGTAAATCTCGACCTTCGGGGCCATCGTCGAGCAGGTCAGGCAAGTCCCCGAGACCATGCCGCCGCCGCCGATCGGCGCCACGATCGCATCCAGCTCGCCCAAATCCTCGATCATTTCCTTGGCGCAGGTCCCCTGCCCCGCGATCACCCGCTCGTCATTGTAGGGGTGAACGAAATCGGCGCCGCTCTTTGCGACCACCTCGGCAAAGACCGCCTCGCGCGATGAGGTCGACGGCTCGCATTCCACGATAGTGCCGCCATAGGCGCGAACCGCGTCCTTCTTGGCCTGCGGTGCGGTGCGCGGCATCACCACCGAGACCGGAATGCCGCGCCGCCAGGCGGCATAGGATAGCGCAAGGCCGTGGTTGCCGCTCGAATGTGTCGCAACGCCCTTGGCCGTCAAATCTTCCGACAGTCCGAAGACGGCGTTGCACGCGCCGCGCGCCTTGAAGACCCCGGCCTTCTGCAGATTCTCGCATTTGAAATGGAGGGTCGCTCCGATCATCTCCCCGATCTGCGTCGAGGTGAGGATCGGCGTGCGGTGGATGTAGGGCCGAATGCGTTCGTGGGCGGCGAGCACATCGTCATAGGTCGGCAAAGTCAGCAGCAAGTTGGTTTCCATGGGCCTTCACGGGCACGGATCGCCCTACCTACAGGACTCTTTGCGAATTGTCTTCGCGGCGCGCATGACCGCCTATACGACGCAGGAAGACAAATCAAACGGGCGACGGCGTGCGCCGGCCCTGCCTCGCCTCAAGAAAACCCGCCGCCCCGGGAGGGGCGATGAAGGATGCATCGGCATGGCGAACGCCGAAGGTTCTCAGGCTAATGCCCTGCGGCCATCGCCGCGCGCGCGGTCGCGGCGGGCTTCCGGACGAAGAACGCCGCCGCGATCGAGAGGAGCGAGATCACCGCGCCCCAGGTGAAGGCGGTATGGATGCCGCCGGCGAGGGCGACGTCCGGAGCGGCGCCCGCGGCGGCGAGCGTCGCGGAGCGGGTCGTCATCAGGGCGATGAAGAGCGCGGTGCCTGCCGCGCCGGCGACCTGCTGGACGGTGCCGATGACGGCGCTGCCATGCGAGTAGAGCGCCATCGGCAGCGAGCCGAGGCTGGTCGAGAACAGCGGGGTGAACATCAGCGACAGGCCGCCCATCAGCACGAGATGCGCGCCGAGCACCAGGAACATCGAGCTGTCGGCGCCGACCAGCGTCAGGATCCAGAGCGCGGTGCTGACGACGACCGCGCCGGGGACGATCAGCGGCGTCGGTCCGTGCCGGTCGTAGAGGGCGCCGATGAACGGGGCACAGAGCCCCATCAGGAGCCCGCCCGGCAGCAGCAGGAGCCCGGTCTGCAGCGTGGTGAGGCCGGCGACGTTCTGGAGGTAGATCGGCAGCAGGATCATCGCGCCGAACAGCGCCATCATGTTGATCACCATCAGCAGCACCGACACCGAGAACACCTTCGAGGTAAAGGTCCGAAGGTCGAGGAGCGCGCGGTTCTCCCGCTGCTGCGCCAGCTGGCGCAGCACGAACACCGCCAGCACCGCGCCGCCCACCGTCAGCGACAGCCAGGCCGGCACCACCGGTTCCACGCCGCCCGACTCGCCGAGGCTGCTGAGGCCGTAGACGAGGCCGCCGAAGCCGAACGCGGAGAGCATCACCGAGACGACGTCGAGCGGCGCCTTCCGCGGATTGCCGACATTGGGGATCTTGGCCGCGCCGAGCGCGAGCGCGGCGACCGCGATCGGCAGGACGAGGATGAACATGAAGCGCCAGTCCAGCGCCGACAGGATGAGGCCGGACACGGTCGGGCCGAGCGCCGGCGCCACCGAGATGACGATGGAGATGAAGCCCATCGTCCTGCCGCGCGATTCCGGCGGCACCAGCGTCATGATCGTCGTCATCAGGAGCGGCATCATCACCGCCGTGCCGGAGGCCTGGACGACGCGGCCGAGCACGAGCACCTCGAACCCCGGCGCTGCCGCCGAGATCAGCGTGCCCGTGGTGAAGAGGCTCATCGCCAGCATGAACACCGGGCGGGTGTTGAACCGCTGGAGGAGGAAGCCGGTGATCGGAATGACCACCGCCATGGTGAGGAGGAATGCCGTGGTCAGCCACTGCGCGGCGCTGGCGGTGATGTCGAGGTCGGCCATGAGGCGCGGCAGGGCCACGCTCATGATCGTCTCGTTGAGGATCACGGCGAAGGTGGAGACCAGGAGAAGGCCGATGACGAGACGGTTGCGCGCGGTGTGGTCCACCGCGGCGGGCGCCGGCTCGTCTGCGGCGGCGGAAGGCGACGGCGCGCCGCCGCCGAGGGTTGCGGTTCTGTCGGTCATGGGGGGTCCGTGGCGGTTGGAAGGGCGGCGCTTCTGCACCTGGCGGGGGGCTTGCCACAAGCCCCCCGCGGCGTTAGACGATACCCATGGGACGGCGCGGCAACGCGGCCGTCCCTTTTTCGTGGGCGCTATGTCGGTACCGGACGCGGCTTTGCCAAGTGCGCCGCGTCGCCGAAGTCCGGCCGAACCGCAGCCTGCCTACCACCGAAGCTAGTCCGGCAGCGCGACGACGATCGGCGCTGCGGCGTCGTAGCGGGGCTCGACCGGCGGATAGGCGTTGACGAAGCCCTCATGGGCATCGAGCACGGCCGGATCGAGATCGAGGATGCGGTAGAGAAGCCCGTCGAGGGTGAGGAGGAAGATCGACTTCCGCTCGTCCCGCCGCGCCACGAACAGCACCGCGTCGCCGTCGGCCGACCACGTCCCGCGCGCGATCGCGGCGTAGGTTCCGTCGGTGAGGTTGCGCTGGCTCGAGCCGTCGGCGCTCATCAGGCAGAGGCCGCTGCGGACAACCGCCACATTGGGCGAGCGGCAGACGAAGAGGAGCGCGTCCCCGGTCGGCGACCAGGCGAGATCGCCCACCGCATCGACCGGATCGCCGATCAGCGTCAGCCCCGTTCCGTCCGGCGCGATCGCCATGATCGCGTCGTCGAACGGCTGCTCGTCCGACGGCCCCGGCATCGTCGCGACGAAGGCGATCCGCGATCCGTCCGGCGCCCAGGTCGGATGGGTGTGGCGAAGGTCGGCATCGCGGCTGCTGGTGAGCGGCCGGGCGCCCGAGCCGTCGGCGACCGCGATATAGAGCCGTGTCGGGCCGTCGGGACTGGCCGAAGGCGCGCCCGCGAAGGCCAGCTCCGTCCCGTCGGGCGACCAGGCCGCGCAATAATCCGGCGTCACCGTCGCGGGATCGGTCACGCGGATGATCCCGCCCGTCGCCACGTCCATCACGAAGAGGCTGCGGTCGGTCCCGCCCGATCCGAACACGAGGCGCGTTCCGTCCGGCGACCAGGTCGGACAGCGCCCGGGGAAGCGCTCGGTCAGCGGCGCCGGCTCGACCGTCTCGCCGTCGACGAGCTGGATCTCGTGCGCGCCCACCGCGTCGCCGAGGAAGATCAGCGAAGGCGGCCCGCCCGGCAAGGCCTCCCGCGGCAGCGCGAAATCGGCCGTGAACGTGTCGCTGAGGCCGGTGAAGAGGTCGGTCGCGTCGTCGGGGGCGTCGGCGCCGGCGAGCGTGCCGCTGCAGGCCGCGAACATCTCGCCCTCCGCCGAGCCGATGATCGTCTCGTCGCGGCTCACTGCGCAGCGCACGGTGCCGCCATCGCTGACATCCGCGACGTGCACGGCAAAGGACGCGCCGGGCTCGAGCCTGACCGTCACGGCCCAGGGCAGCGCAACGAGCATGCCCTCGCGCCCGGATTCGGTATCGGCCGGGCCGTACTCGACGTACGCTTCGTTCGCCGTACCGCTCGCCTCGAACGTGACCGACGGCCTGCCGTCGCCGCCGCCGCAGGCGGCAAGGAGCGGAAGAAGCAAAGCCGGGGCAAGGCGCGACGGGCGGGGTATTGACCAGGCCAATCGACTACCTCTCGCCGTTTCGACGCACCGCTTCGCTGCGGGCGCACCATCACGAGAATGGCGGCGCCTTCAAGGCCCGCACGAGGCGATCCCCAGAAGCCTCGCAGGCTGATATGGTCGCCCCCCGGGAGGACCGCCGATGAACCAGACCGCCCGCGCCCTTTGGCACGCGACGCCCGTTCTGGCGTGCCGCGACATCGACAGCACGCTCGCCTGGTATCGCGACGTGCTCGGCTTCGAAGCGTGGTGGCGATCGGGCGAGCCCGCCACCGACGCGAGCGTCCGCCGCAACGGCGCCTCGCTCAATTTCATGACCGACGCCGAACTCGCCGGCCGCGTCGCGGGCTCGGAAGTGATGGTCTTCGTCAGCGGCGTCGACGCGCTCTATGCCGAGCATCGGGCGAAGGGCGCGCCGATCGCCAGCCCTCTCACCGACGAGCCGTGGGGCCTTCGTGAATACACCGTGACCGACCCCAGCGGCTATCTGTTGCGTTTCGCCGAAGGCCGCGGCTGAGACGCCGCGCGGCAGTGCTTCCTTAACGCTGCCCAACGGCTGTCTCAGCGGGCATTCAGCGACCGGTCTCTACTCGTTCTGCCTGGCATCTCGTCGAGGTCTCGCGTGGCGTGGGTGTCTTCAAGGCAACACCAACCTCAGGAGATCGTCCCTTGGTCGCACTCACCCTCCGTGCCCGGGATTTCTTCCGGAGCCGCACCTTCTTCGCCGGCCTCGCCTCCCTTGCCGCAGGCCTTCTCTTCTCCTTCTCCGCATCCGCCCAGGGCGTCATGCAGCTCAACCCCAATCTCGGCGTGCTGCGTGACCTCCAGATCGCCTCGCCCACGCGGACCGTGGAGATCCAGCAAGGCAACGGCCTTCGCTTCCTCGACGCCCACGAGGATAACAGCCATGACTGGGCGGCCGTTACCCGGCCCTACCAGAACAACACCAGCCAGCGCTGGATCATGACCGAGGTCAGCCCCGGCATCGTGCGGCTGATGCAGATCAACACCGGCCGCTATCTCGACGCCCATGAAGTGGCGGACCGCGGCTACCGCGTCGTCACCCGCCCGTTCCAGAACAACAGCACGCAGCTCTGGCGGCTGATCAATTATGGCGGCGGCTTCTACGCCATCCAGCACGTCTCAAGCGGCCGCTATCTCGACAACGCCAACAACCCCGCCGCCGACTTCCCGGTCTTCACCGCGGCCGGCATGTATGACGGCGAGCAGAACTCGACCGTCTGGCGCATCGTCGACGTCAACTGACGCCGCGGCTGCACCGTCGATTGCGGGATGGGGGCGTCGCGATGCCGCGGCGCCCCGTTCCCTTGCGAAGGCCCGGCACGGCACCTATAAAACGCCGCGCGGGTGTATAGCTCAGTTGGTAGAGCAGCTGACTCTTAATCAGCGGGTCCTAGGTTCGAGCCCTAGTACACCCACCAATCAAATCAATGGGTTAGCGGCAGTCACCGGAGAACATACAGCGAACTTGAGACTGCCGGCCAGTCGCACGTGCGACTGCCCGTTCCTGCGCCGTTCTGTCGGGATGCGCGCGCTTGCGCGGTCACGGCCCATCGAGCCGGTTGTTCAGGCGCTCGAGCTGGCTTTGGTGGCCAGACCACGTTGAGGTTCGCCTCACAAAGGCTCCCCCTTCTCGTCATTCCGGCGAGGGCCGGAATCCAGCGCCACAGGCGTCGCGCTTGCGGCCTCTGGACACCCGCGGGCTCGCCGGGGTGTCCAGAGGTGTCTGGTCTGGCCGAGTTTATCCTCGCCCTAGATGACGGTGATCGTCCCGGCGACGTCACCGATGGTGAAATTGTAGGTGCCGGGGCGGATCGCGACGAAATTGAAGGAGGCGGTGCCGCCCTGGTCGAACTCGATCGACCGGAAGGTCAGGCCCTGCATGTGGACCTCGATGCCCTGGATGACCAGCAGCCGGATGTGGATGTCCTGCATGAATTCGGGCGCGCTGAACGCCACTTCCTCCATGCCGTCGCTGACCAGCGAGATCCGGTAGTACTTGCCGGTCTCGATGTTGATCGCGGTGTTGTCGACCTCGGTCCCGGTGATGTTGATCGTGATCGTCTCGGCAGGCGGCGCGGCGAGGTTCCCCTCGGCCTGCACGCTCGTCAGATACGGAATGGTAGCGAAAGCGATCGCCGCCACGGCGACGGCAAGCAGCTTCTTCATCGTTCCCCCCAATGGGTTGGTGACAGCCGGCGCCGGTTGGCCCGGCCGGTTCGTTGTTGAGCGACCGCAAGAAAACTGCGCGTCGCAGTCATGTTTTTAGGGCCTAAGCTGACTTCCGAGATCATCATTTCGTCGTGAACAGGAAATCCGCGCCGGGCGGGAACTCCTCCGCTCAACCTGCCTTACCCTCAGCCGAGTCCGGACCGGGGGAGCCCCATGGAAATCGTCCTTCCCGAGAACATCACGAGCTTCGCCGAAATCGCCTGGGCGTGGTTCGTCGCCTTCCTGCCGCGGCTCGGCACCGCCCTCCTCATTCTCGTCGTAGGCCTCCTGGCGGCGCGCTATTTCGCGCGCGGCGTGAGCAACCTCGTGCGGCGGACCGGCCGGGTCGACCCGACGATCCTGCCGGTGCTGCGGGCGATCGTGCGCTATGGCGTCGCGATCATCGTGCTCGTCGCGTTCCTGTCGCAGCTCGGCGTCCAGACCGCGTCGGTGCTGGCAGCCCTCGGCGCCGCGGGTCTTGCGATCGGCCTCGCGCTGCAGGGCACACTCGCCAACATCGCCGCCGGCTTCATGCTGCTGTGGCTGCGCCCCTTCCGCGCCGGCGAATATATCGACAATGGCGAGGTCGGCGGCACGGTGCGCGAGGTGGGGCTCTTCGCGACCCGGCTCGACACGTTCGACGGCAATTTCCGCTTCGTGCCGAATTCGCTGCTCTGGGCGAAGCCGCTGGTCAACTACAGCCGCAACCCGACGCGGATGACCAACATCCTCGTCGGCATCAGCTACGAGGCCGACATTGAGCGCGCCCGCGCGCTCCTCCTCGACCTCATCAAGTCCGACCAGCGCGTGCTGGCCGACCCCGCGCCAGACGTCATCGTGGAAAACCTCGGTGAAAACGCGGTGACGCTGGCGATGCGCGCCTGGATCCCGAACAGCAGCTTCTGGCCGGCGCAGCGCTTCCTCGTCCAGGAGGCGAAGGCGCTCCTGAAGCGCAGCGGCGTCGAGATCGCGCTGCCACAGCGCATCGTCCACGTCATCCGCGAACCGGAGGAGAAGTCCGCCCAGCCGCGCCCCGGCCGCGACAGCCCCGTCAGCGAAGGCAAGCGGCCGGCGCCCGAACCGACGCCGACGCGCTGAGCGCCTAAGACGGCGCGCTCCAGCGCAGGCCCGGAAATCGTGCGAAGTCGCGGTCGAATGTGATCCATTCGGCGCCTGCCTCGATCGCAAGCGCGGCATAATAGGCGTCGCTCACTGTCGGCCCGGTGGTTCTTGTCTCCAGACAAAGGCGAGTGAAAATGCCGAAGTGTCTGTCCCCGGGCTCGACAATGACGGCGTTGGCCTGCCGCAGCACCCCTTCCGCAAACCCGATCGCGTCAACAAGTGAACTTGGCTCGGGAAAGATGCGTGGATTGGTCGTGATGCGGATGACCGCAGCCAGAACCAATGGCGAGATGCCGAAACGCGCGTCGCCCCTGGCCGTGGCTTCCAGCCAGGACCGGCAAACGGCGTGACGCGCCGCATCGTGACGAAAGGCGGGGATGAGGACGTTAGCGTCGGGGAGGATCACTGGCAGCCGCAGCCTTCGCCGCTCTGATCATGTCGTCCTCTTCTTCGAGGCGGGACGTATGGATCAGATCGATCCCAGGCGCAACGCCACCCGAGGCAGAGCTGATCGGAATCGGCGGGGAGAGGCGCTGTCCGGTTCGTTCGGCAGTGACGAGCCGAAGTCCTTCTTCCACCAGAGATGTCAACGTCCGTCCTTCGGACGCCGCACGACGTCTCGCGCGACGGAGGAGATCCTCGGGGATGCGAATGGTCGTTCTTTCAGCCATGGCGACATATGTATGTCACCATGGCCGAAGAGTCCATTTACCAAAGAGCTACGCACCCTCGGCTGCGATCGCCTCGGGCGCTGCCTTGCCGCGCCGGGTCGCCATCTTGTTGATGCCCGAGACATAGGCCTTCGCCGAGGCGACGAGCGTGTCCGGGTCGGCCGAGCGGGCCATCACCATGCGGCCGTTCTCCTCGAGCTTGATCGAGACTTCGGCCTGCGCGTCGGTCCCTTCGGTGACCGCGTGCACCTGGTAGAGCGACAGCCGCCCGGCATGCGGGAGGATCATCTTGATGGCATTGAACGTGGCGTCGACCGGGCCGTTGCCTGTCGCCTCGCGGGTCTCGTGGCGGCCGGCCACGTCGAGCGTGACGATCGCCTTCTGCGGCCCGCCAGTTCCGGCGATGACGGTGAGGGCAACGACCTTCACGGCCTCCGCGGCCGCCGCGACCTCGTCCTCGACCAGCGCGACGATGTCGTCGTCCCACACCTGCTTCTTGCGGTCGGCGAGGTCCTTGAAGCGGCGGAACACGTCGTTGAACGCGTTGTCGCCGAGCTCATAGCCGAGCTCGCGCAGCTTCTCCTTGAAGGCATGGCGGCCAGAATGCTTGCCGAGCACCAGCGACGTCGCCTTCACGCCGACATCCTCGGGCCGCATGATCTCATAGGTCTGCGCGTTCTTGAGGACGCCGTCCTGGTGGATGCCGGATTCGTGCGCGAACGCGTTCTGGCCGACGATCGCCTTGTTGTACTGCACCGGGAAGGCGGTGACCGCCGAGACGAGCTTCGACGCCCGCATCAGCATGCGCGTGTCGATGCCGGTGATGAACGGCATGATGTCCGACCGCGTCCTGATCGCCATCACCACCTCCTCCAGCGCGGCGTTGCCCGCCCGCTCGCCGAGGCCGTTGATAGTGCACTCGATCTGCCGCGCACCGGCCGAGACGCCGGCGAGCGAGTTCGCCACCGCCATGCCGAGGTCGTCATGGCAATGGGTGGAGAAGATCGCCTTGTCGGAGTTCGGCACCCGCTCGATCAGCATGCGGATCAGCGCCCCGAACTCCTCCGGCGTCGAATAGCCGACGGTGTCGGGGATGTTGATCGTGGTGGCGCCAGCCTTGATGGCGGCTTCGACGACGCGGCAGAGGAAATCGTGCTCGGTGCGGGTGGCGTCCATCGGCGACCACTCGACATTGTCGGTGAAGCCGCGGGCGCGCGTCACCGAGCTGACGACGCGGTCGAAGACCTCGTCCTCGGAGAGCTGCAGCTGGAACTTGCGGTGCAGCGGCGACGTGCCGATGAAGGTGTGGATGCGCGACTGGCGCGCGGTCTTCAGCGCCTCGCCGGCGCGGTCGATGTCCGCATTGCCGGCCCGCGCGAGGCCGCACACCACCGCATTCTTCACCCGGCGGCCGATCTCGGCCACCGCCTCGAAGTCGCCATTGGAGGCGATCGGGAACCCCGCCTCGATGACGTCGACGCCCATCTCGTCGAGGAGTTCGGCGACCTGGAGCTTCTCTTCCAGGTTCATCGACGCGCCGGGCGACTGCTCGCCGTCGCGCAGCGTGGTGTCGAAAATGATGACGCGTTCCTTGCCGGCGTCGACGGCGCCCTTGCCGCTCTCGGCTACCTTGGCATCCATGAAACTCGGTCCTCAGTCTGCCCGGCATCCGGCGCGGGCGTTGCTCTCTGGGTTCGTCATCCTCCCCTGAGTGCCCGCCCGCAAGACGCGGAGCAGCCGACGCTCAGGGGCGCCTAAGGAGGAGGAGAAGCGAAAGCGCCGATGCGGCGCGGGCGCGCGCGGACGCACCGCCGAAGGCGGTCGTCGTCCGGTTCGGGATATGATCGGTGCCGATCATGGTCTCGCTCGCGCCCGGCCGGAGTGTCGTCTCCGGCCGATAAAGCCTGGTTAAGACTGCCAGGCGCGCCGAGCTTTAGCCGAAGCCACTGCCGTGGCGCAAGCAAAACCGCGGGCTAGTGGAACGCGATGACCGCGAACAGCGTCGCCAGGAGGCTGAGGCCGAGCACCGCCGGCCCGAGCATCCGCATCCGCGCCATGACCGCGGGATTGCCTTTGCGGGCTTCCTCCATCGTCTGCCAGATGAAGTAGACGGCGGCGATGAGGCCGACGACGGCGACCATCTTCAGCCAGAACCACACGCCGCCGAACGACACCATCGCGCGGCCCTGCGCGAAGGCCTGCATCAGGAGCCCGCTGACGACGAGGGCGATCAGCCCGCCGCGCGAATACCAGGCGAGGCGGCCGGGAATGCTCCGCAACACCGCCGCGACCTCGGGCGGAGCCGATGCGGCGATCCGCTGGATCGCGAGATTGCCGATCGGCACGCCGATGCCGACGGCCAGTCCCACGAGATGGATGAAGACGAGAAGCTCGTACATGCCCCTTGCTCCCTGGCTGATGGCCTGAGCGCCGCCTGCGCTGATTCTGCGCCCATTCTAAATACCGCGCCATGCGGGTTCCGGGCCAGTCACAGGGATTTCTTGCGAAATCTCAGACCCGGAGCGTCCCTTCGGCCACCACCACCGCATCGCCGCCGACGCGCACGGCGGCGACGCGCTCCGGCTCGCGGTCGATCTCGAGGCCGATCAGGCTCGGCCGCCCGATCTCGAAGCCCTGCTCGATGACGAAGCGATGCGCGCCTGCCTGAAGCGCCTCGAACCGGTCGATCACCGAGGCGAGCGAGACCGCCGCCGACCCGGTCGCCGGATCCTCGGCAATGCCTTGCTCGGGCGAGAACATCCGGGCGTGGAAATGACGCCCCACCGCTACCGTCTCGCGCGTGTAGCAATAGACCGCGTCGACACCGGCGGCGGCGGTCGCGGCGAAGAACGCCGCGCCCGTCGGACGCGCCCGACCGATGGCGTCGAGATTGGCGACCGGTACGAAGAGGAAGCCGAGGCCGCCGTCATAGACCGAGGGCACGTGGTGCTCGAAGCCGATCTCCTCTTTGCCGAGGCCGAGCGCGGCGGCGATGTCGGCCGAGGCAGGCGCCGGCCCCGGCTCGTGCGCGAGGCGCGGCGCGTCGAAGGCGGCGTAGCCGACGCCTTCGCGCAGGATCACGCCGCAGCGCACCGGGCCGACGCCCTCCTCCAGCACCACGACCGCGTCGCGCTCGTCCGGCCCCTCGCCGAGCCTCTGGCGCGCCAGCAGCACCGCGGTGCCAACCGTCGGATGGCCGGCGAACGGAATCTCGCTCTTCGGCGTGAAGATGCGGACCCGGGCGGTGTGGGCCGGCCCGGTGGGCCGCAGCACGAACACCGTCTCCGACAGGTTGAACTCGGCGGCGATCGCCTGCATCCGCGCCCCGTCGATATCGTCGGCGTCGAGGACGACCGCCAGCGGATTGCCGCCGAGCGGCGTGTCGGTGAACACGTCGAGGATGGTGTAGGGATGCGGCATCCTGGGTCTCCGCGGCGACGGAAAGCGACTCGCGATGAGCCACCTGCCGGCGTTTGCTGATTCAATGTGTGAGCGCGCCGGCGCCGCCGGCTGTGCGCAACCGCGCCGGTTATGCCGCCCTTCGCGCGCGATTGGCTAGAGTGCCGCGATGAACCCCAGCCTCTCCCTCGTCGCGGCGATTGCCGAAAACGGCGTCATCGGCCTTCGCGGCGGCATGCCCTGGCGGCTCTCCACCGACATGAGGCGCTTCAGGGCGCTGACGATCGGCAAGGCGGTGATCATGGGCGGCGTGACCTTCCGCGGCCTGAAGGCGCCGCTGGCGCAGCGGCTCAACGTCGTCGTGACCCGCAGCGGCCTGCCGTCCTCCGGCTTGGTGGTGTCGGTCGACTCGCTCGACGCGGCCTTCGCCGCCATCCGGGCGCCCGGAACAGGCTTCCCGCCCGATGAGGCGATGGTGATCGGCGGCGCCGCGATCTACCGCGACACGATCGCCCTCGCCGACCGCCTCCACATCACCCACGTCGATGCCCGGCCGGACGGCGACACCTTCTTCCCGCGGATCGACCCGACCGCGTGGCGACCGGTGCAGCGCGAGGAGGTTCCGGCCGGGCCGAAGGACGATTTCGCCACCACCTACATTGTCTATGAACGCCGTGAGCCACCGCTTGCGGTTGACGGCGGCGGGCGCGACCCCCAATTCTGGCGGGATGGGGACGTCGGCGAGCTCCTCGCGGAAGCGGCGGAACTGCGCCGCCCGGCATGAGCCGCGTCGGTGGGTCGCGGTTTGCGGCGAGGCGGTCGTTCGCCTATAAACCCCGCGACTTTGAAGGGATTCAGCCGCACATGAATGCGCGGCGGCGCCGGAACGAATCCGGCGGAAGGGACAGGGATGCCGGTTGAGGGAAGTGGCGGCAGCCACGAAATGAGCGGCGGCGGCGGTTGGCGCGGCGGCGGCAACAATGGCGGCCCGTGGGGCCAGGGTCCGCGCAACCAGGGCCCGTCCGCCCCCGATCTGGAGGATCTGCTTCGCCGCAGCCAGGATCGCCTGAAGCGCGTCCTGCCCGGACGGGGCGGCAGCGGACGCGGCATCAATCCGCTCGCCCTCATCGCCATCATCGTCGTGGTGATCGCGGTGCTCGGCTACAACTTCTTCACCTTCCGCGTCGAAGCGAACGAGGTCGGCATCGTCCTTCGCTTCGGCGAGGTGAACCGCACCGCGACGCCCGGCCTCAATTTCCGCCTGCCCTACCCGGTCGAGAGCGTCTACACGCCGCCGGTCACCACGGTGAACCGCGTGACGATCGGCCAGACCGACGCCGGCGCCGCGGAAGGCCGGGACATTGCAGAAGAGAGCCTGATGCTCACCGGCGACGAGAACATCATCGACGTCGACTTCTCGGTGTTCTGGGTCATCAGCAATGCCCAGCAATATCTCTTCAACCTGCAGAACCCGGAATCGACGGTGAAGGCGGTCGCCGAGAGCGCGATGCGCCAGATCGTCGGCGCCAGCGACCTCCAGGATCTTCTCACCGGAGCCCGGCAGGTGACCGAGCTGGCCGTCCAGGAGCTCATCCAGCAGACGCTGAACGGCTACGAAGCCGGCATCCAGATCACCCAGGTGCAGCTGCTGAAGGTCGACCCGCCGGCGCAGGTGATCGACGCCTTCCGCGACGTCCAGGCTGCCGAAGCGGACTCCGAGCGCGTGCAGAACGAAGCCATGCGCTATGCCAACACCGTCGTCCCGCAGGCCCGCGGCCAGGCCGCCATCATCGTCCAGCGCGCCCAGGCGGCCTACAACGAAACCATCGCCCGGGCGGTCGGTGACGGACGGGCCTTCTTCGAGGTCTACGCTGCCTACCGCGAGGATCCGGACGTCATCCGCGAGCGCATCTATCTCCAGACCATGGCGGACATCCTGTCCGACATGAACAAGATCGTGATCGACGAGGGTGTCAGCGGCGGCATCGTGCCGTACCTCCCGCTCTCGCAGCTGACGCCGCGGGGTGCCCAGTAATGCGCCGCGGCATCTTCGGCGTCGCCGGGCTCATCGTCCTCGTTGCGATCGCGATCCTCCTCTATCTCAGCATCTACGTCGTCGATCCGACGCGGCAGGCGCTCGTCCTTCGCTTTGGCCAGGTCGTCGCCACCTCGGAGGAGCCGGGCCTCTATTTCCGGGTCCCGTTCATCGACAATGTCGAATACATCGAGAAGCGCCTCCTCGACCTCGACACGCCATCGCTCGAAATCATCGCCGCCGGGCAGGAGCGCCTCGTGGTCGATGCCTTCGCCCGCTATCAGATCATCAACCCGCTCACCTTCTACCAGGCGGTCGGCAACGTCGCGGTCGGCAACCAGCGGCTGGCGGTCATCCTCAATTCGGCGGTTCGCCGCGTTCTCGGCGGCACCACGCTTGACGCCGTCGTCCGCGCCCGCCGCGCCGAGCTGATGGGGCTGATCACCCAGCAGGTGAACCAGGAGGCGGTGCAGCTCGGCGTCCGCGTGGTCGACGTGCGCATCCGCCGCGCCGACCTGCCCGAGGCTAACAGCGAGGCGATCTTCGCCCGCATGCAGACCGCGCGGCAGCAGGAGGCCGCCCTGATCCGCGCCCAGGGCGAGGAGCAGGCCAACATCATCACCGCCGCCGCCGACCTCTCCGTGCGCACCACGCTCGCCAACGCCAACCGCGACTCGGCGATCCTCCAGGGCGAGGCGGAAGCGCAGGCCAACCGCATCCTCGCCCAGGCCTTCGGTCTCGACGCCAGCTTCTTCTCGTTCTACCGGTCGATGATCGCCTATCGCGAGGGCCTGTCGTCCGACACCACGACGCTCCTCCTGTCGCCGGATTCGGAGTTCTTCCGCTTCTTCGCCGACGTCAATGGCGGGCTCGATCCGGCGGAGATCCTGACGCCCAACACGCCGATCCCGCGGCTCGAGAACCTGCCGCTGCTGCAGCTTCCCGCCGCCGAGGAAGAGGCGCTGGACAACCCGATCATCGAGCTGCCGCCGCTCCTCGAGGCGCCGCTCCTCGATTTCGGCGTGGACGACGAGACGCCGGTCGACGAGCCGGTCCCGCTGGAGGAGCCGGAGCCTGAAGAGCCGGCCGCCGACGAGCCCGCGGCCGGCTAGCATCGACGGCCGGGGGTGACCGACCTCATCCTCGGCCTCGGCATCGCCCTTGCGCTGGAGGGCACGCTCTACGCCCTCTTCCCGGCCCAGATGCGCCGGATGCTGTCGCAGCTGATGGCGCAGCCCGACCGCACCTTCCGCACCTTCGGCATCGGTGCATTGGTGGCCGGCCTGGTGCTGGTCTGGCTGGTGCGCGGCTGACCGGTGCTGGTAAGCTGCGCGGGGGGAAAGCCGGTTCGCCGCGCGCGAATTCGCGAGATGATGGAGAATCCGATGAGCGTGCGTCACACCGCGCGGCGTTCCCTTGCCGCCCTGGCGCTGGCGGCGACCGTCTTCGCCACCCCCGCGACGGCCCAGTTCCAGCCGCCGGAATCGCTCGCCGACCTGACCGAAGGCATCCTTGGCGCGGTGGTCAACATCGCGACCAGCCAGACCCTTCCGGCGCGGCGCGGCATCGACCTGCCCGAGCTGCCGCAGGAGCTCCTCGACCTCTTCGGCGACGAGGACGCGCCGCTGCGGGAAGTGGAATCGCTGGGGTCCGGCTTCGTCATCGACGAGACCGGCTACATCGTCACCAACAACCACGTCATCGACGACGCCGACGAGATCTGGGCGGTGTTCGACGACGGCACCCGTCTCGCCGCGCGCCTCATCGGCTACGATCCGCCGACCGACCTTGCCGTGCTGAAGGTCGAGCCGCCGCGGCCGCTGACCGCGGTCTCGTTCGGCGATTCGGAGGCCCTGCGCATCGGCGACTGGGTGGTCGCGATCGGCAACCCGTTCGGCCTCGGCACCACTGTCACTGTCGGCGTCCTCTCGGCGCGCAACCGCAACATCAATTCCGGCCCGTTCGACGACTATCTGCAGACCGACGCCTCGATCAACCGCGGCAATTCCGGCGGCCCGCTGTTCGACATGAATGGCGAGGTCGTCGGCGTGAACACCGCGATCCTGTCGGAGACCGGGGAATCGATCGGCATCGCCTTCTCGGTGCCCTCCTCGCTGGCGCAGCCAATCGTCGAGCAGCTGATCGAGTTCGGCACCGTCCGCCGCGGCCGTATCGGCGTCATCATCCAGGAGGTCACCGACGGTCTCGCCGAAGGCTTCGGCCTCGCGGACGCCGCGGGCGCGCTGGTCGTCGGCTACACCGAGCCCGACAGCCCGGCGCGCGACGCGGGCGTCGAGATCGGCGACATCATCATCGCCTTCGACGGCCGGCCGATCGGCAAAAGCCGGGACCTGACCCGCATCGTCGCCGGCACGCCGGTCGGCAGCGAGGTCGAGACCACCCTCATCCGCGACGGCGAGGAGATCACGCTGACGGTTGGCGTCGCCCCGCGCGGCGACGGCTTCGAGGTCGCGGCGGCCGAGAACGACGCGGAGGTCGCCCCCGACGAGGTGCCGGAGCTGACGGCCGCGACGCTCGGCGTCACCGTCGCCGAGATCACCCCGGCCATCCGACAGCGCTTCGCCCTCGACGCGGCGGTGGCGGGCATCGTCGTCACCAATGTGCAGGCCGGCACGCCCGCGTCGGAGCGGCGGCTGCGTCCGGGCGACGTCATCGTCGAGGTCGGCGTCGGCGGCGACCTGGTGACGACGCCGGCCGCGTTCGAGCAGCGGCTCGCGGCCGAGGAGGAGAACGGCCGCGGCGCTGTCATCCTCCTGATGTCGGATGCGCGGGGCAATCTTCGGTTCGAGTGGCTGCGGATCGGACCGTCCGCCTTCATCGACTGACGGCGGATTCCCACGCCGCGCGCGGCAGCCGATAGACGACATGCCGCGCCAGCGGATGGTCCGCCGGCAGCGACGGGTGGTCGAAATCCGCCGCCGCGTCGCGGACCATCGCGAGCTTCTCCATGACGCGGCGCGACGGCGCGTTCTGCCGCGTGGTGTAGGCGAGGATCTCGGGAAGGCCGTGCTCCTCGAACCCCAGGGCGAGCGCCGCCCGCGCCGCCTCGGGCGCGTAGCCCTGCCCCCACACGTCGGCGGCGAGCCGCCACGCGACCTCGATCGCCGGCGCGATCGGCACGATGTCGGCGACCGGCTTCAGCCCGACCGCGCCGACAAACCGCCCGCTCGCCTTCTCTTCGACCGGGAAGACGGTGAAGCCGTGCTCCTTGAACACCGCCTCCATCCGGTCGGCCAGCGCGTCGGACTCCGCTTCGCTCAGCGTCGCCGGATAGAACCGCAGCACCTCGGGGTCGGCGTTGAGCGCGGCGAACGGCACCCGGTCCTCCGCCCGCCACGGCCGGAGGATCAGCCGCTCGGTGACGAGCGGGGTCACCCCGCGAACTCCGCCCGGCTGTAGCCCTGGAGGTAGAGGAGCGCGGTGAGGTCGCCATGCTCGATCCGCACGTCGGCCGCCGCCGCGACCACCGGCTTGCCGTGAAACGCCACGCCGAGCCCGGCTTCCTCGATCATCGCGATGTCGTTTGCCCCGTCGCCGACCGCCATCGTCTCCGACCGGTCGAGCCCGAGCGCCTCGCGGAGTTCGCGGAGCGCGGCAAGCTTGCCGCTCCGCCCGAACACCGGCTCGACGACGGTGCCGGCGAGCTTCCCCTCCGCGATCACCAGCGTGTTGGCGCGGTGATGGTCGAAGCCGGCCATCGCGGCGACCGCCCCGGTGAAGGCGGTGAAGCCGCCGGAAAGCAGCGCCGTCGTCGCGCCATGGGCGCGCATCGTTCCGATCAGCGTCTTCGCGCCTGGCATCAGGCGCACGCGTTCGGCGATCACCTCGGCGATGATCGCTTCAGGCATGCCGGCGAGAAGCGCGACGCGCTCGCGCAGCGCCGGCTCGAACGCGACCTCGCCGCGCATCGAGCGCCCGGTGATGGCCGCGACCTCCGCGCCGATGCCCATCCGCTCGGCGAGCTCGTCGACGCATTCCTGGCCGATGATGGTGGAGTCCATGTCGGCGACGAGGAGCTTCTTCCGCCGCCCCTGCGCCGGCTGCACCACGACGTCGAGCGGCGCCGCGCCGATCGCGGCGCGAACGTCGTCCTCGATGGCAGTCGCCTCGCTTGCGCGCACATGGAACGCGACCTCGGCGGCGACGCCGACATCGAGCCATCGCGGCGAGCCGTTGGGAACGCGGGCGAAGGCGATGGAGGCCGTGTCGACCTGGAGCGGCGGCCCGGCGGGGTTGGCGATGAGGGTGAGGACGAGAGGGATCGGCGAGGGGGTCATCGGCGCGCTATAACCGGCCGGGGAAATCCGGTCGAGCCGTACAGCGTAGCGGCGGGAAATTTCGGAGCGATGTCAGTGCAGGAGCGGATCGTCCTCTACGGGACGCTGATGCAGGGCGAGCCGGCGCACCTCCCCCTCGGCCTCGACCGCGCCCTCGTTTTCCTCGGCCCGTGCCGCTTTCGCGGCATCCTCTTCGACCTCGGCCGCTACCCCGGCTATCGCCGCGGCGCGGGCACCGTGCGCGGCCAGCTCTTCGCCGTGCTCGATCCACGGGTGATCGCCATCCTCGACGCATTCGAGGAATACGATCCCGCGAACCCCGCCGCCTCGCCCTTCGTCCGCGAGCGCATCCGCCTCGTCGAGCCCGGCGGCGCCGCCTGGGCGTACCGGCTGAACCTCCCCGCCCCGTCGGCCCGCCGCGTCCCGTCGGGAGACTGGGCGGCATGGCGCCGCCGCCGCGGCAAGCCATCATCGCCGATCGACGCAGCCGGCGATGCGGCCGCCGCGCCCTCCTTCAGCCGCGCCTTCGCCGCACCGTGACGCCGCTCCTCATCGCCGGCCCGACCGCGAGCGGGAAATCCGCGCTCGCCCTCGCCGCCGCCGAGCGCGACCGCGGCATGGTGATCAATGCCGACGCGCTCCAGGTCTATGCCGGCCTCCGCATCCTCACGGCGCGGCCGTCGCCCGAGGACGAGGCCCGCGCCCCGCACCGGCTCTACGGCCATGTCGCGCCGGGCGAGCGCTACTCCGTCGGCAGCTGGCTGGCCGATGTCGCGGGCGCCCTCGCCGAAGCCGAAGCAGCGGGCCTTCGGCCGATCATCGTCGGCGGCACCGGCCTCTATTTCCGCGCGCTGACGCAAGGGCTCGCGCCGGTGCCTCCCGTCCCGCCGGAGATCCGCGAGCGCTGGAAGGCGCGCGCCGAAGGCGTCGCCACCGGCGACCTCCACCGCCTCCTCGCCGGGCGCTCCGCGTCCGAGGCGGCGCGCCTCCGCCCGACCGACCGCGCCCGCATCCTGCGCGCCCTCGAAGTGCTCGACGCCACCGGACGGCCGCTGCCGGAATGGCAGGCGCTGGCCGCGCGCCCGCTGATCGACCCCGCAGCCGCCGAGCGCATCGTCATCGCGCCCGACCGCGCCGAACTCCACCGCCGCATCGCGCAGCGCTTCCAAGGCATGATCGACGCCGGCGCGCTCAACGAGGCCCGCGCCATCGCCGCCCTCGGCCTCGACCCGGCGCTGCCGGCGATGAAGGCGCTCGGCCTCCGCCCCCTCCTCCGTCACCTCGCCGGCGCGCTCTCGCTGGACGAGGCGATCGCCAGGGGCATCGCCGAGACCCGGCAATACGCCAAGCGGCAGGAAACCTGGTTCCGCCACCAGATGGCTGACTGGCCGCGCCGCAGCGCTTGACCCGCCCGGCGGGCGGCGCGTTTATGCGCCGTCCCTGTCACGCGAGCGCCGCAAGGAGGCCCCATGAGCAAGCGGTTCATGCGCTTCGCCGAGGACTGGATCGCGGACAATGTCCGCCCGCCCCTCAACCCCGACCTCGAGGACGCCACGTCGCGGAACGAGCGCATCACCCGCGCGCTCCTCGACCTTGCCGCCCTATCCGGCTTCGCCCAGAAGGAGATCGAAGAAGACTGCCACCGCCTCCTCCCGCTGATCGAGACGGCCACCGCCACCCGCAGGGACCCCGACCTCGACCGCTTCCGCGCCGGCGACGACTAGCTCGAAGCGGTCGGATGGGAGACGGCCCCAATGCTCGCCCATCCTCCGCTCATTCCCGGCAGCGTGGCGCGCAGCGCCATCGCGTGATCGGGAATCCAGCGTAAGACCCGTCGCGCAGCGACGCCCTCTGCGCGACCAGCGCCAGCGGGCGAAACCGGCCACTTCAGCCTCACCAGCCGTATTCGGCACCTCGGACCGTGCGAAGCGGGAACTCCCGGCGTAAGCTCGCGTCTAACAGCAGGCCGGGGACGCCGGCCCCCGAAGGCGACGCAGGAGAAGGGCACGCGATCATGAGCAAGCGCTTCCAGAGGTGGGTCGAGACCTGGATCGAGGAGAACGTCAACCCGCACTCCAACACCGACATCGAGAGCGACGACGCGCGGGCCGAGCGGCTGACGGAGCAACTGTTCGCGGAGGCCGCCGCGGCCGGCTTCACGACGCTGGAGATCGACGAGGAGCGCAAACCCATCCCGCGCCTCGTCCGCGCGGCGGTCACAGAAGCCGTCGAGTTCGACGCCGACGCGTACAAGCTCAAATCGTCGCTGGCGATGGAGAACGAGGACGGCGACTGAGCCCGCCGACACAGCGTCTCTCAGTCTCTCGCCGGGTCCCACCCCCGGTCATCCCGGACAGCGTGCGGCGCAGCCGCATCGCGTGATCCGGGACCCAGCGCCAGACTCGTCGCGCAGCGACGCTCCACGCGCGACCAGCGCCCTGACGAGCGAATCGTTCCACGAAGTTCACTTCACGAGGCGCAGGCGCGGCGCCGTTCCTGGCCCCTGCGGATCGCCAAGAATCTCGTCTCGATACATTTCTTCGAACCCGGCCACCTTAAGATGAAGAAGGCTGGCCATCTCACCAACCGAGTATCCGAGCTTCTTCATATGGAAGGCGACCATTTGGCGAAGCAGCTTCGGCGGTTCCTTCGGCGGCTCGTTGGGCTCCCTCTTCCGGTACCCGAGCCTCCCCATCTCGATCCAAAACATCTTGCCCTGGTATGGGGTTATCGCGTTGAGTTTGCTTGCCCTCATGGCAAGCGATGCCATCGAAACTTTCCAGTAGACCTTGAGGTTAGCAAGTTGTCGAAGGTCGAACTTACGAAATTGAGGCCGTATTTCATCGGCAGGAAGCAGAAACGCCCCTGCGAATGCGTCCGCCTCGTCCTCCATCTCCTCGTCACTCTTCACGGTGATGGTGTGCAGCACCATGTGGCCAAGTTCGTGCGCCAGCGTGTGCCGTAAACGGTCGGCAGGGGCATGAACGTTGACGAAGAAGAGGACCGGCATTCCGTCGATACGCTGACTCATCGCGTCGACGAGGTCGGTTCCGAAGTCGCACGGGATGACGATACCGCCGTTGCTCTCAATCAGATCCACCATGCTGTGGATTGGGCCGGGCGGAAGCATCCACATCTCGCGGATAATTCGGGCGGCCTCGTCGGGCGTGATGACACCAGTACCCCTGCCTCGATATTCGTCCGGGTCAATCTCCGGGATGAATGTGTTGGTCCTCCAGCCGAATGAAGTAAGCATCTTGGCGATGTGCATCCGCCGAATGTTCATCTCCGCGATGATGCGCGCCAGCGCCTTGGCTCCCAGCTTCTTGCGTCGCCGGAAGTGAAAGGGAGGCAACCCATAAGGTCGACCCGGCTCAAAGAACAACGTCCGCTCAAATGCCAACTCGTTTGCGAGCGCGTCAACGAAGTCGGTTGGCGGCTCGTGAAGCCCGGCTTCGTACTTTGAGACAGTGCCTTGGCCTACGCCCAGTCGGGCCGACAATTCAGCTTGTGTCAGCCCACGCACATCGCGGGCCAAGGTCATCATATGGTGATTGAAGCGTTCCATCTGCTGCTACTAGAAGCGAGCTTGCCGCGTCACGTCCTCCCAGACGCGTTCACCTGCCGTGCGCTGGTCAGCGGGCAGAATCGCCGCACACCATTCCGTCCGCTTTCCGATCGGGCGGGCGATCTGCGCCCGTTCAATCTGTGTCCCGGTCCGGTCTAGCAGGTACCCCGCCGTCAATCGGACAGGAGCTGCAGGAAGGCCCGGCAGCTCAAGCTGGTTGTCGAAGTCCTTGGCCTGCTTCGTCGGATAGCTGCGTGACCGTCCATCCTCGTCCATCTTCTTGAGTCGGACGACGACGTTAGCGGTTTCGAAGTGCCAGAGCTTCAGTCCGCGAATATCGAACAGCCGAATGCCAGGTTGGTCGAGAAACCGCCGGTCGGCCCCGGCCTGCATGTGGGCATAGGTGCACGCAGCCTGGGCCCGGACATCGAGCTCGATCAAGATCGCAGCGTCATAACCGCGGTACTTCCTATGAGCCTCACGCGCGATCTCCTCGAAGGCAATCAGATGCGCGTCGCCGATCGCAGAAAGAATCTCGTCCATCGTCTGCTCGGGCATGTGCGCCCTCCTTTCGCTGACGGAAGAGGCTACACCGATTCGGACGAGATTCAATAATTTTATTCCGAAAATTATTCCATGGGCGTGGCTTTCCAGCGACTTTCCGCGGCTTTCTTCGCAGTTTCGGCCTGGCGCTCCGGCGTCATCGCATTGGCGCGAGCGGCCTCACCCATCCGCCCCAATGCGGCGGCCGCTTCGTTCTTCGGCTGCTCGACTGGTATCACCCATCGGCCTCGCCGGTCGATAGATTGACGATCAGCTTGCCGAGCTGGTTGGGGTCGCGGGGGCGCTTGGGAGTTTCGGCCACGCCGGGTAATATCTCAGTGTAAATGCCTGCCGCTAAGCATATCGGCGAACAGTCGAGAGCGCACCACCCATGGCCGACCTTCCGCACCTTGATGAGAATTGGCTTGAGGAAGCGCTTGCCGAGCTGGAGAAGCAAGCACAAGCTAGGAAGCTTCGACACGACAACCCTTGGGCCCGAGACCTGATCCGGGTTCTCTGGCCGTACCCAAAGGGGCTGAGGAGACAGTACGTTCTTGACCGCGTTTGGTCTCTTAGAAACCCTGTCGGCCTGCCCATTCCAAGGCGATTTGATCAAGCCGTCCAGGCGGCCTTCAATGCGTACAACGTGGAGTCGGAAGTCTTCAAAAAGAGCGGTCGCGGCCAGGAAGACGGGCTGTTCTATCCATTCGGTGGAAAAGGGTCTGGCGTGTGGGCGGTGAACCACGAACGCGCCGAGGCGTGGCTTCGCCGGAAGGCGCTTGGAGACGCTTAGATTTCAAACTGAGGCACTACCCCACGCCCCGCGCCCCTCCCTTGACGCCCCTGCCCCCGCGCGCCTATTTTCCCGCCACCATTCCTGAGGAGAGCGACCCGTGATCCGGACTCTCATCGTAGTATCGGAGCGCACCGTCACGATGGCCTGACCGGCCGTCGCCAGGGATGGTGCGCTGAATCCAAGGGCCCGCGAGGCCCTTTTTTGTTGGTTTTTCCGGCGCGGCCGGCAGGTGGAGAACGACGATGGAAAAGCGGATGACGGGTGCCCAGATGGTCCTCCAGGCGCTGGAGGATCATGGCGTCGAGGTCGTCTTCGGCTATCCCGGCGGCGCGGTGCTGCCGATCTATGACGCCCTCTTCGAGGACCAGGACCGGGTGAAGCACATCCTGGTCCGCCACGAGCAGGGCGCGGGCCATGCGGCCGAGGGCTATGCCCGCTCCACCGGCAAGCCCGGTGTCGTGGTCGTCACCTCCGGCCCGGGCGCCACCAACATGGTGACGCCGCTGACCGACGCGCTGATGGACTCCATCCCGATGGTCTGCATCACCGGGCAGGTCGCGACCCACCTCATCGGCTCGGACGCCTTCCAGGAATGCGACACGGTCGGCATCACCCGGCCGTCGACCAAGCACAACTGGCTGGTGAAGAGCATCGAGGAGCTGCCGCGCATCCTCCACGAGGCGTTCTACGTCGCCACCCATGGCCGCCCCGGCCCGGTGGTGGTCGACATCCCGAAGAACATCCAGTTCGCGACCGGAATCTATGTCGGCCCGAAGAACATCGAGCACAAGACCTACCACCCGCGGGTGAAGGGCGATTCCGAGCGCATCCGCGCCGCTGTGGCGCTCTTGGCCGGCGCGAAGCGGCCGGTCTTCTACACCGGCGGCGGCGTCATCAATTCCGGCCCGGAGGCGACGCGGCTCCTGCGCGAGCTGGCGAAGCTGACCGGCTTCCCGGTCACCTCCACGCTGATGGGCCTCGGCGCCTTCCCGGCCTCCGACCCGCAATGGCTGGGCATGCTCGGCATGCACGGCACCTTCGAGGCGAACAACGCCATGCATGATTGCGACGTGATGGTCGCGGTCGGCGCCCGCTTCGACGACCGCATCACCGGACGGCTCGACGCCTTCTCGCCGGGCTCGAAGAAGATCCACATCGACATCGACCCGTCGTCGATCAACAAGAACGTGCGCGTCGACATCCCGATCATCGGCGACGTGGCAAACGTGCTCGCCGACATGCTGACGGTGTGGCGCGCCGAGAAGCCGGCGATCGACAAGGCCGCGCTGAAGGCGTGGTGGCAGCAGATCGACGCCTGGCGCGGCCGCAAGAGCCTCGCCTACCGCAGGCGCGCCGACGAGATCATGCCGCAATACGCCGTCGAGCGGCTCTTCGCCGCGACCCGCGGCCACGACACCTACATCACCACCGAGGTCGGCCAGCACCAGATGTGGGCCGCCCAGTTCTTCCATTTCGACGAGCCGAACCGCTGGGTCACCTCGGGCGGCCTCGGCACCATGGGCTTCGGCCTTCCCGCCGCGGTCGGCATCCAGGCCGCGCACCCGGACTCGCTCGTCATCGACATCGCCGGCGACGCCTCGGTGCTGATGACGATGCAGGAGCTGTCGACCGCTGTGCAGCACGACCTGCCGGTCAAGATTTTCATCCTCAACAACCAGTACATGGGCATGGTCCGCCAGTGGCAGCAGCTCCTCCACGGCAACCGGCTGTCGCACAGCTACATGGAGTCCCTGCCTGACTTCGTGAAGCTCGCCGAGGCCTATGGCTGCGTCGGCTTCCGCGCCGAGAAGCCCGACGAGCTCGACGACGCCATCGCCGAGATGATCAGCGTCAAGCGCCCGGTGCTGTTCGACTGCCGCGTCGCGATGCTCGCCAACTGCTTCCCGATGATCCCCTCGGGCAAGGCGCATAACGAGATGCTGCTCGGCGAGGACATCCCCGACGAGGAGATCGCCACCGCCATCGACGACGCCGGCAAGCTCCTGGTGTGATTGACGGAAAGCGTTGGCTGCTCTATGTCTTACCTTCGTCTTACCGAGGATTTCTGGCGATGGAAACGACGAAGGTTTCAAGCAAGGGACAGGTGGTGCTTCCCAAGTCCGTACGGGATGCGCTCGACTGGCCGCCCGGGACGAACCTCTCGGTCGAAGTAAAGGGGCACTCCGTGCTCCTTCGCCCGGCGCGCACGATTCGGCCCACGACGATCGATGAGGTAGCCGGGAGCATCAAATATGACGGACCGCCGATCACGCTGGAGGACATGGACCGCGCTGTGCTCGAGGAAGCGCGCGCCCGCTGGGAACGGAAGAACCGGTGATCGCGGTCGACACCAACGTGGTCGTGCGGTTCCTGATCCCGGACCACCCGCCCCAGACAGAAGCGGCGCGCCAGGTGTTCGCGAGCGGGTCCGTCTTCGTGGGCATCACCGTCCTCCTGGAGACCGAGTGGGTCATGCGCGGATCGTTCAAGATCGGCCGCCGCGAGACCGCCGCGGGGCTTGAACGCCTCCTCGGCCTGAGCGAGGTCGTCGTCCCGCAGCGGCAAGCCGTCGCGGTGGCCTTGGAGGCCATGGCCGAGGGCGCCGACTTCGCCGACGCCCTTCACGCCTCGGTCGCACCGGACGGCGCGGAGGCGTTCGTCACCTTCGACAGGGATTTCGCGCGACACGCCGCCGCTATTGACGGACTGCCCGCGGTAAGGCTGTTGGCGGCGGACTGAGCGGGAGGGGAGACGACATGGCGAACACCGGCGGCGAGGCGAGCAACAGCATCAATTTGTTCCTGCGCATCCTGTTCTGGCTGCGCGTCATCATGCTGATCGGCTCGGCCGGGGCCATGGTCGGCGCCTTCCTGATGTTCTGGCAGGGCACGCTCCACCTCGCCGACGCCTGGACCACCCTCATCGGCGGCGAAGAGATCGCCCTCGTCGACGACCATGCCGAGGAACCCGCGGTCGGCGTCGCGGCTGCCGACGAGGACGACGAAGAGCACCACGTCACCCAGGTGACCGTGCAGGTGCTTGAGGCGGTCGATTCGTTCCTGTTCGGCGTGGTGCTGGTGATCTTCGCCTATTCCATCGCCATCGGCTTCGTCTTCCGCCTGCCGCCGCGGATGATCGCGGTGCTGCCGAGCTGGATGAAGATCAGCGGCGTCGGCCAGCTGAAGCAGATCCTCGCCGAAGTGGTGGTCGTCGTCCTCGTCGTGATCTTCGCCCGCGTCGTGGTGGAATCCGGCGGCCGGTTCGAGTGGGTGATGCTGGTGCTGCCGGTGTCGATCGTCCTCCTCGCCGGCTCCATCTGGCTCCTCGAGCTCGGCCATGAGAGCAGCGAGGATCATGCGCCCGCGCCAGCCCCGCCCCAGCCCGACCCACCGCCATCGGACCATTGAGATGAACCCGCAGCCGGCCTCGCCCTATTTCATCGAGGAACGCCACGACCTCGAGGAGACCCACACCCTCGCCCTGGTGGTCGACAACGAGCCCGGCGTCCTCGCCCGGGTGATCGGCCTCTTCTCCGGCCGCGGCTACAACATCGAGAGCCTCACGGTCTCGGAGACTTCCCATGCGCGGCACATCTCGCGCATCACCATCGTCACGACCGGCGTCAGAGCGGTGATCGAGCAGATCAAGCACCAGCTGGAGCGGATGGTGCCGGTCCATTCGGTCAACGACCTCACCCTCGACGGCCGCGCGCTGGAGCGCGAGCTGGCGCTGGTGAAGGTCGCGGGAACCGGGGAGAAGCGCGTCGAGGCGCTGCGCCTCGCCGATGCGTTCCGCGCCTCGGTGATCGACGCCAATGTCGATTATTTCGTCTTCGAGCTGACCGGCCGGACCTCGAAGATCGAGCAGTTCATCGCCATCATGGGGCCACTCGGCCTCGTCGAGGTCTGCCGCACCGGCATCGCCGCCCTCTCCCGCGGCGCCGCGGGGATGATCGAGTAACCGCGACTCTTACCAGCCCGCCTCGTAGACCGCCGTGAAGAAGGCGTAGCCGAACCCGCCGAGGAGCAGCGCCGCGATCGCCGGCCGGCGGTTGAGGTTCCGCGCATAGGCGGCGCCAAGCGCGGCGAAGATCGTCACCGCGATCATCCGCGAGACGTAGATCGCGGTGTCGATGTCGTCGATGAGCATCAGCGGCAGCACCAGCGGCACGACCAGCGCGGTGTCGATGAGCACGATGCCGAGCGCGTAGAGCCAGTCCGCCCGCGTCGGGCGCGCCGGCGACCGGCCCGGATCGGGGCCGGCCGGACCGGCGGCGATCGCGGCGACGATGTTGGCCTTCGCAGCGCCCGAGAGGACGCCGGCGATGGTCTCGTCGAGCGCCTCCATCGCGCGCTTGCGCGCGTTCTTCACCCCGGCCCTGAGGTCGTGGACGATCTGCTCCCGCCGCCGCCGGTCGATGATGTTGGTCAGCATCACCGTGACGCCGTCGATCACGCCCCACACGATGTTGACCGCGAACGCGATGGCGATGACCTCGCCGACAAGGTCGGCGGTGATCTCGGTCTCCGAATTGATGAGGCCGATCGAGACGACCGCCATCCACACCGCGTAGACCGCCTCGCCGAGGCGGTCGCCGATCGAGATGTGGTCGCTGTAGAAGCGGCGTATCCGCGCCAGCATGTCCGCCCCCCGCGGTGGGGGCACACTACACCGGCAGGGGCCATCGCGGGGAGCGCTCAGCGCTAGAGCTACAACGTGTCCCGGGCGCAGCGCAGCATGGAATGCTGCGCTGCTGAACCGGGACCCACGCGGCCGCCGTGTGGACCCCGGTTCTGCGGTGCATCACTTCGTGCTGCACCGCGCCCGGGGAACGTGAGGTTGCTGCTGAGTTTCCCACTCCGGGAGAGAACCCTCCAGGAGCGAAACCGCTTCCCCCCGCCCAGGGCCTACTCCGGATGAGCCGCCAGCCAGGCTTCGAACTCCGCGATCTCGGCCTCCTGGGCGGCGATGATCTCCTCGGCCATGGCCCGGATCTCGGGATCGGTCCCGTACTCCAGCTGGACGCGCGCCATGTCGATGGCGCCCTGGTGGTGCGGGATCATCATCACGACGAAATCGCGGTCGGGATTGCCGGTGAGCGCGACATGCATCGCCGTCATCATGTCGCGATGGGCTTTGAGCAGCGCCCCGGTCGCCCCGTTGGCCACGCCGGAAGGAAGCATCGGACCCTCCATCTCCATGTTGTCCATTTGCGCAATGGCAAACGCCGGAACGGCCAGGAAGATCGCAAACGCGAAGAATGAACGCACACGCATGGTGTGACTCCTTTGGGCACAAGGGTGCCCGTTCGATTGAAGGGATTGGGTTGGGTAGCGCGAACGCTAGGCGATCGGCGGCCGCTCGATGCGCGGCGGGCCGCGCCCTTCGTGCCGCGCATCGGCATCGGGCTTGGGCGCTTCAGGCGGTCCTGCGGGAACGGAAACCGCGGCCACCAAGATCGCAACGCCGCACAACGTCCGCGAACAGCACTGCGACCGGTCGGGCTCGCCGCCATCGTCATCAGCGGGCGCGTCGTGGCCGTGATGTGCGCGGTTGACGTCTACGGCGCTGTCGTCCGAATGGCCGATGCACGCCGCACTCGCCTGCCCGGCGCCGTGGAGAACGACCGCGAAGACCGCGGCCATGACGATGAGAGCGACAATGGGGGCGCGCAGAAGGCGGAGAAGCACCCTTCGACCAAGCGACCCGATTGAGGCGGCATCGGGACTGCCGTGTTCAGGCCGCTGCGGCGTATCGACCGTCCCGCGAACCTTGATGCGTCTCGGCGACCCCGCGCGTCGGCGTGGATGCCAAATGTCAGTTCCGGGTCGGTCTGTGCATGGCCGCATATCCGGCGCTGAGGTCGCGGAAGGCGTCGGCCATCTGCTCGGGGCTCTCGATTGCCCCGCGGTCGAGCCACCAGGTCAGGACCGCCATGAACGCACCGACGAGGTAGTTGACCGCCACGTCCGCCGACACCGTGCGGCGCCGCGATGACCTCATCTCCTGCCGCACGATGCCGGCCAGAATCTCCCTGATGCTGGCAAGGGCCATCGACCCGCCATGGCCGCCGGCCAGGGCTCGGTAGTGATCGACATGCTCGCGCGCGTGGCGAAGCATCGGAAGGACGAAGCCAAGGGCATCGTCGCGGACGGTCTCGTGGCGAGACTGACGCAACGACCGCCCGATCGACGCCAGACCGTCGCGTTTCAGCGCATCCTTGTCCGCATAGTGCGTGTAGAAGGTCGAGCGGCCGACTTTCGCGACGCGGCATATCTCCTCGACCGTGGTGCCGTCATAGCCCCTCGTCAGCATCAGCTCGATGAGCGCGGCATGGAGCGCGCTTCGGGTGCGCGCGACGCGGCGATCCACGATTTTCCTCCTGCCCCCTTTCCCAGACAGCCACACGCCAATCGTCCATGACCCGCTGGACTTCGCGCGCCGAAGGAACGATCGCAGTTCCTGGACAGACTGTCCAACAAAGGAATTCGTCCGATGGCCAACGACGGTCTGTCGACCCGCAAGCTGCCACCAGGCATGCCGCGCTGGGTCAAAGCGCTCCTGGCCGTCAGCGTCCTGCTGGTCGTTGCCGTGATCGTTCTTCACGCCACGGGCAACGGGATGTTCCACGAAGCAGCGCCGCACACCGCGGAGCCGCACGGATGACAGCCGGCGTCCGTCAGCTCGCGCTGACTGTCCACGTCGTTTCTTCGGTCGGCTGGCTCGGCGCGGTCATCGCGTTCGTCGCTCTTGCCGTTGCCGGCATCGCGAGTGCCGACCCGGCCATGATCGACGGCGCCTATCGCTCCATGGCGGTCATCGCGTGGAGCACGGTCCTGCCCGCCGGGACGGTTTCGGCGGTCACTGGCGTGATTCTGTCGTTGGGGACGCGATGGGGTCTGCTGCGCCACTACTGGGTAGTCGTCAAGCTGGTCCTCACGCTGGTCGGCCTCGCATTGCTCGTCATCCACATGGCGCCGATCGACCGTCTGGCCGACGCGGCGGCCGCGCCCGCCGGCGTCGGAGCCGGTCTCGGCCATCTCCAGACCCAGACGCTTGTCGCGTCCGGCCTGGCGGTCCTGCTCCTCCTCTTCATGACGGTGCTGTCGATCTACAAGCCTCGCGGCAGGACACGGTTCGGCCGCCTCCAGCAGGACCAAGCCGCCCTCGGTCGAGCCCCGTTCGCAGCAAGGTGAAGGCTGCGCATTCCTCTCCGAGCATCGCCGTAGTAGGCTTAAGTTCTTCGGCCGGAGTTCACGCCATGACCACCGCCGACACCGATCCGCCCGCACCGCTGCGCCCGGTGCTGCTGCGCCCGCTGGCGCGCAACTGGTGGCTGATCCTGCTGCGCGGGATCGCGGCGATCCTGTTCGGCATTCTCGCCTTCGTCTGGCCGAGCCTGACGGTCCTCACCTTCGTCGTCCTGTTCGCGATCTACGCCATCGTCGACGGCATGGTTTCGCTGGCGGCAGCCGCGCGCGGCGACACCCGCATGCCGCGCTGGTGGCTGATTGTCGTCGGCATCGCCGGTCTGGCCGCCGGGACGCTTGCCATCTTCTGGCCGGACGTCACCGCACTCCTCCTCATCCTCTTCATCGGCTGGTGGTCGATCGCGCGCGGCGTCTTCGAGATCGCCGGCGCCATCGCGCTGCGCCGCGAGATCGACAATGAATGGATGCTCATCATCGCCGGCGTGCTGTCGATCGCCTTCGGACTGGTCGTCATCCTCTTCCCGGGCGCCGGCGCGCTGGCGCTGGTCTGGCTGATCGGGAGCTACGCGATCATTGCCGGCGTGGTGCTGGTGGGACTGGCGCTGAAGCTCCGGAAACACCACACGCGAGGGCTGGACCGGTAGCGCCTGCCGCCCGAGCACTCCTGTTCTCGAAGAGGACAGTTCCCCCGACCTCATCCTGAGGCGCGAGCGCAGCGAGCCTCGAAGGACCGTCGGCGTCATACCCGCATGGTCCTTCGAGGCCCGGCTTCGCCGGGCTCCTCAGGATGAGGTCGTGGAGGGTTCTCCCTCTCCATTTCAGCGGCGCTTGACTCGCAACTTAGTGACTGCTAAGTCCGCAATAACTTAGCAATCACTAAGCACGCGATTCGCCCTGATGGTCGACGACGAAGCCCTTGCCCGCCCCGCCGCGCCGCGCCGGCGAATGTCAGCCGAGGACCGCCGCGTCGAGATCGTGAAGATCGCGGTGAGCGAGTTCGCGGCGCGGGGCTTCGAGGGCACCGCGACCGAGGCGATCGCCGCGCGGGCGGGCGTGTCGCAGCCCTATCTCTTCCAGCTCTTCGGCAACAAGCGCGAGCTCTTCATCGCCACCATCCGCGAGGCGTTCAGCCGGACCTGGCGCGCCTTCGAGATGGCCGCCAACGAGGCCAGGGCGGTCGACCCTTCGGCCTACTCGATCCTCCACGCCATGGGCGCGGCCTATTGCGACCTCCTCGCCGACCGCGAGCTGCTGCGCTGCCAGCTCCACGCCTACGCCGCCTCGGCCGATGACGAGATCCGCGCCGCGGTCCGCCGCGAGTTCTCCGACCTCTACCGCCGCGTCGCGGAAGTCTCGGGTGCGCCCGCCGACATTCTCGACGAATGGTTCGCGCGCGGCATGCTGATGAACACCATCGCCGCGATCGCCCCCGACCTCACCCACGCCGGCGAGGACCTCTCGCTGCGCGACCTCGGCCCGGTCGAGGGACGCCCAGTCGAAGGCTCCAGGCACGAAGACGTCTCTACACAAGCTCCGTCACCCCGGCGAAGGCCGGGGTCCAGCGCCACAGGCTAGGCCGGGCAAGCGGCCCTGGATTCCGGCCTTCGCCGGAATGACGAGAAGAAAGAACCCCAACACCCAGTCCCCAGAACCCAGCAAGCTTAGTGACCACTCGCTCCTAACCGCACGCTTAGTGACCAATCGCAAGACACACGGAGAAGCGTCATGTCTGCCTCAGCGACTGCCCTGCCTGCCGCATCGTCGGCCGAACCGCGCCGGAACACGCTCTCGACCTTCATCATCACGTCGGTGGCGCTCTTCATGGTGGCCCTCGACAACCTCGTCGTCACGACCGCCCTCCCCGTCATCCGCGAGGAGCTCGGCGCGAGCCTGTCGCAGCTCGAGTGGATCGTGAACGCCTACACGCTCACCTTCGCCGTGCTGCTCCTCACCGGCGCCGCGCTCGGCGATCGGTTCGGGCGGCGGCGCGCCTTCATCGCCGGCCTCGTGATCTTCACCGCGGGCTCTGCCTTCGCCGCGCTTGCCTCGACGACCGAGATGCTGATCCTCGCCCGCGCGCTCCAGGGCGTCGGCGGCGCCATCGTCCTCCCGCTGACGCTGACCATCCTCTCCGCCGCGGTCCCGCCGGAGCGGCGCGCGCTGGCGCTCGGCGCCTGGGGCGGCATCGGCGGCCTTGCCGTCGCGATCGGCCCGCTGGTCGGCGGCGCCATCGCCGAGGGTCTCTCCTGGCAGTGGATATTCTGGCTCAACGTCCCGATCGGCATCGTCGCGGTGTTCGCCGCGCTGCGCTATCTCCGCGAGAGCTTCGGCCCTGACAGGCGGCTCGACCTCGTCGGCCTCGTCCTCGCCAGCGGCGGCTTCCTCGGCCTCGTCTGGGGCGTGATCCATGCCGGCACCGAGGGCTGGGGCGACGCCGGCGTCATCGCCACCATCGTCGCCGGTGCGATCCTCCTTGCCGCCTTCATCTGGTGGGAGCGCCGCACCACGTCCCCGATGCTGCCACTCGGCTTCTTCCGCGACCGCGCCTTCAGCGTCGCCAACGCCGCTTCGTTCCTGATGTATTTCGGCGTCTTCGGCGCGGTGTTCCTGCTCGCCCAGTTCTTCCAGTTCGTGCAGGGCTACGGCCCCTTCCAAGCCGGCCTGATGACGCTCGCCTGGACCGGCATGCCGGCGATCGTGGCCCCGATCGCGGGGGCGGTGTCGGGCCGCGTCGGCCAGCGCCCGATCCTCGTCACCGGCCTTGCGATGATGGCGATAGGCCTCGGCTGGTTCGCAGCGGTCGCGACGCCGACCGTCCCCTATGGCGAGCTGGTGCCCGCCCTCGTCATCGCTGGCGTCGGCATGGGCCTCTTCTTCGCCCCGATCGCCAATGTCGTTCTCTCGGCCGTGAAGCCTGAGCAGGAAGGCAAGGCCTCGGGCGCCAACAACGCGATCCGCGAGCTCGGCGGCGTGTTCGGCGTGGCCGTCCTCGCCAGCATCTTCTCGACCTACGGCTCGTATGAATCGCCGCAGGCCTATGTCGACGGGCTGATCCCCGCCGTGTGGGTCGGCGCCGCCTTCGTCGGCCTCGGCTCGCTGATCACCCTCCTCCTGCCCCGCGACCGCCGCCCCGCCGCGCACGGCGTGACGCCGGACGCTGCCGTGGCTGCCGGGGCCTAGTCCGAATGGCTCTCGCCACAACCTCATCCTGAGGTGCCGCCGAAGGCGGCCTCGAAGGACCCAGCGGAGTGACGCCGCCGGTCCTTCGAGGCTCGCTGCGCGAGCACCTCAGGATGAGGGTTACATGGAGACGCCGGCCTTCACGGCCGGCGTTTTCACTTCCCGGCCTGCGGTCTATGCTTCGGCCGCAAACGGGGATGAGCCACGCATGGCCGGGTTTCAGGGCTTCGGCAAGGACGCGCTGGGCTTCTTCAAGGCGCTCGGCTTCCACCAGAGCCGCGAGTGGTTCCAGGAGAACCGCGTGATCTACGACGAGCAGGCGAAGGAGCCGATGCTGGCGCTCCTCGACACGCTGACCGCGCGCCTTGCCAAGGCCGGCGTGCCGCTGAAGGGCGGGCCGAGGACGATCTTCCGCATCAACCGCGACGTCCGCTTCTCGAAGGACAAGCGGCCCTACCAGACCCATGTCAGCGCCGTCCTCACCCGTGCCGGCGACAAGGGCGATCCCGGGCTCGCCTATGTCCACATCGCGCCGAAGGGCACCACCCATATGGAGGACGCCTCCGACGGCAGCTTCGTTGCCGTCGGCTTCCACATGCCGGAGCCGGAGGCGCTGGGTGCGATCCGCACCGCCATCCGCCGTGACCCGAAGGCATGGCGGGCGATGGAGGCGAAGCTGGAGAAGGCCGGCCTCGCGCTCGGCCGCGCCAGTGCGATGAAGCGCCTGCCGCGAGGCTATGAGGACATGAAGGACAGCCCCGTCGCCGACGCGTTCCTCCTCAAGTCCTTCACCGTCGCGGCACCGCTGCCGGAGAAGGAGATCACGAAGCCGGTGCTCGCGGACACGATCGTCGACTTCGTCAGGCGCGCCCGCCCGCTCCTCGACTTCGGCTGGAAGGCGTTGGCCTAGCCCTTCTTCCGGCAGCGGCGATCATCATGCCGTGACGCCGGCAAGGACGTTCGCCAGCAGCATGCCGACAAGGCCGACATAAAGGCCGTAGGCCAGCGCGCTGGCGGCGAGGACGATGGTTGCGTGCTTGCTCATGACGGGTCTCCAAATCCCTGCCCCTCGGCCAAGGTGGTGAGCCGCCGGCGCGAAAGAACGGCCCGCCGCCGCCGTCTTTGTCGCCATCTTTCGCAGCCGCGCCGCCCGATACACCGCGACACAGGACGGCTCGTGCAACCGCCGCCGCAACCGTCGCGTTTGTCATGCACGCGCTGAGCGATGGGAGGCAGCGATGGCGCATGCTCTGCGCGGCCGCGAGGCCCACCGTCCGTTCGAGATACCGTGGGAGGGCTGGAAGGACATCGTCTGGCGGGTGGTGAACCGCCTCGGCCGCGATCACATCCCGCTCATCGCCGCGGGCGCGACGTTCTACCTCGTCCTCTCGCTCTTCCCCGCGCTCGCCTCGCTGGTCTCGCTCTACGGCTTCTTCGCGGACCCGCAGGCGGTCGCCGACCAGGTCGGCTATCTCGCCACCATCATTCCCGAAGGCGCGGCGGAGGTGATCGGCGGCGAGCTCGACCGCCTCGTGGCACAGCCCCGCGGCGCGCTCGGCTTCGGCTTCTTCGTCGGCCTCGTCGTCGCGCTGTGGAGCGCCAACGGCTCGGTCAAGACGCTGTTCGAGGCGATGAACGTCGCCTATGCCGAGACCGAGAAGCGGAGCTTCCTCCGCCTCAACCTCGTCACCCTCGCCACCACGCTCGCCGCCCTTTTGGTCGGCGCGATCTTCGTGGCGCTTCTCGCTGCCGCACCGGTGATCCTCGATGCGCTCGGCCTTCGCGGCGGCGTGGCTGAGACGATCCTCGCCTGGGCCCGCTGGCCGTTCCTCTTCGCGATCGCGCTGGTCGCGATCAACCTCCTCTACCGCTACGGCCCGAGCCGCCGCCCGGCGAAATGGCGCTGGATCACGCTCGGCAGCCTCGTCGCGGCGGTCGGCCTCATCATCGGCTCGCTCGGCTTCTCCTGGTATCTGGCGCATTTCGCCGACTACAACGCGACCTACGGCTCGCTCGGCGCGATCATCGGCTTCCTGATGTGGGTGTGGATCTCGATGATGGTCCTCATCGTCGGCGCCGAGATCGACGCGGAGATGGAGCACCAGACCGCGCGCGACTCCACGGTCGGACCGGAGGCGCCGATGGGCGAGCGCGGCGCGGTGATGGCGGACACGATCGGCAAGGCGCGCAGCGGCGATCCCGAGGACGCTCTGCCGGACTCGAACGCCGCCCGGCCGGGGCGGCCCGCCACCGGCTAGCGGAACCCTCCTCGCGCCGCGTGCGTTCAGCAGCGTGTCGTGCAGTGACCGTGACCCCCGCCGGTCCACGACACGTCCGGAGAACGTCCCATGCGCCACGCAACCGCTCGCGCCGGCTTGGCCGGCCTGTCTGCCGCACTGCTTCTTGGAACGTCCGTCTTCGCCATCGCCCAGGACGACCCCATCCCCGCCGGGATGGTGAGCGAGGAGGAAGCGGACTTCACCGCCACCCTCACCGGCGACGCCCAGGTTCCGCCGGTCGAGACCACGGGCAGCGGTGAAGCCTGGGTCGCATGGGACGAGGCGACCATGACGCTGAGCTGGACGATCGAGTTCAGCGGCCTCAGCGGCCCGGTGATCGCGGCCCATTTCCACGGCCCCGCCGCCGAGGGCGAGAACGCCGGCCCCGTCGTCGACATCTGCGCCAATGTCACCACCGATCTGAGCATGGACATGGCGCCGGCCGAAGGCGCTGAAGGTGAAGCCGCCGCCCAGGCCGAGGCCGTGGCCGGCGCGGATGCCGGCGCCGACATGGACCTCGACGGCGACGGCGTGCTGGAATCCCCCGAAGCCGAAGCCGGCGGCATCGACGACGCCCCGGCGATGGACAGCATGGAGACCTATGGCTGCGCCGCGCCCGACCAGAACGCCGAAGGCGAGGCTGAGGAGCAGCGCGACATCGCCGAGGGCGCGGCAACGCAGTACCTCGTCGGCAAAGCCACGCTGACTGCCGACGAGGCCGCGCAGCTCGCGGACGGCCTCTGGTACGTCAACCTCCACACCGACACCTATCCCGACGGCGAGATCCGCGGCCAGGTGACCGCCTCGGGCGGCATGTAGCTTTCGCCTGCGGACGGGGCGGCCCCGCCCCGTCCGCCGCATGCCCGCGGCGGCGCTGCCCCGCGCGGCCGGCATTGCGCCCCCCACCTTCGACCGATAGAAACGCGCGGATTTCCGTGCGGGACGGCCATCCGCGGCCGGCCCATTCCCGTGTTTCGCCAGCCGAAGGACAACGCCGATGCGCGTTTATTACGATCGCGACGCCGACCTCAATTTGATCAAGGCCAAGAAGGTCGCGATCGTGGGCTATGGCAGCCAGGGCCACGCCCATGCCCTCAACCTCAAGGATTCCGGCGTCAAGGACGTGGCCGTGGCGCTCCGCGCCGGCTCGGCGACCGCGAAGAAGGCGGAGGGCGAGGGCCTCAAGGTGATGACCGTCGCCGACGCCGCGAAATGGGCGGACGTCCTGATGATCCTCGTCCCCGACGAGCTCCAGGGCGACCTCTACCGTGACGAGATCGCGCCCCATATCCGCGACGGCGCCGCCCTCGCCTTCGCCCACGGCCTCAATATCCATTTCGCGCTGATCGAGCCGAAGGCGACCGTCGACGTCATCATGATCGCGCCGAAGGGCCCCGGCCACACGGTGCGCGGCGAGTACAAGAAGGGCGGCGGCGTGCCCTGCCTGATGGCGATCGCGCAGGACGCGACCGGCACCGCGCACGACCTCTGCCTCTCCTACGCCTCCGCCATCGGCGGCGGCCGCACCGGGGTCATCGAGACGACGTTCCGCGAGGAGTGCGAGACCGACCTCTTCGGCGAGCAGGCGGTGCTCTGCGGCGGGCTGGTCGAGCTGATCCGCAGCGGCTTCGAGACGCTGGTCGAGGCCGGCTACGCGCCCGAAATGGCCTATTTCGAGTGCCTCCACGAGGTGAAGCTGATCGTCGACCTGATCTACGAGGGCGGCATCGCCAACATGAACTACTCGGTCTCCAACACCGCCGAGTTCGGCGAATATGTCTCCGGCCCCCGCGTCATCACCGAGGGCACCAAGGCCGAGATGAAGAAGGTGCTGCGCGACATCCAGACCGGCGCCTTCGTCTCCGAATGGATGCGCGAGTACAAGGCCGGCCTGCCGAAGTTCAAGGCGATCCGCCGCCTCAACGACGCCCACCCGATCGAGGAAGTCGGCACTCGCCTTCGCGGCATGATGCCCTGGATCGGCGCCAACAAGCTGGTGGACAAGGCGAAGAACTAGCCGCGCTGACCAACTCCGCGTCTCGCCACGACCTCATCCTGAGGCGCCCGGCGCAGCCGGGCCTCGAAGGACCCGCTGGTGTTTACGCCGCTGGTCCTTCGAGGCTCGCTGCGCTCGCACCTCAGGATGAGGTCGGGGGTTGGGCGTAAGCAGGTCTTTGCACGTCGCCCAAGGGCGGATGGTCTTGCGGCGCTGGTCGCCGGCTCACTACGATGCCCCCGAAACCGGAGGGGGCAGTCATGGATCGTCGGAACTTCATTCTCGGCGCGGGGGTCGCGGCGGCGGGGACGGCGCTGGCGGCGCCGGCGATCGCTCAGGGCACGCGAACGCTGAAGCTGGCGACGCCGTGGCCGGCGAACCTGCCCGGCCTCAGCGACAGCGTCGCCCGCCTCGTCGCGCGGATCGCGGCAATGACCGACGGACGGATCGTCATCGAGCCACATACCGGGGGCGGGCTGGCGCCGGGCTTCGAGGAATTCGCGGCCGCCGCCGACGGCCGGGCCGACCTCTATCACGGGCCGGACTACTACTATGCCGCGCTCCATCCGGCGCTGAACTTCTTCACCAACACGCCCTTCGGCTTCACGCCCGGCGAGCACGTCGCCTGGCTTCGCCATGGCGGCGGCCAGATGCTGTGGGACCGGCTCTCCGGCGGCCTCGGCATCAAGCCGCTGCTGGCCGGCAACACCGGCACCCAGATGGCCGGCTGGTTCAAGCGGCCGATCGAGACGCTCGCCGACGTCCGCGGGCTCAACTTCCGCATGCCCGGCCTCGGCGGCGAGGTGTGGCGGCGGCTCGGCATGAACGTCGTCGCCCTCCCCGGCAACGAAATCCTGCCCGCGCTGCAGGACGGCCGGCTCGACGGCGCCGACTGGATCGGGCCGTGGAACGACCTCGCCTTCCGGCTCCACGAGGTCGCGAGCCACTATTATTTCCCGACCGTCTTGGAGGGCTCGGCGACGGTGACGCTTGGCGTCAATCTCGGCGTCTGGCAGAGCCTCTCCTCCGCCGACCGCGCGATCTTCGAGATCGCGTGCGAGGCGGAGCACCAGGCGATGATGGCCGAGTTCCACCACAACAACGCCGTCGCCCTGGGAACGCTCGCGGGACATGGCGTGACGCTGCACGAGCTCTCCGGCGACATCGTCGCCGCGCTCGCCGAGGCGACGCCCGGCGTCATCGCCGACACCGCCGGCGACGACCCGCTGGCGAACGAGATCGTCGCCTCGATCCGGAGCGCCCGCTCCACCTACCGGCGCTGGACCGAGATCGGCGAAGGCGCCTTCGTCGACGCCCGGGCCGGAACGCCGGACTGGTAGCGCCTGTCACGATTCCGCCGTCAAAGCTTCATAGGCTATGGAACGACTCTTGCTAGGGTCGTTCACAGCGTTTGCCGGTCCTGATCGGACGCTCCTCCCGCGTCCGGCTTACGGGGCCATTTGGGGTGCTGGCGTACGCCGAGGCCGGCGTCGGCCAGCTTTTCTGGAGAGACACGAGAGATGATTCTGAGCGGCGAAACCGAAACCGTCATCCGCGAGCGGGCCTATTCGATCTGGGAATCGGAGGGCCGCCCGCACGGCCGCGACACCGCCCACTGGTTCAAGGCGATGGAGGAGCTCTTCGCCGCCGCCCCGGTCGGCGCCGAGGCGATCAACATCAAGCCCAAGGCCACGCGCGCCAAAAAGGCCGCCGAGCCGGTGGTGGTCGCAGCACCCGCCCCGGCAAAGAAGAAGGCCCTGGCGAAGAAGAAGAGCTAGCGCGCCAGTTCCCAGCGGCCGTATGGATCCCGGTTCTGCGGTGCACCGCTTCGCGCTGCACCGCGCCCGGGATACGCGGATTAGGTGCTTGGCCCCTAACACGGTCCGTTCCCCGGACGCACTGCACCGCAGTGCAAAGCCGGGGTCCACGCGGCCGAGCGTTACACTGCCACCGGCGCCTTGATCGCCGGGTGCGGGTCGTAGCCTTCCAGCGTGAAGTCCTCGTAGCGGAAGCCGTCGATCGACCGCACCGCCGGGTTGAGCCGCATCGTCGGCAGCGGCCGCGGCGTGCGCGTCAGCTGCTCGCGCGCCTGGTCGAGATGGTTGAGATAAAGGTGGCAGTCACCGCCGGTCCAGACGAACGTGCCGGGCTCGAGCCCGGTCACCTGCGCCACCATCATCGTCAGCAGCGCGTAGGACGCGATGTTGAACGGCACGCCGAGGAAGATGTCGGCGGAGCGCTGGTAGAGCTGGCAGGACAGCGTTCCCTCCGCGACATAGAACTGGAAGAGGAGGTGGCAGGGCGGCAGCGCCTGCCGGTCGAGCTCCGCGGGGTTCCATGCGGTGACGATGTGGCGGCGTGAATCGGGATTGGAACGGATCGACGCAACCACTTGAGCGATCTGGTCGATCGACCCGCCATCCGCCGCCGGCCAGGACCGCCATTGCGCGCCGTAGACGGGCCCGAGATCGCCCTCCGCGTCCGCCCATTCGTCCCAGATCGTGACGCCGTTCTCCGTGAGGTAGCCGATATTGGTCTCGCCGCGGAGGAACCAGATCAGCTCGTGGATGATCGACTTGAGGTGAACCCGCTTGGTCGTGACCAGCGGGAAGCCGTCGGAAAGGTCGAACCGCATCTGGTGGCCGAACACTGACAGTGTGCCGGTGCCGGTGCGGTCGTCCTTGCGCACCCCGCGATCCATCACCAGCCGCATCAGGTCGAGATACTGGCGCACCTTTTCTTCGTCCTGTTCTTCGTCATTCCGGCGAAGGCCGGAATCCAGGGCGTGAGGCTCCGCCCGTCATGTGGCTCTGGACCCCGGCCGGAGTTTACCCCGGACCCGATCCGGGGCCGGGGTGACGACGGTTGAAGCGGCCAATTTCAGCCTACGCCGATTCCCCTACTCCGCCGCGAGGTCGGCGAGATACGCCGCGAGCGAGCCGTAGAGGCTGTGATCGATGTCGACGATGAGCCAGCCTTCCTCCACCTCGACGAGGCGGAAGGTGAGCTCGGTGACTTCGTTGCGAATCGCCTCGGGCGCTTCCGTGAAGCACCATTGGCTCGCGAAGGAGACGTGGATCGCAGCTTCGCCTTCCGTGGGCATGTCCGGCGCGTCGATGACGAGGTCCCCCAGCGGGCAATATTCCTGCCGGCCGGTGATGAGATTGCCCTCGAGGATCGGCTCGTTGAGCTCCTCCTGGCGCGTCATGACCGCTTCATAGGCCGCAACCAGATCGGGCGCGTAGATGCCGGCGATGACCGACTCGTCGAACGAGTCGGTCGTAACGTACTCCATCGCCAGCTCCTCGCTGGTGAGCACGTGTTTCACCACATCGACCGGCTGCATGTAGAGGGCGGTGGTGACGAGGAGGATGTCGATCATGGGTTGCTCCCGGGGAAGGTTGGGCCTGCGTAGCCGCGATCATACCACCGGCGGCGGCGAGATACCGCGGGGGAGCGGCACCCGCTTCACCGCACAGCCTTTTCAGGCGCGCAGGCGCCGCCTATATTTGGGGTGCCGGTTTCGGCCGGCTATGGCGATAAACTGCCATCGTAATAAACCCATCGGACCCGGGGGCAGTACCCGGCGCCTCCACCAGAGCCCGCTATCGCGAACGCCGTTTCGGCGGGTTCCGGCGGGGGCGAAACAGGATCGACGAGGGCGTAAAGGGTGGACTTTCGCTCGGCATGGTTCCACCGTTATCGGGCCGTTCGCATAGTTGCCAACGACAACAATGCGCGGGACCTCCGCCTCGCCGCGTAATGCGGTGACGGATTCCCAATCAAAGCCCTTGCGGGTCGCACCGTAAGGCGGGGTTCGGGAGCACCTGGCAACAGAAGCTCCCACTTCCTTCCGGGGGCGGCTGCCCTCAAACCTCTGGGTCGACCGGGTTCCATGGCTGAGGATTTGATCCGCTACGACATCCTGGCGCAGGACGCGCTGCGCGGGGTGGTTCGCAAGGTGCTTTCGGAGGTCGCCAAGACGGGCCTTCCCGGCGAGCATCATTTCTACGTCACCTTCGCCACCAAGGCGCCGGGCGTGCGGGTGTCGAGCCGCCTCCTCAGCCAGTACCCCGAAGACATGACGATCGTGCTGCAGCACCAGTTCTGGGACCTGTCGGCCAGCGAGCACGGCTTCGAGGTCGGCCTCTCCTTCAACGGCATCCCCGAGCGGGTGCTGGTGCCCTACACGGCGGTGAAGGCGTTCGTCGACCCGTCGGTCCAGTTCGCGCTGCAGTTCGAGCCGGCTATCGCACCCAAGGCCGAAGCCGAGGCCGGCCCCGCGGTCGAGGCCGAGGTGACCGCCCTCGCCCCGCCACCCGCACCCGAGCCGAAGCCCGCCGCCGCGGAGGACGACGACAAATCCGCCGACGAGCCGCCGGCCAAGCCCGCCCAGGTCGTCAGCCTCGACGCCTTCCGCAAGAAGAGCTGACCTAACCGACCTCATCCTGAGGTGCCCGGCGCAGCCGGGCCTCGAAGGACCCGCTGGTGTTCTCGGCCCTCCTTCGAGGCTCGCTTCGCTCGCGCCTCAGGATGAGGTCGGGGAGCAGGGCGCGCCGACTCGGTGCGCGTGCTAGAACGCGCCAACGTCAACCGCAGCGCGCGCGATGAAGCCCACCGCCACCCGCACCGAGACCGACAGCTTCGGCCCGATCGAGGTGCCAGCGGACCGTTACTGGGGGGCGCAGGCGCAGCGTTCGCTGGAGAATTTCCGCATCGGCTGGGAGAAGCAGCCGCTGTCGGTGATCCGCGCGCTCGGCATCGTCAAGCGCGCCGCGGCCGAGGTGAACATGGACCTCGGCCGGCTCGACCGGCGGATCGGCGAGGCGATCGTCGCCGCGGCGCAGGAGGTCGCCGAGGGCAAGCTCGACGCCCATTTCCCGCTCGCGGTCTGGCAGACCGGCTCGGGGACCCAGTCCAACATGAACGCCAACGAGGTCATCGCCAACCGCGCGATCGAGCTTCTCGGCGGGGTGATGGGCTCGAAGACGCCGATCCACCCCAACGACCACGTCAATATGAGCCAGTCGTCGAACGACACCTACCCGACCGCGATGCATATCGCGGCGACGGAGGAGATCGTCCACCGGCTGGTCCCCGCCCTTCAACTCCTCCGCAACGCCCTGAACGACAAGGCAGGCGCGTGGCGCGCGATCGTGAAGATCGGGCGCACCCACACGCAGGACGCGACGCCCCTCACCCTCGGCCAGGAGTTCTCCGGCTACGCGCAGCAGGTCGAGAACGGCGTCGCCCGCATCGAGAGCACGCTGCCGGCGCTGATGCAGCTGGCGCAGGGCGGCACGGCGGTCGGCACCGGCCTCAATGCGCCGGAGGGGTTCGCGGAGCGCGTCGCCGACCGCATCGCCGCGCTGACCGGCCTCGCATTCACCTCGGCGCCGAACAAGTTCGAGGCGCTCGCCGCGCATGACGCGATGGTGTTCACCCACGGCGCGATCAACACCGTCGCGGTCTCGCTCTTCAAGATCGCCAACGATATCCGCCTCCTCGGCTCCGGCCCGCGCGCCGGGCTCGGCGAGCTGGCGCTGCCGGAGAACGAGCCGGGCTCGTCGATCATGCCGGGCAAGGTGAACCCGACGCAGTGCGAGGCGTTGACCCAGGTCTGCGTCCAGATCTTCGGCAACCAGGCCGCGATCGGCTTCGCCGGCAGCCAGGGGCATTTCGAGCTCAACGTCTACAACCCGGTGATGGCGTACAATCTTCTCCAGTCGGTGCGGCTGATGGCCGACGCGGCGCGGTCGTTCACCGAGAACTGCCTCGTCGGCATCGAACCCCGGCGCGAAGTCATCGCCGGGCATGTCGAGCGTTCGCTGATGCTCGTCACCGCGCTGGCACCGAGGATCGGCTACGATGCGGCGGCGAAGATCGCGAACGCCGCGCACCGGAACGGCACGACGCTTCGCGAGGAGGCCGTGGGCGGCGGGTTCGTCACCGCCGAGGAATTCGATGCGCTGGTCCGGCCGGAGCGGATGACCCGGCCGGGCTGAGGCTGGCGGAACCGCGCCGGCGGGTCTAACGTGTTGAGGGGGCTTGTGGTGTCACTTCTGGGGAGGAACCCAGCATGACCGCCGAGATCATCAATCTCCGCCGCGTCCGAAGGGCGAAGGAACGGGCGGAACGCGAGAAGCAGGCGAACGAGAACCGGGCGACGCACGGCCGGACGCTGGCGGAAAGACGGAAGGTCCGCGCGGAACAGAAGGCGGCCAAGCGCCACCTCGACGATCATCGCCGCGAAGACAGCTGACCTTGGCCAAGCGGTCGATCGCCATCGCCGGCCATCGCACGTCGATCTCGCTGGAGGAACCCTTCTGGCGCGCGCTGGCCGACATCGCCGCCGCCGAGGGGACGAGCATGTCCGCCCTGGTCGCGGCGATCGACACCGGGCGGACCGGCGAGGACAACCTCTCCTCCGCGATCCGCATGTATGTGCTGGACTGGTACCGCCGCGCCGCTAGGGCGACAGCGGGATCAGCAGAGGCTGGGGAGCGGGATCCGGCTCGGCCGGCATCGGCTGGACGTCCTCCGGCTCAGGCGGGTCGGGTTCCGCCGCCGCCGCGGCCCGGTCCGCGGTCTGGCGTGCGATCAGGCGCCTGAACATCTCCAGCTCGAGCCCGGCGGCAAGCAGGCGCTCCGACTCCAGAACCCGCAGCGTTCCGAGATAGGTCATCAGCGGCGTCACGCTCACCGTGCGCACCGGCTCCGCGAGCGGGCCGGTGAAGCTGATCCGCACCGCGGGCGTCAGGCCGCCGATGGCGGCGCCGCCGTCGAGATCGGCCGCGAACTCCCAGGTGCTGTTCACGGTCAGGCTGTTGAGGTCGACCGTTCCCCGCGCCATGGCGGTCGCGCCTTCGCCGGCGAGCGTCGTGCGACCGAGCCCGACGAGGCCGCTCGCAATGTCGACCGGCACCACCGCCTCGCCGAACGCGAACGGCCCGGCATCGAGATGGCCGACGAAGAGCGTCTCCAGCGCCGCCGCGCCGGGCGCGCTGCCGGCGCCGACGCTGTCCAGCACCAGGCGGAAGGCATCGGGGTTCATCGCGCTGATCGTACCGCTATCGATGGTGATGGTGCCGCTGCCGGTGAGCGCGGCGACAAGGCCCGCCGGCGACCGGCCGGTGCCGGAGATGGTGAGCGTCGCATCGACCTCGCCCGTCGCGACCGGCACGTCCTCGACCGCCCACAGCAGCGGCTCGACCGACACGTCGTCGAGCGTGAGGAGGCCGGTCAGCGTCGCGGTGCCATCGGCGATTGCGAGATTGAGCTGCCCCTCGACGGCGCCGCCGGCGAGCACGCCCTGGCTGAGGCCGAGCGCCCCGCCGTCGGGGCGCAGCGAGACCGCGAGCTCGGCTTCCGCGATTTCCAGCCCCTCCGCGATCAGGAGCCGGCCGGCCGACAGCGACAGAAGGCCCCGCAGATCGCCCAGCGGCGACGGGTCGAACGGCCGGGTCGACCATGGCCGGCTGCCGTCGGCCGGAAGCAGCGGCACGCCGCCCGGCAGGCTCAGCAGCCAGCCGAGACTGGCCTCCTCCAGCGACAGCGTGCCGTCGAGCACCGGGACGCCGCCGGAGGTCGTCAGCGTCAGGTCGCCCGCGACGCGCTGCAGCCCGATCGAGCTGATCGACGCGATCGTAACCTTGGCCTGGCTGCCGCCGAGCTCGACGACGGGGATCGTCAGCGAGACCGAGGTGCCCGCCCCGAGACCCGGCCAGTCGGGGAAGACGACCCCGACGAGCGGCTCGATGTCGGTCGCCATCAGCGTCCCGCCGCCGACGAAGCCTAGGGCGAAGTCCTCGGCGATCGACAGCGTCCCCGCGCCGTCGAGGCGGGCGCCGCCCACCGTCGCGATCTGGAACGTGCTCGTCATGCCGGTCGACGGCACGCCGTCGAATGCGAGGTCGATCGTGGTCTCCGCCGGCGGCGGCGCGGCGAGCGACAGCCCGAGCTGGTCGAACAGGAGCGCGGTGTCCGGCGAATCGATGTTGACGACGAGGCGCGCCGGCTCGCTCCGCCATTCGCCGAGCGTGCCGGTGAGCCAGGCGGCGACCTCGACCTCCGTGGCACCGAGGGTTCCCCCCACCCGGGCGCGAAGGTCCGGCCCTTCGGGCGCCGGCGCCTCCACGGTGAGCGTCAGATTGGCAGGCGCAAGATGCGGCGCAGCGGTCGCGAACCACCGCGCGAACGCCGTGTCGGGCGCGAGCGCGTCGGCGAGCGCGGCAAGCCCGTCGAGATCGTCCGCCACCAGGGTCGCCGACAGATTGCCCTGCATCGTGGAGCTGAGGCGGTCGATCCGCCCGTTGCCGACCTCGATCGTCGCCCCGCCAAGGTCGCGGACGCGGAAGGCGTTGACGATCAGTGTATCGCCGCCCAGCGACACGTTGACCTCGACATCGGCCATCACGAGGTCGCCGCTGATCAGCTCATCCGCGAAGAGCCGCACGACATACTCGTCGGCGAGGACATCAGACGCGGCGATGTCGCCGAAGAGGAGCTCGCCGAGGGCCGTCAGCTGGTCGAGGTCGAAGGTCTCGGCCGCAATGTCGGCCTCGAGCCGGCGGACGCCGCCTTCCTCGGTCGCATCGGTCCAGGTGAAGGCGCCGCCGGCGAAGGATTCGCCGATCGTGGCACTGAGCTCGCCGACGTCGATCCGCCCCGGCGCGACATCGACCTGCATGCCGACGTCGAACGGCGCCAGCCGCGAGCGCGGCGCCTCAGGCCCCTGCCACCAGGCCGCGAATACGGCCGGGTTCGACGAAGCAAGGCGCACACTCCCGGTAAAGCCGAACTCCGCGCCGATCGAAAGCCGCCCGCCGAGCTCGAGCGCCGTCTCGCCCGGGAGGTCGAGTACGAGGTCGGTGATCGACCAGGAATCCGCGCTGGCGTCGGCGACCAGCGTGAAATCGACATCGGTGATGATCGTCCGCGACACCACCACCGACGGGATCGCGACGTGGAGCTCGCCGCTCACCGGCGGGCGCGCGGTCTCGCGAAGGCCGTTGAAGATTCCGGCGATCGCGTCGGCCACCGCCACCGGCTCGCCCGGACCGCCCCCGATCAGCGTGTCGAGGTCGACCTGTCGCGTCGTGACGTTCGCCGCGAACCGCGCATTCGCGCCGAAGGACACCGCGCCGCCGCCGTCGATGACGACGCGGGCATCGCGCGGGGCGAAGGTGAATTCGGGAAGCTCGACGCCGGTATTGTCGAGCTGGAACGACCCCGCGAGCTGCCAGGCGAGGCCGGGCGCTGCCCCCTGCCCGCCCTCGGGCGGCGGCGCGGCCTCGTCGCGCTTGTCGAACCGGAACGTGCCCGCATAGCTGACGCTCCGCTCCGCGAAATCCAGCATTCCGTCGGCAAAGAGCGTCCCCGCCATCTCCGTGGCGGTGGTTTCCAGCGTGGCGGTCAGCCGCACCAGCCCGGCCTCGTCCGGCCGCGCGGTGGAGAGCCGGAAGCGGACCGGCAGGCCGTCGCCGCAGAACGCCACGGCCTGGCAGGCAAGGTTGCCCTCGATCCGCCACGGCCCCTGCAGCGAAGGCGCCTCGACGCGGTCGGTGTTGATGCCCACGAGCTGGAACGACGCGCCGGTGCTGCCGTCCACTACCTCGATCGCGCCGTCGGTGATGGTGACGTCCTCGACCGACACCGCCTCGGCATCGAGGCCCGCGCGGCGCGCCGGCGTCCCGAACCAGTCGACGCGGCCGTCATCGTCGATCGCGATCTTGAGCCACGGCCGGTCGAGCTCCAGCCCGCTCACCGCAATGTCGCCGGAGAGGAACGGGAGCAGCTCGACCCGCGCGGCGAAGCGCTCGACCCGCAGCATCTCCTCGCCATCTGCCCGGCCGACCCGCACATCGTTGAAGGTGACGGTGGGCACGGGGAGGAGACGCGCCTCGATGTCGCCGGCGATCGTCACCGGCTGGCCGATCAGGCGCTCCGCCTCGTCCTCGAAGAAGGAGCGGTAAGCGTTCCAGTCGATGAAGAGCGGCACCACGAACGCCGCCCCGAGGATCAGGACGATGGCGCCGCCCAGGATCAGATAGAGCCTGCCCAGATCGGCCTCCCTGGCCCGTGCCTGCCTCTACCCGGCGAGCCCGCGCAGACCGTAGCAAACCGGCGACCCCGGGCAACCGCCCGGGGGTCGTGCCGCCGATGGAATTGGGGATGTCTCAGTTCGCGTAGCGGATGGCGGCGCGCGCCCGCGCCTTGGCGGCCTCGACCTCGCGGTCGCGCGGCGGCGCGTTGGTGACCAGCGCGTCCAGCATCTTCTTCGCAGCGGCCGTGACCTCGATCACCGCGGTGTCGAAGGCGTCCTCATTGGCCTTGGACGGCCGGGTGAAGCCCGAGAGCTTGCGGACGAACTGGATCGCCGAGGCCTGGATTTCGGCATCCGTCGCCGGCGGGTCGAAATTGTAGAGGGTGCGGATGTTGCGGCACATGTCGTTTCTCTCTGCGGTCCCAGGCCCCAATGTCAGACGCCGAGCCTCTTCGCCAGCGCCCGGACGTAGCGGCTGTCCATCGCGTCGAAGGTTCCGGCCCTTATGTTGGCCTTCATCTCGGAGAGTTCCAGCCGGGTTTCCTCCGAGAGCTCCTTGGTGAGGAGCCGCTCCACCAGCGCGGCGTCGCCGGCGAGATCGGCCGGCGCGAGCGGCATTTCGGGCTCGTCCACGGGAAGCGGCGCGTCGTCGCCGTCCGGCGCCGCGCGCAGCACCGCGTCCCAGCCGAGCCCCCATTCGCGCATCGTCGCGGCGACGCTCCGCGCCGCGGCAAGCGCATCGGCGTCGGCTTCGGCGCCGAGGCTGTCGAGCTCGGCAATCAGGCGGCTGCGGTCGTACTGGGCCATGCGGTCCTTCTCGGCTCAAGGTCGGTCGCCGCCATATTAGCCAACCCGCGCCGCGCGAGGCCAGCGCCGCGCAACTCGCCGCCGCCGCGCGCTTGCTCTAGGCTCGACCGCCATGACCGACGATGCCTCCGAGATCCGGCGCGCCGAGCGCCTTTTCGCCGCCCAGCGCGCGGCGGCCACGCCGAGCGGCCCCTCCGCGGAGGACCGGCGGCGCGACCTTGCCGCCCTGCAGCGGCTGGTGGTCGCCGAGGCGGAGGCAATCGCGGCGGCCATCGCCGCCGATTTCGGGACGCGCTCCGCCCACGAGACGCTGCTCGCCGAGGTGTTCTACGTCGTCGAGGCCGCGAAATATGCCCGGCGCCATCTCGGCCGCTGGATGCGGCCGCGCCGCGTGCGCGTCCAGCCGCTTCTTTTCCCCGGCAGCGCGCGGGTGATGCATCAGCCGAAGGGCGTCGTCGGCATCATCGCGCCGTGGAACTACCCGGTGCAGCTGACGCTGATGCCGCTGGTCGACGCGCTCGCCGCCGGCTGCCGCGCCATCGTCAAGCCGTCGGAGCAGACGCCGCGGACCGCCGCCCTCCTCCGCGACCTCGTCAACCGCATCTTTCCCGAGGACCAGGTGGCGGTCGTCACCGGCGGCCCGGAGGTTTCGGCTGCGGTGGCGGCGCTCCCTTTCGACCACCTCTTCTTCACCGGGTCCGCCGGGACCGGCCGGAAGGTCGCCGCCGCCGCGGCCGGGAACCTGACGCCGGTCACGCTGGAGCTCGGCGGCAAGAGCCCCGCCATCGTCGCCGAGGGCTACCCGATCGAGACCGCGGCGCGCTCGATCGCCTGGACCAAGCTGGTCAATGCCGGCCAGACCTGCATCGCGCCGGACTATGTGCTGGCGCCGATGTCCATGGTCCGGCCACTCGCCGAGGCGATCCTTGCCGCCGCAGCGACGATGTATCCCGGCGGCGCCGGTGATGACGACTACGCCAGCATCGTCTCCGACGGCCATGTTTCGAGGCTCGAGACGCTGCTGCGCGATGCCGCGACCGACGGCGCGACGGTGCTGCGCGCGGACGGCAACACCGTCCCCCGCGAGGCGCGGAAGCTGGCGCCGACCGTGGTCCTCGATCCGCCCGAAGGCAGCGCGCTGATGCGCGAAGAGATCTTCGGCCCGATCCTCCCCATTGTCGGCGTCGCGTCGCTCGACGAGGCGATCGCCTTCGTGAACCGCCGCGACGCGCCCCTGTCGCTCTATGTCTACGCCCGCAACCGCGCCACTGCGGAGGAGGTCCTGTCGCGCACGGTTTCGGGCGGCGCGACGGTGAACCAGGCGCTCCTCCACATGGCGCTCCGCGACGCCCCGTTCGGCGGCGTCGGCGCCAGCGGCATCGGCGCCTATCACGGCAGGGCCGGCTTCCTTACCTTCAGCCACCAGCGCACCGTCTTCCGCAGCCGGCCACGCCACCCCGCGCAATGGCTGGCGCCGCCCTACGGCCGCTTCCACCGTCGCTTCCTGAAGTGGCGGCTGAGGGGATAGCCTGCCGAGCCGTTGAATGGGACCGCTCCCCGGGCGCGGTGCAGCACGAAGTGATGCACCGCAGAACCGGGGTCCATGCGGCCCCCGTGTGGGTCCCGGTTCTGCGCAGCGGCACTGCGCGCCGCAGCGCGCCCGGGACGCGACGATCGTCGTTCAGCCGCGAGCGAACAGGCGGCCCGGCCCTTGCACGCTCAGTTGTAACGACGCACGTTGTTGGGAGGGGAGCGCATGACCGACAATCTCGAGCAGTATCGCGGGTATCCCGAGGTCGCGTTTCCCGCCGGCCACATCTTCATCACCGAAGGCCAGCATTCCGGCCATCTCTACATCCTGGTCGAAGGCGCGGTGGAGGTGTTCCGCGGCGAGACCTCGATCGCCTTCGTCAGCGATCCCGGCGCGATCTTCGGCGAGATGTCGCTCCTCCTCGGCATCCCGCCGACCGCCAGTGTCAAGACCATGACGCCGGTCCGCATGCGAATGATCGACGACGCGCTCCGCGAACTGGAGGAAACCCCGGCTCTCCTCGTCCCGATCGCGCGCCTCCTCGCCCGCCGCCTCCAGAGCTCGACGACCTATCTCGTCGACCTCAAGCGGCAATTCAGCCAGCACAGCGACCATTTCGCCATGGTGGACGAAGTGCTGGAATCGCTGATGCACCAGCAGGCGCATCGCTTCACGCGAGACGACGAGCTCCCTGCCTCGCCATAGAGGCGAGCCATTCGGGCGGCTCGCGGAGCGGCGGCAGCGGCCGCGCCAGCGGCGCGTCGAGCATCGCGCTTTCCGCGGCCGTCAGCGACAGCCAGTAGGCCTGCGGTCCTTCGGTGTCGACCACCACATGCGACGGGATCGGGCCGACCTGGTGCCCGGCGTTGAAGATCCAGGTCCTGCCCAGCCGGTCGGCCCACGAGCCGTTGGCGACGAAGGGCGACTGGTGGACATGGCCCGACAGCACGATGTCCGGCTGATACGCCTCGATCCAGCCGCGCACCGTCACATCGCCATAGGAGCGATGGCCGCCCCAGCTCGTCGGCGATCCGTCCGGCGGCGCGTGATGGACCCAGACCCAGCGCGCCGGCCGGCGCTCGGCGTCGCGCGCGATCTGCGCCGCGATCGCCGCCTTCACGCCCTCCCCGTCCCACCACGGGCAGAGGGTGAACAGCGTGTCGCCGATCTGGTGCGAATCGCCGTCGGTCGGAATGTCGAGAAAGCGGGCGTTGCCGAGCCAGCGCGCCGTCAGCTCGCCATTGCCGTCCTTCACGTCGAGATCGTGATTGCCCGAGCAGAGGAGCAGCGGCGCCTTTTCCCTGATCCGGCGGAAATATTTCTGCGCGATGACCGCCTGGTCAGGCCGCGCCACCATCGACGCGATCTCCAGATGGTCCCCGGCGAGCACGACGAGATCGACCAGGGGCGCCATCTCGACCACCCAGTCGAACTTGCGAAGATCGTAGTGGATGTCGGCGACGAGCAGGCATTTCACGGCCGCCGTCCCCTCGGCTGGCTGAATTGTATGCAATTTGGGCGGGCCGGGACCCGCCGTCAAGGACGGCCGTGGCGGCAACGCGGGATGAACGGCCCCCTCAGACCGGGTTCAGTGCCGGTCTTCCACCATGGCCCTAATAGAAACGGAGGGGCTTCCCAATGTCACCGCATTCCGAGCTTGATCGTTCCTACGCCAACCCGATGGCCGCCGCCTTGCCGCTGGCGTCTGTGTTCCCGGCCTTCAGCGACGCCGCGCGGGACGCGGTGCCGCGCGACCTGATCGCCCGCGTCGCCGGCGCGGATCCGGCGTGGACGCCGGCCGCCCGCGACACGTTCAGCGCCGCCGAGGCCGACCGGCAGCGCGACCGCCTCGTCTGCCTCCTCGTCGCCGACCTCCTGCAGGCCGAGATCGCCGCCCATGACGCGGCCGCGGATGCGCCCGAGGCGCGCGCCGCCGCGGCGCGCTGCGTGCTGGGCCTTCGCGTCCTTCGCCCGGCGATGCTGCGCCAGGGGCACGACCTCGACACCCTCGCCACCGGGCCGGTCGAGATCGCCCGCGCGATGGTCGAGCGCGTGCAGGCGTCGAAGACCGACGCCGACTACCGCATGCTGCAGGTCACCCTGCACTAACGCGCGGCTAGCAGCCGCTGTTGTCCACCGTGCCGTCCGGCATCGTGGTGTTGCACTTGATTGCCGAGGTGAGGCTCGTCGCGGTCAGCGTCGCACCCGTCAGGTCGGCGTCGGTGAGATTGGCGCCCGTGAACCCGGTGCGGTCGATCGAAACGCCGGTGAGATTCGCGCCGGTGAGGTCGGCGCCGGAGAGCACCGCGCCGTTGATGGTCGCCCCGCTGAGATCGACCCCGACCAGGATCGCGTCGCGAAGATTGGTGCGGGTGATCCGCGCCTCCACCAGCGTCGCGCCGGTGAAGTCGGCGCCGCTCATCGTCCCCTCCTCCATGCCGGCATGGTCCATCAGCGCGTCGAGGAACGACGTGCCCACCGCGGAGGATTGCAGGAACGTCGCGTTGGTGAGGTCGGCGCCCGCAAGGTCGGCGCCGTCGAAGGTCGAGAAGCGGAGGAAGGTGTCGGTCAGGTTGGCGCCGGCGAGGCTGGCTCCGGTGAGGTCGAGATATCCCAGCGTCGCGCCCGACAGGTCGCAGCCCTCGCATTCATTGGTCGCGACCAGGCGCTCGCGATCGGCCTCGACCACGGCATAGGCCGGCGCGGCGAGGACCGCCGCCAGCGTCAGTCCGCAGAGCCAGCGCTTCGTCATCGGTCATTCCCTCATTCGCAGTTGCTGTTGTCGACCGTCCCGTCCGGCATGGTCGTGTTGCACTTGATCGCCGCCGTGAGGCTCGTCGCCGTGATGGTGGCGCCCGTGAGGTCGGCGTCGGTGAGGTTCACGCCGGTCATCCCGGTGCGCTCGATATTCGCGCCGGTGAGGTCGGCGCCGGTGAAATCGGCTTCGCCGAGGATGGCGCTCACGATGTTGGCGCCGGAGAGATCGGCGCCGACGAGGCTCGCCGTGCGGAGATTGGCGCGGTTGAAATTGGCACCGCTGAAATCGCCGCCGTCGAGCGTCGCACCGACCAGCGTCGCGTTGATGAACGAGGCCTCGGGCGCGATCGCATCGACCAGCAGCGCCCCGGTGAGGTTGGCGCTCTCGAAATTGACGTTGGTGACGTCCGCCCCGGTGAAGTCGGTGCCGACCAGCGTGGTGAAGCGGAGATAGCCCTCGGCGAGGTTGGCGCCCGTGAGATCCGCGCCCGACATGTCGGCGTTTGTCATGTAGACGTCGAAGAGGTCGACCCCGGCGAGCGCAGCGCCGGTGAGGTCGCAATCGAAGCAGGACTTCGTCGCGAGCAGCTGATCGACATGCGCCTGGTCGAAGGCGATCGCCGGCACCACGCCCGCCGCGGCCAGAACCGCCAGCCCGCCGAGAATGCGTTTCATGCGGAACCTCCCCTTCCTACGGGCAATCGTCATTGGCGACGCTGCCGTCCGGCATCGTGGTCCGGCACAGCAGCGCGCTGGTGAAGCCCATCCGCGCGACTGTCGCGCCCTCCAGCGTGGCGTCGGTGAGGTCGGCGTCGGTGAACACCGCTCCGCTGATGTCGGCGCCGGCGAGCGTCGCGCCGACCAGGATCGCGCCGCGGAAATTGGTGCGATCGAGATTGGCGCCGGAGAAATCCGCCCCGGTGAAATCGGCGTCCGCCAGCGTGGCATTGGTGAAGCCGGCGCCGGCGAAGCTTGCGCCGGCCGCGATCGCGCCGGTCATGTTCGCGGTGGTGAAGATCGAGCCGCTGAAATCGGCGTCGGTGAGGTTGGCGCCGATCATCGTCGCCGAACGCAGATAGGTGTTCGACACGTTCGCGCCGGTAAAATCGGCGTCGCGGAGATTCACCACCGCCATGTCGGCATTGCTGAGGTCGATGCCGACCATCGTCGCGCCGCTGAAATTGGCGTTGGAAAGCTGCCCGCCGGGGAAAGCCGCGCCCGTGAGGTCGACGCCCGACAGGTCGCAGCGCGTGTCGCAGGAGCCGGTCGAGTGCAGCGTGTCGAGATCGGCCTCGACGAACGCGACCGCAGCCGGCGCGAGGATCACCGCGAGGACGGCCGCGGTTCCGATGGCAAGGCGTGTCATGAGCGCTCCTAGGGGCAACCGCTGTCGTTGACCGAACCGTCGGGCATGGTGGTCCGGCACAGGATGGCGCTGGAGAAGCTCATCCGCTCGGTGATCGCGCCGCTGAGATCGGCGTCAGTGAAAACGGCGCCCGTCACGATCGCGCTGGTGAGATCGGCGCCGGTGAGGTCCGCGCCGGTGAAGTCCGCGTCGCGGAGATTGGCGCGCACAAGGATCGCACCGCCGAGGAAGGCGCCGTCGGCCCTGGCGCCGGTGAGGCTGGCATTGCGCAGCGAGGCACCGGCGAGCGAAGCATTGCTCAGCGTGGCGCCGCTGAGATTCGTCTGGGAAAGGTTGCCGCCGTCGATCGTGGCGTTCGACAGATCGGCGCTGGTGAAATCGGCGAGCGACATGAAGCCGTTGCTCAGGTCGGCTCCGCCGAGATTGGCGCCCGTCAGGTTGGAATAGGTGAGGTAGACGTCGGCGAGATCGGCGCCGGCAAGGTCGGCGCCCGTCAGGTCGCAGTCGTAGCATTGCTTGGTCGAAAGCAGCGCGTCGACGCTCGCCTGATCGAAGGCGAGCGCGGGAATCGCCGCGAGGAGGGCGCCGGCGGCGGCGCCCGTCAGCACACGCTTCATCGATGATCCTCCGGAAGCGAGCGCCGCCGGCGGACCGGCGGCGCAGGGATGGCAAAGACCGGGCTACTCGACGATGACCCGGCCCCAAGCCTCCTGGGGAGGATCGGAATGGTCGCGGACGTAGATGTCGTAGACGCCGCGGCGCATCGGATGGAAGCTGAAGCGGGCCGAACCCGCCTCGTCGCACTCGATCGCGCGGAAGAAGAGCCCCTGCATGTAGAGCTCAATGTCGCCGATCGACACCACGCGCAGATGCGAATTGGTCAGAAGGTCGGTGACCTCGAAATGAAAGCCGGTGGAATCGTCTTCCGCATCGGGGCAGACGAAATTGAACCGGTAGTAGCCGCCGAGAAGAAGCGGGAACTCCTCCTGCGACAGGATCGGCTCGCCGTTCGCCCCGGTCGTCACCTCCAGATAGATGTCGGTCGGCGCGCCGAGCACGACCACGCCGGATTCCTGCGCCAGAGCCGCCGTCGAAAGGAGCGCGGCGCCGAGCGCTACCAGTCCTGACTTCACAACCTTCCGCATGGAAGAACCTCCCCAATGGTGAAACCATCGCCGGACTCCCTCACCGGCATGCGCGGAGGAAAGCACGACCGCGACCGCGGCAGCCGCCTATGTCCGCGATAGACGAGGCTAATACCGATGGGATTTCCTTGATTTCGACGGCCCTGCTCACGACAGTTTCATCGCGGGCCGCTGGCCGCACGGTTTTGCCGGGGACGAAACGCCCGTTGACCGCCGCTCTACCCTTGGCGCTCGCGGCGTCCTATCTGTTGCTATAGTGTTCTCCTGAAGAATCGAGCCGCGGGATCCCGATGACCGGACGCGACGAGGACGCGGCTTTCGAGGCCGGTCCCCCGCTCAGCGCCTATGACGACGACGCCGGGCCGCCCGCGAGCGAGGCCGGGAGCATTGCCGCGCGCGCGATCAACGCCCGCCGCGTCGACTATCTCGACGCGCTCAACCCGGAGCAGCGCCGCGCCGTCGAAACCACAGAGGGGCCGGTGCTGGTGCTGGCGGGCGCCGGCACCGGCAAGACCCGCGTGCTGACGACCCGCATCGCCCATCTCCTCGCCACCGGCAAGGCGCGGCCGTGGGAGATCCTCGCCGTCACCTTCACCAACAAGGCCGCGCGCGAGATGCGGCACCGCATCGGCAACCTCATCGGCGGCGCGGTCGAGGGCATGCAGTGGCTCGGCACGTTCCACTCGATCGGCGTCAAGCTGCTGCGCCGCCACGCCGAGCTGATCGGGCTGAAGCCGGATTTCACCATCCTCGACACCGACGATCAGCTCCGCCTGATGAAGCAGGTGATCCAGGCCGCCAATGTCGACGAGAAGCGCTGGCCGGCTCGTGCCCTCGCCGGGATGATCGACAACTGGAAGAACCGCGGCTGGGGCCCGCGCGACCTGCCGCCCGGCGAAGGCATGGCGTTCGCCAATGGCCGCGGCGCCGACCTCTACGCGGCGTATCAGGCGCGGCTGAAGATCCTCAACGCGGTCGATTTCGGCGACCTGCTGCTGGAGTGCCTCCGGCTCTTCCGCGAGCATCCGGACGTCCTTAAGGACTATCACCTCCGCTTCCGCTACATGCTGGTCGACGAATATCAGGACACCAATGTCGCGCAGTATCTCTGGCTGCGCCTCCTCGCCCAGCGGCCGGCGGGGCCGAACGTGTCGCGCGCCAATCTCTGCTGCGTCGGCGACGACGACCAGTCGATCTATGGCTGGCGCGGCGCGGAGGTCGACAACATCCTCCGCTTCGAGAAGGACTTCCCCGGCGCCGCGGTGATCCGGCTGGAGCGCAACTACCGCTCCACCAGCCCGATCCTCGGCGCCGCCTCGCATCTCATCGCCCACAATGAGAGCCGGCTCGGCAAGACGCTGTTCACCGACGCGGTCGACCCCGAGGCGGTGCCGGTGAAGGTCGCCTCCGCCTGGGATTCGGAAGAGGAAGCCCGCGCGATCGGCGACGAGATCGAGCGCCTGCAGCGCCACGGCCAGAACCTCAACGAGGTCGCGATCCTGGTGCGCGCCTCGTTCCAGATGCGCTCCTTCGAGGACCGCTTCGTCACCCTCGGCCTCGACTACCGCGTCATCGGCGGCCCGCGCTTCTACGAGCGGCAGGAGATCCGCGACGCCCTCGCCTATCTCCGCGCCACCGCGCAGCCGGCCGACGACCTCGCCTTCGAGCGCATCGTCAACACGCCGCGGCGCGGCATCGGTGACGCGACGGTGCGGCTCCTCCACGATTATGCCCGCCGCCAGGGCATTCCGATGCAGCAGGCGGCGAACGAGCTGATCGACACCGAGGAGATCAACGCCCGCACCCGGACCGCGCTCCGCGACCTCCTCGACCAGTTCGGCCGCTGGCGCGGCCAGCTGGAGACGATGCGCCATACCGAGCTCGCCGAGCTGATCCTGGAGGAATCCGGCTATACCGAGATGTGGCAGAACGACCGCTCCGCCGACGCGCCGGGGCGGCTGGAGAACCTCAAGGAGCTCATCCGCTCGATGGACGATTTCGAGACGATGGGCGGCTTCCTCGAGCACATCAGCCTGGTGATGGACACCGAGCGCGACGGCGACGCCGAGGCGATCTCGATCATGACGCTGCACTCGGCCAAGGGGCTGGAGTTCGAGACCGTGTTCCTCCCCGGCTGGGAGGAAGGCGTCTTCCCCAACCAGCGCGCGCTCGACGAGGGCGGCCGCGCTTCGCTGGAGGAGGAGCGGCGGCTCGCCTATGTCGGCATCACCCGCGCCAAGCGCCGCGCCTATATCTGGTTCGCCGCCAACCGCCGCATCCACGGCCTCTGGCAATCGTCCATCCCCTCGCGCTTCGTCGACGAGCTGCCGCCCGACCATATCGAGATCATGGAGCAGGGCCCGAGCTATGGCGGCTACGGCGTCCGCGGCATGGGCGGCTATGGCGCGAGCCGCTTCGACAAGGCCGAGGCCTTTGCCAACACCTACGAGACGCCGGGCTGGCAGCGCGCCAAGGCGCGGCGCGACGCCGAGAACCAGGGCGACATGTTCGGCGGGGGCGGCTATCGCCGCGGGCGCGAAGGCATCCGGCCCTCGACCCGCGCCGGCGGCCCGATGGAGATCGAGGGCGAGCTGGTGGCGAAGAGCTCGGCGCAGTCGCCCTACGGTCTCGGCCAGCGCGTCTTCCACCAGAAATTCGGCTACGGCCACATCACCTCGATCGACGGCAACAAGCTGACGATCGACTTCGACAAGGCCGGCCAGAAGCGCGTCATCGACTCCTTCGTCGAGGTCCACTGACCGGATGTGGAACTCGCTCGAAGTCGTGAAGCTGATCGTCGCCTTTGTCGGCCCGCTCACCATCGCGGCCACTGCGGCAATCACCGCGATCATCGTCAACCGCCGCCTGAAGCGGATCGAGGAGGCGCAGTGGCGCAACCGCCGCGTCATCGACAAGCGGATCGAGATCTACGACGCCGTCGCCCCGCCCCTCAACGACCTCTATTGCTACCTGCTCTGGGTCGGGAACTGGCAGGAGAAGACGCCGCCCGAGATCGTCGCCATCAAGCGCGACGCCGACCGCCGCATCTTCATCGGCCAGTACATCCTCGACGACGAGACCTTCCGCGCCTACCAGGCGCTGATGGCCCTCGCCTTCCGCACATTCAACGACCCCGGCACCGACGCGCGCATCCGCTCCACTCTGTCGAGCCCGCTCGGCGACCGCCGCGCCAGCCGCTTCTTCGCATGGAACGAGGCATGGACCGCGATGTTCGACACCGCGCCGCCGCCCTCGCGCGAGGAGGTGCAAGCCGCCTACCTCGCCCTCCTCGCCGCCTTCAAGCGCTCGATCGGCCTGCAGGACCACTCCAAGGCTTGACACATTCGTCGCCCCGGCGAAGGCCGGGGTCCAGCCCCACCGGCTCATGCGCTTGCGGCCCTGGATTCCGGCCTCCGCCAGAATGACGAGAGGTAGTTGAGGTCGCTCCGACGGTCGCGCCCGTTAAGCCTCAACGGACATGCAACCGATACGCGATGGTCCTGACCGACCGCCCCGATAGCATTCGCTGGGGGGTGAGACAGAGAAGGTCTATCCCTATGAAGATCATCGGACTGTTGGCAGCGGTTGCAGCGCTGTCCGTCGCTAGTGTCGAGGTCCAGGCTCAGCAATTGCGGGCGGCGGGCTCGGATCCTTTGCGTCCGGTCATCGGAAATCTGGTCCTGGATATGAATCCGCAGGCCGACAAATGTTACAATATCGATGCGAACGGGAATAAAGTTGAAGTCCGTTGTCCCGACGTCATCGTCGCCAAGCCCGACTCCAACCAGCAGCAGAGGTCGGAAGACATCGCCGCGCTGGTCAGCCGCGGCCAGGTCGTTTCGCCGGCGGCGGTGCGCGGGCTCGCGACCGCCGAGGTGCCGGTCGATAAGGGCACCTACAATTGCTACAACGAGCGGCCGCCCAACAGCGGCAACTTCGAGCCCGTGACCTGCCCCGACATCATCGTCATCACGACGAACGACTGACGCAACGGGCGACGGGCGCCGCACGGCCCCCGTCGTCCCCCTACCCGCGCTCCAGCGCGGCGAGCGCCGCGTCGCGCTCCACGCGCGGCAGAGCGGCCAGCGCCTCGACGGCGGCGTGGAACGCCGCCATGTCGCCGCCCTCGCGGCGCAGCAGCGCCTCGAACGCCGCGACGTGCTCCTCATAGGTGCCGATCGCGGCGAGATGGGCGTTGTTGAGGTCGCGCTCGAACCACCCGTCGTAGCCGGCATAGCCGCCCCACGAGGCCTTGAGCCGCGCATAGTCGCGGCGCAGCGCTGCGAAGATCGCGGCCTTGCCAGCGTGCTTCTCCTCGTCCGAGGCGGATGAGCGGTAGAGCGCGTCGAGTTCGGCGCGGGCGCCGAGGATGAGGTCGAGGAACGCCGCCTCGCGGCGAAGGTTGGCGTCATATGCGGCGATGGCGGCGGACCCGCCATGGGCGCGGAGCCACCGGCGGACGCCCTCGCGCTCGACCGTCACGGCGTAGGACTCGTTGAACATCGAATCGCCGGCGACATAGACACGCTGATGCGACAGCTCGTGGAACAGCGTGCCGGCAAGCTGCACCTCGCCGCGCGCGAGGATGGTGCTCGGCAGCGGGTCGTTGAACCAGCCGAGCGTTGAATAGGCCGTGGCCGGGCTCAGCGTCACGTCATAGCCCGCATCCGCCAGCCCGAGGGCGAAGACGCGCGCTTCCTCCAGGTCGAAATAGCCGCGATAGGAGACGCAGCCGGCGACGGGGAAGCACCAGGTGACCGGGTCGAGCGACAGCTCCGGCGTCGCCACCACGTTGACCACGACATAGGGCCGGCCGATGTCGACATAGGCGCGGTAGCTGCCATTGTCCGGCAGCGCCAGCTCGCTCGCGGCGAAGTCGAGCATGGCGGTCGCCTGCTCCAGCTCCGCCCGCAGCATCGGTTCGGTCGCAGGGTCGGCGACGAGGCCGGCAATGTCCTCCCGCGCCCCCATCACCTGAAGATGCCCGCGCGCGGTCTGCGCCAGATAGCCGAGATTGCCGCCGCAGCCGGCGAGGAACGTTACGCCAAGCGCAAGCGCGAGGCCCGCGCGAAGCTGGCGGGCGCCCGGTGCGTTGCGGCGAGAGGAAAAGCGAAGCGGCACGGGACGACCGTGCCGCTTCCGGCGTTTCGAGGCAACTGCCTCCTTTGCGGCGCTACTGGTCGCGGCCGCGGGCGTATTTCCGCACGGCGAGCGTCATGCCGATCACCGCGAAGACCACGATCCAGATCACGGTGGCGAGCACCGGGTTCTGCAGCGGCCAGGCGTCGGGCACCGGCGTTCCGGGCGGGAGGTTGCCGAACAGCTCGCGCACCGCCTGCACCATCGCGCTGACCGGGTTCCACTCGGAGAACACCTTGAGCGGGCCCGGCATGTTGTCGGTCGGCACGAACGCATTGGACGCGAAGGTCAGCGGGAAGATCAGCGTGAAGCCGATCGCCTGCGCGCTCATCGGGTTCTTCACCAGCTGGCCGACGAAGATGCCGATGCAGATCATCGCGAAGGCGATGCCCGCCAGCAGCGCGAACGCCGCCACCGCATTGCCGAAGCCGTTATGCGCGCCCCAGCCGACGATGAGGCCGCAGATCGCCATCACGAAGATGCCGAGCGAGCCTTCGACGAGCGACGCGATGGCGCGGCCGAGCAGCACCGAGACCCGGCTGATCGGCAGCGACCGGAAGCGGTCGATGACCCCTTCCTTCATGTCGTTGACGACGCCGACCGCGGTGGTGATGCACATGAACACCACCGACTGCACGAAGATGCCGCCGATCAGGAATTCGCGATAGGCGGCCGACGATTCCGGCGACATCTCCATGCCGGGGATGACGATCGCGCTGCCGAAGACGTAGCCGAACAGGATGACGAACATCACCGGCATGACCGTCACGTCGGCGAGACGCTCGGGCATGCGCGGGATGTGCGACAGGTTGCGCCAGACGAGGGCGCGAACCTCGTCCATCGTCTTGGCGAGCGAGCCGGTGCGGCGGGTGGAAAGGCTATCTGCGACGGCGACGCTGGTCATGCTGCTTTCCCTTCAGGCATCCGGTCCCGGCCGGTCAGTTCGAAGAAGACGTCGTCCATGCTCGCCTTGGCGATATGGATCTGGTCGAGCGTCGCCCCGGCGGCGCCGAGCGCCTTGATCAGCTCCGCCGTTCCGGCGAGGTCGTCGATCGAGACGACGAGCTCGTCGCCGCGCCGCTGCGGCGCCGACGCCGCGAAACGCGTCACCGCTGCGGTCGCCGCGCCCTCTGTGAGGCCGCCGCCGAGATGGACGACGAGCGTCGACCGGCCGAGGCGGGCCTTCAGCTCCGCGGGCGAACCCTCGGCGACCACGCGGCCATGGTCGATCACCGCGATCTTCTCGGCGAAGCGGTCGGCCTCTTCGAGATATTGCGTGGTGAGGAGGACGGTGGTGCCGCCCTTGGTCATCGTGGAGATGACGTCCCAAGTCGCGGCGCGTCCGTTCGGGTCGAGACCGGTCGTCGGCTCGTCGAGGAAGAGGATCGACGGCGACACGACGAGGCTGGCGGCAAGATCGAGCCTGCGGCGCATGCCGCCGGAATAGGTCTTCACCGCCTTCTTGCCCGGCTCGAGGAGATCGAACCGCTCGAGCAGCTCGTCCGCCCGGCGCTTCGCCTGCGACGAGGTCATGCCGTAGAGCCGGCCGATCAGGATGAGGTTCTGCCGGCCGGAGATGATCTCGTCGACGCTGGCATATTGCCCGACCAGACCGATCCGGCGGCGGACTTCGTCAGGCTCCTCGGTGACGTCGAAGCCCGCCACCCGCGCCACGCCGCTGTCGGGGCGGAGCAGGGTCGTGAGGATGCGCACCGTGGTCGTCTTGCCGGCGCCGTTGGGGCCGAGCAGGCCGAACACCATGCCGCGCGGGATGGTGAGGCTGATGCCGTCTGCTGCTTTGGTCTCGCCGAAGCTCCGGCGAAGGTCGATAGCTTCGACCGCCAGCTCCGAACCGGAGCCGGAATGTGAGTTCGCGCGCATCGCGACGCTCCCCTTCAAGGATGGTCCTGTGGTGATCCGACCGTGAGGCCATCCGGGCGTCCCGCGCACGCACCGGAGGTGGTGACATGAGGGTTCCGCGCGGCAAAAACAAGGGCCGGAAGCATGAGAACGAAACATGAATAAGGAAAACTTGCCGTTGCGGCAAGGATGCCACAGATTGGCGGTTCCCCGCCCTTGCGGCCGGCCGGAGCACCCATGATAGAGATAGCCAACTACGTGCTGCGCTTCGGCCTGGAGGTGGCCGCGCTGGTGGCGGCCGCGGTGTGGGGCTTCACGCTCGACGCATCCACGCTGGTCCGCATTCTCGCCGGCGTCGGCGTCCCTGTCGCGCTCGGCGCGCTGTGGGCGGTCTTCCGCATCCCGAACGACGGCGGCCGCCCGGTGATCGAGGTCGCGCCCCGAATCCGGCTCCTGGTGGAGGCCGTGGTGCTCGGCGTCGCGACCGCCCTCCTCTTCGCCAGCGGCCGCCAAACCTGGGGCATCGTCTTCGCCGCCCTCATCGTGATCCACTACGCCATCGGCTGGCGGCGCACCGCCGCCCTCGTCGTCAACCGCCAGCCGCCGCCGATTCCCGAAATGCTCCGCCCGCGCTGACGCTGCGGCCGTGCGCCGACCTCGCCATCGCTTGAACCGATCCACCGCGCTTGACAGTACACCCCCGACGGGCGCAGCGGTGCCCTGGACGAGGTTCCCAATCGATGCCGAAGATGTACCGCGCCGGCCTTGCCGTGGCCGACGAGGCGACCGCCACGCGCGTCGCCGCCGCGCTGGAGGACGCGCTCGGCGAGGCGATTCCGGTGTCATGGTCGGAGACCGCCGACGGCTGGCTGGTCGAGGTCACATGGCCCGGCAAGGAGGAGCCGGTTGCGGCGGCCGTCCGCAAGGCCGCGAAAGCGGCCGGCCTTCGCGGTAAGGCGGTTGCGATCGGGCGCCTGCCCGACATCGACTGGGTGGCGAAAAGCCTCGAAGGCCTGCCGCCGGTGCGGGTCGGCCGCTTCGTCGTCCATGGCGAGCATGATCGCGGCAAGGCCCGGGCGAACGACATCGCGGTCGAGATCCCCGCCGCGCAGGCCTTCGGCACGGGCCACCACGGCACCACCGCCGCCTGCCTCGCCGCCATCGCCGCGCTTCCCCACACCCGCCGCTTCCGCCGCGTCCTCGACCTCGGCACCGGCTCGGGCGTGCTGGCGATCGCCATCGCCAGGGCATGGCGCGTCCCGGTGCTCGCCACCGACATCGACCCGGTCGCAATCCGCATCGCGGCCGAAAATGCCCGGCGCAACGGCGTTGCCCGCCTCGTCACGACCGCAGCCGCGCCCGGCTTCTCGCACCGGCTGCTGCGCGACGCCCGGTTCGACCTCGTCGTCGCCAACATCCTCGCCGGCCCGCTCGCCGCGCTCGCACCCGGCCTCGCGCGCCGGCTCGACCATGGCGGCGTCGCCATCCTCTCCGGCATGCTGCCCGCGCAGCGCACCCAGGTCGTCGCAGCCTATCGCAACCAGCGCCTCGCCCTCCGCCGCGCCCTCATCCGCGACGGCTGGCTGACGCTGGTGCTAGAGAAGCGGTGACCCCGCCCTCCCCTCGTCATTCCGGCGACGAGTAGTGTGAATGGCTCCGTTTGAACCCTGCCGCGGCGCCCGCTAGATATCGCGCCATGTTCCAGAGCTTCGAAGACCGCGCCGATCGTGCGGCGACGCCCGGCCGCGTGGCGGCGCTCCGCGCGCTGCTGCGCGAGGAGAACCTCACCGGCTTCATCGTCCCCCATGCCGACGCCAACCAGAGCGAGTATCTGCCGCCATCCGAGGAGCGGCTCGCCTGGCTTACCGGCTTCACCGGCTCGGCGGGGACGGCGATCGTGCTCCTCGACGAGGCCGCGATCTTCGTCGACGGGCGCTACACGCTGCAGGCGGCAAGCCAGGTCGATGCCGGCACCTTCGCCGTCGTGCCCAGCAACGAGACGCCGCCGGCCAAATGGCTGGCGCGGGTGAAGGCCGGCGACCGCATCGGCTACGACCCGTGGCACCTCACCTTGGCGCAGCTCCGCCGCATCGAGCGGGCGGCGGCCGAGGCGGGCGCGACGTTGGTGGCAATCGACCGCAACCCGATCGACCAGCTGTGGACGGACCGCCCGCCGCCGCCGCTCGGCGCCGTCGAGCTCCATGCGATCGAGCGCGCCGGCGAGGCCGCAGCCGACAAGCTCGCGCGCGTCGGCGCGGCGATCGCTGCGAAGAAGGCCGACGCCGCCGTGCTCGGCGAGGCGGATGCCGTCGCCTGGACCTTCAACATCCGCGGCCGCGACGTGGCGCACAATCCCGTTCCGCTCGCCTTTGCCCTGCTCCGGCCGGACGACCGGCCCGTGCTCTATGTCGACGGGCGAAAGCTCAGCAACGCCGTCCGCGACGCGCTGGCGGACATCGCCGACATCGCCGAGCCCGCACGCCTGGCGGACGACCTCGCCACCATGGGCCGCGCCGGGCTGAAGGTGCTGATCGACCCCGAGACGACCGCCGCCGCGATCGCTGCCGCCGTGGTCGACGGCGGCGGCACGCTTGTCGAGGGCCCGGACCCGACAGCGCTTCTCAAGGCGCGTAAGAACACCGCCGAGCTCGACGGCACGCGCGCCGCCCATCGCCGCGACGGCGTCGCCATGGTCCGCTTCCTCGCCTGGCTCGACCGCCTTGCCCCGACCGGCACCGTCGATGAGATCGGCGCCGTGGAGGCGCTCGAAGGCTTCCGCGCCGACACCGCGCGGCGCGACGGCAGCGAGCTGGTGGACGTGTCGTTCGACACCATCTCCGGAGCCGGCCCCAACGGCGCGGTGGTCCACTATCGCGTGACCCGCGCCACCAACCGCACCCTCGAGCCGGGAACGCTGTTCCTCATCGATTCCGGCGGCCAGTACCGCGACGGCACCACCGACATCACACGCACCGTCACCGTCGGCGAGCCCGACGACGAGATGCGCGACCGCTTCACCCGCGTCCTCAAGGGCCACATCGCCATTGCCCGCGCGCTGTTCCCGGTCGGGACGACCGGCGCCCAGCTCGACACGCTGGCGCGGGTGGCGCTGTGGGACGCCGGCCTCGACTACGACCACGGCACCGGCCACGGCGTCGGCTCGTTCCTCTCGGTCCACGAAGGACCGGCCCGCATCTCCAAGACGGGCACCGTCCCCCTCGAACCGGGGATGATCCTCTCCAACGAGCCCGGCTACTACCGCACCGGAGCCTACGGCATCCGCATCGAGAACCTCGTCGCGGTGCGCGAGCCGACGACGCTGGAAGGCAGCGACCGGCCGATGCTGTCCTTCGAAACGCTGACTCTCTGCCCGATCGACCGGCGGCTGGTCGCCGTGCCGCTCCTGACGCCCGAGGAGCGCGGCTGGCTCGACGCCTATCATGTACGGGTCCGTACCGAACTCGCGCCGCATCTGGAGCCTGAAGACCACGCCTGGCTCGAACAGGCCACCGCGCCGGTTTCCTGACGGAACCGCGTCCGGCCCTTCGCGTTGTCGCCTCCACGAGGCAACACGAGGAATGGCCAATGTCACGTTTCACCCAATCGGCGCTCGGCACCGCGGCCTTGGCCGCGCTCGTCGCCGCCGGTGCGGCCTTCGCGCAGAACGATCCAGCTCCGGCCGACCCGGCCGGCCCGCCGGTGATGGATCCCGACGAGCCGGCGGCCGATGAGCCGGGCCTCCTTGACGAGGCCGGCGCGGCGCCCCTCGACGCATCCCCCTTCATCGAGCTGCAGGCCGCCAACGAGCTCCTGGCGACCGACTTCATCGGCAAGCCGGTCTTCAACACCGCCGCCGAGACTCTCGGCTCCATCGACAATCTCATCGTCAGCGTCGAGGGCCAGCTCACCGGCATCGTCGTCGGCGTCGGCGGCTTCCTCGGCATCGGCGAGAAGAAGGTCGCAATCGCCATCTCCGCGGTGCAGCTGATGTCGACCGACGAAGGTGAGATGCGGTTCATCGTCGACCTCGGCCGCACCGCTATCGAGAACGCGCCGGACTTCCGGACCTTCGAGCAGCAGCAGGCGGACATCGGATCCGGCGAACCCGCAGGCGGCGAAGCACCTGCGGACGACGCCGGCAACGCCGACGGGGAAACCCCCGCCGAAGATGCCGGCGACGAAAGCAGCGAGTAGCGAGAGCTCGCGCTGCTTTGGAGGAGCATCCGCGGCACCGTCGCGGGTCTCCTTCCACTCATTGCGCGGACACAACCGACCCGCCTCGTCACCCCGGCGAAGGCCGGGGTCCAGAGCCGGTTGCCCGGAGCCTGCGGCGCTGGATTCCGGCCTTCACCGGAATGACGGGAGAAGAGTTGCGTCAGGCGCCTAGGGCTTTGCGCCGACGAGCTCGAACCAGCCGGCCTCGTCGATCACCTGCACACCGTGCTTCTCGGCATCCTTGAGCTTCGAGCCGGCGCCCGGACCGGCGACCACGAGATCGGTCTTCTTCGACACCGAGCCCGCGACCTTGGCGCCGAGGCGCTCGGCCATCGCCTTGGCCTCCTCGCGGCTCATCTTCTCCAGCGTGCCGGTGAAGACCACCGTCTTCCCGGCCACCGGCGAACCGGCGTCGACCGCCTCGGCGGGCTCGACCGTGACCTCGGCGAGGAGCGCGGCGAGAGCATCCCGGTTGTGCGGCTCGGCGAAGAAGTCGGCGAGCGCCTCGGCGGCGGTGTCGCCGATCCCCGCGATCGCGTCGAGCTCGCGGAAGGCGTCGCCCTCGCGGTCGGCCGCGGCCGCCGTCATCGCCTCGACGAAGGCTTCCACCGTGCCGTAGCTCCGCGCCAGCAGCTTCGCCGTCGTCTCGCCGATATGGCGGATGCCGAGCGCGTAGACGAAGCGGTGGAAGGCGATGCGCCGCCGCTCGTCGATGGCCACGAGCAGCTTGTCGACATTGGCGAACTGCCGCTCCTCCTCCGAAAGCGACTTCTGCCGCTTCTTGCCGGTCGCCTCCTCGCGGAGCACCGCGGCGGCTTCGCGCTGCTCGAAGACCGCCTTGCGCAGCGCATCCTTCCGGGCGTGCAGGGTGAAGATGTCAGCCGGCGTGCGGATGAGGCCAGCGGCGTGGAAGGCGTCGATCTGCTTCGCGCCGAAGCCTTCGATGTCGAAGGCGAGGCGCGACACGAAATGGATCAGCTTCTCCACCGCCTGCGCATCGCAGACGAGGCCGCCGGTGCAGCGGGCGACCGAATCGTGCTTGCCGGTCTTCTCGTTGAACTCGCGGACCACCGCGCTGCCGCAGACCGGGCACACCTTGGGGAAATCGTACGGCCGGGCGTCGGGCGGCCGCTGGCCGAGATCGACGTCGACGATCTGCGGGATGACGTCGCCGGCGCGCTGCACGGTGACGGTGTCGCCGATCCGGATGTCCTTGCCGCCGCGGATCGGCTCGCCATCCATGCCGATGCCGTGAATGTAGTCCTCATTGTGCAGCGTGGCGTTCTGCACCACGACGCCGCCGACCGTCACCGGCTCCAGCCGCGCCACCGGCGTCAGCGCCCCGGTGCGGCCGACCTGGATATCGATGCCGCGCAGCACCGTCTCCACCCGCTCGGCCGGGAATTTGTGCGCGATCGCCCAGCGCGGCTCGCGCGATACGAAGCCGAGGCGCTGCTGCAGGTCGAGGCGGTCGACCTTGTAGACCACGCCGTCGATGTCGTAGGGCAGCTTCGCCCGCCGGACGGCGATCTCGCGATAGAAGGCGAGCGCGTCGTCGATCGTCGCGCAATGCCGCGACAGCTCGTTGACCTTGAAGCCCCAGTGGCCGATCGCCTCCAGCATACCGCTTTGCGTGTCGGCCGGCATCGCCTGCATCTCGCCCCAGGCATAGGCGAAGAACCTCAGCGGCCGCGATGCGGTGACCTTCGGGTCGAGCATGCGCAACGACCCCGCCGCGAAGTTCCGCGGATTGGCGTAGGTCCGCCCCCCTTCGGCCGCGAATTTCCGGTTCAGCTCGGCGAAATCGGCCTTGTTCAGATAGACCTCGCCGCGCACCTCCACGAGATCGGGCGCCTCCTTCGGCAGCCGGGTCGGGATGTCGGGAAGCGTCCGCGCATTGGCGGTGACGTTCTCGCCAGCATAGCCGTCGCCGCGGGTCGCCGCGACCGCCAGCACGCGATCCTCGTAGCGCAGCGAGAGCGACAGGCCGTCGATCTTCGGCTCCGCCATGACGTCGACCGCCGCCTCGTCGCCGAGGCCGAGGAACCGGCGGATGCGGCGGAGGAACTCGATCACCTCGTCGTCGGCGAAGGCATTGCCCAGCGACAGCATCGGCACGCGATGCGTGACCTTGGCGAACCGCCCGGTCGGCGTCGCCCCGACGCGGCGGCTCGGCGAATCCGGACGCACGAGGCCCGGGAAGATCGCTTCGATCACATCGTTGCGCCGGCGGAGCGCGTCATACTCCGCATCGCTGACGATCGGCGCATCGTCCTGATAATAGCGGCGATCGTGCTCCGCGATCTCTGACGCCAGCGCGGCAAGCTCCTCCGCGGCCTCCTCAGCCGTCAGGGATTCCGGGGGCTTGGTACGAAGGACGTGACTCATATGGTCCAAAGCTATGCTAGAATCAGCTCTTAAGGACTATTTAGTGCTTGACGGTGGCACTTCCGAACCTCATAGTCCTGAAATTGCTGGAAATGCCTAGGAGTTCCTACGGTGGACACCACACTCCACATCCCGTTCCCCCGGGATCTGTATGACGACATTATCCGCTTCTCCGACGGAAGGCTCGATCCGGTAAGGCTTGCCGAGGAGCAGGTCCGCCAGTTCGTAGCCCGCACTGTTCAGTCCAGCCCCGAACTCTGGGGTGAAGCGCATCTGCGCGACGTGGCGGTCAAATATGCGCCTGATGCGCTCGTCCAGCCCGAAGCCGAAACGCGCGGGATGGAAGAGAGCGCGACCCAAGGGCTCACCGATGCGGTGCCGCTTGTCTGGAAGGGGGTGACGATCCCGGCGGGATCGGAGGTCCGCATGAGCTACGGGCGCGGCGATCATTTCGGGCGGGTGGTGTCGGGCAGGATCATGGATCGGGACGGTGCGTTCTCGCCGTCCGAATGGGCGTCCAAGGTCGCCGGCGGCACTTCCCGCAACGCGTGGCGGGACCTGTGGTTTCGGCTGCCGGGAGCTACGAACTGGCTGCCCGCGACGATGCTGCGGGAGAAGGCCAAGGCGGAATTCGTCAGGGCGGGAGGTGACGGGATGCCGAAGCGGATACCGATAGCGGAAATGATAGCGCGCCTGCAGCAACTTCCGCAGCCGCGCGTGCCCCTCGCCCGCGACGAGGAGGAGCTTCCCGAACGTGAAGGCCTCTAGCCGTGACCGTGATGCTCGATACGAACATCGTGATCCGCCTGACCCAGAACGACGCTGCGGTGACACGAGCCCTTGGTGCGATCGCCGAGCCGATTGCGATCTCGGCGGTCACGCGCGTCGAGCTGGAAGGCGGGGTCTATGCGCATCCCGAGGACACGTTGCTCCGCCGCGCGCTCGTCGACACCGTCCTTGCTTCGATCGAAACGATCGCGTTCGACGACGATGACGCTGTGGCCTATGGGGCGATCGTCGCGGTCGCCGGCTATTCGCGCCGCAAGCTTCTCGATCGGATGATCGCCGCGCAGGCACTCATCAGAAGCGTCGCACTGGCGACCGCGAACCCGTCCGACTTCTCCGACATACCCGGCCTCTCGCTGCTCGCCTGGTGAGCCGCCCTATTCCGCCGCCGGCGCGGTCGCGCCCGCGGCGATCGCGCGTTGCACCCGCGGCGCGCGGGCGACGGCGATGGCGGCGATGAACATCAGCGTCCCGATCAGGAATGGCACGCCGGGGAAGACGAACGGCGCGTCGGGTCCGACGAAGAAGCCGAAGAGACCCGCTGCGATCGGCGGCGCGATCACTCCGGTCGCGGTCTGGAGGCTGGTGATGGCGCCGTTGAGGATTCCCTGCTCGGTCCGGGGGACGGCACGGCTGGCGATCGCGCGCGCCGCCGGGCCGACGACGCCCCAGCCGATCACGTAGAACGAGATCGCGAGATAGACGAGCCATACCGACGACGCGAAGGTGAGGATCAGCATGCATGTGCCGCCGACGACGAGGCCGCCGAACAGCATCCGCCGCTCGCCGATCCGCGGCACCAGCACGCGCACCAGATAGCCCTCGGAGAACACGATGAGGAGGCCGACGACGAGGAGCGAGATGCCGACCTCGACCGGCCCCCAGTCGAAGCGGAACTTGGTGAAGAGCACCCAGGTGCTCTCCATCGCGCGCTCGGCGAGCTGGGTGAAGGCGAACACCGCCATCAGCGCGACCACTGCGCCGTAGCGGGAAACGAGGATGAACGCGCCGACCGGGTTGGCGTCGCGGAAGCGGAACGGCCGGCGGTTCTCCTTCGGCAGCGATTCCGGCAGGAACTTCCACGCGATGACGAGGTTGCCCGCGCACATCAGCGCCGCGGCCCAGAACGGCAGCCGCACGTCGATCTCGCCCAGGAGGCCGCCGAGGCCGGGGCCGATGATGAAGCCGATGCCGAAGGCGATGCCAATCAGGCCGAACGACGCGGCGCGCTTCTCGGGCGGGGTGATGTCGGCGATGTAGGCCGAGCCAGCGCCGATCGACCCGCCCATCATGCCGCCGAAGATGCGCACGATCGTGATGAAGGCGAGCGTCGGCGCCACCGCCATCAGGAGGTAGTGGATGCCGAGGCCGGCGAGCGAGAAGAGAAGGATCGGCCGGCGGCCGAAGCGGTCCGACAGCGCGCCGAGGAGCGGGCTGAAGAAGAACTGCATCAGCGCATAGGCCGCGACGATCCAGCCATAGGCGATCGAGCCGGAGCTGATGTCGCCGGCGAGATCCTCGACGAGGTCGGGCAGCACCGGCATCAGGAGGCCGATGCCGATCATGTTCACGGTGAGCGTCGCGAGCAGGACGAGGATCGTCCGCTGCTGCGACGGCTCGACGAGCCGCCGGATCAGGCCGATCATTGCGGCTCCCGCACCCGCCGCTTCACCGCGCCGTCGAGGAGGCGGTCGGCCGCGGCGCGCGCCTCGGCGGTGATGACGCTGCCGGCCAGCATGCGCGCGATCTCCTCGCGCCGCCTGCCGGAATCGAGCGCGACAACCCGCGTCACCACCCGATCCTCCACGGCATGCGGCTCCTTCGCGATCGAGAGGTGCCGGTCGGCGCGCGCCGCCACCTGCGGCGCGTGGGTGACCGAAAGCACCTGCACGGTCTCGGCCAGCCGCGACAGGCGGAGACCGATCGCGTCCGATACCGCACCGCCCACCGCCGTGTCGACCTCGTCGAAGATCAGCGTCGGCGCCGACCCGCGGTCGGCCAGCGCCACCTTGATCGCGAGGAGGAAGCGCGAGAGCTCGCCGCCGGAAGCGACCTTCGCCAGCGGACCCGGCCGCGAACCCGGATTGGTGCGCACCACGAACGAGACCCGGTCAACCCCGCTTTCGCCCGGCTCGTCCGGCGCCGAGATCATCTCGACCGTGAACGCTGCCGCCTCGAGCTTCAGCGCCGGCAGCTCGGCCGCCACGGCGCGCTCCAGCTGGTCGGCGGCCTTCCGGCGCGCCTGGCTCAGGGCTGCCGCTGCCGCGTCATAGGCCGTGCGGGCCGCTTTCGCCTCCTTCACCATCGCGCCGAGCTTCGCCTCGCCCGACTCCAGCGTGTCGAGGTCGGCCGCGATGCGCGTTGCAAGCTCGGGCAGCATGTCGACGGCGGTGTCGAATTTCCGCGCCGCGCCGCGGAGCGCGAAGAGCCGCTGCTCGGTCCGCTCCAGCTGGCGCGGATCGTACGCCGCCTCGCGCTGCGCGGTTTCCAGTGCGGCGCGCGCGTCCTCCAGCGCCGCCAGCGCGCGGTCGATCGCCGCCACGGCCGGCGTCAGGAGATCGCCGGCCACGTCGCGGCGCCGTTCCAGCCGCCGCGCCAGGCTTGCCAGCGACGGCACCGGCGACCCGCCGCCCGCGACCGCTTCGAGCGCGTCGGCGACGTCTTCGCTCACCTTCTCGTTCCGCATCAGGCGATGGCGCAGCTCGGCGAGCGCGTCCTCCTCGCCCGCTTTGGCGCCAAGCTGGGTCAGCTCATCCAGCGCGGCGCGAAGATAATCGGCCTCGGCCTGCGCGGCGGCGATGCGGCGGCGGTGCCCGTCGAGCGCGGCCTCGGCATCGCGCCAGGCGCGGTGGCGCGCGCCGACATCGGCGACGTCAGCCGCAAGGCCGCCGAACGCGTCGACCAGGCGGCGATGCGCTTCGGCCTCGACCAGCGCGCGGTCGTCGTGCTGGCCGTGGATCTCGATGAGCGTCGCCCCGACCTGCCGCAGCAGCGCCACGCCGACCGGCTGGTCGTTGATGTAGGCGCGGCTCCGCCCGTCGCGGCCCTGCCAGCGGCGGAGGATCATCTCGCCTTCCGAGGAGAGCCCGTTGTCGCGCAGCAGCCCGAAGGCCGGGTGATCCGCCGGCGGCTCGAACACCGCCGTGACCTGCCCCTGCTCCGCGCCATGGCGGACAAGCGCGCCGTCTCCGCGCGCGCCCAGCGCAAGCGACAGCGCATCGAGGAGGATCGACTTGCCCGCGCCGGTCTCGCCGGTCAGCACCGTCAGCCCGCGCTCGAAAACGAGGTCGAGCGTCTCGATCAGAACGATGTCGCGGATCGCCAGGGCGGAGAGCATCGGCCTCCGTCCGGCCGTCAGTTGAAGGCCTGGCTGATGTCCGAGTTGCGATTCTCGGCGGGCTGGGCGCCGACCTCGGCCAGAAGGTTGAAGGCGCGCTGATACCAGCTGCTGCCCGGGAAATTGTGGCCGAGCACTGCGGCGGCGGTCTGCGCCTCGGAGAGGAGGCCCATCGCGAGATTGGCCTCCGTCAGGCGGTAGAGCGCTTCCTCGACGTGGCGCGTGTCCTGGTAGATCGCCACCACGGTCTGGAAGCGGTTGATCGCGGCGATGTACTCGCGGCGCTCCAGATAATAGCGGCCGACCTGCATCTCCTGCCCGGCGAGCTGGTCGCGGACCGCGATCAGCGTCGTCTGCGCCTCGGGGACATACTCCGAGTTGGGGAAGCGCGCGATCAGCTCTTCCATCGTCGCCATCGCCCGCCGCGCCGCCTCCTGGTCGCGCGTCACGTCCGGAATCTGGCGCAGATACGACTGGCCGAGGATGAAGAGCGCATAGTCGGCGTCGGGATGCGTCGGGTAGAGCGTGAGGAACCGCTCCGTCGCATCGATCGCGGAATCATAGTCGCGGCTCTCGAACGACGCGAAGCCGGACATCACCATCGCCCGGCGCGCATAGTCGGAGCCCGGATAGTAGCGGTCGATGTCCTCGAAGGCCTTGATCGCGTCCCCCGTACGGCCGGCGTCGAGCGAGGCGAGGCCCTCGGCGTAGAGCTGTTCGGCCGGCGGCGGCGGTTCGGTCGACAATTCGTCGCCAGTCCCGATTCCGAGCACCCCGCAGCCCGACAGCGCCAGCGCGCCCGCCAGCGCGGCGACCGCAAGCAGGCGGCGGGACACAGCGCGGCCTGGGGTGACGAGGGCGGACCGTGTGATCATGAAACGCTGCCGGGATCGCTTGAGGGGCCGAGTCGACGGTGAGTGCGAAGTGGGGGCGAAACTAAGCGGCGGCCCGCCATGGTGGCAAGACCGCACCCGTTCTTCGCGGCACAAGATGGCGGCGGCATGGCGGCAGCATCCCGCCCTCCCCTGCCTTCATCAGGAAACCGCGGGGCCGTAGACGGCGGCGGAGAAACCGGCCAGACGGCCGAAACGCGGCGCCGGCTGCTCCAGGATCTCGTACGCATCGGGCGTGGCGAGCAGCGTCTTCAGCGCCAGCGCGTGGAGGCTGTGGCCGCCGCGATGGGTGTGGAACGTCCCGAGGATCGGCGCACCCGCCAGCGCGAGGTCACCGATCGCGTCGACTGCCTTGTGGCGCGCGAACTCGTCCGCGAAGCGGGCGCCGTCGGGATTGACGATGTGGCCGTCGCCGACGACGAGCGCATTGTCGAGCGACGCGCCGAGCGCGAAGCCGCGGCTCCACAGCGCCTGCGCCTCCGCGAGGAAGCCGAAGGTGCGCGCCGGCCCGATGTCGCGGCGGAAGAGGTCGGGCGAAAGGTCTGCGGCGTAGGTCTGCCGGCCGACGACCGGGTTGGCGAAATCGAGCTCGACCTCGAAGCGGCGCTGCGCACCGGGCCGGAACTCGGCGGCGGCACGGCCGAGCTCGACCCGGATTGCGCGCGTGACGCGGATGAAGTGCCGCGGAGCGTCCAGCGTCTCGATGCCGGCCTGGTCCAGCGCCTCGAAGAAGGGCGCAGCGCTGCCGTCCATCGCCGGCACTTCGGGACCGTCGATCTCGACCAGCGCATTGTCGATCTCAAGGCCCGACAGCGCCGCGAGAAGGTGCTCGACCGTCGCGACGGACCAGCCGTCGCCGACCAGCGTGGTGCAGTGGTCGGTCGCGCCGATATGCGCGACGTCGGCGCGGATCGTGTCCGCTCCGCCCCGCGCGCGGCGGAAGACGATCCCGTGATCGGCGCCGGCGGGCACGATGCGCACCGTGGCCGGCTGTCCGCAATGGATGCCGACGCCCGACAAATTCACCGGATGGCTGATGGTGGTCTGGAGGACCCGCGCCGTCATCGCGGTCTCAATCCGTCAAATACGGGCAAGCCATTGGACTCAAAGGCGCCCGAGTCGTCCCCTGTCGCTGCGGTGCAACATTAGGTGGAGTCAGGAACCCGACCAAATCACGGTTCATGACGGGGTGTTACGGCCATCTCCTAAAAGCAAAGCCGGCCCGGGCGGCGGCCCGGACCGGCTCTTCGAGGGGACGCAGGTACTAGTTGGCCTGGCGGCGAAGGAAGGCCGGAATCTCCAGCTCCCCGTCGTCCTGCCTTGTGTCGCGCGGGATGGACCGGCCGTGCGGATCGAGGTCGCCCTGGCGCGGCCGGTAGAGCCCGTCCGACGGCGGACGCTGCCCGACCGGGTCGGCGCGGCGGCCCTGGTCGAGGTTCGGGCCGACGGGGCGATGCAGCCCGGGCTGCTGGGCAAGGCGCGTCGGAGCGGCGGACGCCGGCTGCGAACGCGGAGCGGCCGGACGCGGCGCCTGACGCTCGGGCTCGGGCGCGGCGTCCTCGCGGCGGCCGAGGCCCTTGGCGAGGCGGCTGATCAGGCCGCGCGGACCGCGATCCTCCTCCGGCGCGCGCGGGGTGATCTGGCGCTGCACATGCGGCGGCAGATCCTCCGAGCGCACCACCCGCGCCGGGGGGATTTCCGGCTGGGGCGGAATGAACGGCTCCGGCGCCGGAAGCGGCGCGGCATCGGCCGGCATGTGATGGTCGTCCGGATCCCGGGCGGCGTAGCCCGAGCCGTAGCCGCTATAGGGGCCGATGGTGACGGCCGGATCGGTCGCTGCCGGGCGAGGCTCGGCATGCGCGACCGGCTCGGCCGGGAGAGGCTCGGCATGCGCGTGCGCCGCCGGAGCCGATTGCGGTGCGGCGGCCTGCTGCGGCTGTGCCGTGGCGCGGAGCGCGGCGGTCAGCGGCTTGGCGGCTTCCGAGGCGCGGCTCGCCAGCGGCGGGCTCGCCGGGCGGGTCGGCCGCGAGAGCTCGGCGATCCGCTGCTCGGAGCGGCGGGCCTGTTCGCTGACTTCGCTGTCGATGCCGGTGGCGACCACCGACACCCGGATCACGCCTTCCATCGTCTCGTCGAAGGTGGCGCCGAGGATGATGTTGGCGTCGGGATCGACCTCCTCGCGGATGCGCGTCGCCGCCTCGTCGACCTCGAACAGCGTGAGGTCGCGGCCGCCGGTGATCGAGATCAGTAGGCCCTTGGCCCCGCGCATCGAGGTCTCGTCGAGGAGCGGGTTGGCGATCGCGGCCTCGGCCGCCTGCTGGGCGCGGCCGCTGCCGGAGGCTTCGCCGGTGCCCATCATGGCCTTGCCCATCTCGCGCATCACCGAGCGAACGTCGGCGAAGTCGAGATTGATGAGGCCTTCCTTGACCATGAGGTCGGTGATGCAGGCGACGCCCGAGAACAGCACCTGATCGGCCATCGCGAAGGCGTCCGCGAAGGTCGTCTTCTCGTTGGCGATCCGGAAGAGGTTCTGGTTCGGGATGACGATGAGGGTGTCGACGTTCTCCTGGAGGTCGGCGATGCCCGCATCGGCGACCCGCATGCGCCGCGCGCCCTCGAACTGGAACGGCTTGGTGACGACGCCGACGGTGAGGATGCCCTGCTCGCGCGCGGCCCGCGCGATGACCGGCGCCGCACCGGTGCCGGTGCCGCCGCCCATGCCCGCGGTGACGAAGATCATGTGCGCGCCGGTGAGATGGTCGGAGATCTCGTCGAGCACCTCTTCCGCCGCGGAGCGGCCGACCTGGGGCTGCGACCCGGCACCGAGGCCCTGCGTGGCACCGACGCCCATCTGGATGCGCCGCTCGGCGCGCGACGACATCAGCGCCTGGGAATCGGTGTTCGCGACGACGAACTCGCAGCCTTCGAGGCCCGATCGGATCATGTTGTTGACGGCGTTGCCGCCGGCGCCGCCGACGCCGAACACGGTGATCTTGGGCTTCAGTTCCTTGATGTCAGGCAGTTTCAGATTGATGGACATGGCACCTCGTGACCCCTCGTTCCGGGCCGCCCGCGTCTGCGGCCCAAGCTCGTGTTGCGGATGGCGCCGCCGCGCCGTCCGAGCCTAGAAACTCTCCTTCAACCAGCGGCTGAACCGGCTGAAGTAACCTCCTGTACCCGTTGCCCGCACGGCTTCCGGCCGATGGGCGGACAACTCGATTCCCCCGGCCTGCGGATAGATCAGCATGCCGACGGTTGTGGCGTGGGACGGACCCCGCGCGACTTCGGGAAGACCGGAAACGCCCAGCGGCCGGCCGAGGCGGACATTGCGCGCCAGGATGCGGCGCGCTGCCTCGGCGAGACCGTTGAGCTGGCTGGCGCCGCCGGTGAGGACGATGCGGCGGCCGACGAGCGCGGCAAAGCCGGAATCGTTGAGCCGGTCGCGCACCAGTTCGAGGATCTCCTCGACCCGGGCGCGGATGATGCGGTTGAGCGCGGCGCGCGGCAGCCGGTTCGGCACCTCGCGCTCCTCGTCGCCGAGCGGCGGCACGGAGAGGATGTCCGCGTCGTCGGCGCCGCTGACGAGGGCGCTGCCATGCATCAGCTTCAGCCGCTCGGCGGATTCGAGGCTGGTGGAGAGCCCGCGGGCGATGTCGACCGTGATGTGATGGCCGCCGATCGCGATGCCGTCGGCATGGATGAACTGGCCGTTGAGGAAGACGGCCATCGTCGTGGTCGCGGCGCCGAGATCGACGGTGACGACGCCGAGATCGGCCTCGTCGTCGACCAGCGTCGCAAGGCCGCTGGCATAGGGGTTGGCGACGGTCGCGGCGATCGCAAGGTGGCTGCGATTGACGCACAGCTCGAGGTTCTCCAGCGGCGCGAAATTGGCGGTGACGACATGCATGTCGACGCCGAGCGTCCGCCCCACCATGCCGCGCGGATCGCGGACGCCGCGATGGCCGTCGAGGCTGTAGCCGATGGGCAGCGAGTGGACGACGGTGCGGCCTTCGCTGACGGAGTGCGCGCGGCCGGCGGCGAGGACGCGGCCGATGTCGGCCTCGCCGACCTCGGCCCCGGCGACCGGCACCTGCGCCGAGAAGGTCTCGCTGGCGAGCCGGCCGCTCGCGACGTTGACGACGAGCGAATCGATGGTGACCCGCGCCATCCGCTCCGCGGCGTCGACCGCGAGCCGGATCGCGCGCTCGGCGGCTTCGAGGTCGACGATCGCGCCGGACTTCACGCCGCGCGCCTTCTGGTGGCCGATGCCGATGAGCTGCACGGTGTGGGTGCGGCCGGGCAGCGCCTCGCCCGGCTCGCTCGGCTTCAGCCGCGCGATCATGCAGCAGATCTTGGACGAGCCGATGTCGAGGACGGCGACCGCCGTCGTCTTCTTCGGCGTCAGCCGCGAGAGCGAGGAGCCGCCGTCGGCGGGGCCGATGAGCTTCATGCCGCCCCCCTCGCCGCCGGCAGCGCGGCGCGCTCGTCGACATAGTCCTCGATCGCCTCCATGCCCGCCTCGTCGAGGCGGACGGTCATCCGGCCCGGCAGGCGGAGATCGACGCTGACGATGTCGCGCGACAGGAGCCCGCTCGCCTGGTCGAGGCTGACGAGCTGGATCAGAGCGGGGAGCGGGTCGTCCTCGGGAAGGAGCACGGTAATGCCGTTGCGCAGCGTCAGGTTCCAGCGCCGGCCGGCGACCAGGGTCGCAGCGCGGATCTGCGATTTCAGCTCGGGGAAATCGTTGATGATGCCGAGGATCTCGGCGGCCTGGGCCTGCGCGCCCGCGCCGACGACGAGGAGCAGCCCGGCATAGCGCGTCGGCACCATCGCCGAGAGGATGTGCCCGGTCTCGTCGACCAGCGCGACCCGGCCGCTGTGCTGCCACAGCGCGTAGGCCTCGCGCTCGACGATCGAGACCTCGATGCGGTCGGGATAGACCTTGCGCACGCTCGCCGAGGCCACCCAGGGCAGCGTCTCGACGCGCTGGCGCGCGGCCTCGGCGTCGAAGGTGACGAGCGAATTGTGGTCCGGCAGGGCAAGCGCGTCGAGAATGTCGAGCTCGGCGGTCTCGCTCTGCCCGCTGATCTGCACCGAGGCGACCTGCATGCCGGCCGCAGCGGTGAGCCCGCCGAAGATCGCGTCGACATGGCCGCCGAGGATGACGCCGTAGATCCCGGTGGCGAGGAGGAGCACGACCGTCGCCTTCAGGCCGAAGCGGCGTGGGATGGCAATGTCGATCCGCGACAGCAGGCGCGCCGGGCGGCGCAATACCGGCGGCAGCGCCATCACCGGAAGCCGCACCCGCAGCCGGTCGGGAATCTCGACCGCTCCCCGCTCCAGCGCAATCTGCGCTACCGACCGCACGATGCGTCCTCCACCATCCACGAACACAGCGCCGAAAACGACATGCCGGCATGCGCCGCCATCTCCGGCACCAATGACGTGGGCGTCATGCCGGGCTGGGTGTTCACTTCGAGGCAGATGAGCTCGCCGCCGCCCGGTTTTTCCTCGTCGAACCGGAAGTCGGCGCGGCTGACCCCGCGGCACCCCAGCGCCTGATGCGCCCGTACGGTCAGCATCCGTACATTTTGGTAAACAACTGGTGAAAGTTTTGCCGGCAGGACGTGAATTGACCCGCCCGCGGCATACTTTGCGGTGAAATCGTAGAAGGGCTCGCGGGTGACGACCTCGATGACGTCCGTCGCCTCGTCCTTCACCACCGCGCAGGTGAGCTCGCGGCCGGGGATGAACCGCTCGGCCATCACGAGGTCGCCATAGCGCCAGTCGTCGCTCGCGAGCTCGGCGGGCGGCCGGTTCGCCCCTTCCCGCACGATGAGGACGCCGAAGCTCGATCCCTCGTTGATCGGCTTCACGACATAGGGGGGCGCCATCGCATGGGCCTTCGCCGCCTCGTGCCGGTCGAGATTGACCGATTCGGCGACCGGGACGCCGGCGGCCGCCATGACGGTCTTGGCGCGCCCCTTGTCCATGGCGAGGGCCGAGGCCATCACGCCGGAATGCGTGTAGGGAATGCCGAGGATTTCGAGGACGCCCTGGATGGTGCCGTCCTCGCCATAGGGGCCGTGCAGCGCGTTGAACGCGACGTCCGGCCGGAGCCGGCCGAGCACCTCGGCGATGTCGCGCTGCACGTCGACGCGGGTGACGCGATAGCCGGCGGATTCCAGCGCATCGGCGCAGCCATTGCCGGAGCTGAGCGAGATTTCCCGCTCGGCGGACCACCCGCCCATCAGCACCGCCACATGCTTCGCCATCGCCCCTGCCGATCCGCGGCCGCGCCCCTTGCCGGAGCTGTCGGAAACGCCGTGATCCGGGCGTAGCACCCGAATGGTTAACAAGAGTTAACCATGACTTTCGAACCAAGCCCCCCGGCTACTAAATTGCCCGTTCAACGTCGGCCTCACCGTATCGGCAGGCGGGTCGTCCGTAGGGGGTGGCACAATGGATTGGATTGGATGGCTTATAGGTGTCGTCGGCCTTGTGTTTGCGTACTACACGCACATGCGCAGCCGTTCGAAATTTCAGATTCGTATAAGCACTATCAAGCGGCCGACGTTTGTCTTTGCTAGGTATCTATCAGAACAGAACGAATTTCCGGAAGTAAAGCTAATGCCATCGGCATCCCACTCACCTAAGGAAGAAATAATAGATTCTATGTCCTTTTACGAAACACAGGAACTGAGACTGTGCGATTCTCCGATTCTGTGCATGCGACAATTATAGCTGTTAATCCATCTGACATATTGAGCATGAAAATACTTTCAAATGACGATGAAAACAATGGCGCGCAACTGTCCACTGTCGACAATGGAATTGCGATCAACTTTGAGTATCTCCGCGCCGGTGACGCCTTTCTAGCGGTTATAGACCACTCGTCGAAAATGTCCGCGCCACAGTTTCTAGCCAACGGAAAGGAGCAAGGACTCTTCCGCGCGGGAAGATTCATTGCGTTATCTGCAGCCAGAAAGATCGCAGCTCTCCCTCTGATCGCCCTAATACTGGCAGCAGCCTACCTTGTTATGGGTCCGCAGCTAAACGCTTCAGCAGAGCTGTCCATCGCTGATATAGCGGTGTTTGTGGCCATTCCCATAGGCATCGTCTTCCTATTAGATAAGTTCTTAGGAGACAGAATTGGTTGGAGTATAGTTTCAGCTATGTACGGGCCGTCCACAAAAAGTATTTCTACAACGCTTCGACGATCCTCTAGTAATGTTCTCCAGCGGCAGCATCATAATACTTAGGCCGTGAGAAACGCCGCGGTAGAATCTACCGCGGCGTTGCGAGGCCCCTTGCTGCTAGCGGATGATGATCGGCCCGCGGATGAAACCGCGCGGCCCATCCTCGCCGCCCGGACCACCGTGTCCTGGGCGCTCCAGCGGACGAGTCTGGTCGCGCTCCGGCCGGTCCTCGTCGCTGAGCGCGCCGTCGCCATTGCTGTCGAGGCGGGCGACGATGCCGCTCATCACGTTGAACTCCTCGGCGGTGATCGACCCGTCGCCGTCCGCGTCGAGATGCTGGAAGGCGTCGACCAGGCGCTCGCGGAGCTGGTCGGTAAGGAGCGCGATGTACTCCTCGAGCGACAGCACGCCGTCGCCATTGGTGTCGTAGGTCTCAAGCTCGGCGGCGCGCGCCGCGTCGATCTCGGCCTGGGTGACGCGGCCGTCGCCGTCGGTGTCGAACGTGGCGAAGAGGTCGCCGCCCTCGCCGAACGGGAGGCCGAGCCGGATCTCGCCGGGGCCTCCGGCCTGCCAGCGCAGCGCGACGCCCGGCCCGGCCGCGACCTCGGTCGGGGTTTCGGCGTCCTGGGCATAGCTGGGGATCGCGAACGCGAAGCCGGAGACGAGCGCGGTGGCGGCAAGCGCACCGGCGGCGATCTTGCGGGTGGTGGTGCGGAACATCGAAGTCCTCCTTCGTGGGGGTCCGTGCGGGGTTGCACGAGGCGGACTTGGGATGCGCCGGCGCGCGGAACTATGGCGACCAGGAGCGCTTTTGTATCAACGCGTTGCCGCTCTTCGCGCGAGATACAGGGCGATACATTTCCGCGCCCGTTTGTATCGACCGGCGCGGCATCGGCGGCGCTTGCCTTTGCGGTCGCGTCCGGCCGGCGTAACATCGCGGCAGATGTCGGGAGGTGCGTGATGTCGCTGTTCCCGCTCGACCGGCTCCTCGGCCGCCTGATCTCGCACGGGCAGCTGACCGTGGCCGACGCCGACGGCAACAGGCAGACCTTCGGAACGGCCGGCACCGGACCGGCCGCGACGATGCGCATCCACGACCGCCGCTATGTCTGGCGCATCCTGCGCAATCCCGGCCTCATCCTCGGCGAAGGCTACATGGACGGCTCGTGGAGCGTCGAGGACGGCACGCTCGCCGACCTCCTGGAGATCATCATGGTGTCGGCGCATCGCCGCGAGCCGATGGGGCTCGCCGGCGCCGCCCGCCGCCGCGGCGCGATGCTCAGCGTCAACACGATCGGCCGGGCACGGCGCAACATCCAGCACCATTACGACCTCGACCACCGCCTCTACACGCTCTTCCTCGACGAGGATATGCAGTACTCCTGCGGCTACTGGCGCGACGGCGTGACCTCGCTGGAGGAGGCGCAGCGCGACAAGAAGCGCCACATTGCGCGCAAGCTCCTGATCGAGCCGGGCATGACGGTGCTCGACATCGGCTCCGGCTGGGGCGGCATGGCGCTGACCCTCGCCCGCGACTATGGCGCGAAGGTCACCGGCGTCACGCTCTCGACCGACCAGTACGAGACCTCGGTGGCGCGGGCGCGGGAGGAAGGCCTATCGGATCGCGTCACCTTCAAGCTGCAGGACTATCGCACCGAGCCCGGCGCCTATGACCGCATCGTCTCGGTCGGGATGTTCGAGCATGTCGGGCGGCGGAATTTCCGCGAGTTCTTCAGCCACCTCGACCGGCTGCTGAAGCCCGACGGCATCGCCCTCCTCCACACCATCGGCCGCAACACGCCGCCCGAGCCGATCAACGCCTGGATCCGGAAATACATCTTCCCCGGCGCCTATCTGCCGAGCCTTTCCGAGCTGACGCCGCTGATCGAGAAGCACGGCCTCTGGCTCGCCGACCTCGAGGTCTGGCGCGTCCACTATGCGAAGACGCTGGATGCCTGGCACGAGCGCTTCCAGCGCCATCGCGCCGAGTTCGCGGAACGCTTCGACGAGCGCTTCTGTCGGATGTGGGAGTTCTACCTCCGCGTCACCGCAACCTCGCTGCGGCTCCTGACGCTCGGCGTCTTCCAGCTCCAGATCGCCAAGCGCATCGACGCCGTGCCGATCACGCGCGATTACCTCTACCCGGCCGAACCGGTCAGCCCCGCCCCAGAAACGGCTCGACCGAAGTCCCGGGCGCGAACGCGCCCAGTCGCTTGATCTCCCATTCGAGGCGCACGCCGCTCGTCTCGAGGACGCACGCGCGGACCGTCTCGCCGAGCAGCTCGAGGTCGAAGGCCGTCGCCTCGCCGGTGTTGATGAGGAAATTGCAGTGCATCGGCGAAACCTGCGCGCCGCCGACCGTCATGCCGCGGCAGCCCGCCTCGTCGATCAGCCGCCAGGCGCTGCGCTGGTTCGGTGTGCCCGGCGGGTCGAGGTTCTTGAAGGTCGAGCCGCCGGTCTTTTCGCGCACCGGCTGCGCGGTTTCGCGATGCTGCTGGACCGCGACCATCTCGGCGTTGATGACATCCGACGTCATCGGCACGCCCTCGAACACCGCCCCGGTGAAGATGAGGTCGCCGGCCGCCGCGGTGTGGCGGTAGGTGAACCCCATGTCGGCGTTACTAAGGACATGGCGGCGGCCGGCGCGGTCGATCGCGATGGCTTCGACCAGCCGCTCCCGCGTCTCCGCGCCATTGGCGCCGGCGTTCATGCGCAGCGCGCCGCCGACGGCGCCGGGGATGCCGTGGAAGAAGGCGAAGCCGCCGAGCCCGGACTCCAGCGCGAACGCCGCGAGCCGCTTGTCGAGCACCGCCGCGCCGCTTCGGATGCGGTGATTCTCTTCGAGAGAAAGCGCCCCGAACCCCTTGGCGGACAAGCGGATCACGGCGCCGCTTATGCCGCCGTCACGCACCAGGAGGTTGGACCCGACGCCGATCACCGTGACCGGAATCGCGTCCGGCAGCGCGACGAGGAAGGCCTGAAGATCGGCCTGGTCGACCGGCTGGAACAGGAGCTCCGCCGGCCCGCCGACGCGAAACCAGGTGTAGGGCGCCAGCGGCGCGTCCGGCGTCACGCGCCCCCGCACCTTCGCCTGAAGCGCCGCGGCGAGCGTCGTGTCGGCGATCATCGTCAGCCTCCGAACGCCAGCCAGCGGCGGACGATGTCCTGGCCGACCGCCGCGATGTCGGCGCCGAAACGCCGCGTGTCGGCGCGAAGGGCGTCGAGATCGACCTGCGCCGCCGAGAGCTCCGCGGTATGCCCGATCAGCCATTGCTCGATCCGCGCCGGATCGGCCTCGACATGGAACTGCAGCGCGAGGACGCGGCTTCCGATCGCGAAGGCCTGGTTGGCGCAGATCTCGGTGGTGGCGAGGCACGTTGCCGGCGGCACGATCGCTGCCTCGTCGCCATGCCAGTGCAGGACGGGAAGGCCCGCCAGCGGCGCCAGCACCGACGCCTCGCCGGCCTCGGTCAGGTCCACCGGCGCCCAGCCGATCTCCTTTGCCGCGCCCGGCGCGACCGTCGCGCCGGTGGCAGCCGCGATCAGCTGGAGCCCCAGGCAGATGCCGAGCGCGCGCCCGCCGCCGGCAATGTGGTCGGCGATGACCGCGATCTCCTCGGCGAGATAGGGATAGCGGTCGGTCTCATAGACACCGATCGGCCCGCCGAGCACCACGAGGAGGTCGTCGGGACCGACCTGGCCGGCGGCCGGATCGACGCCGACGTCAACGATGCGGATCGCGTAGCCCGCCGCCTCGATCGCCGGCGCCAGCGTGCCGAGATCCTCGAAGGCGAGGTGGCGGAAGGCGACGCAGATTCCGCTCACGCGCCGACGGCCTTCGGCCGGAGCGCCTCCAGCTCGCCCGGCAGCGCGTAAGCCCATTGGGTGATGTTGCCAGCGCCGAGGAAGACGACGAAGTCGCCCGGCGAGGCGAGGCCGGCGATCATCCGCGCCAGCATGTCGGGCGACGGCAGGATGCGCGCATCGCGATGGCCGCGAAGCCGCAGGCCCTCGACCAGCGCGTCGCGGTCGATGCCGGGAATCGGCTGCTCGCCGGCGGGGTAGACCGGCGCCACGATGACGGTGTCGGCGTCGTTGAACGCGGTGCAGAAGCCGTCGAAGAGATCGCGAAGCCGGGTGTAGCGATGGGGCTGCACCACGGCGACCACCTTCCCCGGCGTTGCCGAGCGCGCAGCCTTCAGCACCGCCTGGATCTCGACCGGATGGTGGGCGTAGTCGTCGATGATCTCCGCGCCATTCCACGTCCCGGTCAGGGTGAAGCGCCGCTTCACCCCGGCGAACTGGGCAAGCCCGCGGCGGATGGCGTCGGCCGAGATGCCGAGCTGGTGGGCGACGGCGATCGCCGCGGTCGCGTTCTGGACATTGTGGACGCCGGGCATGCTGAGGCGCAGTTCCTCGATCCGCTCGACCTCGCCGGTGATGCGGTCGCGGAGGATCGCGGTGAAGCGCGACTGGCGGTTGACGACCCTGAGGTCGACATAGCGCACGTCGGCCTGCGGGTTGACGCCATAGGTGATGATGCGGCGATCCTCGATCCGCCCGATCAGCGCCTGCACTTCGGGGTGGTCGAGGCACATCACGGCGAAGCCGTAGAACGGCACGTTCTCGACGAACTGGCGGAACGCGTCGCGCGCCTTGTCGAAGGTGCCGTAATGGTCGAGATGCTCGGCGTCGATATTGGTGACGATCGCGATGTCGGCCGGCAGCTTGACGAAGGTGCCGTCCGACTCGTCGGCCTCCACCACCATCCAGTCGCCCTCGCCCATCCGGGCGTTGCTGCCATAGGCGTTGATGATGCCGCCATTGATGACGGTGGGGTCGAGCCCGCCGGCATCGAGGAGCGCCGCCACCATCGACGTGGTGGTGGTCTTGCCGTGGGTGCCGCCGATCGCAATCGCCGATTTGAGGCGCATCAGCTCGGCCAGCATCTCGGCGCGGCGCACCACCGGGATCAGCCGCTCGCGCGCCGCCCGAAGCTCGGGATTGTCGCGGCGGATCGCGGACGACACCACGACCACCTCGGCCTCGCCGAGATTGCCGGCGGCATGGCCGATCGAGACCCGGATCCCCATCGCGCGCAGGCGAAGGACGTTGGCGCTCTCCGCCATGTCGGAGCCCTGCACGCGGTAGCCGAGCGAGGAAAGCGCCTCGGCGATGCCGCTCATCCCGATGCCGCCGATGCCGACGAAATGGATGGCTCCGATGTCGCGGGACATTTTCACGGGCGTTTCTCCTGATCCACCGATTGCGCCACCAGCCGCAGCGCGCCGCCCCGTGGCGGCGGATTGCGGCGCTGAACCGGACGCCGCCGCGTCGTGGCCGGCACCGCCGGCTCCTTCCGGGCGACGGCCTCGACAAGGTCCGCAAGCTTCTCCGCGCCGTCGGCCTGGCCCTTCCCGGCCGCGGCGGCGGCTGCCGCCTGAAGCCGCTCGGGCGCGGACATCAGCCCCGACAATTCGGCCGCCAGAGCCTCCGGGGTCAAGCCCCGTTCGTCCACCAGCCACGCCCCGCCGATATCGGCAAGCGTGCGGGCGTTGGCCATCTGGTCCTGGTCGATCGCACCCGGCAGCGGAATGAGGATCGCCGGGCGGCCGATCACCGCGAGCTCGGCGACCGTCGAGGCCCCCGACCGCGAGATCACCAGATGGCTCCGCGCGATGTGGTCCGGGAGATTGCGGAAGAACGGCGCGAGCTCAGCCGTGACGTTGAGCCGGCGATAGGTCGCCTCCACGGCGCCAAGATCCTCCGGCCGGCATTGCTGCACCAGCCGCAGCCGGCCGCGCAGCTCCGGCGGCAGCTGGCCGATCGCCGCCGGCACGATCTCGGAAAGGAAGCGCGCGCCCTGGCTGCCGCCGAAGACGAGAAGGTCGAGCGGCCCGTTCGCGGCGAGCGCCGGGTAGGGCCGCCGCGCCGCGTCGCGGACCGCGACGCGCACCGGGTTGCCCGTCGGCACCGCCTTCGCCTCCAACCGCGCCGGCAGCTTCAGCGCCGGGCTGCCGACCGCGATCTTCGTCACCCGCGGCGCGAGGAAGCGGTTGGCGCGGCCGAGCACCGCGTTCTGGTCATGGATGATCGTGGGCACGCCGCGATAGCGCGCGGCGAGCACCGGCGGCACGGTGGGGTAGCCGCCGAAGCCGACCACCGCAGCGGGCTTCACCCGCCCGACCATGCCGAATGCGGAGAAGAAGCCCGACGCCAGCTTCAGCACCGCGCCGATGCGTGCGGGAATGCCGCGGCCGGAGAACGTCGCCGACGGCACGATATGCGTCGCCTCGGCCGGGAAGTTGCCGCCATAGCCGACCGCGCGATGGTCGGTCGCCAGCTCGATCTGCCAGCCGCGGGCCTCGAGGACGAGCGCCAGCGCCTCGGCGGGGAAGAGATGCCCGCCGGTGCCGCCTGCGCACAGAAGGATGGTCCCTGCCATGGCGCCTCAGGCGGGGTTGGGCACGCCGCTTCGTGGCACCGCGCGCCGGCGGATGTGGCCGGTCTGCGGCTGGCGCCGGGTCAGCGCGAGGACGAGGCCCATGCCGAAGGCGATCGCCAGCATCGACGAGCCGCCATAGGAGATGAAGGGCAGCGTCATACCCTTCGACGGCATCAGATGGAGGTTCACCGCCATGTTGATGACCGACTGGATGCCGAACAGCGAGACGAGGCCCGCCGCGGCAACCCGGCCGAAGGCGTCCTCGTTGCGCAGCGCCCGGCTGAGGCCGCGGATCACCACGAAGCCGAACACCGCCACCAGGCCGACGCAGACGACGATGCCGAATTCCTCCGCCGCCACGGCGAAGATGAAGTCGGTATGGGAGTCCGGCAGGATGCGCTTGACCGTCCCCTCGCCCGGGCCGACGCCGAGCCAGCCGCCATTCACGATCGACGCCAGCGCGGTCTCGATCTGGAAGCTGTCGCTGCCGCCGCTGCCGAGGAAGCTGTCGATGCGGCCGGCGACATGCGGAATGGTGGTGTAGGCGCCGATGACGCCGACCACGGCGGCGACCGCGACCACGAGGATCCAGGTCCACGGCATGCCGGCGAGGAAGAAGACGATCGCCCAGGAGATGCCGATCAGCATCGTCTGGCCGAAATCGGGCTGCGCGATGAGGAGCACGCAGACGATGCCGAGGAGGAGCGTGGCGAAGAGATTGCCCGGCACGTCGGCATTGCGCGCGTTCTCGGTGAAGAGCCAGGCGCACACGACGATGAAGGCGGGCTTCAGGAACTCCGACGGCTGCAGCGAGAAGCCGGCGACGTCCATCCACCGCCGCGAGCCGTTGACCTGGACGCCGATGAGGAGCGTCATCACGCACAGGCTGACCATGCCGACGAGGAGGATCAGCGAGATGCGCCGCGCCAGGCGCGGGGTCAGGAACGAGGTCGCGACCAGGACGACCACCGTCGGGATGAAGAATATCACGTGGCGGCTGACGAAGTGGAAGCTGTCATAGCCGAGGCGCTCGGCCACCGCCGGGCTGCCGCCGAGCGACAGGATCACGCCGCCGACGAGGAGGAAGATGAGCGCGGCGAGGAGCGTCTTGTCGACGGTCCACCACCATTCGGCGATGACGCCGCGATCGGCCCGGGAGACCATTATGCCGCCGCTCCCTTCCGCTCGATGCCGCCGATCGCGCCGACGAGGGTCCGGAACACGTCGCCGCGATGCCTGAAATCGGTGAACTGGTCGAACGACGCGGCGGCGGGCGACAGCAGCACCGCCACCTCGGGCGCGGGGTCGCGTCTCGCCGCGTCGGTCGCGGCGGCGAGCGCCTTGTCCATCGTTCCGGTGGTCTCGCAGGGCACGTTGCCCTCCTTCAGCGTGGCGGCGAACGCCTCGGCCGCCTCGCCGATGAGGAAGGCCTTCGCAACGCGCGGGAAAAGCGGCCCCAGCCCTCCGATGCCGTCGGTCTTCGGCCGCCCGCCGACAATCCAATAAATACGGTTAAAACTTGCTAACGCCTTCCCCGCGGCATCGGCGTTGGTGGCCTTGGAGTCGTTGATGAAGACGATCGGCCCGAGCCGGCCGACCTCCTCCAGCCGGTGCGGCAGCCCGGGGAAGGTCCGCAGCGCCGCCGCGATCGTGGCGTCGGCGACGCCGAGCGCGCGCACCGCCGCCACTGCCGCCGCCGCGTTCTGCGCATTGTGCTGGCCGCGCAGCGACCCGATCCCGGCGAGCGAGGCGATCCGCTTCGGCCCGCCATCGGCCACCGCGACGAGCACGTCGCCGTCGCGCATGATGCCGGCGGCGAGCGGCCGCACCGCCGAGATACGCACCACCGACTGCCCGTCCTGCTGAAGGTGATCCGCGATCAGCGCGCTGTCGCGGTCGTCGACGCCGATCACGGCGACGCGCGAGGCCTCGACCAGCTGCTCCTTCACGCCGGCATAGCGCTCGAACGTGCCGTGGCGGTCGATGTGGTCGGGGCTGAGATTGAGGAGGACGCCGACCGTCGGGTCGAGCGTCGGCGCGAGCTCGATCTGGAACGACGAGCACTCCAGCACATGATAGCGGCCCATCGCCGGCGGCTCGAGCGACAGCACCGGCGTTCCGATATTGCCGCCGAGCTGCACGTCGCGCCCGGCGGCGGCGAGGAGATGCGAGATCAGCGCCGTGGTGGTCGATTTGCCGTTGGTGCCGGTGATGCAGACCAGCGGCGCCTGCGGCACCGCGCGGCGGCGCTCGCGCGCGAAGAGCTCGATGTCGCCGATCACCTCGGCATTGGCGGCGCGCGCCAGCGGCACGGTCCAGTGCGGCTCGGGATGGGTCAGCGGCACGCCGGGCGACAGGATCAGCGCCGCGACGCCGGTCCAGTCGGCGGCGGCGAGATCGACCGGCTCGATCCCCTCCGCCGCCAGCGCGGCGCGCGACGAGTCGGAATCGTCCCAGGCGAGCGGCGTGGCGCCGCCGGCGACCAGCGCGCGCACCGTCGACAGCCCGCTCGCTCCCAGCCCGAAGACCGCGACCCGCCTGCCCGCAAAGCCGGTCACCGGAATCATCGCGTCACCTGAGCTTGAGGCTCGACAGGCCGATCAGCGCCAGCATGCCGGCGATGATCCAGAACCGGATCACGATCTGCGGCTCGGTCCACCCGCGGTGCTCGAAATGATGGTGGAGCGGCGCCATGCGGAAGATGCGCTTGCCGAAAAGCCGGTAGGAGGTGACCTGCATGATCACCGACACCGTCTCCAGGACGAACAGCCCGCCGACGATGAGCGCGACGATCTCATGCTTGGTCGCAACCGCCATCGCGCCGAGCATGCCGCCGAGCGCCAGCGAACCGGTGTCGCCCATGAAGATCGCCGCGGGCGGCGCGTTGAACCACAGGAAGCCGAGCCCGGCGCCGAGAAGCGCGCCGGCCAGCACCGCCAGCTCGCCGGTGCCGGCGACATAGTGGATCTGGAGATACTCGGAATAGAGCGTGTTGCCGACGAGATAGGCGAAGAGGCCGAAGGTCGCGAGCGCGATCATCGCCGGCACGATGGCGAGGCCGTCGAGCCCGTCGGTGAGGTTCACCGCATTGCCGAAGCCGGCGATGACCAGCGCGCCGAACGGGACGAAGAACCAGCCGAGCGGGATGACCTCGGTGAAGAACGGGATAGCGAGACCGTCGGCGAGCTCGGTGTCGCCGCCGGCCCGCATGATCACCCAGCACGCCGCGGCGGCGATGGCGAATTCGAGGATGAGGCGAAGGCGGCCGGAGAAATTGGTGTTCGCCGACGCGTTCCTGATCTTCAGGATATCGTCGGTGAGGCCGATCAGGCCGTAGCCGATCGTCACCGCCAGCACGGTCCAGAGATAGACGTTGCGAAGGTCGGCCCACAGCAGCGTCGACACGAGGAGGCCGAAGAGGATCATCAGGCCGCCCATGGTGGGCGTGCCCTTCTTGGTGAGGAGGTGCGTCGGCGGCCCGTCGGCGCGGATCGGCTGGCCCTTCCCCTGCCGCACGCGGAGCGCGGAGATGATCGCCGGGCCGAACAGGAACACGAAGAGCAGCGCCGTCAGCGTCGCCGCCCCGGCACGGAAGGTGATGTAGGAGACGAGATTCTGGCCCGGGAAATTGGGCAGAAGCTCGGCCAGGAACGTCAGCATCAGGCGGCCCCCTGCCCCCCCGGAAGGTCCGCCCCCTCGCGCGCGAAACGGCGCTTCAACGCATCCACCAGCGACCCCATTCCGGTGGCGTTGGAACCCTTGATCATCACCACGTCGCCAGGCCCCAGCTCCTCGGCGAGCACTGATTCGAGCGACTGGGCGCTCTCGGCATAAACGCCCCGCCGGTCGTGCGGCAAGGCCTCCCACAGCGCCCGCATGCGCGGCCCGGCGAGATAGGCCTGATCGACCGCGGCGTCGATCAGCGCCTCGGCGAGGCCGGCGTGGAGCGCCGCCTCGTCCGAGCCAAGCTCCAGCATGTCGCCCAGCACAGCGAGCCGCTTGCCGCCGATCGCCGGCGCCGTCTGGCCGAGCAGCGCCAGCGCGGCGCGCATCGATGCGGGATTGGCGTTGTAGCTCTCGTCGATCAGCAGCGCCTCGCCGACCCGCAGCTTCAGCCGGGTCTGCTCGCCGCGGCCCTTTCCGGCGCGGTGAGTGGCGAGCGCCTCGGCGGCGGCGTTCGGCTCGCGGCCGAGGAGGATCGCCGCGGCGAGCACCGCGAGGCTGTTCTCCACCATGTGGCGGCCGGGCAGCGACAGGCTGTAGGTCAGCTCGTGGCCGAGGATCGAGGCCGAGACGGTGGAGCCCTCGGTCTCCAGCACGACGTCCTCGAGCCGGGCATGCGCCTCCGGATGCGCGCCGAACGAGACGATCTGCTTCACCCCCTGGTCGACCGCGAGCTGGGCGAGGAGATCGAACCGCGCATTGTCGCGGTTGAGGATGGCGATGCCGTCCACTGGCAGGCCGGCGAAGATCTCGGCCTTGGCCGCCGCGATCTCGTCCACCGAGGCGAAATGGGCGAGGTGAACCGGCTCGACATTGGTGACGATCGCGACATGCGGCTGGACCATCCGCGACAGCGGCGCGATCTCGCCGGCATGGTTCATGCCGATCTCGAACACCGCGAAGGGCGCGTCGGCCGGCATGCGCGCCAGCGTCAGCGGCACGCCCCAGTGATTGTTGAACGATGCCGGCGCGCCATGGGCGACGCGCGGCCCGCCGAGGGCCGCCATCAGCATGTCCTTGGTGCTGGTCTTTCCCGTGCTGCCGGTGACCGCGACGATGCGCGCGCTGGTGCGCGCCCGCGCGGCGCGTCCCAGCAGACGCAGCGCTTCGAGCACGTCCTTCACCAGCACCAGCGAGCCCGTGACCCGGCCGAGGCCGGCGAAGCGGTCCTCGGCGACGATGGCGGTGGCGGCGCCCTTCCCCATCGCCGACGAGACGAAGCGGTGGCCGTCGAATTTGTCGCCGGCGATGGCGAAGAACGCATCGCCCGGCGTCAGCGTGCGGCTGTCGATCGAGATGCCGGTCACCGCCGCCGGCTCCGGACCGTGCGTCCGCCCGCCGACCGCTTCCACCAGCGCCGCGAAGCTCCACAGCGGCCCGGTCATCCGCCCACCTCGCGAAGCGCGGCCGCGACGGCATCGTGGTCGGAGAAGGGCAGCACCTCGCCCTTCACGATCTGGCCGGTCTCGTGGCCCTTGCCCGCGATGCAGAGGACGTCGCCCGCCTCCAGCATCGCGACCGCGCGGGCGATCGCCTCGCCGCGGCCCGGCACTTCGGTCGCGCCCGGCGCGCCGGCCATGATCGCGGCGCGGATGTCGGCGGGATCCTCGCTGCGCGGATTGTCGTCGGTGACGATGACGAGATCGGCGACCGCCGCGGCGGCCTCGCCCATCAGCGGCCGCTTGCCCGGATCGCGGTCGCCGCCCGCGCCGATCACCGCGATCAGCCTGCCGCGCGTCATCGGCCGCAGCGCGGACAAGGCCGCGACCAGCGCCTCGGGCTTGTGGGCGTAGTCGATGAAGATCGGCGCCCCCGCCGGCGTCTCGGCGACCTTCTCCAGCCGCCCGGCCGCACCGCGCAGCGCGCCGAGCGCGGCGACCGCCGCGTCCTGCGGGATGCCGGCGGAGAGCGCGAGCCCGAGCGCCATGGCCGCATTCGAGGCCTGGAACGTTCCGGCGAGCGGCAGCAGCACGTCGACACGCTGCCCGAACACCTCCAGCGCGACGCGCTGCGCGAGGCCTTCGGGCACTGCGTCGAGGATGCGGATCTCGCGCCCCCGACGGCCGACCGTGATCGGGCGCCGGCCGGATTCGGCCGCCGCCGAGACCACCGCCTCGCCGACCGCGCCGTCGACATCGACCACCGCCGTCCGGCCGGCCGGCAGCACCTCACGGAACAGCCGGAGCTTGGCGGCGAGGTAGTCATCGACCGAGGGGTGGTAGTCCATGTGGTCGCGGCCGAGATTGGTGAAGCCGGCGGCGGTCAGCCGCAACCCGTCGAGGCGCCGCTGGTCGAGGCCATGGCTCGATGCCTCGAGCGCGGCATGGGTGACGCCGTCCCCGGCGAGGCGGTCGAGCGTCTCGTGGAGCTTCACCGGGTCGGGCGTGGTCAGCCCGCCATAGTGCGCGCCGTCCGGCCCGATCACGCCGAGCGTGCCGATGCTCGCGGCGCGACGGCCGGCGGCGGCGAAGATCTGGCGGGTGAAGTCGGCGACCGAGGTCTTGCCGCTGGTGCCGGTGACCGCCACCAACGTCTCCGGCTGGCGCGGGAAAAACCGCGCCGCCATCACCGCCAGCGCGCGGCGCGGATCGTCGTCGACGACCGCCGCGACGCCCGCCGGGACGTCGACGCCGGGCGGCACCAGCACCGCGACCGCGCCGGCCCTCACAGCATCGGCGATGAAGGCAGCGCCGTCGGAGGCGACGCCGGGCAAGGCGGCAAAGAGATAGCCAGGCCGGACGGTGCGGGAATCAGCCGAAAGCCCGGTGATTTCGGCCGCACCGGAGGCGGCGGCGATCTTCAGGTCGGCGGCAAGATCCGCTAGGCGCATCGGTCAACGGCCGGGTCAGGACGGGCGGGGGACATCCCGCCCGCTTATCACAATTGGAAGGCCGCAACTGTGGAACCATCGAACGGCGCGAAACGGGGCGCAACCCCGAGCAGCGGGGCGGAGCGGCGGATCACGGCCGAGACCGTGGGGCCTGCGTTGTAGGCCGCCGTCGTGCCGCCGCCGGGAAGCGCTTTCGGCTCGTCGAGCACGATGAGGACGACATATTGCGGGTCGTCCATCGGGAAGGCGGCAAGATAGGAATTGAGCACCAGCGAGCCGGAATAGGCGCCGTTGACGATCTTCTCGGCCGTGCCGGTCTTGCCGCCGACGAGATAGCCGTCGACGTCGGCGCGCCGGCCGGAGCCGGCGGTGCTGTTGAGCCGGAAGAGGTACCGCATCTCCTGGCTCGTCTCCTCGCTGACGACGCGGTGTCCCCGCGCCAGGGCGGTCGCCTCGTCGCGGGGGAAGAAGGTCGGCTCGACGAGGATGCCGCCATTCATCAGCGCGGCCGTCGCGACCGCGAGATGGAACGGCGTGACCGAGAAGCCGTGCCCGAACGCGGCAGTCACGGTGGTGAGGTCGCCCCAGCGCGACGACGGCATCAGCGGCAGCGCCCGCTCCGGCAGCTCGCCGGGGACGCGATCCATCAGGCCCATGCGCCGGAAGAATTCCTGCTGGCCCTGCGGACCGACGACGAGCGCCATCCGCCCGGCGCCGATATTCGAGGAGTAGATGAACACCTCCTCGGCAGTGAGCGGCCGGTTCTTGCCGTGGAAGTCGCCGATCGAGAAGCCGCCGATCCGCAGCGGATGCGAGGCGTCGAAGATGTTGTTGAGATTGACGAGGCCGGAATCGAGCCCCATCGCCAGCGTCAGCGTCTTGAACACCGAGCCGAGCTCGTAGACGCCCGCGGTCACGCGGTTGAGCCGGTCGGGGTCGAGGGCCTGCGCCGGCTGGTTGGGATCGAAGTCCGGCAGCGACGACATCGCCAGCACCTCGCCGGTGTGGATGTCGAGGATGACGCCCGCCGCGGCGATCGCCGAATAGAGCTCCATCGCGTTCTGCAGCTCGTCGCGCAGGATGTGCTGGACGCGAAGGTCGATCGACAGCCGCACCGGCTCCAGGCTCGTCCCCTGGCCGGTGAAGCCGTATTGCTGCAGTTCGGCGAGGCCGTTCCGGTCGATATACATCTCGATGCCGGCGATGCCCTGATTGTCGACATTCACCGCGCCGAGGAGATGCGACGCCACCGGGCCGCCGGGATAGAAGCGCTGGTTCTCGGTCAGGAAGCCGATGCCGGGAATGCCGAGATTGTGGATCGCCTCCTGCTGGCGCGGCGTGATCTCGCGCTTCAGCCACACGAAGCCGCGATTGCCCTCGAGCCGGTTCTGCAGCCACGGCACGCTGAGCTCGGGCAGCACGGAGTTGATCGCGAACGCCGCCTCGTCGACATCGATGATGTTGCGCGGCTCGGCATAGAGCGACGAGGTCTTGATGTCGGTGGCGAGGATCTCGCCATTGCGGTCGAGAAGGTCGGGGCGCGCCGCAGCGATCGCGGCTTCGGGATCGGCCCAGGTCGCCCGCGGCACGACGTCGTCGAAGCCGAGCATGATGAGCCGGCCGGCAATGACGGAATAGACCAGGAGGAAAAGGCCGCCGATCAGCATCACCCGGATGCGTCCGGCCCGGCCCGCATCGGCCGCGTCGGGGATGGCCGGGGCGACCCAGGCGGGCTCCGCGGTGACCGTGGCGGCTGCGATGCCGCCGCCCGCTTCGGAGGTCGTGACTCTCATCGCCCCACTCCACCGATCAACCGGCCCAACACGTCGTTCTCGTCCGGCTCCGGCCAGGGCAGCGCGTCGATCCGCACCACCCGCTCGATGCCGTAGGAAGCAAGCTGGAAGTCCTCGGGATGCCGGTCGACGAGGTCCTGGAGCCGCGACGGCTGCGTCAGCACGCTCCATTCCGCATTGAGGAGCGACAGCGCGATCCGCTCGCGCTCGACGAGATGCCGGAGCTCGGCGACCCGGTCGGCCGCAGCGACCGCGTTCTCCTTGGTCTGGTATGTGACCGCGGCACCGCCGACCATGATGGCGACGAGCGCGGGATAAACGAGCCTGCGGCCGACGGTGAGAAGCCTCATGCCCGCGCCTCCGCGAATGTCGGAAGCCGCGGCACGTCGATCGCGGCGAAGTCCACCGGACGCGGCGGCGCATCGGTGCGCAGCGCGGCGCGGAGCTTGGCCGAGCGCGACCGCGGATTCGCGGCGATCTCCGCCGCACCGGCCTCGACATGGCCCTTGAAGCGGAGCGCAAAGGTCGTGGGCGCCACCTCCTCGGCCGGGGCGTGGCGCGAGGCAGCGGAACGCGCGCGGCTCCGGTCCGTCAGGAAGCGCTTGACGATGCGGTCTTCGAGCGAATGGAAGGTGACGACGGCGAGGCGCCCGCCCGCGGCAAGGATGCGCTCAGCCGCGCCGAGCGCCGCGCCGAGCTCGTCGAGCTCGCCATTTACATAGATGCGCAGCGCCTGGAAGGTCCGCGTTGCCGGGTGGATCGGGTCGCTCGGCTTCCGGCCGATCGCCTTCTCGACCACCGACGCAAGTTCCCCGGTGCGCGTCAGCGGCCGTTCGGCGCGGGCGCGTGCGATGGCACGCGCCACGAGGCCCGCCTTCCGCTCCTCGCCAAGGATCGCGATGATCCGCGTCAGCGCCTTCGGCTCGAGCTGGTTGACCACGTCGGCCGCGCTCGGCCCTTCGCCGCCCATGCGCATGTCGAGCGGCCCGTCGCGCAGGAACGAGAAGCCGCGTTCGGCGATGTCGAGCTGCATCGACGAGACGCCGATGTCGAGCACGACGCCGTCGACCGCGGTGTATCCCGCCTCGCGCGCGATCTCGTCCATCGCGCTGAACCGCCCCTCATGGAGGCTCAGCGTCCCCCCGGCTTCGGCGGCGAGCGCCGCGCCGCCGGCGATCGCGGCCGGGTCGCGGTCGATTGCGATGACCCGGCAGCCGCGGTCGAGCAGCGCGCGGCTGTAGCCGCCGCCGCCGAACGTGCCGTCGATGAAGATGCCGCCGGCCGTCGGCGCGAGCGCGTCGACGACCTCGGCAAGGAGCACCGGCTGATGGCCGGCCAGTCCGCCAGCGACACCATGGTCGCGGCCGGCCATCACCCGGATGCCCCGCTGTCCGCGCTCACCGCGCGGTGGCCTGGTTCCGCCTGCCTCAACGCACGAAGCCGGGCTTTGGCCTCGTCCCGGTAGGCATTGAATCGCTGCGGCTCCCAGATCTGGAATTTGTAGATCTGCCCGACGAAGGTCACCTGGTCGGCGATGCCGGCATAGTCCCGGATCTTGTCGGAGAGGACGACCCGGCCGTCCGGGTCGATCTTGAGGATCTCGCTGTCCCCGGCGAGCGTCGTGGAGAGATAGTCGTGGTCCGGCGAGAAGGCGGGATAGCGCGCCAGGAGCTCGCGGATGCGCTCCCGGAAGAGGTTGCCACCCGCATCGACCGCCTGCTGGTCGAGCGTCTGGCAGCAATAGAGCCCGTCGAACCCGTCCTTCGCCAGCACGGCGCGAAACGGGGCCGGGATCGACACCCTGCCCTTGGCGTCGAGCCGATTGGTGAAGGTCGAAACGAACTCGTCCAACGCCGCCGCCCCAGTTAGTCCCGGCGAGCGGCCCCCTTGCTGGGGCGGACCCGTCAGCGCGCCTGCGCGCCACTGCGCCGAGCCGTCCGAACGGCCTCGGTGCGACGGTCCATCTGCCTTCCGACCGGGATGAGATGGGATAGCATGGGTATTTCATGGGGGTCAATGGAATCCGGCACGGAACCGGAAACGCCCGGCCCATCGGTCCATCTTCGGCCGGTTAAGCTTAATTTTCGGTTGGGAATCGTGGACCGCCTCCTCCTTCGTCATTCCGGCGTAGGCCGGAATCCAGAACCCAGAACGCAGAGCGAGCGGCGCTGGACCCCGGCCTTCGCCGGGGTGACGACAAGGAAAGGGTAGACTGTTAGCCCGCGGGCTCGTCCTCGGCGGGCTCGGGGCAGCGGATGAAGATCACCGCGGCGGCGCCGTCCTGGATGTCGTAGCCGACGAGAAGGTCCGGCGTGCGCGGGGTGAGCGCGAGGAGCCGGTGCGCGCCGCGCCGCACTTCGAGCACCATCGGGTCGGTCTCGGTCGGATTCGCCATCCCGTACAGCCCCGCCAGGAACGCCGCCTCGTCATATTCGAGCGCGAAGAGCCGCCCCTGCCACGGCAGGATGCGGCCGGGAATCACCACCTGGCCACCCGGACGGTTGAGCACCATCGACAGGTCCAGATCGGGCTCGATCACGAGCTGCGTGTTGGCGCAGGAGGCCGCGACGTCATTGTCGGTGAGCGTGGACACCGGCAGCCAGCCGCCGATCAGCCACCGGCCGGGGAGGATGTCGCGGATATAGAGATACGCCCCCGGTTGCGGCAGGTCGGCCGGTCCGAGCTCGGCGGTCAGGATCGCGCGGATCTCGTCCATCGTCGCCGGCAGCGCGGGCGTGGCCATCGCCACCGCCGCCAGCACGGCCAGAAGCCGCCGGACCGGAAGTCTCATCATCCGCATCCCCCTCGCATGCCCCCGCAAAGGGTCACACGGAGAAGTCGAAACGGCAATGCCAATCCTGTGACGCACTTCACGACGTGGCGACGCCGCCGTCCTTTCGGGCGGCGGCGTCTCAACGAAGCCAGTCGGCCTGTAAGCCGGGTTCTGTATGGCGGCCGAAGCCGCGTGACGGCCATTCCTCTGGGACGCCCGTTGCCGGACGCCTCGAGCAACCAACCCGGACGGCTGACGCGGAAACGTCATTGGGCGAACCCGCGCCGTCCCTATTCGGTCTTGCTCCCGGTGGGGTTTACCGTGCCGGTCCCGTTGCCGGTCCCGCGGTGGGCTCTTACCCCACCCTTTCACCCTTACCCGCAGCCGCGAGCGGCGGCGGGCGGTTTGCTTTCTGTGGCACTGTCCCTGGGGTCGCCCCCGCCGGGGGTTACCCGGCACCGTGTTTCCGTGGAGCCCGGACTTTCCTCGGCGGCGCTGGCGCCGTCGCGGCCGTCCGGCCTACTGACGGGGCGGAATGTGGCGACCCGGACCAGGCTGGTCAACAAGGACGGGAGGCGGAGCGAGGATTCCGCGCCACACCACGCTTATTTGGACGAATTGTCGCAGTCTGGAATTGTTCGCGTTACAAAGCAGGTCTAGCTTCCGGGGCGGCGCGTTGCGCCTTGCTGGGGGAGCACCATGATCACTTTGCGAAGGGCCGCCGTGGTGGCGGCCGTGCTCGGGGGCGCGATCGTCGCCGCCGGGAGCGCTCAGGCCGAACCGTCGGTCGAGCGCGGCCAGTATCTCGTCGATGGCCTCGCGGCCTGCGGCAACTGCCACACGCCGCGCCTGCCGGACCAGTCCTTCGATACCGCGAAATACTTGGCGGGCGGCTTCGAGTTCAACGAGCTGCCGGCGTTCCAGGCGTTCGCCCGCAACATCACGCCGGATGTCGACACCGGCATCGGCAGCTGGACCGAGCAGGAGATCGTCGACGCCATCCGCGAGGGCCATACCCCCGAAGGCGAGACGGTCGGGCCGCCCATGCCGGTCGGCATGTACAATTTGATGTCCGACGACGACGCGATGTCCATCGCCCTCTACCTCAAGTCGATCCCGGCGGTATTCAACGAGGTCCCCGAGGCCACCTACAACATCCCGAAGGGCGAATACGGGCCTGCTCCCGGCGGCCCGACCCCGTCGCCCGACGATCCTGTCGCCTATGGCGGATACCTTGCCACGGTCGCGCACTGCTTCGACTGCCACACGCCGCGCAATGAAGACGGCTCGCCCGACTTCAGCCGCGCCGGCGCCGGCGGCTTCCTGATGCAGGCCCTGCCGAATGGCGAAGCGGTCTACAGCGCGAACATCACCTCGGACGAGGCGACGGGCGTCGGCGGCTGGAGCGACGAGGCGCTGGCCCGCGCGATCGCCGGGGGGGTGTCGAGCAACGGCCACATCCTGTTCCCGATCATGCCGGCCGCGTTCTTCGACAACGCCACGGACGAAGACATCGCCGCGATCATCGCGTGGCTGCGGACCGTCCCGGCCGTGTCGAACGACATCGAGCAGGTCGACTGGATGGCCGCGCTCGGCATGCCGCCGATGCAGAACGCGCCCGAACTGCCGTAGGATCGGAGCCCGCCGGCCGCGCCGGCGGGCTTCTCTCAACTGCATCGCCAGGGCGCCGAGTTGATTCCGTGTTGACCCGACGCCGTCTCATGACCGGCACCGCCGCCCTCGGCGGCGCCGGCCTCCTGGCCGCGCTCGCCGGCCGCGCGCCGGTCTACGGCCAGTCGCTCGGCGCGCCCGCCGAGCCGGTCACCGGCGTCACAATCCCGCTCGATCTCGTCGCGGCAGAGCGGCCGACCGCCCTTCCCTGCTTCGCCGGCCACACCCTGCCGATGTGGACGCTGTCGGACGAAACCTGGCTGCCGATCGTGCGCATGCCGTTCGGCGCCGCGCTCGAGGTCAGCCTGGAGAACCGCCTGCCCCGCGAGGGCGAGCATGCCTCGATCCACTGGCACGGCATCCGCCTTCCCAACGACCAGGACGGCGTGCCCTATCTCGTCCAGCCGCCGGTGCTGCCCGGCGACCGCTACGCCTACCGCTTCACGCCGCCCGACACCGGCACGTTCTTCTTCCACACCCATTGCAACACCGCCGAGCATCTCGGGCGCGGCCTCCACGGCGTCCTCATCGTGGAGGGCGACGAAACCGAGCCCTACGACGCCGACGAGGTGCTCCTCCTCCGCGACTGGCGCATCGACGCCGCGCTCGGCCAGTTCCTCGCCTTCACCACCAATCGCGGTGCCGGGCGCGCCGGCACCTACGGCCCCGTCCGCTCGGTCAACGGCATCGTCGGGCCGACGATCGATCTCCCCGCCTCGGGCGATTGCCGTCTGCGCCTCATCAATGTCGACCCGACGCGCATCCTCACCCTCGGGATCGAGGGCGCGGACGCTGCGATCGTCGCGGTCGACGGCGTCGCGATCGCGCCGATCGCGCTCTTTCGCTGGGAGCTCGGCCCGGCGATGCGGATCGACATCGTCATCCGCTCCCCGGCCGACGGCGGAACGGCCCAGCTCGTCGACTACCGGATCGATCCGCCGCTCCCGCTCGCCGCGCTGCGCGGCGTCGGCGCGCCGGTGCGGACCGGCGGTTTCGATCCCGCCCCGCTGCGCGCCGGACACGTCCCCGAGCCCGATCTTTCCAAGGCCCTGCCCTGGGAGCTCCGCTTCGACGCCAGCGGCGACGCCGATATCGCGGTCGTGGACGACCCCGCGCTCCCCTATCTCGGCCCGCTCTGCCTGACGCTCAACGATTTCTGGACGATCAACGAGGCCGGCTGGCCCTCAGCCGACCATGCGCGTCTTCCCGCGCCGCTCGCCGAGCTGACGCGCGGCGCCACCTATGCAGTGACGCTCCGCAACCCCTCGCGCTTCCACCACCCGATCCACATCCACGGCCATACCCTGAAGGTGCTGGCGTCGGACAAGCAGACCATCGTGCCGCACTTTGCCGACACGGTCCTGCTTCTCCCGGAAGAGACGATCCAGGCCGCCTTCGTCGCCGACAATCCCGGCAAGTGGATGATCCACTGCCACGTCGCCGAGCATCAGGAGACCGGGATGATGGGGTATTACACCGTCGGCTAGCGCGCTCGCGGCACATCCTTCGAGGCTCGCTGCGCGAGCACCTCAGGATGAGGTGGCGTTGCTTGATGGGTACACCCGGCCGCGGCGGCGGACGGGTCCACCCTTTCTCGACCTCATCCTGAGGTGCCCGGCGAAGCCGGGCCTCGAAGGAGGGACTACGCCGCCCGCATCAGCGCGGTGACCCGCTGGCAGGCGAGGCGGGTCGAGTCGGTCTCGCGGTTGTTCGCAAGGCCGCCCTGGTACTTCATCATCGTCCCGCAGACCGTGCGGCCGCCGGCGTGATAGGCGGCGCCGAGATAGGCCATGCCGTAGGCGATGTTGGTCGCCGGGTCGTAGAGTTGCTGGACCGTGCCGCGGTAGCCCATCTGCTGCGCCGTGGTGAGGCGGAGCTGCATGAGGCCGACCTCGCCGACGGCGCCGGTCGCGGCGGGGTTGAAGCTCGACTCGTTCTGGATCACGGCGAGCGCGAGATCGACGGGGACGTTGTTGGCCCGGGCGTAGTGCCGGACCAGCGGTTCGTAGACCTCACGTCCCGACGAATAGGCGGCGGTGGGGTGAGGAGCGCGGGCGCAGCCCGCGGCGGTGACGGCGACGGCCAGGAGAAGGAACGCGAGACGGGTCTTCTTCATGGCTGTGACCAATAGAGCGCAATTCGTGAAAATTTTCCGAATCAGGCGGTAGCGTCTTGCGGCCTCCTTTCGTGTTCGATTCGCGCCCAGGCGACGTTGATGACGGCGAGCCGCTGGTTGGCGATCGCGACGAACTCCGGCGGCACGCCGCGCGCGACCAGCCGGTCGGGGTGATGCTCGGCGACAAGGCCGAGATAGTGGCGGCGCAGCTCGGGGAAGCCGAGCGCGCGGCTGACGCCGAGGATGACGTAGGGGTCGCCGTCCTCCGGCACGACATGGCGAAGCCGGATGCGCTCGAAATCGTCCTCGTCGAGGCCGAAGCGCTCCGCGACCGCCGCGAGATAGGCGATCTCGGCCTCGTGGATCATCGTGTCGGCCTTGGCGATCTCGAACAGCCCGTCGATGATGTCGGAGAGCATCGGGTCGCCGGGCGCGTAGAGCGCCGCGATGCGGGCGGCATAGGCCTCGAAGCCGGCAACGTCCCGCCGCGCCAGGTCGAACAGCCGCTCGACGTTCCGCGCCTCGCCCGGCGGCATCTCGACGAGCCGCCGGAAGGCCGCCACCTCGTCGAGCGTCACCACGCCGTCGGCCTTCGCCATCTTGGCCGAGAGCGCGATTATCGCGATCGAGAACGCCACCTGGCGGCGCTCCATCGGGTCGCCGCCGATCCACACCCCGAGCCGCTCGATGATGGCGCTCATGACGCTCGCCGGTGCGCCGAGGAAGCGCCTCATCCGCGACCAGACGGCCATGCCCGACGCCTCAGATCCGCGGCCGCACGGCGTGGAAGATCCGCGCGCCGCGAAGGTCGATCAGCGCTCCCCCATCCATGTCGCACTCCATCGTCATACCCCCGTCGGCCCGAACCGTTCCGTCTTGATCATGCCGGCATCATGGCCGAGCGCGACCAGATGCTGCGCGGCGGTTTCGACCAGCCCCGCCGGGCCGCAGATGAAGACGTGCGGCCGGTCCGCCGGCCTGAACCCGACCGCCTCGATCATCGCCCGGTCGATCCGCCGCTTCTCGCCGCGCCAGCCGGCGGGCACGATGTCGGTGAGCGTGTGGACGACGCCGAGCCCGGTCTCGGCGGCCATCGCCTCGAGCTCGGCGCGGTAGATGATGTCGGCCTCGGTGCGGCTCGAATAGAGGAGGATCGCCGGCACGCGCGACCCGGCATTGCGGCGGTGCCGCAGCATCGCCATCAGCGGCACGATCCCCGAGCCGCCGCCGATCAGGAACAGCGGTCCGCCGACGTCGGCCGTCCACACGAAATGATAGCCGATCGGCCCGCGGATCTGGAACCGGTCGCCGACCGCGACCTCCGATGTGAGGTAGGGCGAGACCTCGCCCGCCGTGAGCCGCTGGACGGTGAGCTCGATCAGCGCGTCCTCGGGCGGCGAGGCGATCGAGTAGCTGCGCTGCGCCGAATAGCCGTCCTCGCCGGTGAGCCGCACGTCGAGATGCTGGCCGGCGAGGTGCCCCGGCCAGCCGGACACACGCAGCCAGAGGCTGCGTACCCGCGGCGTCTCGTCCCCGATCCGCACCACTTCGGCCGTCAGCCATTCCAGCCGGGCGGGCGCATCCCGCAGCGCTTCAGTCACCGGTGTAGCGCTGCTCACGCCACGGGTCGCCATACATGTTGTAGCCGAGCTGCTCCCAGAAGCCGGGCTGATCGCGATCCATGAAGGTGACGCCGCGCACCCATTTGGCGCTCTTCCAGAAATAAAGATGCGGCACCAGCCCGCGCGCCGGCCCGCCATGCGGCGCCGGCAGCGGCGCGCCGTCATAGCGCGTCGCGATCATCGCCTTGCCGCCGACGAGGTCCGTGACCGGAACGTTGGTGGTGTAGCCGCCATCGCAATGGAACATCGCGAACGGCCCCGGCGGCTCGCGAAGCCCCGCCGCCTCGAACAGCGTGTCGAACGTCACACCGCGCCACCTGGTGTCGAGCTTCGACCAGGTGGTGACGCAATGGATGTGGCAGGTGAGCTCGGTCTGCGTCAGCGCCTCGAACTCCGGCCAGCGCCACGCGGCGAGCGGCGTCCCCGCATAGCTCAGCGTGAAGGTCCATGCGGCAAGGTCGGTGTGCGGCGTCGGCCCGGCCGACAGCACCGGGAAGTCGGTCACGAGGTGCTGGCCGGGCGGGATGCGGCCGCTGCGGTCGTCCACCGGACGCCGCGCCCTGAAGCCGCGCGAAATCGGCGGTTGATCCATGGTGACCTCGCGTCGTTGATGCGGCAAAGCTAGCGCAACCGCGCCCGGAGCGCGACCGGATCGAGAAGCCGCCCAGCCGTGACACAATCGCCGCAGCAGCGCTGGAGCTTCTGGATCGACCGCGGCGGCACCTTCACCGACGTCATCGGCCGCGATCCCGCCGGCTTGCTCCATACCGCCAAGCTCCTCTCGGAGAGCGCGGCCTATCCCGACGCCGCGATCGAGGGCATCCGCCGGCTGCTCGGCGTGGCCCCCGGCGCAGCCCTCCCGGCAGACCGCATCGCCGACGTGAAGATGGGGACGACCGTCGCGACCAACGCGCTACTCGAACGGAAGGGCGCGCGCGTCCTCCTCCTCGTCACCCGCGGCTTCCGCGACGCGCTCGAGATCGGCAACCAGGCACGGCCCGATATCTTCGCGCAGCGCATCGTGAAGCCCTCGATGCTCTACGACCGCGTCGTCGAGATCGACGAGCGCATCCGCGCCGACGGCACGGTCGAGGCGGCTCCCGACCCCACGGCCGTCACCGCCGCCCTCGCCGCCGCGCGCGACGACGGCATCGACGCGGTCGCGATCGCCTTCATGCATGCCTGGGCATGGCCGCAGCACGAGCGCATCGTCGCCGCCCTCTGCCGCGAGGCCGGCTTCCGCCAGGTCTCGGCGAGCCACGAAGTCTCGCCCCTGGTCCGCTACATCGGCCGCGCCGACACCACAATCGCCGACGCCTACCTCTCCCCTGTGCTGTCGACCTATGTCGAACGCATCGCGGGGGCTTTGGAGAGCACCAGCCGTTCCAAGACCTCCCCCTCTCCCCAGGGGGGAGAGGGCTTTGCGCCTTCACGAGCGAAGCGAGTGTTAGGCGAAAAGGGTGAGGGGGCTCAGGCGGTGACAGAATCCGCACCACCGGCGCCCCCTCACCCGCCCCTGCGCGGCGACCTCTCCCCACCGGGGAGAGGTAGTGAACCACGTCTCTTCTTCATGCAGTCGTCGGGCGGCCTGGCGGATGCGGCGGCGTTCCGCGGGCGCGACGCGGTGCTGTCGGGACCGGCGGGCGGGGTGATCGCGGCGGTCGAGACGGCGCGGGCGGCGGGCTTCGACCGGATGATCGGCTTCGACATGGGCGGCACCTCCACCGACGTGTCGCATTATGACGGCGCGCTGGAGCGCGATTTCGAGACGGTGGTCGCCGGCGTGCGGCTGCGCGTCCCGATCCTGCGCATCCACACCGTCGCGGCGGGCGGCGGCTCGATCCTCGCCTATCGCGACGGACGCACGCAGGTCGGCCCGCAATCCGCCGGCGCGATGCCGGGCCCGGCCGCCTACCGCGCCGGCGGCCCGCTCACCGTCACCGACGCCAACCTCATGGTCGGCAAGCTGATGCCGGAGCACTTCCCCGCGGTGTTCGGCCCGGGCCGCGACCAGCCGCTCGACAGGGCGGTCGTCGCCGACGGCTTCGCCCGGCTTGCCGCTGAAATCGGTGACGGCCGCTCGCCCGAGGCGGTCGCCGACGGGTTCATCGCGGTCGCCGTCGCCAACATGGCGACCGCGATCCGCAAGGTCTCGGTCGAGCGCGGCCACGATGTGCGTGAGTACGCACTCACCTGCTTCGGCGGCGCCGGCGGCCAGCACGCCTGCCGCGTCGCCGACGCCCTCGGCATCGGCACCGTCCTGATCCATCCCCTCTCGGGCCTCCTCTCCGCCTACGGCATGGGCCTCGCGAAGCGCTCCGCCTCACGCAGCCGCGCGGCATTGATCCCTCTCGACGCCGCCGCCCCGCCCCGGCTGGCCGCCCTCGCCGCCGCGCTCACGGCCGAGCTTCGCGCGGAGCTTGAAGCAGCCAGCGCAGGTGACTCCATCGACTCCACAATCATCCGCGCCCACCTCCGCTACGACGGCACCGACGCGACATTGCCCGTCGTCGTCTCACCCGAGTATCAGCCCGTCGACATCCTCGCCGCGTTCGCGGCGGCGCACCGGCGGCAGTTCGGCTTCGTGTTCGACGATCGGCCGGTCGTGGTCGAGACGCTGGAGGTGGAATGCGCCACCGCCGCTCCCGATGCGGAGGTGCCGTTGCACATGCTGGCGACCGGAGCGGCACAGCCGGCACACCGAACCCGCTTCTTCTCTGCCGGCGCCTGGCATGACGCCCCGGTCCATCTCCGCGCCGCCTTCCGCCCCGGCCATGCCGCGCTCGGCCCCGCGCTGATCGTCGAGCCGCACCAGACCATCGTCGTGGAGCCCGGCTGGCGCGCCGAGGTGACGGCGCGCGACGACATCGTCCTCACGCGCATCCACGCGCGCCACCGGACCGAGGAGCCGACCGCCCTCGATCCGGTGCGGCTGGAGCTCTTCGCCAACCGTTTCATGGCGATCGCCGAGGAGATGGGAGTGACGCTCCGCAACACCGCCCATTCGGTCAACATCAAGGAGCGCCTCGATTTCTCCTGCGCCCTCTTCGACCGCGACGGCGCGCTGGTCGCCAACGCCCCGCACGTGCCGGTTCACCTCGGCTCGATGGACCGTTCGGTGGAGGCGGTGATCCGGCGCAATGCCGGCGCGATCCGGCCGGGCGACGTCTTCGCCCTCAACGCGCCCTATGAGGGCGGCACGCACCTGCCCGACATCACCGTGGTGACGCCGGTCTTCCTCGGCGGGCCGGCGCCGTCCTTCTGGGTCGCCTCGCGCGGCCACCACGCCGACATCGGCGGCAGGGCGCCCGGCTCGATGACCCCGCACGCGACGACGGTCGACGAGGAAGGCGTTCTCATCGACAATCTCCGCCTCGTCGCCGCGGGCACGTGGCAGGACGACGCGATCGTGTCGGCGCTGACCGACCATCCCTGGCCGGTGCGCAACCTCGCGCAGAACCTTGCCGACCTTCGCGCCCAGGTCGCGGCCAACGAGACCGGCGCCACAGCGCTCCGCCGCCTCGTCGCCGAGGCCGGCGCGCCCGCGGTCGAGGCCTATATGGGCCACGTCCAGGACAACGCCGCCGAGGCCGTCCGCCGCGTCATCGACACGCTCGCCGACGGCGCCTTCGCCGTCGACACGGACCAGGGCGCCACGATCCGCGTCGCGGTCACCGTGGACCATACCGCCCGCACCGCGCTGATCGACTTCACAGGCACCTCGCCGCAGCAGCCGACCAATTTCAACGCGCCGGAGCCGGTGACGCGCGCGGCCGTCCTGTACTGCTTCCGCGTCCTCGTCGGCGGCGCGATGCCGATCAACGCCGGCTGCCTCCGTCCGCTCGACATCCGCATCCCGCCGGGCACGCTGCTCAGCCCGCGCTATCCCGCGGCGGTCGTCGCCGGCAATGTCGAGACCAGCATGCAGGTGACCGACTGCCTCTTCGCCGCGCTGGGCGCGATGGCATCGAGCCAGGGCACGATGAACAACCTCACCTTCGGCAACGACCGCTATCAGTATTACGAGACGATCTGCTCCGGCTCGCCGGCCGGCCCCGGCTTCGACGGCACCGCCGGCGTCCATGCCCACATGACCAATTCCCGCCTCACCGATCCCGAGGTGCTGGAGCTCCGCTTCCCGGTGGTTCTGGAGGACTTCCACATCCGCCGCGGCTCGGGCGGAAGCGGCCGCTGGTCGGCCGGCAACGGCACCAGCCGCACCCTCCGCTTCCTCGAGCCGATGGACTGCGCCGTCATCGCCTCCCACCGCACCGTGCCGCCCCACGGCCTCGCCGGCGGCGCGCCGGGCGAGCTGGGCCACAGCCTCATCCGCCGCGCCGACGGCCGGGTTGAAGACCTCGGCAGCTCGGGCCAGGCCACGGTCGAGCCGGGCGACACGGTGGTCATCGTCACCCCCACCGGCGGCGGCTACGGCCTGCCTCCAATGCCCTCCACGACCTCATCCTGAGGAGTTCGCGCAGCGAGCCCGCAAGGCGCTTCCTCGCTTTCCCAACCTCATCCTGAGGTGCCGCCGAAGGCGGCCTCGAAGGACCCGATGGTGTGACGCCACCGGTCCTTCGAGGCTCGCTTCGCGAGCGCCTCAGGATGAGGTTGGACGAGAAGCCCACGGGTACCGCTGGCCAATACCGCACGGCGTGCTATGTGGCGCCGGGGACCAAACGGGGCGCATCCATGGATCCGCTGATCGAGGGCTATCGCCGCTTCCGCAGCCGCACCTGGCCGGGCGCCCATGAGCGATACGAATCGCTGTCGCGCGAAGGGCAGAGCCCGGAGACGCTCCTCATCTCCTGCTCCGACAGCCGCGTCGATCCGCAGACCGTGTTCGACGCCGGCCCGGGCGAGATGTTCACCATCCGCAACGTCGCCGGCCTCGTTCCGCCCTACCTGCCCGACGCCAGCTATCACGGCACCAGCGCCGCGATCGAATATGGCGTGCGCGTCCTCAACGTGGCGCGGATCGTCGTCCTCGGCCACGTCCAGTGCGGCGGCATCCGCGCCATCGTGGACGGCTCGCCGATCCCCGGGCCGGACTTCGTGGAGGGCTGGCTCAAGCTCGCCGAGGACGCGCTGAAGCCGCTGCCGACCCATCTCGACCACGACCACCTCCTCGACTATTGCGAGACCGGCGTAGTGAAGCTGTCGCTGGCGAACCTTCGCACCTTCCCCTGGATCGCCGACCGCGAGGACGCCGGGACGCTGACGCTCCACGGCTTCCGCTTCGGCATCCGCACCGGCCGGCTCGAGCGCCTCGAAAACGGCCGCTTCGTCGCGATCGACTAGCAGAGGCGTCACTAGCCAAGACCTCATCCTGAGGTGCCGCCGCAGGCGGCCTCGAAGGACCCATTGGCGTGACACCGACGGTCCTTCGAGGCTCGCTACGCTCGCACCTCAGGATGAGGTCGGTTGAACGATTTGTGCCTGGCTAGTGCCGCGAGCTCAACTCGCGGGCGCCGTCCTTGGCGCGGCCGACGGCATCGCGCGCCTTGCCGACCGCCTTGTCCACCTTGCCTTCGGCCTTCATCCGGGCGTCGCCGGTCACCTTGCCGACCGCCTCCTTGACGTGGCCCTTGGCCTGCTGCGCCGCGCCCTTGATGCGTTCCTTGTCCATCGTCGCGTCTCTCCTGTTCGACGCACCCTCCGCTCGAAGGCGAGGTGCGGAGGAACAACGCGAACGAAGAAGACCCGTTCCGCCTAGTGCCCGAGAACGTCGGCGATCAGCGCATCGAGCGCGGCGTCGACCGACGAGGTCGTGGTCGGGTCGGGCTGGGCGAGCGCCATCGGGAAATTGAGGAACGGCCGCTCGGTCGGCGGCGGCACGGTCGTCTCCGGCCGGCAATAGCGCGACGTTCCCGCCGCATTGTGATGGGCGAGGTCGAGGTGGAAATGGTCGGCGTGGTTGGCGACGCCGGGGCCGAGCACGGTGGTGAAGTAGTTGCACGCGGTGGCGTGCGCCTCGCGGAGGAAGTCCTTCTCCTCCTGCGTCCCCCGGCCCCAGTCTTCCAGCACCGACACGACGCGGCCGTCGGCGAGCTCGAACGCGCCGATGTCGAGCGCATTGCCGAAGGCATGCTCGGAGAGCTCGGCGCCCGGCGCGTTGTTGCGCGTCCGGCAGGCATAGGACGACATCTGGTGGATGCGCACCACCGGCGAGCCGAGCCGGGCGACCGCCGCCGGCTGCACCGCCTCGGCAAGCCAGCGCTCGGTCGCGAGCGTCACCGGGCAGCCCAGCGTCGCGGTCGGCCCGATCACCACCGAGCCGTCGAGCATGGCGGAGACTCGGAGCGGCTGCTCCATGCCGCAAACGCCGTGATCATTGATCGCGCGCGCCTCGACGATATGCGCGTCGCGGCGGAACGGCCGCTGGTCCATGCAGGCGGCCTCGGCCGCACCGCGCCACGCCTCGCGGCGCTCGAAGTTGAAGAGGTTGAGCGCGCAGCCGTTCAGCGCGGCAAGCAACAGGGCTGCAATCGCCGGAAACGCAACGCGGCGGACCATGTCCGCCTAAATGCCGGGGAAGTCCTTAAGCGACCGCTAACCACGCGGCCTCGCCCGCCGTCCTACAGCACGACGATGCCGGCGTGCTTCGCCTTGTTCTCCGGCTCGACATGGATGGTGATGCGGGCGTCCTTCACCTCGTCGCGGATCGCCTGCTCGATGCGGTCGCAGATGTCGTGGGCGTCCGAGACCGACATCCCGCCCGGCACGACGAGGTGGAAGTCGATGAACATCAGCCGGCCCGCCAGCCGGGCGCGGAGGTCGTGGGCCTCGATCGCCCCTTCGGCGTGGCTGGCGATCAGCGCGCGGACCCGCTCCAGCTCGTCCGGCGGCGGCGCCTCGTCCATGAGCCCGCCGATCGACGCCCGCACCAGCCGCCACCCCGACCACAGCACGTTGAGCGCGACCAGCGCCGCGACGATCGGGTCGATCACCGGCACATCGAAGGCCGTCGCGATGAGGACGCCGACCACGACGCCGACCGAGGTGATGACGTCGGCCATGAGATGCCGCCCGTCGGCGGCAAGCGCGGGGGAACGGTGGCGCCGGCCCATCGTGATGAGGAGGATGCCCCACCCGGCGTTGAGCGCGGTCGCCGCGAGATTGATCGCAAGCCCCTGCCCGACCTCCACGATCTCCGGCGGGTCGATGAGGCCATTGTAGGCCTCGCGAAGGATCGTGGCCGCGGCGACGATGATCAGCACCCCCTCGGCGACGGCGGAGAAATACTCCGCCTTGCTGTGCCCATAGGGGTGGTTGGCGTCGGCCGGCTTGCCGGCGAACCAGATCGCCGCCAGCGCCGCCAGCGCGGTGCCGATATTGATGATGCTCTCCAGCGCATCGGAATAGAGGCCGATGCTGCCGGTGACGAGGAACGCGGCGTATTTCAGCCCGAAGACGACGACGCCGACGACGAGGCTGCCGAGCGCGAGGCGAAGCGGGCTCAGCATCGGACGCCCGTCGGGGCGCCGGAGGGAAAGCCGCGGCCCGTCAGTTTCTTGGCATGGTTTTTCACAGGCCGCCTTTCGGAGCCGGGCAATTTTCCTTCGCGATCCCCGCGAAGCAGTCTAGCCTGCATCGTTGTGCCCTTTGAGGCCAGAGGTGCTCGATGATCACAGCCCTGTCGCTCCGCCTGCTCGCCCTCGGCGCCGCCTTCGCCTTCATCGCCGCCATCGTGATCGGCCTCGTCTAGCACTCACCGTTCGTGCTTGCCGCCATCCTTCGAGGCCCGGCTTCGCCGGGCACCTCAGGATGAGGTCTGGGCAAGACGCATCCCCGAGCACCGTGAACTTTCAACGACCTCATCCTGAGGTGCTGCCGAAGGCAGCCTCGAAGGACCCTCCCTAGCGCCCAAGCGGTGGCCGCATTCACCCCTACCGGTAGAAGCTCGGCGCCAGCAGCACGAGGACGCTGAGGATTTCGAGGCGGCCGAGGATCATCGCGAAGGCGAAGACCAGCTGCTGGAAGTCGGTGAAGGATGCGTAGCTCCCGATCGGCCCGACGATCGGGCCGAGCCCGGGACCGACATTGCCGAGGCCCGCCGCCGCGGCGGACGTCGCCGTGACGATGTCGAGCCCGGTCGCGGCGAAGATCAGCGCCACCAGCGCGAAGGTCGCGATGTAGAGCGACATGAAGACGCCGACCGAGATGATCTGCTCGTCGGCGATCGGGCGGCCGCCATAGCGCACCGGGTGGACGATGTGCGGGAAGAGGAGCCGCCGGATCTGCTGCAGGATCGTCGCGCCGAGGATCTGGAAGCGGAGGATCTTCATGCCGCCCGAGGTCGAGCCTGACGTGCCGCCGACGAAGGCGAGGAAGAAGAAGAGGACCGCCGCGAACGTTCCCCACGCCGTGTAGTCGGTCGACGAATAGCCCGTGGTGGTCACCACCGAGACGACGTTGAACGCCGTCTCGGTGATCGCGGTGCCGAAATCGTGGCCGTCGCCGGCAAGGAGGTAGGCGGCGAGCGCGAGGGTGGCGACGCCGATGACGATGAGAAGGCCGATGATCTGCGGCTCGACCCGCTCGCGGAATGTGCCGCGGCCGAAGGCGCGCAGATACGCAAGGAACGGGATGCCGCCGGCGATCATGAACACCACCGCCGCCCATTCCAGCGCCGCGCTGTCGAAATGCTCGAACGACGCATCGTGGGTGGAGAACCCCCCGGTGCACACCGTCGTCAGCGCATGGTTCAGCGCGTCGAACGGCGTCATGCCGAGGAGAAGATAGGTGATGAAGCAGAGGACGGTGATGAGGAGATAGATGCGCGCCACCGCCTGGGCGAGGGTGCGCACCCGCGGCAGCGTCTTCTCCGACCGGTCCGACGATTCCAGCCGGAAGAGCTGCATACCGCCGATCTTGAGGAACGGCAGGACGATGATGGCAAGGCCGATGATGCCGAAGCCGCCGACCCACTGCGTCAGCGACCGCCACAGGAGGATCGAGGGCGGCCGCCCGTCGAGGCCGGTCATCACGCTGGCGCCGGTGGTGGTGAGCGCCGAGACCATCTCGACATAGGCCTCGACCGGCGCGAGATCGACCGGCGGCAGCACGATCGGCAGCGCCGCGAAGACCGGCAGCACGAACCACGCCGAGACCGTCAGGATGACGGCGTCGCGGAAGGTGAACTCGAACTTCCGGCCCCGCGTGGCGAGCACCATGCCGCCGCCGATGAAGATCGTGATCGCCGCGGCGATGGCGAAGGCGCGGACCTCGCCATCATCGGCCGAGAGCGCGACCAGCGACATGAGCGCTTCGCCGACGCCGAAAGCGAGGATGATCCAGCCAAGGCTGAGGGCAGCGGGCCAGAAGCGTGGGAGCACGGGCGGCGGCTCGTCAGGTGGCGGCGCGCCGGGCGATTCTCAGGCGAGACCCCGGCGGCGAAGCGGCCGCGTTTAGCGCGAAACGGCGGCGCTGGCCAGTGCGGCGACCTCCACATGGGGGTCGCGCGCCAGCCACAGCGTGACGGTCAGCTTGTCGCCCGGCGCCTCCGCCGGAAGGTCGGTCACCGCATCGACGCGAAGCCCCGCCGCCGCGAGCCAGCGGCCGACACTGTCGTGATCGAAGCCGAGGCGGCGATGGGCGTGCTCCTCGCGCAGGAACTCCAGCGCATGCGGCGCAAAATCCACCACGATCAGCCGCCCGCCGCGCCGCACCATCCGCGCCGCCTCCGCCACCGCCACCTCGGGACGGTCGAGGAAATGGAGCACCTGGTGGATCGTGACGAGGTCGAAGGAATGCGCGGGGAGCGCGAGATTGTAGAGGTCGCCCTGGCGCACCTGGACATGCGAGAGCCCCGCGCGCTGGATCGCGGCGCGCGCCACGGCGAGCATTGCCGGCGAGGAATCGACCCCGACCGCGCGCTGCACCAGCGGCGCGAAGAGCTCGAGGAGCCGCCCGGTGCCGGTGCCGACATCGAGCATCGCCTCGATCCGGCGGTCTGCGACCGCGGCGCGCATCGCGGCCTCGACTGCCGCATCGGCGGCGTGAAGCGAGCGGATCGTGTTCCACGTGTCGGCATTGGCCGCGAAATAGCGCGCCGCCTCATCCGCCTGTTCCTCGCGGAGCGCGGAGAGCTTGCCTCGGTCGGCGGCGAGCTCGGCGTCGTGCGGATCGGCGGCGGCGACCAGCGCCCGGCCAAACGCCCCGGCCCGGTCGTCTTCGGCGAGCCGGTAGCGGACGAACGCGCCCTCCGGGTAGCGGCTGATCAGCCCCGCCTCGGCGAGGAGCTTGAGGTGCCGCGAGATGCGCGGCTGCGACTGCCCGAGGATCGCGGTGAAATCCTTCACCGACAGCTCGCCCTCGCGCAGCAGCGCCAGGATGCGCAGCCGCGTCGGCTCGCCCGCCGCGCGCAGCGCGGCGACGAGACCATCAGCGGAAAGCGGACGGGCACGCATCGCGCCATTGTCGAAGACAAGCGCCCCCCGCTCAATCGAAATGCTGCCGCTGATCCATCCATCTTCACCCCTCCGCTTGCGGGAGGGTCGAAACCGCGCCGCGGTTTCGGGAGGGGTGCAGAGCCCGAGGACCGATGGAAAGGCCGCACCCCCTCCCGAACCGGCTGCGCCGGTTCGACCTCCCCGCAAGCGGGAGGTTGAAGGCGTCCGCGCGGTTCTCTTCTTTTCAACCCTCCCCTTGCGGGAGGGTCGAAACCGCGCAGCGGTTTCGGGGAGGGGGCACTGAGTCCGCATCGGGCAAAGGTTGACCGGCTCCACCGCAACACCTAGACGTTAATTAACGTCCCGCTCAGATGCTGCGATGAAACCGCTCGCCACCGTCTTCGACGCCCTTGCCGACCCGACGCGCCTTGCCATCGTCGAGCGCCTGCTCGCCGAGGGCGAGACGACCGCGGGCGACATCGCGGAGCCCTTCGCGGTCAGCAAGCCCGCGGTGTCGCGGCATCTCAAGGTGCTGGAGGAGGCCGGCGTGATCGAGCGGCGGGTCGACCGGCAGTGGCGGCGGTACCGCGTCAGGTCGGAGGCGATGGGCGAGATCGACGCCTGGCTCCAGCGCTACCGGCAGTTCTGGGACGGCTCGCTCGACCGCCTCGAAGCGGTGCTCCTGCGCAAACAGCGGAAGGCCGGCAATGCCTGACACCGCCCCGCATCTCGGCACGCCCGTCGGCTCGGAGGCCGAGCGCACGCTCGTGCTGGAGCGGCTTCTCCCCGCCCCGCCGCCCGATGTCTTCGCGGCCTTCACCGACCCCGAGACGCTGCTGGAATGGTGGGGACCGGAAGGCGCGACCGTGCCGGAATCGGAGTTCGACATCCGCCCCGGCGGCCGCTGGCGCACCGTGCTGCAGACCCCCGACGGCGCCGCCAACACCGTATCCGGCGTCTACCGCACCATCGCGCCGCCCGGCCACCTCGCCTTCACCTGGGCCTGGCACGGCCCGGACGGCGGCCGCGGCCACGAGACCGAGGTCGACATCACCTTCGAGGCTGCCGGCCGCGGCACGCTGATGCGCCTGGTGCAGAAGCTCTTCGACAGCCCCGAAGCCACCGCCCTCCACAATGCCGGCTGGGCATCGAGCCTCAACGACCTGGAACGCCTGCTCGCGGTGCGCTGAGCGTGGCCTACGACGAGGCCCTGGCCGAAAACCTGCGCACGCTGCTCCTGCCCCAAGGCGTCGACGTCGAGGTGAAGATGTTCGGGGCCGTTTGCTTCATGCATCGCGGCAACATGGTTTGCGGCGCCGACAAAGGCCGCTACCTCTTCCGGGTCGGCAAGGAAAACTCCGCGGCGGCGCTTGCGCGCCCCGGCGCGACCCCGATGGCAATGGCCGGCCGCGTCAGCCAGGGCTTCGTCTGGGTCGATGCCGGGCAATGCGACCGCCGCCAGCTCAAAGCCTGGGTCGACATTGCGCTCGGCTTCGTCGCCACGCTCCCCGCGAAAAGCCCTGCAAAGCGAAAGTAGCGGCGCACTCTTCGGTGCACATCCAACCGGAACGGCACCGACCGGCCGAAGCCGTGCTAGAAGAGTCATAGCGCTTCACTGGCTGTGACGCCGGCCGCCGGCCCAACGGAGCGGACATGACGCTCGACACCTGGCTCTGGATCGCCCAGGGCCTCCTCGCCGCGATCTACGGACCCGCGGGCCTGATGAAGGCCGTGATGCCGATCCCGCGGCTGGCGAAGATGATGATCTGGCCCGGCCAGCTTCCCGTGCGGGTCACCCGCTTCATCGGCGTCGCCGAGCTCGCCGGCGCCATCGCGATGATCCTGCCGATCCTGCTCGACATCGCCCCGCTGCTGACGCCCCTCGCCGCGATCGGCCTCTCCGTGATCCAGATCCTCGCGATCGCCTTCCACTACCAGCGCGGCGAGCTCCGCCAGTCCTGGCCGATCAACGGCGCCTTCCTCGCGCTGTCGCTGTTCGTCGCGATCGGGCGGTGGGAGCTGTTCTAGGGCGGCTCTCCGAGCCACCCAATCCAAACCCCAATACCCCCGGACGAGCCGGCCGCGGATGGCGCTCGAACATCGCGTAGCCACCCGAGGTGGCTGTCAGCAACGCTCGAAATCCCGGGTTGCCTGTTGCGGTCAGCGGCCGTCGCTCGATCGCGGACAGCGACCTACCTAGGTCGATTCATGAGCGTGGAAACGTCGGGTTTACGGTTGACAAACCACAATTGCACCAGGCACCGTTTGTTCATGTTTTGTTCTAGAGACGGCAATGAGAGACACCGCGGACGAACTGACGACCTTCGCTGCCGGGCGCCGATTTCGTACTGTCGTGGCCGATCCGCCTTGGAGATTCGCAAACAGGACTGGCAAGATTGCGCCGGAGCACCGTCGCTTTAGGCGCTACCAAACAATGAGCACCGAGGAGATCTGCCAGCTCCCCCTACCCCAGTTTGTCTCCGACCCAGCCCATCTCTACCTTTGGGTACCCAACGCCCTGCTACCTGATGGCCTCCGTGTCATGCAGGCTTGGGGCTTCAACTACAAATCCAACATCGTCTGGCACAAGGTGCGAAAGGACGGTGGTTCGGACGGCCGTGGTGTCGGCTTCTATTTCCGCAACGTCACGGAACTCCTGCTTTTTGGCATCCGCGGAAAGGGCGCGCGAACCGAACCTCCCGGCCGCAGCCAAGTCAACTATATTTCGAGCCGGAAGCGCGAACACTCTCGTAAGCCAGACGAGCAATATACAATTATTGAGAGTTGTTCGCCGGGCCCGTATATTGAACTTTTTGCACGAGGCGACAGGAACGGCTGGACATCGTGGGGTGACCAATCCGGCACAGACTACCAACCGAAATGGCCCACATATCAACATAACTCCTACTCGGAACGTATGATGGGGAGCGACGGAATGGGGTAATAGAGAGGTTCCGAATCAAACTGGAGCTTGCTGATGGCGGCTCGCCAGATTTCACCTCTCCGAGAGCAACTGGCAAACAAGGATCGCCAAAACGTTCTGAGGCGCACTCGACGAGTTCCCCATGTTCAAAGAACGATCCGCCGTTCCGAGGTCCCAGCTCAGCTCGAAGACGGCTGGTTTTTACTCAAGGAGCTGAAGGCTTCGATTCGCGTCGGTAAGCACAAGGAGCCGGACGAACTCCTAGAGGACGAACTTTGGGTTCTCTTGTCCGAGATGGGATTTCCGTTCCTATCGGCTGACCGAACCTTCACCATTCAATACGGGCCCACACCAGCTGAACGTCAGCAGATTGACGTCTTGGCGGTTGACGACGAATGCGCTCTGATCGTCGAGTGCAAAGCCGCGCAGTCGTCCGAGCCAAGGCGGTCCAACTTCAAAACCACAATTGAGGCGCTGGGCGGAAAGAAACCCGGCCTTCTCCGAGAACTCCGAAAGGCCTTCGGAAAGCCGAAGCTCAAGGTCGGGTTTCTACTAGTTACACGAAACTATCAGATTCCCGATGCCGACATCGCTCGAATGAGCTCGCTTGGCATCAAACACCTTAGCGATCGCGACATCGACTATTACCGCGAGCTAACCAACCATTTGGGCGAAGCATCAAGATATCAGTTCAACGCCGACATTTTTGCTGGCCAAGACATACCAGAATTAGACAACAAGGTTCCAGCAATCGAGGGACGCATGGGATCACACAAGTACTATGCGTTCTCCGCCTCACCTGCCACATTGCTGAAGCTCGGTTTCGTACTTCATCGCACTAAATCAGTCCGACTCACACCCAGCTATCAGCGTTTAATTAAAAAGCAGAGACTAACAAAGATTCAATCATTTGTGGAAGGGGGAGGCTTTTTTCCCAATTCACTCCTTGTCAACATAGAGACCTCTGGTAAGAAACTCCAGTTTGATCGAGCAGGCCTTGAGTCCGATAACACAATCGCGAAACTGGGAGTTCTCCATCTCCCACCTCGATATCGATCTATTTATATCATCGACGGCCAGCATCGGCTGTATGCTTTTAGTGGAAGCCCCCTTGCGAAAAATACGACTCTTCCTGTCGTAGCCTTTGTCAATCTCGACCGACGCGAGCAGTTGCGTCTGTTTATGGAAATAAACGAAAATCAGAAGGCTGTGAACCGTAACCTAAAGAATACCTTAGATGCAGACCTCAAATGGGATTCAGGGACTCTCAAGGACCGTGCTGACGGGATAAAGAAGCAGCTCGCCCTCGACATTGGCGACGAAGTCCAGTCCCCGCTGTTTGGCCGGGTCCAAGTCGGTGAAGATGAAAAGACTGAGATGCGCAATATTACTTTGGAGGCCCTTCTGAAGGGAATAAACCGTACTAGATTCATTGGGAAATTTAAGAAAAATTCGATTATCGAGAATGGCTGGTTCTACAAGGGTGACAGCGATCAAACTCTGGAGAGGACCCGCTCGTTTCTATTCGCCTCATTTCGGTTCAGCCAAGAGCGGCTGTCCGACGAGTGGCGAAAAATGCCAAGCGAGGGCGCAATTCTTTCAATAAACGCAGGCATTACAGCTTATATTTGGCTATTGCATGATATTGTCGAGCATGGAGAGACAAACAAACTTGTCGATCCATTGAACGACAGTCCCGCTGAAATAGTTAGCCAGATGTCTTTTTTGCTTGACGGCTTTGTCGAGTATATTAAGGGCCTGTCATTCGAAGATCGTCAAATTCTAAGATCAAAATATGGCTCCGGAGCAGACACTCGGCTGTGGCGCTGCATGCAAAAGGGGATCGCTGAGTTTCGCCCGGAGTTCGACCCGCCCGGTATGAAGGAGTATTGGCAAAATCAATCTAAGCAGTTCAATCTTGAGACATTTGAGAAGGTCGGAGATATCGAGACCTTCTTGAAGGAAGAAGTTCGCGAGTTACTGGAAAGCCACTATGGAGCGCAATGGCTAAAGAGGGGTATCCCTGGTACGCTATTTGAGAAATTGCACGCTGATGCAGCCAAGAAGAATAGGGAGATTGAACATGCATCCGATGAGAAGACGCCTTGGGATTGTATGTACATCGTAGACTATCGCAGTGTTATGACATATTCGTCCAATTGGTCAGCGTTATTCCATTCAGCGTTTACTGTTCCGGGCAATGAACGCGCCAAAAAGGACGACAAGACAAGTTGGCTTGTTCGATTGAATACAATTCGCAATCAGAACACACATGAGCATAGTGTTACTGAGGACGACTACAAATTCGTCCTCGCTGTCCATAGTTGGCTGCTCGAAGGCGACCCGGATGACATCAGGGCAATTGCGGGTTCGGGTTCGGAGGCTTTGGAGCCAACTACCTAACAGCGGCGCCGCTGGCGGGATTCGCTGGATGGCGATCTGCATCGGCCTACTCCTGGCCGCCCTCCCCGCCCAAGCCGAGATCACCCGCTTCGGTCCCTTCGCAGTCGACTCAGACGAGCCGCAAATCATCCATCTCGCGGGCGATATCGGGATCGACGCGGCGCGGGCGTTTCGCGCGGCGCTGGAGGCGTTCCCGGACCTCAGCGTCGTGACGCTCGACAGCAATGGCGGAGCCACGTTCGTGGCGGCGGCGATCGGGGTGGAGGTGGGGCGGCGCGGGATGTCGACCGCGGTGCTCTCCGGCGACGGCTGCTATTCCGCCTGTCCGCTGATCTTCTTCGCCGGCGAGAGCCGCGCCGCGCTCGGGGCGATCGGCGTCCATCAGATCTCGTTTCCCCGCGGCGTGCCGCTCGCCCCCGAAGACGTCCAGTTCGGCGTCGCCCGCTACCTCGAAGTCCTGATCCGCCTCGACCTTCATCCCGAGGTGATCCTCGCGGCGATCGGCACGCCGCCGGACCGGATGCATGTCTTCACCCGCGCCGAGATCGAGGAATGGGGGATCGAGCACGAGCCGGAGATCGCATTGGCGCTGCTCGGCTGGGCTCCCGTGCCCTACGGGCAGGAGGGCGCGCGTCAGCCGCGATAGACCCAATGCTCCGGGACGTAGACCTCGAGCGTGTCGCCGGGGCGGATGGTGCCGGGGCGCTCGACGGTGGCGACGATGCCGCGCAGATGCCGCGCGACCTTGGGGAAGAGAAGGTCGAGGCCGGAGCGTTCGGGGAAGTGCTCGGCGATCGACGCGCCCGAGCCGCGGCAGGGGCCGTTGCTCTTCTCAACCACCACCGACGCGCCGCCGGGGATCATGATCCGCGTCGCCGGCGGCAACAGCGACAGCCGCGGCACGCCGGAGAGGAGGAGCGTCGCGCCAATCCACTCGGCGCGGAGCTCCGGCAGCGCCATCCGCCGCGCGATTTCGGCGAGCTCCTCGACCGAGACGATGGAGAGATGCCGGCCGTGGCGGATCGTGGTGCCGCGCGGGTACCACGGCTCGCGCGACGAGGACGGCCGCACGAAGCCGACATGCGTGTCGCCGACCGGGCCCTCGTGCTCCAACTGCAGCGCCGCGACGGGCACCGACGCCACCGGCTTCGCCGGCACGACATAGGTGCCCTCGACCTGGGCGGAGAGGCGCTGCGCCGGGATGATCTCCGGCTCGGGCGGAAGGAGGTCGGCGCGGTCGGCGGCGAGCGTCATCGGTCTTCCGTCAGGCCCGGGTCAGGCGCTTGTATTTGATGCGGCGCGGCATCACCGCATCCTCGCCGAGGCGGCGCTTCTTGTCTTCCTCATAGTCCGCGAAATTGCCCTCGAACCATTCGACATGGCTGTCGCCCTCGAAGGCGAGGATGTGGGTCGCCATGCGGTCGAGAAACATGCGGTCATGGCTGATGATGACGGCGCAGCCGGCATAGTCCTCCAGCGCCTCCTCCAGCGCCGACAGCGTCTCGGTGTCGAGGTCGTTGGTCGGCTCGTCGAGGAGGAGGACGTTGGCGCCGCGCTTCAGGAGCTTGGCGAGGTGGACGCGGTTGCGCTGGCCGCCGGAGAGCGAGCCGACCCGCTGCTGTTGGTCGCCGCCCTTGAAGTTGAAGGCGCCGACATAGGCCCTTGAATTGACCTCGCGCTTGCCGAGCCGGATCACGTCCTGGCCGTCGGAGATTTCCTCCCACACGGTCTTGTTGGGGTCGAGCGTGCGGTTCTGGTCGACATAGCCGAGCTCGACCGTGTCGCCGATGCGGATGGTGCCGGAATCCGGCTTCTCCTCGCCGACCAGCATGCGGAACAGCGTCGTCTTGCCGGCGCCGTTCGGGCCGATGACGCCGACGATGCCGCCCGGCGGCAGCTTGAAGGAGAGGTCGTCGATCAGGAGCCGGTCGCCATAGCCCTTCGACAGATGGTCGATCTCGATCACCGTCTGGCCGAGGCGCTCGCCGGCGGGAATGACGATCTGCACCTCGCCCGGCTTCCGCGCTTCCGCGCGCTCGACCAGCTCGTCATAGGCCCTGATGCGCGCCTTCGACTTCGCCTGCCGCGCCTTCGGCGAAGCCGCGATCCATTCGCGCTCGGCGGTGAGCGCCTTCTGCCGCGCGGCCTCCTCGCGGCCTTCCTGGGCGAGGCGCTTCGCCTTCTTGTCGAGATAGGCGGAGTAGTTGCCCTCATAAGGAATCCCCCGGCCGCGATCGAGCTCGAGGATCCACCCGGTGACGTGGTCGAGGAAATAGCGGTCATGGGTGACGATGAGGATCGCGCCCGGATAGGCCGTGAGGTGGTTCTCCAGCCAGTGCACCGATTCCGCGTCGAGATGGTTGGTCGGCTCGTCGAGGAGGAGGAGGTCCGGCTGCTCCAGCAGCAGCTTGCAGAGCGCGATGCGGCGCTTCTCGCCGCCGGAGAGCCGCGTCACGTCGGAATCGCCCGGCGGGCAGCGCAGCGCATCCATCGCCTGCTCGACCTGCGCCTCGAGATCCCACAGATTCTGGCTGTCGATGATGTCCTGGAGCTTGGCGCCCTCCTCCGCCGTCTCGTCGGAGTAGTTCATCATCAGCTCGTTGTAGCGGTCGAGGATGGCGCGTTTCTTCGCGACGCCCTCCATGACATTGCCGAGCGCGTCTTTGGTCGGGTCGAGTTGCGGCTCCTGCGGCAGATAGCCGACGGTCGCGCCCTCGGCGAGCCACGCCTCACCGCTGAACTCCTTGTCCGTGCCGGCCATGATGCGCAGCAGCGTCGACTTGCCCGAGCCGTTGGGGCCGAGCACGCCGATCTTGGCGTCGGGGTAGAAGGAGAGGTTGATGTTCTCCAGCACCTTCTTGCCGCCGGAATAGGCCTTGGTGAGCCCGTGCATGTAGTAGATGAACTGCCGCGCCATGGTTGCTCCGCGATCGGGCCCGAACCGGGTCCCGCGTTTCCGTCGCCGATAGGTGGGAAAAACGTGGCGGCCCTTCTAGACCGCCGGCCCGTCGCCCGCAACGAAAGGTTAGGATGCGGAACAGGCGGCGCCGATACGTGTTAGCGTGAGGCACCAACAGGGGAACGAGCGCGATGGTGAAGTGGCGGGGCCGGCGGCAGAGCTCCAATGTCGAGGTCCGCAGCGGCGGAGGCGGCGGCCCCCGCATGGGCGGCTTCCCGCTCGGCAGCGGCACCGGCGGCGGCGGGCGCGGCTTTCCCAATTTCGGCGGCGGGATCGGCACCGGCGGCCTCGGCGGGCTGATCCTCGTCGTGCTCGTGGTCGGCGCGTTCTACCTCTTCAGCGGCGGCTTCGGCGAGGAGACCGCCGGCCCGCAGACCACCACCACCGAGCTGACGCAGGAGAGCCAGCAGTTCCTCGCCACCATCCTCGCCGACACCGAGGACGCCTGGACCGAGATCTTCGCCCAGGGCGGGCAGGACTATCCCGAGCCGACGCTGGTCTTCTACGAGGGTGGGACGCAGACCGCCTGCGGCTTCGGCGACGCGGCGATCGGGCCGTTCTACTGCCCCGGGGACCGCAACATCTATCTCGACCTCTCCTTCCTCGGCGAGCTGGAGCGCGACTTCGACGCGGCGGGCGATTTCGCGCAGGCCTACATCGTCGCCCACGAGGTCGGGCACCACATCCAGAACATCACCGGCGCGCTGCAGCGCGAGCAGCAGCTCGCCCAAGGCCGCAGCGAGGCGGAGCGGAATGCCCTCTCCGTCCGCACCGAGCTCCAGGCCGACTGCTATGCCGGCATCGTGGGCTCCTACATGGAAGCGCAGGGCTATCTCGACGTCGGCGACCTCAACGAGGCCCTCAACGCCGCGCGGCAGATCGGCGACGACGCCATCCAGATGCGCACCCAGGGCTATGTCGTGCCCGAAAGCTTCAACCACGGCACCTCGGCCCAGCGCGCCGAATGGTTCCGCCGCGGCTACGAAAGCAACGGCAACGTCGCCGCCTGCGACACGTTCGCGGATTTGTAGCGCCCCTGACCGTCGGCGCCGCCCGATTGACTTAACCCCCGCAACACCTACCTTCGCTCCATGAGCAACGCGCACGCTTTCGACGTCCTGCGGACCCGAACCGCCTCGAAATCGTAGCCCTGAGTCCGAGCGCCGGCGCGCCTCGCACTCGGGGCAAACGCGGCCGGCTGGCCACCTAAAGCGCCTCTTCCAGACCCTGAGCGAGCCCGCGCGCGTCCGCGCCGGGCCGGAGCATCGCGTCATGACCCCCATTTCCGATTTCAACCTGTCGCCCGAGATCGTCATCGGCCAGGCCGAGCACCGCCAGTTGGTGACCCTCGCCCTCACCGGCACGTCGCATTCGGCCGACGAGGCCGACTGGCTCCTGTTCGAGCTCGACCGCGCGCGGCTCGTGCCGGACGGAGCGCTGCCGGCGAATGTGGTGCGCATGGGCTCGACCGTGCGCTTCCGCGCGCAGGGCGGCGGCGAGCGTATCGTGCGGCTCGTCTATCCCGGCGAGGCGGACATTGCGGCCGGCCGCATCTCGGTGCTGACGCCGGTCGGGGCGGCGCTGATCGGGCTGCGCGAGGGGCAGTCGATCACCTATCTCGCCCGCGACGGCCGGCGCCACGCGCTGACAGTCCTTGCGGTCGACGACGGTCCGGACGGCGACGATCCCGGACCGCTGGCGGCGTAGGCGGGCCTTCCGCAAGGGCGGGGACAATCGTCCCCGCCATTCGCCTTCACGCCGCGACCAGCACGGCGACGGCGAGCACCAGCACCCATTGCAGGCCGCCACCGATCGTCAGGCGCTCGAGAAGACCCATCGTCGGCCAGCGGCCGATGGCGGAGACCGCGGCGAAACCACCGGTCGTCAGGACGAAGGCGAAGGTGATCCAGGAATAGACGGCGAACCACGTCCAGCCGTCGAGGCTCCCGGCGCCGACCGCGAAGCTCGCGATCGCCGCCATCGTGCCGAGCGACATCAGCCCGGCGAGGACGAGGTGGCCGATGCCGCGGAACGTCGCACGGCGGCCGATCGGATCCATCGGGAACTGCCACGTGACGAGCCCGAGGACGCCCGTTCCGAACAGGAACCAGGTGCCGAGGCGGATGCCGGCGGGCGCGTCGTCGAAGTAAAGCACCAGCCCGACGCAGAACGCGATGAGGACCGTGTTGTAGGCGAGGAAGGCGATGTCGAGCCCGGCCTTGTGCGGCGCGCCGCTTTCGATCAGCTCGCTCACCGCATTGGCGCGGTGGGTATAGCCCGGCCGGATGCCGGCGCCGGTCAGGACCGTGCCGGCAAAGAGGAGCGGAGCCAGCACGCCAGCGCCGAGGAGTGTATATTCGAACGCGTTCATCGGGATGCCTCCGAAGGAAAGCGGCAGGATGGCCCGATCGATGCGCGCCATCCTTGACGCGCATCAAGCCGGCCCGCAGCCGGCGACTTGCGCTGCGTCAAGGCCGGCGGGCGGGCAGCGCATAGGGGTGAGGACCGACCTGCGCCGGGCTGGCGCAACCGCGAACCCTGGTGACCGCCCATGAACCCGTTCCGCCTGCTCTCGGCAATCCTCGGCATCATCCTTGCCATCGCGGCCGTCGCCGCCTTCGTCGGCGGCATCTCGCTGATCGTCGCCCACGCGATCTTCCGCGACGACGCCGGCTATGTGACGAGCCCGGCCTACGCGCTCGCCAGCGACAGCTACGCCATCACCATGGAGGGCGTCGACATCGCCTCGCGCCCGGGCGACTGGCTGCCGGCGGGGCTGGTCGACATCCGCGCCACCGTCACCGCCGAGGGCGGCAAGCCGGTGTTTTTCGGCATCGGCCCGTCCGACGCGGTGGACGACTATCTCTCCGGCGTCGGCCGCGACGAGGTGCGCCGGCTCGGCGACCGGCGCGTCGAGGTCACCTACCGGCGCATCGACGGGAACGCGCCCGCCATGCCGCCGGCCGAGGCCGGCTTCTGGGCGGTCTCGGGCTCGACCTCCGACTTCCAGTCGATGACCTGGGAGGTGGAGGCGGGCGAGTGGAGCCTCGTCATCATGAACGCCGACGCCTCGGCGGGGATCGCGGCGACCGCGTCGGTGGGCGCCAACATCCCGTTCCTCTTCGCCATCGCGGCGGGGCTGATCATCGGCGGCGTGATCCTCGGCGCGCTCGCCGTCGGCCTCATCGTCGCCGGCTTCGGCAACCGGGCCGGCGTTTCGCCGCCCGCCCCGGCCGTCGGCACCGCCCGCTCATCGGCAGACCAGGCGCGCCCCGTCGTGCTCGAAGGCCACCTCGATCCGGATGTCAGCCGCTGGATGTGGCTGGTGAAATGGTTCCTCGCCATCCCCCACATCGTCATCCTCGCTTTCCTCTGGGCGGGCTTCGTGCTGCTGACGATCGTCGCCTTCTTCTCGATCCTCTTCACCGGGCGCTATCCGCGCGGCCTCTTCGACATCAATGTCGGCATCGTGCGCTGGACGTGGCGGGTCGGCTTCTATGCCTTCTCCACGCTCGGCACCGACCGCTACCCGCCCTTCTCTCTGGCCGACGATCCGACCTACCCGGCGCGCTACGACGTCGCCTATCCGGAGCGGCTGTCGCAGGGGCTGGTGCTGGTGAAATGGTGGCTGCTGGCGATCCCGCACTACATCATCGTCGGCGTGCTGGTGAACGGCATCGTGTGGTCGCAGAGCGATTTCGTCGGCGACCGGGTCCTGGAGATCGGCGGCGGCCTGATCGGGATCCTCGCCTTCGTCGCCGGCATCGTCCTCCTCTTCACCGGGCGCTACCCGGCGTCGCTCTTCGACCTCCTCATCGGACTCAACCGCTGGGTCTACCGGGTGATTCCGTACGCGGCGCTGATGCGCGACGAGTACCCGCCCTTCCGCCTCGACATGGGCGGCAGCGAGCCGGCCGCGGCCCCCGAGGCCGCGCCCGGCCAGACGGCGACGACGTAGCGAAGGGAGCTATTCGAGGGTGTGGAGATAGGCGATGACCGCCGCGATCATCTCGGGTTCGAGGACGGCCTGCGGCATGTCGGGATGGCCGGTGACGATGCCCTCGGCCAGCGCTTCCTCCAGATACTCGACCGGATAGAGCCGGTGGAGGTCGCGGAAGGGCGGCGCCGCTTCGAGCGGGCTCGCGCCCTCCGCGTCGATCGCGTGGCAGCCGGCGCAGTTCTCGGCGAGGAACGCCCTCCCCGCTTCCACTGGATCGGGGTCGGCGACCGCGCCGCCGACGAGAGTGGCGATGGCCGCGCCGGCGAGGATGAGGCCGAATCCCTTCACGCTGCGTCCTTTCGAATCGACGAACCGCGACTGTCCCGTCCCCGCATGCCCGCGGCCTTGATCTGACGCAAGCGGCTCAGGGTCGGGGTCAGCGTCAGGGCGCCTCGACCAGGATCACGCGGAAGGTGTGCATCTTGCCGTCGCGCTCGCGCAGCGAGACATATTCGCCCGGCACGAAGCGTTCGTCGCCGAGGCGGAACCCGGATTCGTCGTCCTCGTCGCCCTCCTCATAGTCGAAGAACCACGACCCGCCCGGCCGCCGCGACAGCGTGCCGATCTGGTCGGCCTCGCCGGTCCTGAACCGCCGCACCCGGCATTCGCCGCGATGCGCCCGCCACTCTGCCGGGTCGAGGCGTCCCTCCGCGTCGAGCGGCGCCAGCAAATCGTAGCCGTGGCCGGCCTCGCCTTCGGGATGGCCCGGCTCGCGCGCGAGCTCGAGGCGGATCTTGCGGAAGCTGTTCGGGATCATGCTCTGGCCTTCCCTGGCGTTGACGAACTGCGTTGGGCGCGAGGTAGGCCGCGCGCCCGCCGGCCTCCTTGACGCAAGTCAACCAACGGCCGCCAGCCAAGTCCAGCCGTGGCCGTACACCGTTCATTAACCCAGCCGGCGCCGAATCAGTCTCTTATGGAGGCAGGCGGGCCCTGCCATGTCGGGAGACCGGACATGCTGTCGGACATCTGGGTGAGCCGCACCTGGAGCGGCCATGCGATCGACCTTGATCGCCACGCACGCTTCTCCTGCGCGATCGGCCGTTTCCGACGCCGCGTCGCGTCCTGGTTCGCGCGGGCCTGACCTACGCCGCCTCGGTGCGCTTCGCCTTCATCATCTCGACGAAGCGGCCGAAGAGGTAGTGGCTGTCGCGCGGGCCCGGCGACGCCTCCGGGTGGTACTGCACCGAGAAGGCCGGCGCGTCCTTGAGGCGAAGGCCGGCATTGGAGCCGTCGAAGAGCGACACATGCGTCGTCTCGGCCCGCGCCGGCAGGCTCTCCTGGTCGACCGCGAAGCCATGGTTCATCGCCGTGATCTCGACCTTCCCAGTGGTGAGGTCCTTCACCGGGTGGTTCGCGCCGTGATGCCCCTGCTTCATCTTCATCGTCCGGCCGCCGATGGCGAGGCCGAGGAGCTGGTGGCCGAGGCAGATGCCGAAGAGCGGCACCCTGGCGTCGAGGACGCCGCGGATCATCGGCGCGGCATAGTCGGCCGTCGCCGCCGGATCGCCCGGGCCGTTGCTGAGGAAGACGCCGTCGGGCTTGCGCTCAAGGATGTCCTCGGCGGTCGCAGTCGCCGGCAGCACCGTGACGCGGCAGCCCGCCTCGGCGAGGAGGCGGAGGATGTTGCGCTTGGTGCCGAAATCGACCGCCACGACATGGTAGTCGGGCGCGACCTGCTCGCCATAGCCCTCGCCCCACACCCAAGGCGTCTCGTTCCAGCCATAGGTCTGCGCCGTCGTCACCTCGCGCGCGAGGTCCATGCCTTCGAGCCCCGGCCATGCCGCCGCCTCGGCCTTCAGCGCCGCGAGGTCGAACCGGCCGTCGGGATCGTGCGCGATGACGGCGTTGGGCATGCCTTTGGTGCGGATCAGCGCGGTGAGCGCCCGGGTGTCGACGCCGGCAATGCCGACGATGCCACGCGCCTTCAGCCAGGCGTCGAGGTGCCGCGAGGCGCGATAGTTCGACGGGGCGGTGATGTCGGCCTTGAGGACGCAGCCGCGCACGCCCGACGAGCCGGCCATGTTGACCGTCTCGATGTCCTCGTCATTGGTGCCGACATTGCCGATATGCGGGAAGGTGAAGGTGATGATCTGCCCGGCATAGGACGGGTCGGTGAGGATCTCCTCATAGCCCGTCATCGCGGTGTTGAAGCAGACCTCGCCGGGCGCGCTGCCGACCGCGCCGATCCCCGTGCCCTCGATCACCGTGCCGTCCGCGAGGACCAGGATGGCGGTCGGACGGCTTTGGTGCCATCCTTCGGCCTCGATCTTGATTCCTGCCGCGTCCTGTATCATATGCATGCGCCTGATCAGAGGCGGGCCCCCGCGGGCCCTTCCACAGAGCCCCGCCGTCACGGGTTTCCGGTGAGTGGGAAATTGACGTTGGCGAAGGTAGGTTGCGCACCGCGCAACGTCAACCGCAGGCCGCTAGGCAACCCCCTGAAAGATCAGTGTCTTAAACGACAGTGACAATACGCGCGCCACGCCCGGATTCGGGCGGCCGGTCGCGCAGGAGCCGGGAATGCGTGAACGTCTGACTGCCGCGTTGAAGGAAGCCACCGAGGCCCACGACAAACGGCGCGTGAACACCCTTCGCCTCATCGGCGCGACGATCAAGGACCGCGACATGGCGGCCCGCGCCGCCGGCAAGGAACGCCTGACCGACGACGACGTCACGGCGATCCTGATGAAGATGATCAAGCAGCGGAAGGAATCCGCCAAGGGCTACGAGGAAGAAGGCCGGATCGCCCTCGCCGACGAGGAGCTCGAGGAAATCGCGATCATCCGCTCCTTCCTCCCCGCGCAACTATCCGACGGCGAAATCCAGAGCGTCTGCGCAAAAGCCATCGAGGACACCGATTCCCATTCGCTGCGCGATCTCGGCAAGTGCATGGCGGAACTCAAGGCCCGCTACCCCCACCAGGTCGACTTCGCCAAGGCGATTCAGATCGTGAAGCAACGCCTCCAATAGGCTGGAGCGACTCGACTTCTGCCTTCCGCCCCGGCCCACCCCGACCCCATCTGCGGTGACCTGCGAAGCCGGGCAGCGAATGATCGAAGGCCGGAACCTATCCAGCCTTCCTCAGCCGGTCGCGAACGAAGGCCCGCAAGACCGCATTGATCCGGCTCTGATAGCCGGGGCCCTGCGCCCGAAAGTATTCGAGGACGTCCGGGTCGAGCCGGATCGAGATGGCCTGCTTCCGGTTGGGCACGACGATGACGGCCTGGCTCCAGTCGACGTTTCCGAACTCCGCCCAGTCTTCGTCAGACTCGATCCTTTCATCGATCGCGCGGTCCGTCTGCGCATCGACGCGCGACCAGTCGGTCCGACTATCCGACTCCCGCATCCCCTTCGCCGAACTGCTCTTTATACGCTTCTCGCTCATTGGACCTCGCCGCGCGGGCAGAAATTATCCTGCACGTCTCTGCCCGCAGGACGTACACGACCGCGATCACACGACCGTTGACGGCCGCCAACGCCAGCCAGCGGGCCTCGCCGCTGCGATCCGATCGGATCGCGAGGTAGGGCTGCGACAGGGCCAAGGCAGCATCGGCAAAGTCGATCCCGTGCTTTGAAAGATTGGCCTCTCGCTTCCTCTCGTCCCACTCGAACGCCGCAAGCTCGATGGTCTCGATCGGACGCCAGCCGCCCTCTTCCATCCTCTACCCCCGATGCGGCCCGGGCGATCGCACGAGCAGTCGAAGGTCGATCTCATCGCCTGACTTCTGAGGGTTCATCAAGCATGGTGAGTACGGCAGCTTCGGTATGTACAACTAGTATATACGAATGCGCATCGCAAGTTGGGGGGATGCGGGTTGCCGCCGATGCGGACGCGACAACCGCACCACCGCGCGATAAGTGCAGCCCATGGACGAGACCCGGGCCTTCGTCATCGTCGCCGTGTTCGCGATCGTGGTCATCGCGGGCGCGGCGCTTTATGCGCGCGCCGGCGGGGTCGCGGTGCGGCTCTCGGTGTGGAAGATCGCGGCGGCGGCGCTCGTCGTCGCGGCGGTCGCCGTCGGTCGCAACTGGGCGGGCTATGTGCTTGCCGGGCTCGGCGTCCTCATCGCCCTCGCCGACACCGCCCGCCTCCGCCGCCGGCAGAAGGACGGTATGCTTCCCCCTGTGGAAGGGTCGGATAAGTCCTGACGCGGCAGCGGCGGCCGGCGTGCCACGCTATTGGTCTTTGTCGATCAACACGAATCGAATCGGTCCGATGCGATTTCCCGACGGCCTCCTCGACGAGATCCGGGACAGGCTCCCCCTGTCCCAGGTCGTGGGCCGGCGCGTCACCTGGGACCGCCGCAAGACCCAGCCCGCCAAGGGCGACTACTGGGCGTGCTGCCCGTTCCATCAGGAGAAGTCGCCCTCCTTCCACGCCGACGACCGGCGCGGGCGCTACCATTGCTTCGGCTGCGGCGCCGAGGGCGACGCCTTCCGCTTCGTGCAGGAGACCGAGGGCCTTTCCTTCCCCGAGGCGGTGGAGAAGCTGGCGTCCGAGGCCGGCGTGTCCCTCCCCGCGCCCGACCGCGCCAGCGCCGAGCGCGAGGAGCGCCGCTCCACCCTCCGCGACGTGCTGGAGGCTGCGGCGCGCTTCTACCAGCAGGCGCTCCGCTCGCCGGCCGGCTCCGCCACCCGCGCCTATCTCGACCGCCGCGGCATGAACCAGGAGACGCAGGCCGCCTTCCGCCTCGGCTATGCCGGCCCGAGCCGCAGCGCGCTGAAGGAGCACCTCGCCGGGAACGGCTTCACGCAGGAGCTGATGGCGGAAGCTGGATTGATCATCACCGGCCCCGACGTCCCGGTCTCGTTCGACCGCTTCCGCGACCGCGTGATGTTCCCGATCGAGGACATGCGCGGCCGCGTCGTCGGCTTCGGCGGCCGCGCGCTGTCGGCGGACGCGCAGGCGAAATACCTCAACTCGCCCGAGACGCCGCTCTTCCAGAAGGGGAGCCTCCTTTACCATGGCGGCCCGGCGCGCGAGGCGGCGCGGAAGGCCGGAACCGTGATCGCGGTCGAGGGCTATGTCGACGTCATCGCCATGGTCCGCGCCGGCTTCGTCCATACCGTGGCGCCTCTCGGCACGGCGCTGACGGAGCAGCAATTGCAGCTCCTGTGGCGGATGGCGCCGGAGCCGATCCTCTGCTTCGACGGCGACGGCGCGGGCCTTCGCGCCGCGCACCGCGCCGTCGACCTCGCACTGCCGCATCTGAAGCCCGGCGCCTCGCTCCGCTTCGCCCTCCTCCCCGACGGCAACGACCCCGACGACCTCATCGGCAAGGCCGGCCCCGACGCGATGGCGGCGGTGCTCGCCGCTGCGCTGCCGCTGATCGACATGCTGTGGATGCGCGAGACCGAGGACGCCCCGCTCGACACGCCCGAGCGCCGCGCCGCGCTGGAGCAGAAGCTGGAGGCTGCGGCGAACGCGGTGGGCGACCCGGGGGTGCGCAAGCACTACCGCGCCGCGCTCGCCGAGCGGCTCGCGCAGATCTTCGCCGCCG
>JAHCJZ010000005.1 GCA_026126025.1 Bauldia sp. | reverse complement strand
CCGGTGCAGCCGGTTCGGGAGGGGGTGCTGAGCCCGCGTTCAGCCTCGGACTCAGCACCCCTCCCCGAAACCGCTTCGCGGTTTCGACCCTCCCGCAAGGGGAGGGTTGAAAGCGGTGCTGCGGGCTAGGGTGAGGGTTCGGCTTCTTCGCCCTCGAGCGTCGGCTCTTCCTCGGCGATGGGGTTGCGCTGGCCGCCGGGCATGATGGCGCCGGAGAGATCCGCGCCGGTGAAGATGGCGTTGGTGGTGATCGCGGTGCGCAGGTTGACGCTGATCATCACCGCGTCGGTGAAGTCGGCGCCGGAAAGATCGGTGCCGACCATGATCGCGCCGGTGAGGATCGCGTTGCGGAAATTGGCGCCGCGGAGCGCGCCCAGGGAAAAGTCGGCGCGGGTGAGGTTCACGCCTTCGAGGTTGATCCGGGTGTAGGTGCTGAGCTGGCCGTTGACGCCGCGAAGGTCGGCGCCGACGAAGGACGCGCCGGCGAGATTGGCGTCGCGGATGTCGGCAAGCGTCAGCGCCGCGCCGTCGAAGATCGCGGCCATGAAATTGCCGCCGCGCAGATTGCTGCCGAAGAGGTCGGCGTCGGTGAAATTCGCCTGCGCCGCCCGCGCGTCGAAGAGATTGGCGCCGTCGATCTTCGCGCCGGAGAAGTTGGCGCCGCGCATCTCGGCGCGGCTGAAGGTGACGCCGGTGAGGATCGCGCCCGACAGATCGGCGCCCACGAGGATCGTGCGGAAGAAGCTGGAGCCCGTCAGGTCGGCGCCGGCGAGGTTGGCGCCGGTCAGGTCGCGGCGCGCGAGATTGGCGCGCTGGAGGTCGCAGCCCGGACAGTCGCTGGTCTCGCCGGTGATGAAGGCGGCGGCTTCAGGCGAGCGCTCGGCGAGATTCTCGAGGCGGCCGAGATCCTGCACGCCGGGCGGCAGCGCAGCCTGCGGCCACGCCGCGGACGACGCCACCAGCGCAGCAAGCGCCGCGCCCGCGGCAAGGGCGATTCTGGTGCGCGGCGAAGCTTTGATCACGCGATTCGTCTCCACAACCCTGACGCCAGTCGAAGCCGCGCGGCATGACCGGAACGCGTGGAGTCTAGGCGAGGCGACGGCCGGACGTCAAAGCACGGACGCGGCACCGCCGGCCGTCTGTAACAATCCAAGTATTTGCACCAAAGAAGAAAATTGGAGCTGTCAACTCATTGACGGCAGGGATTCCCATCCGGTACCCTAATATTAGGGTAGATCAGCGCGAATCCGTGTCTGACCGGCGCCCGCTTACGGCTCCAGACCGACGCAATATGTCGGCTGCGCCGTCAGACAAGAAACCAGCATTGGAGGAAATGCGATGGGAAAAGGTAAGGCTCTCGTCCTGCCCGTCCTGGTGGGCGGCTTGCTGAGCACGGCGGCGTTCGCTCCGGCTCTGGCACAGGACGGGCCCATGACGGCGCACGTCACCACCCAGGAGGAGCTGGAGAATCCCGCCGACGGCGACTGGCTCCACATCCATCATACGTATAACGGGCACCGTTTCGCGGAGCAGGACGAGATCAACCGCGACACGGTCGGCGATCTTCGCGTGGCCTTCACGCTGGGCATTGCAGGCGTCCATGGCGGCGCTTCGCGCTATGCCAACACGCAGCTCGAAGGCACGCCGCTGGTCGAAGGCGGCATCATGTACTTCCCCAGCGGCTGGGGCGAGATCTACGCGGTCGACGTGACCGCCGGCGATCACGCCAACGTCCTGTGGCGCATGGATCCGGACATCGACGAGGCGTGGGCCGGCGACGTGGCGTGCTGCGGCGTCGAGAACCGCGGCGTCGCGCTCTACCGGGATCAGATCATCTCCAGCGCCCTCGACGGCCGCGTCATCGCGACCAACAAGGCAACCGGCGAAGTCACCTGGGAGATCACCGTGGCCGATCCCGGCTTCGGCGAGACCATCACGGTGGGCCCGCAGGTCGTCGACAATATCGGCATCGTCGGCTCCGCCGGCGCCGAGTACGGCATTCGCGGCTTCATCGTCGGCGTCAATCTCGACGACGGCACCGAGGCGTGGCGCACCTTCACGGTCGCCGGGCCGGACGAGCCGGGCGGCGAGACCTGGATGGCGGACGGCACCTACCAGAATGGCGGCGGCTCGATCTGGGTCACCGGCACCTACGACCCGGCGCTCGACCTCGCTTACTGGGGCACGGGCAATCCGGGTCCGGACTGGGACGCCGAATATCGTCCGGGCGACAACCTCTACACGGACAGCGTCCTTGCCATCACGCCCGGCAATGGCGAGATCGTGTGGTACCATCAGTACACGCCGAACGATCCGTTCGACTATGACGAGATCGGCGAGCATGTGCTCATCGACGTCGAGATCAACGGCGAGATGCGGTCGGTCGCGACCCACGCCGCCCGCAACGGTCACGTCTACACCTTCGACCGGGCGACCGGTGAGTTCCTCTACGCCACGCAGTACGTCGACACCGTGTCGTGGACGGCCGGCATCGACCCGAAGACCGGCATGCCGGTCGAATGGGAGAGCGGCGCGGATGACGGCATCGTCGACTACGTCGCCGGTGCGGCTGCCCGCCGCGACGGCACCATCGGCACCCAGTGCCCGCTGATCACGGGCGGCAAGAACTGGGAACCGTCGGCCTACAGCCCCGAAACCGGGCTCCTCTACATCCCGGGCGGCGAAGGCTGCAACCAGATGAAGACCGAGATCACCCTCGGGCCGCCGGATCCGCGCGGCTTCTTCATCGGCGCGGACTTCGCCTTCTTCGGTGCCGAGGCCGTCGAGCCGGCGAACCCGGACTGGGTGGTCGAGGAGTACGGCTCGCTCGCGGCGTTCGACGTCGCAACGGGCGAGCTCGTCCAGAAGATCTATCTCTCCGCGCCGCAGCGCTCGGGCGTGATGGTCACCTCGGGCGACCTTCTGTTCTTCGGCGAGCCGGACGGCTGGGTCTACGCGGTCGACGCGCACGACCTGGAGAACACGCTGTGGCGGTTCAATGTCGGCACCTCGATCAAGGCGCCGCCGATGAGCTACGAGATCGACGGCAAGCAGTACATCGCCATCCTCGTCGGTTCGTCCATCCCAGGCGGCCCCGAATATGCGGGCTTCGCCCCGCAGGCGATGCTCTACGTCTTCACGCTCTAACCGGCGCGAAGCCCAATCCTGCAAGGGGCCGGCTCATGCCGGCCCCTTTGCTTTGGCGCTTCCGTTTGCCCTGTAGGCTCCCGGTCTCATCCCCCGTCGTCACCCCGGCGAAGGCCGGGGTCCAGCGCAGCACGACGGGACGAGCGTTAGGCCTCTGGATTCCGGCCTTCGCCCGAATGACGAACTAGGGCGCAGGCCAAAGAAAAGGGCCCGCCGGTGGGCGGGCCCTTGCACCGGTTCGGACAGCTGCGGCTATTGCGGGCGGAAGCGCTCGCATTGCGGGGCTTCGCGCTGGTAGTAGAGCACGCAATTGTCGAAGGTCATTTCCTTCCCGACATAGACGTCCACGATGTAGTTGACGACGTCGGTGATGCCCTGCTCGTTGGTCTGGCCCAACGCGCGGCGGGGGTACATGTCGTTCGTCATGTCGGCGAAGACCAGCCCGTAGCAGGGATGGGCGTCGGTGTAGGAGCCGCGAAGGTGGTTCGGCATGCCCGTCGCCGGACGGCCGCAGGCCACGACCTCGATCAGCTGGTCGTAGGTGAGCTGGGTGCGGGTCAGGTCGGCGGCGAGGGGCTCGCCCTCGACGCGCGCGACATGGCCGTCCCACGCATGGCACATCACACATCGCAGTGAATCGCGGTAGAGCGTCAGGCCGCGCGCGATCGATTCGGCGTCGCGGGGCGGGGCGGTCTCCTCTGCGGGAGCAAGCTCTTCCTCCTCCGCGGGCTCCTCGTCGGCCTGGGCGAACTGGATCGCCTGGGAATGCGTTGCCGTCAGGAGCGCCGCCGCGGCGAGGGCCGCCGCTGCGGACAAGCCGAACAGCAGGCCGCGGCGCTTTCCGGCCGGGCCTTCACTCAGTTCTCGATTGTTCACCAGTATCCTCCAACGTCTTTCATTGACGCCAAGGTCGGCCGACGCGGCTGGCCTTGCCGTTGCCCGTTCCTACTATGCAGCCGGGCGGCAAGCCAGACTAGTTCCGGGCCTTCGCAAGTCCTTCAACCCGTCGTGTTCGCTGGGGTTCCGGCAGGGTTGTCGCCGCCGGCGGGGCAAGGTTGCGGCAGGCCATCCCGCATGCCACCTGTTCGCCAGGCGCGGCGGCCGCCGCGGCCCCACCACACGGGATGCGATGAACCAGCAGGTCGAGACCAGGACCGTCGAGGCCGACGAGGCCGGCATGCGGGTCGATCGCTGGTTCCGCAACCATTTCCCCGACCTTGCCTTCGGCCATCTGCAGAAGCTGCTGCGCTCCGGACAGGTCCGGGTCGATGGCGGGCGGGTGAAGCCGAGCACGCGCCTCGATCCCGGTCAGGCGGTGCGGATTCCGCCGATGGGCGCGCGGACAGGCGCGGTGCCGTCGGGGGAGGGGGCGGCTGTCCGCGACCATGCCCCGGGCAATGGCGCGACGCGCGGTGTGGCGGCTCCCGCCCGGCGCGGAGCGGCGAAGGACGAGCTGCGCGATGCGCTGATCCACGAAGACGATGCCGTGTTCGTCTTCAACAAGCCGGCGGGGCTTGCCGTGCAGGGCGGTTCGGGACTTACGAAGCATGTCGACGGTCTCCTCGAGCATTGGCGCGACGCCAGGGGGCAGAAGCCGCGGCTGGTGCACCGGCTCGACCGCGAGACCTCGGGCGTGCTCGTCGTGGCGCGGACGCGGCTCGCCGCGTCGAAGCTTGCCGCGGCGTTTCGCAGCCGCTCGGCGCGGAAGGTCTATTGGGCGCTCGTCGCCGGCGTGCCGAAGCCGCGGCAGGGGCGCGTCTCTACCTGGCTTGCGCGGTCGGAATCCGAGGAGCGGATGCGGGTGGCGGAGCATGGCGAGGAGGACGCCTCGCACGCGGTCAGCCTCTATTCGGTGGTCGATCAGGTCGGATCGAAGCTCGCCTGGCTGACGATGCGGCCGGTCACCGGGCGGACGCATCAGCTGCGCGCCCATGCCGCCCATATCGGTCACCCGATCGTCGGCGATCCGCTCTATTTCGAGAAGCGCGACTGGGATCTGCCCGGCGGCATCCAGAACCGCCTCCACCTCCACGCGCGGCGCCTCGTCCTGCCGCATCCCGATGGCGGCACGCTCGACGTCACCGCGCCGCTGCCGCCGCACATGGTGCAGAGCTGGAACCTCCTCGGCTTCAGCGCCCAGCTCGGCGACCCCGCGCTCGACACGGTGGAGGACGTGGCATGACGCCCGAAGCCGAAGGTCCGATGCAGGCGGCGCAGCGGTTGGCGCGGCCGGTGCTGCCGAAGCGCTTCTACAAGGAAGCCGGCACGCGGCCCCAGGATGGCGCCGGCTTCGCCATCGTGCTCGACGGCAGGCCGATCATCACGCCGGGCCGCAACCCGGTGGGCGTTGCGTCCCGCACGCTCGCCGAGGCCGTCGCGGCCGAATGGGCCGCTCAGGGCGAGACGATCGACCCCGTGACGATGCCGCTGACGCGCATCGTCAACGCCGCGATCGACGGCGTCGCGAAGGAGCTGGCGGCGGTCCGCGACGACATCGTGCGCTACTCCGGCTCCGACCTCCTGTGCTACCGGGCCGAAGGGCCGGCGAGCCTCGTCGCGCGGCAGGAGGCGCTGTGGTCGCCGGTGCTGGCCTGGGCGGCGGGCACGCACGGCATCCGCCTCATCCTTGCCGAGGGCGTCACGCCGGTCGCGCAGCCCGCCGAGTCGCTGGAGCGGATGCTGGCCGCCATCGCCGGCTATGTGCCGCTGCGGCTCGCCGCGCTCCATGTCGCCACGACGCTGAGCGGCTCCGCGGTGCTCGCGCTTGCGCTGGCCGAAGGCTTCCTCACCGCCGATACGGCATGGGAGGCGGCGGAGCTCGACGAATCCTGGCAGAGCGAGCGCTGGGGCGCCGACGCCGAAGCCCTGAAGCGCGCCCGGCATCGGCGCCGCGATTTCGAGGCGGCCGCGCACATACTGGCCGAAACCTAGAGCATGATCCGAAAAAGTGGATGCCGGTTTTTCGAGAAGATCATGCTCCAACAAGGAGATGGCGCTGGAGCGTGATCCGACCTGGTCGGATCAGGCTCTAGCAGCGCCGGGACGGTTCATGGAGCTCCAGACGACGACCTACAAAGGCCGCCATGTGGCGCTTCTCGAACGGGCGGCGGCGCTCGTCACGCGCCCCGACGGGCGCGGGCTCTGCATCATGGAAGCCGGGCCAGGCCTTGCGGTGAAATATCTCGGCCGGATGGCGCGGGTCGGGTCGCCGGTCCGTCCGGTCGCCAAGGGCATCGAGACGGTCGTCCGCCGGCTGCCGCTGCCGGATGCATGGCTGGAGAACTACGAGACCGTGGAGATCATCGCGGCGTTCGGCCCGCGGACGGCGGTGACCGTGGTCGACATCAACCCCCGCACGGTCGGCATTCTCGGCCGGCGTTTCGCCTCGCGGGGCGTGACCGGCATTCGCGCCGATCTCGCCTCCGCCGCCTTCCTGGAGACGCCCGGCCTCGCGGCTCCTTTCGACGTCGCCATCGCGCTCTCCACGCTCGGCCGCATCCCGCCGCACCGGCAGGCTGCCGCAGCGGGCAACCTCGCTGCCGCCGTGGCGCCGGGCGGCCTCGTGCTGGAGGACATGATCGACATGACCGCGCATGGGCCGCTGGAGGCGATCGGCGCGGGCATCTACCGCCGCCTGCCTTGACCACGCGCCGCCTTATCATCACCGGACGCGTCCAGGGTGTCGGCTACCGCTACTGGATGTGCGACGTCGCCGAGGCTGCGGGCGCGTCGGGCTGGGTGCGCAACCGGCGCGACGGGTCGGTCGAGGCGGTGGTCGCCGGCGATGACGGTGCGATCGACATGGTGATCGCGGCATGCTGGCAGGGACCGCCGGGCGCTGTCGTGGCTGACGTTGCCGTGACGATCGTGGCCGAGGAGCCTGCCGCCGGGTTCGCAATCCTGCCAAGCGCCTGAGGCGGTCGAGACGGTCCTCCTTCCCTCGTCACCCCGGCGAAGGCCGGGGTCCAGAAGCGGCACGCTCGGTGCTCTCGGCTCCTGGATTCCGGCCTTCGCCGGAATGACGAAAAGGGAGAGGTGACGGAGGCCGCTGGGCGAAGCCGGACCTAGCCTTCGACCGGTCCGAAGCGGCGGACGAACTCCGCGCGAAGCACGGCGTCGACCTCCGCCATCGTCACGCCGATGCCGAGGTCGGCGAAGCTCGTCACGCCGAGGCCGGTGACGCCGCACGGCACGATGCCGTCGAAATCGGACAGCGCCGGATCGACGTTGAGGGCAATGCCGTGGAAGGTCACCCAGCGGCGGACGCGGATGCCGATCGCGGCGATCTTGGCTTCCGCCTTCCCCGGCCGGCGCACCCACACGCCGACGCGGTCCTCGCGGCGCTCGCCGGCGACGCCGAAGCGGCGGAGGGTCGCGATCACCCAGTCCTCCAGCGTCGCGACATAGCGGCGAAGGTCGGGCGTCCGCTCGGCGAGGTTCAGCATCACATAGGCGATGCGCTGGCCGGGGCCGTGATAGGTGTATTGCCCGCCGCGGCCGGTGGCGAAGACCGGCAGCCGGCCGGGCTCGAGGAGATCGGACGGCCGGGCGCTGGTGCCGGCGGTGTAGAGCGGGGGATGCTCCAGCAGCCACACCGCTTCCGGCGCCGTCCCGGCGATGATCCACTCGACCCGCGCTTCCATGGCGGCGCCGGTTTCGACGTAGTCCGCGAGGCCGGGCAACGTCCGCCAGGCGACCGGGTCGCCGCCATGCCTTCGCACGAGGCCGCTCGGGTCGGGGATGCGCAACGCTGCCGTCATGGCGCTCATATGGAGGCCCGCCGAGCGCGGCGAAAGCGCGCGCGAAACCGCCGGGCGCGCTGCTTGTAACCCCTGAATCGATTTGTTACATCCCTCCCGCCGTCCGGACCCCGCTGGTCTGCGGCGCTCATCTGAATTGCGGTCGTGGCGGAATTGGTAGACGCGCAGCGTTGAGGTCGCTGTGGGGCAACCCGTGGAAGTTCGAGTCTTCTCGACCGCACCACACTCCTTGCGCTGAACATCCTCGTTCCATTCGGGACTCCGCCTGACTGTCATGGTCGGGCGGTATCAGGCGGCTTTTGATGCGCGACGATCGCGACTGATTCGCGCTCACCGCGGGCAAGGAGGGTGATGTGACCGACGAGCCGATCTCCCCCGACCCGGCGCCGGCGCCGACCGTGGCGCCCGAAATCCGCGACGACGAGGGAGAGCTGTCGCCGGATTTCCTCGCCGCGCTCAACGAGGCCATTGCCGCGAGCGATGCCGAACGGGTGCAGGCGCTCGCGGGCGATCTCCATTCCGCCGACCTTGCCGACCTCATCGAGGCGTTCGAGCCCGAGGCGCGGATCGCCTTCATCCGGCTCCTCGGCGACCAGTTCGACTTCGCTGCGCTCACCGAGATCGACGATTCGATCCGCGCCCAGCTTCTCGACGAGCTGAAGCCGGCGGAGGTGGCGCAGGGCGTCGCCGAGCTCGATTCCGACGACGCGGTCTACATCCTGGAGGATCTCGGCGAGGAGGACCGCCAGGAAGTCCTCGCGCAGATCCCGGTGGTCGACCGCATCGCGATCGCCCGCGGCCTCGACTATCCCGAGGATTCGGTCGGCCGCCGGATGCAGACCGACGTCATCGCGGTGCCGCCGTTCTGGACCGTGGGGCAGACGCTCGACTACATGCGCGAAGCCGAGGATCTGCCGGACGATTTCCTCGAGGTCTTCGTCGTCGATCCGAGCTTTCGCGTCCTCGGCAGCGTCAAGCTCAACCGGCTGCTGCGCTCCAAGCGTCCGGTGCGCATGTCCGAGATCATGGAGGAGGCGGAGCATGTCGTGCACGCCGCCACCGACGACCTGGAGGAAGCCGCGCGCATCTTCGAGCGCTACGATCTCGTCGCCGCCCCGGTGGTCGACGACGCCGAGCGCCTCGTCGGCGTGCTGACCATCGACAACGTGGTCGACGTCCTCCAGGACGAGGCCGACGAGGACATGCGGCGCCTCGGCGGCGTCGGCGACGAAGAAATCTCCGACTCCATCCTCACCTCCTCGCGCTCGCGGCTGCCATGGCTTGCGGTCAACGCCGTCACCGGCTTCGTCGCGGCGGGCGTCATCGGCCTCTTCGACGGCACGATCGAGGAGATGGTGGCGCTCGCGGTGCTGATGCCGATCGTCGCCACGCTCGGCGGCAGCACGGGCACGCAGGCGATGACCGTGACCGTCCGCGCCATCGCGACGCGCGACCTCGCCCGCCGCAAGGTGCGCCGCGTCGTCATCCGCGAGGGTGTCGTCGGCTTCCTCAACGGCCTCGTCATCGCGCTCCTGGTCGGCGCCGGCGCCTGGCTGTGGTTCGGCCGCATCGACCTCGGCTTCGTCATCGCCCTCGCGATCGTCTTCAACATGCTGGTCGCGGGCCTTGCCGGCGTCCTCTTCCCGCTCCTCCTCAACCGGCTGAAGCTCGACCCGGCGGTGGCGTCGGGCGTCTTCGTGACGACGGTTACCGACGTCATCGGCTTCTTCGCCTTTCTCGGCCTTGCCACGCTCTGGTTTGGCCTCGGCTGACGTCGCCGCGCCTTTCGGCGCCGGGATAATCGTGAAGCGCGGGAGGATCGACGGAGCGCTTCGCCTCGCCTAGACGGGCGCCAGCAACGGGGACTGGACGATGGCGAAGCGCATCCGCACGGGCGTGGTCGGACTTGGCTATTTCGGGAAGTTCCACGCCAACCACTACGCCCGGCACCCGCTGTCGGAGCTTGTCGCGATCGCCGATCCGGCACTTGCCGACGCCGCCGTCGCCGCGACCTACAATGTCCCGCGCTTTGACGATCATCGCGCCCTGATCGGTCGCGTCGATGCGGTGTCGATCGCCGCGCCGACGGTGCTCCACGATCGGATCGCCGCAGACTTCATCGAGGCGGGAATCCACGTCCTCGTCGAGAAGCCGCTGACGAAGGAGAGCGCCGGCGCGGGGGAACTGGTGGCGCAGGCGGCGCGGAAGGGCGTCGTCCTCAATGTCGGGCATATCGAGCGCTTCTCGCCGGCCTATCGCGCGCTGCGCGGCGCCGTGACCGAGCCGTTCCTCGTGGAGTGCATCCGCCACGCCCCGTGGCGCGAGCGCGCGACCGATGTCGACGTGATCCTCGACCTCATGATCCACGACATCGACCTCGTGCTCGATCTCGTCCGTTCCGCGGTGATCGAGGTCCACGCGTCGGGCCTCGCGCTGATGGGCCGCGGCCTCGACGCGGTCGTCGCGCATCTCCGCTTCGCCAACGGCGCCGCCGCGCAGATCAGCGCCAGCCGCGTCGCCGCGCTGCCCGCGCGCGTGGTACGCGTCCACGAGACGCGCCACGCCTTCGCCGCCGATCTTACCGCGCGGACGGCGTTCCGCTTCTCGGCCGACGGCGGGGGGACCGAACCGCTCACCGTGGCGGCGACGGATGCGCTCGGCCTCGAGATCACGGCGTTCCTGGAGGCGGCGATGGGGGAGGGGCCGGGCGGCGTCGATGGCGTCGCCGCGGTTGCCGCGCTGGAGGTGGCCGAACGGATTGCCGCCGCGACGCGCCTCTAGGGAAGAGGCGCGGGCGGAGCGCCGTCCGGCGCCCGCGCCCGCAGTTGGCAGACTGAGCCCCGCGAAAGGCGAGGCTGCACGGTAGGAAACATGAGCACCGAGCTCATCTTTGGACCATACCCGAACCGCTCGCCCCGTCAGCTAACAGCGCCGTGAACGGTCATCACGTCGCCGTGACGGGAACTTTGCTGGGCTGTCCTAGTCCCGGACCAGGCGCACCGACTGCGACAGGAACTGGCGGTGGAGGAGCACGGCGAGGACGACCAGCGACGCCGCGATCAGCGCCCATGGCCCCGCGAGCCAGCAGAGATAGGCGATCGCGAAATTGAACGAGCGGAGGCCGCGGTTGAAGTTGCGGCCGCCGATGCGCAGGAACCCCGCCGCGCGCGCCACCGCGCGCTTCACCTCGGGCGTGTTCCCGGCCTCGGGCGGCGGCAGGGCGCCGATCAGGATCGACGCATAGTTGAAGATGCGATAGCCCCAGCCGAACTTGAAGAACGCATAGCCGAAGATGACGCCGAGGCCGACCACCTTGGCCTCGAACAGGGCGTTGCTGTCGGCCGTCGCCGGCGACAGGTCGGCAAGCACCGCGCCCACCGCCTCGCTCGATCCGAGCAGCGCGAGCGCGGCGCCGATCGCCAGCATCGACGCGGAGGCAAAGAAGCCGGTGCCCTGCTGCAGGCCGGCGAGGATATTGGTGTCGGCGATGCGGATCTCGTGGGTCTGCATCATCTCTACCCAGGCGAGCCGCTGGCGGTCCATCGACGCCGACAGCGTGCGGTGCCGCCACGGGCTGCGGTCGACGGCCAGCGAATAGACCAGCCAGGAGAGAATGAAGACGCCAAACGCGACGATATCGGCGGTCGGGACGTCGCTGAGGTCCAAGGAATCGCTCCGGAAGATTGAACGATGGTGCCAAAGCCGTCGTTCGCCGGCAATGAGGCGTAGGGTCGGCGACGCCTCAAGGCACTTCGGCCATTTCCTTTGACCGGCCAACGACACCCCACCTATAGAGGCTGCGCGCAAGCGGGCGTGGTGGAACTGGTAGACACGCTGGATTTAGGTTCCAGTGGCTTACGCCGTGGGGGTTCAAATCCCTCCGCCCGCACCAGCCAAGGCCATGATGCGTTATCGGTCACCATTCAACTCGATCGTCGTTCCGGTGAAACAGGAGCCCGAGGACCTAGCGTTCGTCCAGAAGTGGATCCAGCCCTTCTACCTCAACCTTTGGCGGTCGAATCCCGAGTTTATCGACGCGCTCCGCGGAGTGTGGGGAGAGATCGACGAAGCGCTCGTCTTCCGGCTGCTATCACGTCTGAACTGGCGCTCACGCGCCACCGGCGCTTACTTCGCAGCACTGAAGGGACTTGGGTCCTTCGATGAGCACATCGGTAAGCTGTTGTTGCGCAGCGACGGCGCGTTCGCTGGAGTTGAATATTGCCTGGCTCTCGCGCGGTTCAATACCCCCAACTCGGTGAAATACCTCCAAGATTACCTCAGCTACTATCTCACGCAGGGGGACCTTGCTTACGACCAGCCCTCGGCAATGGCTGCCTTGGGCTATCTTGATCGAGTGAACGGGACGGCGTCTCGCGACCGCTTCGTCGTTCTCTGGAGCGAATTGGCAACGAGCAAACCGACGCTGTCTTTGGCTGCCAGCGACGAGGGATTCGAGCGAAGAATGAGAACCTTGGAGCGGGTCTCAGACGAACTCGGCGCCTCAGCGGCGCACTAGCCTGAGCCTGCGTCGTTGCGACCTGCAGGGAAGTGGCAATTCCCGCGGGCTTCGGTGTATATGACCGCCCGAAACCTCCGGCGGTCAGGCACCATACGCTTGACGGAGCAAATCAAGAGCGAACGGGTTGCGTCATGCAGGTTACCGAGACCCTTTCCGAGGGCCTGAAGCGGGAATTCAAGGTGGTGGTGCCGGCGTCCGAGATGGACAGCCGCCTGGTCCGCCGCCTCGAAGAGATGAAGGGCACCGCCCGCATCAAGGGGTTCCGCCCGGGCAAGGTGCCGGTGCAGCACCTCAGGCGCATCGTCGGCCGCCAGACCATGTCGGAGATCGTCAACGACCTCCTGCAGGAACAGGCGAACCGCATCCTCCAGGAGCGCGGCGAGCGCGCGGCGCTGCAGCCTTCGTTCGACCTTCCCGAGGATGAGGCCGAGGCCGAGAAGGTCCTCGATGCCAAGGCCGACTTCGAATACACGATGAAATACGAGGTCCTGCCCTCGTTCCAGCTCGGCGATTTCAAGTCGATCGCGATCGAGCGGCCGGTCGTTTCCATTCCCGACGCGGATATCGAGCGTCAGGTCGAGCTTCTCGCCCGCAATGCCGCGACCTACACGGTCAAGGACGGCAAGGCCGAGACGGGCGACCGCGTCACCATCGACTATGTCGGCAAGCTCGATGGCGAGCCGTTCGACGGCGGCGCCGACCAGGGCGCCCATCTCATCCTCGGCTCGGGTCAGTTCATCCCCGGCTTCGAGGAGCAGCTGGTCGGCGTGAAGGCCGGCGACAAGCGGTCGCTCGACATCCGCTTCCCCGACGACTATGGCGCGACCAACCTCGCCGGGAAGGACGCCGTGTTCGACGTGACGGTGTCCGAGGTCGCGGCGCCGGATTCGGTGGCGATCGACGATGCGCTGGCGGCCAAGCTCGGCGTGCAGAATGTCGACGAGCTCCGGGCGGCAGTTCGCCGTCAGCTGGAATCGCAATACGCCCCGCTGGCGCGCCAGCTGGTGAAGCGCCGGCTCCTCGACGCCCTCGATTCGATGCACTCCTTCGACCTGCCGCCGACCATGGTGGAGCAGGAGTTCGACGCGATCTGGCGCGAGGTCGAGAACGAAATGAAGCAAGCCGGACGGACCTTCGAGAGCGAAGGGACGACCGAGGAGGAGAGCCGCGGCTTCTACCGCCAGATCGCCGACCGCCGCGTTCGCCTCGGCCTCGTCCTCTCCGAGATCGGCCAGCGCAACCAGATTTCGGTGAGCGAGCAGGAGCTGCAGAAGGCGCTCACCGCCGAGATCCGCCGCTATCCCGGCCGCGAGCAGGAGATCTACGATTTCTACAACGCCAACCCGCAGGCCCTGACGCGCCTCCGCGCCCCCGTGTTCGAGGAGAAGGTCGTCGATTTTCTGCTGGAGCTGGTCAACGTCACCGACAAGCCGGTCACGGGCACGGAGCTGATCAAGCTCAACGAAGAGGCCGAGGAAGCCATCGGCCAGGCCCCCGACCCGACGCGGGCGGGGTAGGCGCCAGCGCCCAACATTGGCATCGTCCCGGGCTTGACCCGGGATCCATTGGCCGTGCCGAGAACGTCGCGCCGCCGGGCATGCGCTGGTCGCGCATGAGGCGCTGGCTTCGCCCGCCAGTCTTACGCTGGATCCCGGCTCTCGCGATGCGGCTGCGCCGCACGCGGTCCGGGACGAGCGGCTTGGTTGTTGGTCGGCATTAGGCCTGCCCGCTGCCGGGTCTTCCGCCCGCCCGCTTGCTCCCCTATCTATGGCGAACGCCGCGCCCTTGAGTCTCTCGGGCGCCCACCCTGCGGAGGAACCCCATGCGCGATCCCGTCGAGTACACGATGAACACCCTCGTGCCGATGGTGGTCGAGCAGACCAACCGCGGCGAGCGGGCCTTCGACATCTATTCGCGGCTCCTCAAGGAGCGCGTCATTTTCATCACCGGGCCGATCGAGGACCATGGCGCGTCGCTGATCACCGCGCAGCTCCTCTTCCTCGAGGCGGAGAACCCGAAGAAGGAAATCTCGATGTACATCAACTCCCCGGGCGGGGTGGTGACGTCGGGAATGGCGATCTACGACACCATGCAGTTCGTGAAGCCGCCGGTGTCGACGCTGTGCATCGGGCAGGCGGCGTCGATGGGCTCGCTGCTCCTCGCAGGTGGGGCGCCAGGCCTTCGCTTCGCCCTGCCCAATGCGCGGATCATGCTCCACCAGCCGTCGGGCGGCTTCCAGGGCCAGGCGTCGGACATCGAGCGCCATGCCGAGGACATCATCAAGATGAAGCGGCGGCTCAACGAGGTCTACGTCAAGCACACCGGCAAGCCATACGAAGTGATCGAGAAGACGCTTGATCGCGACTACTTCCTGACCGCGCAGGAGGCCAAGGATTTCGGGATCATCGACAAGGTCCTCGAAACCCGCGCCGCTACCGAGGAATCGGCGGCCTCTGCGGCGGCCTGACGCGGCGCCGGGCAGGCTTTCGGCGGCCGGGAGGTGTTAAGTCTCTCTTGAACAAATCGCCGATAGCATGCTTGGATTGTCAGAGCGCGATTGCGCCGGTCGAGCGAGGCACTAAGGTTCCTCCTGTCAGCCCCACGGCGTCGCGGAGTCGCTTCGGCGGCTTCCGGGTTCGGCGATCGGGTCACCACTGCCCGCATATCCAGGGGACGTTTGAATGAGCAAAGTCAGCGGCACCGACGGCAAGAACACCCTCTACTGCTCGTTCTGCGGAAAGAGTCAGCACGAGGTGCGCAAGCTGATCGCGGGGCCGACCGTGTTCATCTGCGACGAGTGCGTCGAGCTGTGCATGGACATCATCCGCGAGGAATCGAAGTCCTCGCTGGTGAAGTCGCGTGACGGCGTCCCGACCCCGACGGAGATCAACAAGGTCCTGGACGACTATGTCGTCGGCCAGCGGCACGCCAAGCGCGTGCTGTCGGTCGCCGTCCACAATCACTACAAGCGGCTCAATCACGCCGCGAAGAACAACGACGTCGAGCTCAACAAGTCCAACATCCTGCTGATCGGCCCGACCGGCTGCGGCAAGACGCTGCTGGCGCAGACGCTCGCCCGCATCCTCGACGTGCCCTTCACCATGGCCGACGCCACGACGCTCACCGAGGCGGGCTATGTCGGCGAGGACGTCGAGAACATCATCCTGAAGCTGCTCCAGGCCGCCGACTACAATGTCGAACGGGCGCAGCGCGGTATCGTCTATATCGACGAGGTCGACAAGATCTCCCGCAAGTCCGACAACCCGTCGATCACCCGCGACGTGTCGGGCGAGGGCGTGCAGCAGGCGCTCCTGAAGATCATGGAGGGCACCGTCGCGTCCGTGCCCCCGCAGGGCGGCCGCAAGCACCCGCAGCAGGAATTCCTGCAGGTCGACACCACCAACATCCTCTTCATCTGCGGCGGCGCCTTCGCGGGGCTGGAGAAGATCATCTCCGACCGCGGCCGCGCGACCTCGATCGGCTTCGGCGCCAAGGTGGCGTCGCCGGAGGATCGCCGCACCGGCGAGCTGCTGCGCAATGTCGAGCCCGAGGACCTCCTGAAGTTCGGCCTCATCCCGGAGTTCGTCGGCCGTCTCCCGGTCGTGGCGACCCTGGAGGACCTCGACGAGCCGGCGCTGATCCGCATTCTCACCGAGCCGAAGAACGCGCTGGTGAAGCAGTATCAGCGGCTGTTCGACATGGAGAATGTCGAGCTGTCGATCCACCCCGAGGCGCTGGTGTCGATCGCCAAGAAGGCGATCGAGCGCAAGACCGGCGCCCGCGGCCTCCGCTCGATCATGGAATCGATCCTCCTCGAGACGATGTTCGACCTTCCCGACCTCGACGGCGTGCAGGAGGTCGTCATCTCGCCCGAGGTCGTCGAAGGCAACGCCCGCCCGCTCTACATCTACGCCGAGCGCGGCGCCGAAGTCTCCAGCTCGGCCTAGTTCGCCACCACCGACGGTCCTTCGAGGCTCGCTTCGCGAGCACCTCAGGATGAGGTCGTTGAGAAGGCACCTGTTGGCCTAGAACCAACCTCATCCTGAGGTGCCCGGCGAAGCCGGGCCTCGAAGGACCGTCGGCTGTGTCACGGTAGTGTTGCATGCCTGCATGGCTGGTGGACGGGACCGGGCACTACGCTTGACATAGCGCAGGGTGGGGACCACCTGATTGGTCTAAGCGCAGGCAGAGCGCTCCTTGTCCGTCACAGGCCATCCGGGCCTGCTCCCAAACCGCACAATCCGTCGCCCTGCCGGCCCCCCGGTGGCGTTCCGCTCGCCGGCTGCGAGAAAGGTGTTTCCATGGCTTCTGAAGACCAGAGATCCGGTACCCGCGCGGCGGTCTATCCCGTCCTGCCGCTGCGCGACATCGTGGTCTTTCCGCATATGATCGTTCCGCTCTTCGTCGGCCGCGAGAAGTCCATTCACGCGCTCGAAGAGGTCATGCGCGCCGACAACCAGATCCTGCTGGCGACGCAGAAGGATCCGAGCCATGACGATCCGAAGCCGGACGCGATCTACACCATCGGCACCCTTGCCACCGTCCTTCAGCTGCTGAAGCTTCCCGACGGCACCGTGAAGGTGCTGGTCGAAGGGTCGAGCCGCGCCCGCGTGACGCGCTTCGTCGACAACGAGGCGTTCTATCAGGCGGAAGCAGTGGTGATCGAGGACCGCTCGGGCGACGACGTCGAGGTCGAGGCCCTGGCGCGCTCGGTGGTGTCCGAGTTCGACAATTACGTGAAGCTCAACCGGAAGATCTCGCCCGAGGTCGTCGGCGCGGTGACGCAGATCGAGGACTACTCGAAGCTCGCGGATACCGTCGCGTCGCACCTTGCGATCAAGATCTCCGACAAGCAGGGCATTCTGGAGCTCCCCACCGTCGCCGAGCGCCTCGAGCGCGTCCTCGGCATGATGGAAAGCGAGATCTCGGTCCTTCAGGTCGAGAAGCGCATCCGCTCGCGCGTCAAGCGCCAGATGGAGAAGACGCAGCGCGAGTACTACCTCAACGAGCAGATGAAGGCGATCCAGAAGGAGCTCGGCGAGGGCGAGGAAGGCAAGGACGAGCTTGCCGAACTCGAAGAGCGCATTGCCAAGACCAAGTTCACCAAGGAAGCCCGCGAGAAGGCGACGGCCGAGCTGAAGAAGCTGCGGCAGATGAGCCCGATGTCGGCCGAGGCGACGGTGGTGCGCAACTACCTCGACTGGCTCCTCAACATCCCGTGGAGCCGGCGCTCGAAGGTGAAGAAGGACCTGCCCTTCGCCCAGGAGGTGCTGGACGCCGATCACTTTGGCCTGGAGAAGGTCAAGGAGCGGATCGTCGAGTACCTCGCCGTGCAGAGCCGCTCGAACAAGCTGAAGGGGCCGATCCTCTGCCTCGTCGGCCCGCCCGGCGTCGGCAAGACGTCGCTCGGCAAGTCGATCGCCAAGGCGACCGGCCGTGAGTTCGTGCGCATGTCGCTCGGCGGCGTGCGCGACGAGGCGGAGATCCGCGGCCACCGGCGGACCTATATCGGCTCGATGCCCGGCAAGGTCATCCAGTCGATGCGGAAGGCCAAGAAGTCCAACCCCCTGTTCCTGCTAGACGAGATCGACAAGATGGGGATGGACTTCCGCGGCGATCCGTCGTCGGCGCTGCTGGAGGTCCTCGACCCCGAGCAGAACCACTCGTTCAACGACCACTATCTGGAGGTCGACTACGACCTCTCGGACGTGATGTTCGTGACGACGGCGAACACGCTCAACATCCCCGCGCCGCTTATGGACCGGATGGAGATCATCCGCCTTGCCGGCTACACGGAGGACGAGAAGGTCGAGATCGCATTGCGGCATCTCATCCCGAAGACCAAGCGCGAGCACGGTCTTGAGGATCGGGAGCTGTCGATCGCGAATGACGCGCTCCGCACCATCATCCGCCGCTACACCCGCGAGGCCGGCGTCCGCAACCTCGAACGCGAGCTCGCGACGCTGTCGCGGAAGGCGGTGAAGGAGCTCCTCCTCACGAAGAAGAAGTCGATCAAGGTCACCGACAAGACCCTTTCCGACTTCCTCGGCGTCCCGCGCTATCGCTATGGCGAGGTCGAGGGCGAGGACCAGGTCGGCGTCGTCACCGGCCTGGCGTGGACCGAGGTCGGCGGCGAGCTGCTGACCATCGAGGGCGTGATGATGCCCGGCAAGGGCCGCATGACCGTAACCGGCAACCTTCGCGACGTGATGAAGGAGTCGATCTCGGCCGCGGCGTCCTATGTCCGCAGCCGTGCGGTGATCTTCGGTCTCGAGCCGCCGATGTTCGAGCGGAAGGACATCCACGTCCACGTTCCCGAGGGCGCGACCCCCAAGGACGGGCCGTCGGCCGGCGTCGCGATGGCGACGGCGATCGTCTCGGTGCTGACCGGCATACCGGTGCGGCGCGACATCGCTATGACCGGCGAGATCACGCTGCGGGGGAGGGTGCTCCCGATCGGCGGCCTCAAGGAGAAGCTCCTCGCGGCGCTGCGCGGCGGCATCAAGACGGTGCTGATCCCCGAGGAGAACGTGAAGGACCTCGCCGAGATTCCCGATGCCGTGAAGAACGGCATGGAGATCATCCCGGTGTCGCGGGTCGACGAGGTGATCCCGCACGCCCTGGTGCGCACGCCCGAGCCCATCACCTGGGACGAGCGCAAGCACCTCGACGGCGAGAAGGTCATCGCCGACGACGAGGTGACGACCGGCTTCACCGCGCACTAGCGGCGCGGACCGGCGACATGCATCACGGCGCCCATTTCGGTGGGCGCCGTTTTGCGTTCCGGGCAAGAGACTTACGGGCAAGCGCTCGCGTGGCCGATTCCCGGCGCTTCGCTGGCGCCGCCGCCGAATTGATCATGCCTCACGCGGCGCCAAGGAAAACCGCGGCCGAAGGCGGTGGCGGGCTATCGTTGCTGAGAAACATCAGCTATCCACAAACGGCGGAATTCCGGCGCGTTTTCGCTTGCCCGCGGGGTCGATTGGCGAAACTGTGACGCCCGGTGGCCGTATGGGCGTGGATAGGCGGAATTCAAACCAGAAAGGGGCTTTGATGAACAAGAACGATGTGGTTGGGGCGGTGGCGGACAAGACCGGGATGTCGAAGGCCGCCGCAGCGCAGGTGGTCGACGCTACGTTCGACGTCATCACCGACGCGCTGAAGCGCGGCGACGAGGTCAAGATCATTGGTTTCGGCAGCTTCACCGTTGCCAAGCGCGCGGCGAGCCAGGGCCGCAACCCGCGGACCGGCGAAAGCATCAAGATCGCCGCGTCGAAGACGCCGAAGTTCAAGGCCGGCAAAGGCCTGAAGGACTCGGTCAACGCATAGCATCGGTGCGATCGCCGCGCCCGGCGCGGCAAAGAGCTAACTTGCAACGGCGTCGCGTACCGCCTAGATCGGCGGTCGCGGCGCCGTCGCGCCATGGGCGGTTAGCTCAGCTGGTAGAGCGCCACGTTTACACCGTGGATGTCGGGAGTTCGAGCCTCTCACCGCCCACCATTTTCCCGCGGGCGGCAAGGGGCCGCGTCGCCTTGACTTGAATGGACCCGTCCCGTAAGCCACCGCGACCCCGAGGTCGCCGGAGCGGCGGTTCTCAGCGGCAAACGGGGGTGTAGCTCAGTTGGTTAGAGCGCCGGCCTGTCACGCCGGAGGTCGCGGGTTCGAGCCCCGTCACTCCCGCCATTTCCATCAATCACCTATGGGTCGACGCTCACGGTAAGCGAGCGAACGCCACGTGATTGTCGAAGGCGAGGTCGGTCCGGGCGACCGGTGTCAGAGCGTCGACGAGCTCGACGATGTCGCCGGCTCCGGACGTTGCGATGAAGCCGGAGCGTGACGGCAAGCCGGCCAGGCCGCAGCCATCGGCCAGGGTGTAGCGCCCGACGATGATTCCGGCGCGGTCGAGGACCACGATCTGACCGGCGACGGGCGATGAGCAGGCGACGAACATACCATCGCGCGAGGCGGCGACCGATCCGACGTAGTTGCGCAGGGCCGCCCAATCTCTCTCCGCAGCCACGACCATGGAGGGGGCCGCGTCAGCCGTCGCGCGCCCGATCAGGGGCGGCAGATCCCCCGCGGGTCCTTCGTACTGGCAGCCGAACCAGACGGCGCCATTGCCGTCGACGGCTAGGTGGCGGATGGAGAGCTGGTGAAGCGCCGGATCGAGCTTGTGGCTGGCGGTGACGTCTCCGCTCGCGGCATCGATGAAGGCCAGCGCCGGCGACATGGTCGCAAGGTTCAGCTTGGCGTCGCCGGCGTCGGGATGGGTCTCGATCCCTCCGACCGCGACCGCGAGCGTGCGGCCATCGGGCATGGCCAGTATTTCGTGCGGGCCCACGCCCCCGATGTCGATCTCGCCGATGCGCCTGAACGCGGCGGCTACGTCGTAGACGCCGATCACGCCCCGCGCCGCCGCATAGTCGTTCTCGGTGGCGAAGAGGAGGCTGTCGCCATGGGCGAACGCACCATGGCCGTAGAAATGGCGGCCGTCCGGCGCGTTGAAGAGCACCGGCTCCCGATGGCCAGCCGGGTCGAAGGCAAGGGCGAACGCACGGGGATGGCGGGCGAATGCGACCGCAAGGCTTCCGCTTCGGGAGACCGTCACGCCATGCCCGCGATCGGGAAGCGCGACGCTGCGGAGGATCAAGCCGTCCGGGTCAAATGAAACGATCCCGTAGCGGCCGTCGGGGAACCGGCATGCGCTGAGAAAGATGTCACCCAGCGCCGTCGCCCGCGCGCGAAGCGGCCCAGCGACGCAAAGCGCGGCCGCCGCGGCACATTTCAGGAGGGCGCGGCGTTCAATCTCCATCGAGCGCGTTGAACCCGAGGTTGACGCCGAGCGCGGCGGGCAGCGCCTCTCCAAGGAGCACCTTGAGCTCGTCCAGTATCGCCAGCGCGGCGAGCAGCGCGTCACGAAGGACGGGATCGACAACCGCGTCGGCGACGGCGGTCCCGGGCGGCGGGAGCGCCCTGCGGAGCCGGGCCAGCGCCGCTTCGATCTCGTCGACAAGATCGGCGTGGGCGGGCACCGCTTCCCTCAGGCCCGACGCGAGCAGCCCGTCGGCAACGCCGGTTGCCAGGGCGGCGATGAAGGTGATGCCGAGACCGCTCCGCCACAACGGGGCCGTCCGGGGCATCGCCTCCGCTTGTGTCGCGCCCAGCACGGTCGCAAGACCCCGGTGAGCGCTCTCCACGGCCGTTGCTGCCGAAAGAACGAGGTCGCTCACCGCTTCGGCTTCCGAGCGATAGAGGACGTTGTCGGGCCCCGATTCCCGCAGGCTGCGCGTAAACGGGCCTTCGGGCGCGACCATGGCTGCGAGGTTGGCTGCGATCGCTGCCATGCTCGCGGCGGCGGTCGCGGCAAAGCGGCAGCGATAGTCGTCGCCCGTCACGAGACCTTCCGATCCCGTTCCGAACAGCAGGAATTCGATCGCCGCCAAACCCTGCACGGCGACGCTCTTGTCGCGCAGCCTCGCCAGGTCGGTGGCGGTCTCGTCCTCGACGGCGAGAAGCTCCTGCACCTGCCGCAGCGCCACGCCGCGCGGATCGGGCCAGTAGAGGACGCGTTCGCGGCGGTGGTCTTCAACGAACGGCGCGATCTGGAGCGGCATCACGCGGGCGAAGGCAAGGGCCGCGGGGAGAAGGGCTTCCCGCGCTGCCGCGAGCTGGGGTTCACCTGGAGCGGCGCAGAGAGCGGTGGCGGCCGACAGGAGCGTGTCCGCCCCGTCGGCGAAGGCGGCGAAGGCCGGGCCGAGATAGTCCGCGGCGGCGCGGTCGACGAACGCCTGAAGCGCCGCAGCGTCCTGAGCGCCGGCACTCGGAAGCGCCAGAAACACCGCCAGGGCAAAGCAGACGACACGCTTCATAGCGACTCCAGGAAGCGGAGCAGGGCCTGGCGCTCCGCGGGCGTCATGGCAACCACCGCGTCGCGCGCGGCCTGGGCTTCCCCACCGTGCCAGAGGATTGCCTCGAGAAGCGAACGAGCGCGACCGTCATGCAGGAAATATGTGTGCCCGCTGACGTCGGCGGTAAGGCCGATGCCCCAGAGCGGTGCCGTCCGCCATTCGGACGGCGCGGCGTTCGCCAACGGACGGTTGTCGGCAAGGCCATCCCCCATGTCGTGGAGGAGAAGGTCGGTATAGGGCCAGATCAGCTGGCGCCGAAGTGCCTCGGGGACGTGGGGCTCATTCGACGTGACGTAGCTCGGCGTGTGGCAGGCGGCACAGCCGGCGCCATGAAAGAGCGCCTTGCCGGCAAGGACTTCCGGGGCGGACACGTCGCGCCGTGCCGGCACGGCGAGGTGGCGCGAGTAGAACGTCACGAGGTCGAACAGCTCGTCGGCGACCTCCCAGTCTCCATCAGCGGCCCCGGCAGGGGCGGCGAGACAATCGACCTCGGTCGCGGTGCAGTCGCCATGCGGATTCGGAAGGAGCCGCGTCGACAGCCCCATGTCGTTCGCGAACGCGGCCGCGATCTGCCCGGCGATCGACGGCTGCGACGCCTTCCATCCGAACCTGCCGATGGCATCCTCGTGCGTTTCCATGTCGAAGACGATGGATACGCGTCCGGACACGCCATCGCCATCGGCGTCGTCCGGGTCGGCCGCCGCGAGGATGTCACCCGGATGGATGGCTTCGAGCAGCCCGAGGCCGATCATTTGCGAGGCGATCCGCGGCGAGATCAGAACGGGCGGATCGGGATCGGCTTCGCTGTCGATCGCATAGGCCGGCACGCGGAGCGATGCTGTTTCGCCGCCGGCGAGGCCCACGGGAAGCTCCTGATACGAGATGACAACATTGCCCTCGGCAAGGAGGCCGGGGACCGCGATGTCCTGCAGCTGTTCGCCGAGCGTCGGGTGCGGCAGGGTTCTGCCATCAGCACCCGCCGCACCCAGCGCGAGGAGGAACGATATTGCGTCGTACGCGCCGGGCTCGGGCGGATGACCGCGCCCGTCCTTGATGTGACACTCCTGGCAGCCGCGCGCGTTGAACAGCGGACCAAGGCCGTCCGAGGAGGTGGTCGACGACGGCGCGGAGACCCAGAGCTTCCGGAAGACGCCATTGCCGACCGCGAAGTCGGCCTCGGCGGCGAAGGCGAGGTTCGCGGCAGGCTGCGAGAAGGCGTCCGGTCCGGTGCGTCGCGTCGTCGTGGCGCCCCCGGAATTCGTTTCGAACGACTGGGCTTCGAGGAAGCTCGTCGGCGGTGCCAGGATCGCCGCGATCCGTTCGCGATCCTCCAGGGTGAGGTCGGTCCGATGGGCCAGCGGCTCGGCGCCGGCCGCGAGCGCGATCGCGGCGACGCCGAAGACGCATGCCAGCAGCGGCGATGCCGTCCAGAGCCACGCGGTCGTCCGGTTCATCGCATCAGGACGGCGAGGCGCGGCGGGTCTGGCCGCGCCTCGCAGAGGTCGGTCGGTGCGCGATGCCTACTCGAACACGGCATCGGGATTGTCGAGGGAATCGGAGCCTTCGAGCTCGATCGCGCCCAGATCGAGCGCGACGATGGCCCGCTCGATCGACCGCGTCTGATCGACGAGGGCATCGACGGCCGCCTGAACCACGGCGTTCCCCTCATTGTTGCCTTCGGCGATCATCTGATCGTAGGCCTCGATCGTTTCGCCGCGCTGCTTCATGGCCAGCATCGCATCCATCGTCGCATCGAGCTTGCCGCGAAGCTCCGCAGCGAGCGCCGGATCGATCGCGGCGAGGAGATCCGCGACGCTCGCGCCTTCGACAACCGTTCCGTCGATCCGCTCGTAGCGACCGGTATACACGTTGCGGATGCCGGCAGCGTCGTAGAAATGCGAGTTGAACGTGTTGTCGGAGAAGCAGTCATGCTCCTCCTCCGGGTCGTGGAGCATCAGGCCGAGCTTGATGCGCTCGCCCGCCAGCTCGCCATAGGACAGCGAGCCCATGCCGGTGAGGATGGCGACCAACCCCGCCGTGGGGTCCTCCGTCACCGACGCGCGCGCCGCGCCGTCCGGACCCCAATTGGCGACCATCTCCTCGAGGTCGGTCACCAGCAGGTCCGCGGCCGCCGTGAGATAGGCGGCGCGCCGGTCGCAATTGCCGCCGGTGCAATTCGCCGTGTCGAAATCGGTGTAGGGGCGGTCGCCGGCGCCCGGACCGGTGCCGTTGAGGTCCTGGCCCCAGAGCAGGAACTCGATCGCATGGTAGCCGGTGGCGACGTTGGATTCGACGCCCCCCAGCTCCTGCAGCGTTTCCGACAATAGCTCCGGCGTGATCGCCGACGCATCGATCGTCTGGCCGCCGATCGCGAGCTGCGGGTTGGCGATGACGTTCAGCGCGTAGAACTGGTTGACGTCCGACTCCAGGCCGTAGCCGGCATCGACATAGTCGATGAGGCCTTCGTCGAGAGGCCACGCATTCACGCGACCCTCCCATTCGTCGACGATCGCGTTGCCGAAGCGGTAGGCTTCGGTCTGCTGATAGGGAACGCGGGCAGCAAGCCACGCGGCGCGCGCTGCATCGAGGGTCGCCTGGCTTGGATTCGCGACGAGCGCGGCAACCGCGTCGCGCAGCGCGATCGCGGTCGTGAGGGAGTCCTAGTACCCGGCTTCCGCGATGTTGGCATAGGTCTCGACGACCGCATCGACATCCGTCTGCGCCGTTGCCGCGATTGGCACGGCGATGAAGGAAGCAGCAGCGATAAGAACCAAACGGCGCATGTGTCCACCTGTGGGATGAAAAGCCTGCGCCTCGTCTACCGCCCGGGATCAACAATACTCAAGGAGTATCTTTTCAAAGCGTTCTAAACACTTAGCCGCAAAGTAGTATTGCTCTAAAGTGGGATATCGCCCCAGTTCTTTTCCGGCGGACAGAGGAAAGCGAAGTTCGCGACCAGCCCCTCATCCCCCCGCGGCGGCTGACTGCGTGGCCGTTTCCCCCGTTCCCACACACACGAGGTTGACAACATCGCGTGACAGCACCCTACATATGGTGGTCACGGTCTCCCGAGTCGCGCTCGGGAGCGAAGAGGGAAGCCGGTGTGATGCCGGCGCTGCCCCCGCAACTGTAAGCGGCGAGTTGCTGCCGAAACTGCCACTGGCGCCGCGCGCGCTGGGAAGGCCGGCATCAATGACGACCCGCGAGCCAGGAGACCTGCCGTGATCGGTTGAACGTCCACGGGCGGGGTGTCCCGGCGGGTCGCAGTTGGCTTGCCGGCATCCCTGCCGCCTTCCAGTCGCGCCGCGCCGTCCTCCGCTCCAACATCACGGGGCTGATGATGGCTTACGCAGCAGTGCAATCCGCCGGTCCGACCGGCGCACCTCCTCCAGCGACATCCGCAACGCCGGGCTACCAGGTGATCCGCCGCAACGGCGCGGTGACGCCGTTCGACGCCGCCAAGATCGGTGTCGCGATGACGAAGGCGTTCCTCGCGGTCGAGGGCACGGCTGCATCCGCGTCGCGCCGGGTCCATGACGAGGTCGAACGTCTCACCGCGGAGGTCGTGAGCGCGCTGACGCGCCGGCCCGAGGGCGGGCGCACGTTCCACATCGAGAGCATCCAGGATCAGGTGGAGCTCGCGCTTATGCGTGGCGAGCACCACAAGGTGGCTCGCGCCTATGTGCTCTACCGGGAGGAGAGAGCACGGCAGCGCGCCGCCGCCGACGCCGCCGCGGCGCCGCAATCTGCCGCGATCCGCGTGAAGGCGCCCGACGGCACGCTGCGGCCGCTCGACGAGATGCGCCTTCAGCGCATCATCGCGGAATCCTGTGCCGGGCTCGAGGGCGTGGACGCCGCGCCGGTGTCGGCGGAGGTGATGCGCAACCTCTATGACGGCATCACGCCGGCGGAGCTGGAGCTGGCGCCGATCCTCGCCGCGCGCACGCTGATCGAGGCCGAGCCCAACTACGCCTTCGTCAGCGCCCGGCTGCTGCTCGACAAGCTCCGCCGCGAGGCTTTGACCTACCTGTCCGGCCGCCCGGACGACGCGACGCAGGCCGACATGGCGACCCGCTACGCCGAGACGTTTCCGGCCTTCATCGCCGCCGGCATCCGGGCCGAGCGGCTCGATCCCGAGCTCGGCAGGTTCGACCTCGCCCGCCTCGGCGCCGCGCTGAGGCCCGAGCGCGACCTCGCTTTCCAGTTTCTCGGCCTCCAGACGCTCTACGACCGCTATTTCCTCCACCATGGCGGCGTCCGCTTCGAGCTGCCGCAGGCGTTCTTCATGCGCGTCGCGATGGGGCTGGCGCTGCGCGAGATCGACCGCGAAGGCCGCGCGATCGAATTCTATGACCTCCTGTCGTCGTTCGACTTCATGGCCTCGACGCCGACGCTCTTCAATTCCGGCACGCTGCGGGCGCAGCTTTCCTCGTGCTTCCTCACCACCGTGCCCGACGATCTCGACGGCATCTTCAAGGCGGTGAAGGACAACGCGCTGCTGGCGAAATATTCCGGCGGGCTCGGCAATGACTGGACGCCGGTACGCGGCCTCGGCGCGCACATCCGCGGCACCAATGGCGAAAGCCAGGGCGTGGTGCCGTTCCTCAAGGTCGCCAACGACACGGCGATCGCGGTGAACCAGGGCGGCAAGCGGAAGGGCGCAGTCTGCGCCTATCTCGAGACCTGGCACGTCGACATCGAGGAGTTCCTCGACCTTCGCAAGAACACCGGCGACGACCGCCGCCGCACGCATGACATGAACACCGCCAACTGGGTGCCCGACCTCTTCATGGAGCGGGTCGAAGCGGACGGCGCGTGGACCCTGTTCTCGCCCGACGAATTGCCGGAGCTCCACGACCTCTACGGCGCGGCCTTCAAGGCCACCTATGAGGCGGCCGAAGCGCGGGCCGATCGCGGCGAGCTGAAGGTGTTCAAGCGCGTGCGCGCCGTCGACCTCTGGCGCCGGATGCTGACGATGCTGTTCGAGACCGGCCATCCCTGGGTCACCTTCAAGGATCCCTGCAACATCCGCTCGCCACAGCGCCACGCCGGCGTCGTCCACTCGTCGAACCTCTGCACCGAGATCACGCTCAACACCTCGGAATCCGAAGTCGCGGTCTGCAATCTCGGCTCGGTGAACCTTGCGAACCATATCGGCCCCGACGGGCTCGACCACGCCCGTCTTGCCCGCACCGTGGGCACGGCGATGCGGATGCTCGACAACGTCATCGACATCAATTTTTACACCATCCCGGAGGCTCGCCGCTCGAACCTCCGCCATCGCCCGGTCGGCCTCGGCATCATGGGCTTCCAGGACGCGCTGCAGGCGCTGCGCATCCCCTATGCGTCGGAGGACGCGGTCCGCTTCGCGGATGAGAGCATGGAGGCGCTGTCGTTCCACGCGATCTCGGCGTCGGTCGACCTCGCCGCGGAGCGCGGCCGCTATCCGAGCTTCGACGGGTCGCTGTGGTCGCGGGGCATCCTGCCGATCGACTCGGTGGAGCTTCTCGCCGAAGAGCGCGGCACGCTCGACCTCGATCGATCCGCGACGCTCGACTGGGAGGCCCTGCGCCGCCGTGTGACGACCATCGGCATGCGGAATTCGAACACCATGGCGATCGCGCCCACGGCGACGATCTCCAACATCTGCGGCGTGTCGCAGTCGATCGAGCCCGCCTACCAGAACCTCTTCGTCAAATCGAACATGTCGGGGGACTTCACCGTGGCGAACGCCGCGCTCGTCCACGAGCTCAAGACGCGCGGCCTGTGGGACGAGGTGATGATCTCCGACCTCAAATATTTCGACGGCTCGGTCGGTGCGATCGACCGCGTGCCGGACGACCTCAAAGCGCTCTACGCCACCGCCTTCGAGATCGACTCCGCCTGGCTGATCGAGGCGGCAGCGCGGCGGCAGAAATGGATTGACCAGGCGCAGTCGCTCAACCTCTACCTCGCCAATCCGTCCGGCCGGAAGCTCGATGCGCTCTACCGGCTGGCGTGGCAGCGCGGGCTGAAGACCACCTATTACCTGCGCACCCGCTCGGCGACGCATGTCGAGAAATCGACGCTGAAAGGCACCGACGGCAAGCTCAACGCCGTCAGCGTCGCCCCGCTCGCGGCTCCGGCTCCTGATGCTTTGGCGACACCCCCAACGGCCGTCACCCCGGCGAAGGCCGGGGTCCAGCGACGCAAGGCACCGGGCAAGCGGCCCCTGGATTCCGGTCTTCGCCGGAATGACGAGGAGGGGGATTTGAGAGGCGTGGAAACGCTGGAGCTGCTGACGGTGACCGAGGGGGCCGCCTGTCTTATCGACGATCCCACCTGCGAGGCATGCCAGTGACCGCGCGCAGCACCGCCACCCTGGACTGGTCGGAGTCGCGTGTTCTCTCCCCCCTTGTGGGGGAGGAAGAAGCGCCGGCGCGCCTTGAGGGGGCTGGCGGCGTCGAGACCGAGGCCGGCTCGCGGCCCGTGCTTTCCTCTGTCCCGCTTGTTCCCATCGGCGGTGGCGGGGCAGCGTCACTCGGCCTCGATGCCATCGACCGGACCGGCGCCCGCGTCCGCGTCGACGACAAGGCGATGATCAACGCCCGCGCCGACCTCAACCAGCTCCTGCCGCTGAAATACCGCTGGGCCTGGGAGAAATATCTCGCCGGCTGCAACAATCACTGGATGCCGACCGAGGTCTCGATGCAGGCCGACATCGCGCTGTGGAAATCACGCGATGGCCTCACCGACGACGAGCGGCTGATGGTGAAGCGCAATCTCGGCTTCTTCGCCGCGTCCGAGAGCCTCGTCGCGAACAACATCGTGCTCGCGATCTACCGTCACCTCACCAATCCGGAGTGCCGGCAGTATCTGCTGCGCCAGGCGTTCGAGGAGGCGGTCCACACCCACACCTTCCAGTATGTCGTCGAAAGCCTCGGCCTCGACGAGGGCGAGCTCTTCAACATGTATCGTGAGGTGCCGTCGATCACCGACAAGGCGGCGTGGGCGCTCCGCCACACGCAGCACCTCGACGATCCGGACTTCCGCACCGGGACGGTCGAGACCGACCAGGCGTTCCTGCGCGATCTGGTCGCGTTCTACGTCGTGTTCGAGGGGATGTGGTTCTACACTGGCTTCGCGCAGATCCTGTCGCTCGGCCGGCGCAACAAGATGGTCGGCATCGCTGAGCAGTACCAGTACATCCTCCGCGACGAGAGCCTGCACCTCAATTTCGGCATCGACGTCATCAACCAGATCAAGGCGGAGAACCCGCATCTCTGGACGCCCGCTTTCCAGGAGGAGCTGCGCGGGATGCTGAAGGAAGCCGCCGAGCTCGAAGCCGCCTACGGCCGGGACACCATGCCCCGCGGCTTCCTCGGCCTCAACGCGGCGCTCTGCGAGCGCTACCTCCAGTTCATCGCCAACCGGAGAGCCGCCCAGATCGGCCTCGCCCCGGTGTTCGCCGAGACGGAGAATCCGTTCCCGTGGATGTCGGAGGCGATGGACCTGAAGAAGGAGAAGAACTTCTTCGAGACGCGGGTGGTGGAGTACCAGAACGGCGGGGCGCTGGGGTGGGAGTGAGCGCTGGGCTGACGTCCTCCTGGAGAACGGCAGCGGGCGCAATCGATCGTGGGTTTCGGACTGCGGTCGCGATTAGTCTAGGTGGCGTTCCCAGGAGGCCAGGCCGGGAACGGATCGGGAAGGCCACGGAACGGGACGGCATTGAAGCGGGGCGGGTTCTCGGGTCCGACGAGGCAAGCATCCAGCGCCTCCCGGATGGCCGATTCATCCATGCCGGTTCCGATGAACACCAGTTCCTGCCGACGGTCGCCCCAGACGCGATGCCAATTCTTCCGGATCGCCGCGAGCCATTCCTGATGATCGGGCCACCGCTCGCGCGGGACCGCCGCCCACCAGGACCCCATCGGCTCCACGCGGGCGATTGCGCCGGCCAGCGAGAACTCGCCGACCCAGTTCGGCCGCGTCGCAAGCCAGAAATGGCCCTTGGCACGGATCAGTCCCGGCCAAGTCTGCCGGATGAAGGCGTTCAGCTTCTCTGGCGCGAATGGCCGACGCGCCCGATAGACGAAGCTCTGAATGCCGTACTCCTCGGTCTCGGGGACGTGGTCCTTGAAGCCATAGAGTTCCTTGAACCAGAGTGGGTGCTGTTCCGCCTTCCGTTCGTCGAACCGGCCGGTATCGAGCACCGCGTCCAACGCCACGCGACCAAAGTCGGCTTCGACGATGCGCGCGTCGGCGTTGAGCGCGGCGACGACCTGCCTCACCAGACCGCGCTGCTCAGGCGTCACGTCGGAGACCTTGTTGAGAACCACGACATCCGCGAACTCAATCTGCTCCACGAGAAGATCGACGATAGTGCGCTCGTCGCCGTCGCCGGCAGTCTCGCCGCGGTCGCGCAGGAGGTCGTTCGAGCTGTAATCCCGCAAGAGGTTCGCGGCATCGACCACCGTGACCATGGTGTCGAGCCGCGCGACATCGGACAGGCTGCGTCCGGCCTCATCGCGGAACGAGAACGTGCTAGCGATCGGCAGTGGTTCGGCGATTCCCGTCCCCTCGATCAGGAGATAGTCGAACCTGCGTTCGCCGGCGAGGCGCTCCACTTCGTCGAGAAGATCGTCGCGGAGCGTGCAGCAGATGCAGCCATTGGTCATCTCGACCAGCTTCTCGTCCCGCCGGGACAGGTTGGCGCCGCCATCGCGGACCAGATCGGCATCGATGTTCACCTCGCTCATGTCGTTGACGATGACCGCAACACGGCGACCCTCGCGATTGTTGAGGACGTGATTGAGGAGCGTGGTCTTCCCCGCTCCCAGGAATCCGGAGAGGACGGTGACGGGGAGACGCTCGGTTTCGACCCGCAGGCTCATGTTCGCTCCTGTAATGTTATAACATAACGTAGCAGGCGAGCAGGGCGGGTCAATAGTGCAGGCGTGCTTTCTACCTCCGGTGACGTGACCGACGCTCCGCAGGTGGCGGTTTGCGATCTCCGTTCTGCGGGGGGAGGACGGGGGGCGCAGCTCCTTCGCCGCCGCCACCACGGTGGATGTCCGAGGCGATGGACCTCAAGAAGGAGAAGAACTTCTTCGAGACGCGGGGGGTGGAGTACCAGAACGGAGGGGCGTTGGGGTGGGAGTGAGCGCCCGTGCGTCTACCGGTCCCCGGCTTCAGCCTACCGACGGCTCGGAGTGGACTATTTGGCTCATGTCACCTATTCTGTCATCAGGATATGACAAAGGAGCCGACCAGATGGCTACGTCAAGACGCTCGGTCCTGCGATCGTCCTCCCCAAGGGCCGGCCGGCAGACGCTTCCCAAGCGCAAGGTGACACGGCCGCGGAAGGTCGCTGCCATCCCCGAAGAGCCCAGCAGTCGCTCGGTCACGTCCTTCTTCGACCCGGCGGGCCTCGTTTCCTTCGACGTCGCTGCGGCCCGCTTCGGCATGTCAAAGCTGCAATTCGCCGAGACGCTGGGGCTGAAGAAGGAGACGGTCTACCGGGCCAGCCGCGTGAACGCCCCGAAGGTTCAGGCGCGCGCGAAGGAGATGATCGAGATCGTCAGGCGCATCGCCGGCTGGGCGGGCGGCGAACCGCAGGCCATCGCCTGGTATCGGGCTGAGCCGATACCAGCCTTTGGCGGCCGGACCGCCGAGTCCCTGGTCAAGAGCGGCAAGGCGACGGCGGTACGGGATTATCTCGACGCCATCGCCACCGGCGGCTTCGCTTGAGATGGCGAGGCGTCGCCTACCGCGGCCACGATCCGAACTGGGCCTGGCAACCCACATCGGGTGAGGGAGCGAAGCAGAATGGCGGACGTTTCAACCCGGTCGGGATTCCCGCGCTCTATCTCGCCCTCACCGTCGAAGGCGCGATCCGGGAAGCCTCGCACGGCTTTGCCCGTCGCTTTCCCCCGCTAACGCTCTGCTCCTACGATTGCGACGTCGACGACCTCGTCGATCTGCGCACCGAGGCTGGGCGGAAAGCCGCCGGCTTCGCTCTTGCCGGCCTCGCCTGCCCTTGGGCGCTCGATCGCACAGAGAACCGCATCCCTGAATCGTGGACTATCGCCATATCCCTGATGGCCGACGGCGTCGCCGGAATCCTCGTCCCGTCCTTCGTCACCGGCGCGACCGCGGCGCTGGCCAATCTCGTCCTCTGGCGGTGGGGCGATGCTCTGCCCCACCGTGTCGCGCTCCATGATCCTGAAGACCGGCTGAAGAAACGCATTCCAGGTTCCTGACCCCGATACCCCATCAGCTTGCCCGGTCCGGGCCGGTCTCGGCCGCTATGCTTCCTCGCAGCTCCCGCGCCGCCGCCACCATGTTCACCAGCGCCGGCCGCACCTCGTCCCATTTCCGCGTCTTCAGCCCGCAGTCCGGGTTGACCCAGATCTGGTCGGCGGTGAGCCGTTCCCCGGCCTTGCGCAGCAGCGCGACCATCTCCTCGGTCTCGGGCACGCGGGGCGAGTGGATGTCGTAGACGCCGGGGCCGATCTCGTTTGGGTAGCGGTAGTCGGTGAAGGCGCCGAGGAGCTCCATCTTCGAGCGCGAGGTCTCGATCGAGATGACGTCGGCGTCCATCGCGCCGATGGCCTCGATGATGTCGTTGAACTCCGAATAGCACATGTGGGAGTGGATCTGGGTCCGGTCGCCGACGCCGGACGAGCAGAGCCGGAAGGCGTCGACCGCCCAGTCGAGATAGTGCGCCCAGTCGGCGTGGCGGAGTGGCAGCCCTTCGCGGAGCGCGGCCTCGTCGATCTGGATCATGGTCGCGCCCGCGGCCTCGAGGTCGGCAACCTCGTCGCGGATCGCCAGCGCGATCTGGTGGCAGGCTTCGGCGCGCGGGATGTCGTCGCGGACGAACGACCAGTTGAGGATGGTGACCGGGCCGGTGAGCATGCCCTTCACCGGACGGTCGGTCAGCGACTGGGCGTAGCGCCACCACTCCACTGTCATCGGCTTGGGGCGCGACACGTCGCCATAGAGGATCGGCGGACGGACGCAGCGCGAGCCATAGGACTGCACCCAGCCATGCTGCGTGAAGGCGAAGCCGGCGAGCTGCTCGCCGAAATACTGCACCATGTCGTTCCGCTCAAACTCGCCATGGACCAGCACGTCGAGGTCGATCTCCTCCTGCCAGCGGATCGCATCGGCCGTCACCCGGCGCAGGAACGCCTCGTATTCGGCGTCGCTCATGCGGCCCTTGGCATGGGCTGAGCGAGCCTCGCGGACTTCCCTGGTCTGCGGGAAAGAGCCGATCGTGGTGGTGGGGTAGGGCGGCAGGCTTAGATGCGCGCGGTGGAGCGCCCGGCGGGCGCTCGCCGGCCCGCGGCGCTTCATGTCCTCCGTGACCGCCGCCAGCCGTGCCCGCACCGCAGCGTCCTGAGTGCGCGGGGAGTTCCCGCGGTTCGTCACGGCATTGCGCGACACCGCGAGTTCGGTCGCGATCGCATCGCGGCCATTGCGCAGCCCCCGCGCGATCGTCGTCAGCTCGGTGAGCTTCTGCATGGCGAAGGCCAGCCAGCCCTTGAGCTCCGCGTCGAGCGCGGTCTCGGCCTCGACGTCGACCGGGACGTGAAGCAGCGAGCAGGACGGTGCGATCACGACATGGTCCGCGCCGCGCTCCGCTACGACCGGCTCGACCCGGTCGAGGATCGCTTCGAGATCGGCACGCCAGATGTTGCGGCCGTCGATGACGCCGAGCGACAGCACGAGATCGCGGCGAGCCCTGGCGAGCACGTCGTCGAGCTGCCGCGGCGCGCGGACGAGATCGAGATGGAGCCCGGCGACCGGCAAGGCCAAGGCCGTGCCGAGATTGTCGCCGAGTCCGCCGAAATAGGTGGTGAGCATGAGCTTCACGCCCGGCGCCGCTTCCGCCAGCGCCGCGTAGGCGCGCCGGAACGCAGCGTGGGTGGCGTCGTCGAGGTCGAGCACCAGGCAGGGCTCGTCGACCTGGACCCAGGTCGCGCCCGCCGCCGCAAGCTGCCGGAGCACCTCGGCATAGACCGGGAGGATGCCGGGCAGCAGTGCCAGCGGATCGCTGCCGTTGCGGGTCTTGGCGAGCTTGAGCCAGGTCACCGGCCCGAGCAGCACGGGGCGGGTTTCGATGCCCTGCGCCTTCGCCTCACGGTATTCGGCGACCGGTTTGTCCGAGGCGAGCGCGAATGCCTGACCCCGGCCAAGCTCCGGCACCATGTAATGGTAGTTGGTGTCGAACCATTTCGTCATTTCGAGCGCCGGCACGCCATGGCCGTGGTCGTGGCTGTGCGCATGCCCCGGCTCATGCGCGTGGTGGTGGGCGTCGCCCTCCGATCCCCGCGCCATCGCGAAATAGGTCGCGAGGTCGACCGGGCCGCCGCTCCAGCCATAGGCCGCCGGGATCGCGCCCAGCATCACGCTGGTGTCGAGCACATGGTCGTAGAGCGAGAAATCATTGCTCGGGATCGCGGTGATCCCGATGGCGCTCTGGCGCCCCCATGACGCGGCGCGCAGCTCCGCCGCGGTGCGCTGCAGCGCCGCTGCGTCGGACTTGCCGGACCAGAAGGCTTCGAGCGCGGCCTTGAGCTCGCGGCGCGGGCCGATGCGCGGCATGCCGAGGCTGGCAACGGCGATGGTGGAAGAGGAAGTGGAAGACACGGCATACCCCATCTGATTGGGGGCATGGGCCGAGCGGACGCTGCTCACCTGCCGACGCCACGAGGCCACCGGACATGTGCATGCGACCCACCGGGACACCCCGCCCGAGGACGTTCGTTCGCCAAGGCAGGTCTCCTGGCTCGCGGGTCGCTGTCTTCCGTCTGGCCTTCCCGGAGCACCGCTCCAGTGACGCTTGCGACGGGGACTATCCGCTCACAGTTGCGGGGGCAGCGCCGGCCTGGTCCTCACGGACGCACCGGCTTCCCTCTTCGCCTCCGGCCTTGCGGCCGAAGGAACCTTGACGCGGCACCTCTACCGCCGCGGGCAAATTCGAGTCAACGCGCCGGGAAGCACGCGAAGCCGGCGGCCACCCCGCACGGGAGCCGGTCGATGATGCTGCCCCCCACCATCAACGATGCGTTGGTCGCCCGCGATCAACGAATCGCAGGAAACAAGCGGCTAGGCTGGGCGTAGCGAAGCGCGGGCCGTCTCTATGCTCTCTGCAACGTCAGCACTGGTCGTCAACATCGCCGTGGCCGGGCTGTTTGCCGCCTGCTTCGCGTGCCTTGCCCTCATGAATCCGAATTCGAGGCGTGTCCTCTGGTTTGCCGTCGCCTATGCGGTCGGCCTGCTGACGCCGCTCAGCGAGCTTCTCATCGCGCTCATTGGCGGCGGCGATCTTCTGGTCGTGGCGAGCTTTGCCTCGTTCCTCGGGGCGCTGTTGCTGATGGTCGCCGCGCTGGCGGTGTTCTACGGCCGGCGGCCGCCCTGGCTCGTCATCGGCGCGCTCTTTGCCGTCGGCATGGCCGGGCGGCTCCTGCTGTGGGGCGCGCCGCGGGGGGAGGCCGTTCTTGAGCTGGCCTATCAGGCGCCGTTCGCCCTGGCGGTGGCCGCCGCGTCCATCGTCGTGTTTCGCCATGGCGTGACGCGGCTCGACCGGGCGCTGGCCATCGCGCTGGCGGTCACTGCCGGTCATTTCGTGATCAAGGGATTCCTTGCCGCCGCCTTCGGATCGGGCGCGACGGCCGGTGACTATGCCGGCACCACCTACGCCCTGCTGTCGCAGGCGATCACCGGCATCCTGCTCATCGCGGCGGGGCTCCTCGTGGTGCTGGCGGTCGTCCAGCGGGCGATGGCGGAATCGCGCTCGGTGTCGGAGACCGATCCGCTGTCCGGCCTCGCCAATCGGCGCGGCTTCGACGCCCGCGCGGCAGGCATCCTCGACGCCGCGGCGCGGGCCGGGCTGCCCGCCGCGATCCTCCTGTTCGACCTCGACCGGTTCAAGCAGATCAACGACACGCACGGCCACGGCGTCGGCGACCAGGTGATTGCGGCATTCGCGGCGCTGCTGCGCGACGTCCTACCGGAGCGGGCGGTCGCCGCGCGGATCGGCGGCGAGGAATTCGCGGTCGTCGTCGAGCCTGCGACGCTCGACGCGGCGCGCCTCGTTGCCGCGTCGGTTCGTCTTGCGACGGGGACGCTCGCCGGCCGCGACCTGCCGCGCGTCACCGTCAGCGCCGGCGTGGCGGCGGTCCTGCCGGCGGAAAGCCTCGGCTCGGCGATACGCCGGGCCGACCAGGCGCTCTACCGCGCCAAGCAGTCGGGGCGGGACCGGGTGTGCGTCGCCGATCCGCCGGCGGAAACGGCCGTCGACCGAGGTTTTGATGCTCCGGGCCTCGCAGTCTGAGGCGCTAGCTCTTTTCTCGGAGCATGATCTTGTCGCAAAACCGGCATCCACTTTTTCGGATCATGCTCTAGGGCGGGGTGAATCCGGCAGGGAGCCGCGCGCCGTCGAAAATGGCGCCCTCGACATTTGCGCGGCCGAGAAGGGCGTTGGTCATCAGCGATCCGGAGAGGTTGGCGTTCGTCAGGTCGGAATCGCGGAAGTCCACCTCGCTCAGATTCGTGTTGCGGAAGTTGGCGCCGGCCAGCGTCGCCAGCGTCAGGGTGGCGTTCAGGAGATCGGAGCCGGCGAGGGAGGCGCCGGTGAAGTCGGACCGGGTCATCTGGGCATTCCACAGACGCGAGCTCTGGATCGTGGCTCCGACGGCCTCGACATTGCTCATGATGACGGATTCGAGGTTGGCGTCGAAGAAGGCGGCGCCGTTGAGCGTCGCGCTGAGCATCCGGGAGCGGGCGGCGAGGAAGAGGACGCCCATGACGTCGCTGAGGTCGGCGCCGTCGAAACGCGCCTGGTAGGCCATCGCGCCTGACAGGACGGCGCCCGAAAGGTTCGCCCGCGTCAGGATGGCCCGGTTCAGATTGGCGTTGCCGAGATTGGCGCCGGCCAGGTTCGCCCCCGTCAGGTCGGCGGCGTGAAGGCTGGCGCCTTCGAGATTGGCGCCGGCGAGGTTGGCGCCGCGAAGGTCGGCGCGGCGCAGCGATGCGCCGGAGAGGTCGCAGCCCGGGCAATCCCGCGCCCGGACGACGAGCGGATCCTCTTCGACGGGCGGGAGCGCGGCGATCTCGGCCAGCCGCTCGTCGCGGTTCTCTATCTCGCCGACGAGGAATTCCTCGAACCGGGTCAGGCTCTCGAAATAGCCCTCGGTGGGGAGGTTGTTCGCATCGAGGATGCTCTGCCCGGGACGGCGGTAGAAGTGCGTCTCGATGCTGCGCATGATGCCGGTCGCCGCGTTCTCGAGCGTGCACAGCTTCTTGATGTAGATGTTCTGGACCGCCGCCTCGCCTTCGAGGCGCGGCAGGTTCTCGCACTGCCAGTCCCCGTCATAGCGCGCCTGGAGATAGCCGCTGAGCGTGTAGGCGAGCTCGCGCCGGGTCTCGTTCCGTGGATCGGTCACCAGCCGCAGTCCGCGCATGAAGCCGTCATCGTCGAACAGCGCGGACGCGATCACCGGCCTGGAATAGACCGTGGTGTTGGCGAAGAGCGCGGCGCGCACCTGGTCGCCGCGCGCCCGGGCGACGAGCTCGAAGAGATCGTCGTACTGGAAATAGACCTCATGCCAGCCGGTGGCGGCTTCGGCGTTGCAGCGGGCGTAGTCGGTCCAGCCGGCGATGACGCCCGAGGGCGGTCCGCCATTGGTGCCGCAGGCATAGTCGACGAACTGCTCGTCCGGGAGCTCCCTGGCATGGAGGCCGAGCTCGAGGTCCCAGACGGACGGCTCGAAGTCGATCTCGCCCTGAGCGAAGCCGTCGGCGGCCAGAATGGCCACCGAGGCCAGCCCTGCGAAAATCGCGATCCTGCGCATCGAAATGCCGCTCATGAAGGGAAGGGCGGGCCTCGGGAGACGGCCCGCCCTTCAGATTAACGCAGCCGGTTACAGGGTGAACACGTACAGGGCTGCGCCGCTCGTCATGTTCCGGGTCGAGCCCTGGAAGGTGCCCGCCGGCGGGTTCGCTGACGCGATGACGGCGATGTACTGCTTGCCGTCGACCGCGAAGCTGATGGGCGTGCCGCGAGACGGCGTGCCCATGTCGAACTCCCACAGCACTTCGAGCGTCTCGGCGTCATGGGCAAAGACCCATCCGTCGATCGTCGAGGTGAGGACGAGGCCGCCCGCGGTGACGGTGACGCCGGACTCGTACACGAACGGCCGCTGGTGGGTCGCCAGGAGCTGGTTCGCATTGGCGTCGACGGCCCACATGGCGCCCAGCAGGAACGCCCCGGTGCTGTCGTCGATCACGACCGCGGCGAAGTCGCCGTGGAAGCCGTGGATGCTCGCCGCTTCGTCGTCGAAGCCGCCATCCGGGCCGAGCGACACGGCCGGCACCACCTCGATCTTGAAGCAGCCGTCGCTCGCCGCCGCGTAGGCGATGCCGGTGTCCGGATTGTAGGCCGGATACTGCCAGCGCACGCCGCCGGTGAGGTTCGGGCAGGTGATCGCGTTCTCGTCGAGCGTCTCGCCGCGCAGCCACCGGGTTTCGGGGATGTATTCCTGGACGTCGAGGTCGGGATTGAACTCGACCGGCAGGCCCGTCTTCGGATCGAGGCCGGAGGTCCAGTTTAGCTCGTCGACATACTGCCCGTTGCTGAGGAACTCGCCCGTCGTGCGATCGAACTGATAGAAGAAGCCGTTGCGGGCGAAGTGGGCGACCCGGTTGCCGTCGAGCAGCATGTGGACGCCGTTCTCGTCATAGTCCCATGACTCGTTCGGGACGTACTGGAAGTACCAGGCGAGCTCGCCGGTATCGATGTCGAGCACGACGAGCGAGTCGGTGTAGAGGTTGTCGCCCGGGCGGAACTCGGGGTCGAACATCGGCACCGGGTTCGCCGTGCCCCAATAGGTGAGGCGGCTCTCGGGATCATAGGTGCCGGCCGTCCACATGCCCGCGCCGCCGGTCTTCCACGCATTGTGGTCGTCGGCCCAGGTTTCGTGGCCGGCCTCGCCCGGTCCGGGGATCGCGTACCAGCGCCACAGCTCATCGCCGTTGGATGCGTCGAGCGCCTCGACATAGCCGCGGTTGCCGCCGTCGCCGAAGCCGTTCGCCACGATCACATGACCGCCCATGGCCATGGTGCCGCCCGTGCAGCCCTCGCTCTCGACGTTGATGCCGGCGCTTCCGGGATGGTCGATGCCCATGCGCTGGACGTCCCAGAGGAAGTCGCCGGAGTCGCGATCGATCGCGACGGTCCGGCCGTCGCCCATGCACTTGACGAGCATGTTGTCGAGAAGGGCGAAGCCGCGGGTCGCGCCGCCGACGTCCTTGGCGACGGTCGCGTCCGCCGTCCAGACGAGGCTGGTCGTGTTCCCGGCGCTGACGTCGATCTTGTAGAAGACGCCCTGGCCGTCCTCGAAATACATGATCCCTTCGTCGACCAGCGGGTTGGTGTCGATCACGCTGCCCGAGCGGCCGGCGAAGACGCTGGAGATCGGGAAGGTGTAGGCGACGCGAAGATTGGCGACGTTGCTGGTGTTGATCTCGTCCAGCCGCGAATAGCGGTTGCCGCCGTAGTTCTGACCGGTGGTCAGCCAGTTCTGGGGCTCGGAGTCGGCGTTGGCGAGCCGCTCGTCGGTCACCGGCGATTCCGCCATCGCCGGCATCGCGAGTGCCGATGCGAGGAGCGCGCCGGCAAGCGTCATGCTGATACGTCCAGTCGCGGTATGCATCCTGTTCCCTCCCTGGGTTGCCCCCCATTTTCATTGTCGCGACGCAGTCGCTGCGTCGTCGGCGCCCTCCGAGGGCGCCGCGATTCTGCGGGGGATCATTGCTTTGAGACGTGGCTTTCACGTCTCCTGCACCCGCCATGCTACGCCGCGTGAAAACATCCGTCCCCCCAAATTTTAGGGTGGTCGAAGCAGGCACCGTGTTCACGAGCAGTTATTCTGTTGAGTCCTATAGATTATTCGTTTGCGCGACGTGCCTCGCCAGTCTTGTCAACAGTCGTTTACTGAACTTATTCATTCAAGTTTGACCCGGTGTCCTTCATCGAGACTCGGGGAGCGGGCCAAAGCCCGGCGCTAGGCTGCTCGCGTGGCGGCGCTGGCAGGGGAAGTCGCTCTGGGAGCTCTCCGCACCGCTTGACGACCGCACCAGGTGCGTTACGTATTACTCATAGCCAACGGGATATTGATTGCCGACCCGCGCGCCAGCGTGCTGTTCGGCGAGAGTGCGTGGCATGGGAGAGGTTGCGATGAAGACGGTACAGAAATCCGCGAAGAAATCGGCCGCCAAATCCGGTGGCTTCTCCGCCGAGGAACGTCAGGCGATGAAGGACCGCGCCGACGAACTAAAGGCCGCGCGGCGCGGGGGCTCGAAGGCCGACAAGGAGGCGGCCGCCGAGCAGGCGGTGGTGGACCGGATCGCGGAGATGCCGGAGCCGGATCGCAGCCTTGGCCAGCGCCTTCATGCCCTAATCAAGGAGGCCGCGCCCCAGCTCAAGGCGAAGCTCTGGTACGGCATGCCCGCTTATGCGCTGGGCGACGACATGATCTGCCACTTCCAGGACGCGGCGAAATTCAAGTCGCGCTACCCCACGCTCGGATTCAGCGACAAGGCGAAGCTCGACGACGGCACGATGTGGCCGGTCGCGTTCGGGATCACCCGCCTGACCGCGGCCGATGAGGCGAGAATCATCGCGCTGGTGAAGAAGGCGGCAGGATAGCCCGGCGCAAGGCGCGCACGCCCGGGAGGCAAGGGGAAGCGGCCGGCCCTGTGCCATTTCCATAGCGGAGATGGTGGTGGACGGGCACGGACGGGCCAGCAGGAAGTCGGGCCACGCTGTCGGCAAAGCCTATGGGCATTCGTCGCAACGGCGGCTTGTGGTGGACGCTATTTTTTCACTTCCCCGGCGGGCGTGGGCGCAGCGGGATCGCCGAGCGCGTCGGAAAGGCCGCAGTCGTTGCGGCCTAACCCGTCGAACATGATCAGCGGGTCGGCGTTGAACAACGCCAGCGTCGCGGGCTGGGTGAGCAGCAGGACCTGGTAGTCGATCGCGCCGGTGTCCGGGTTGATGCGTGCGTCGAGGTAGGTCGGGAAGAGAAGCCTCAGATCGGGCGCCTCGTCGAGCGTGAGGTAGAAGCAGGGCTCGATCGTGAAGGCAGTCCACTCCGAAACGTTGCCGTTCTCGTCGGAGTAGCCGATCTGGACCGTCACCGACCGGCCGATGCCGTTGATGACGTTGACCGCCGCGCCGAGCGGAGAGGCGGCGACGCCGAATGCTGACGCTGTGGCGACCATGAGAACGGAACGTCGAAGCATGCCACCCACCCCATTCGCCTGCCGCAGTCTAGCAGCGATGGCCTGTCCGGTCATCCATCTGCGGCGGGGCGACCCGCCGCTTCTGCCGGTTCTCCGACACCGCTGCAGCCGGCGGCGTGCTTCGGCGACTGTTGAGCGACAGCGCGCCCTAGCCTTGGGCACAAGTCAGCAATCGTTGCGTGCAGGAGCATCCCGCGGGCCGATCGCCCAAAACGGTTTCCCGCCGCGGGCTAGAATCCTCTTCTAGCGTGAGGTGATCTCGCGAGCGGGCTTTGCCAAAGGCGATGCCTTCGGGGGTGGTCTATTGCGCGTATCGCGGAAAGACGCTTTGCTCGCCTCAGGTGCCCCGGACAAGACCGGGGCAGAACGATAAGGGGAGACAACCGATGTCGAAATTTCTCGCCCGCGCCGCAGGTGTCCTGCTTGGCGCGACCATGCTCGCCGGGGTTGCGCAGGCGGAGACGGTGCGCTGGGCCCGTGCCTCCGATGCGCTGACGCTCGATCCGCATTCGCAGAACCAGGGCGTCACGCACAACCTCGCCCACCACATCTACGAGACGCTGGTCGACCGCGACACGGCCGGCGCCCTCCAGCCGCGCCTCGCCCTCGACTGGTACGTCAAGGAAGACGACCCGACGGTATGGGTGTTCGAGCTCCGCCAGGGCGTCACCTTCCACAACGGCAACGCCTTCACCGCCGAAGACGTCGTCTTCTCGCTGGACCGTGCGCGCTCTGCCTCGTCCAACATGCGCCAGCTCCACGCGACGGTGGAGAGCGTCACCGCGATCGACGACTACACGGTCGAGGTGAAGATGAGCGGCCCGTCGCCGATCTATCCGAACAACCTCACCAACACCTTCATCATGGACAAGACCTGGTCGGAGGAACACGACCTCCAGGAGGTCCAGGACTTTGCCGCTGGCGAGAGCAACTACGCCGTCCTCAACACCAACGGCACCGGCCCCTACATGCTGGTGTCGCGCGAGGTCGACGTCGAGACCGTGCTGGCGCTCTATGAGGGCCACTGGGCGGAGACGCCGCCGGAGGTGACCGAGATCATCTACCTGCCGATCGCCGACAATGCGACCCGCGTCGCAGCGCTCCTCTCGGGGAACGTCGACATCGTGCAGGACGTGCCGGTGCAGGACATCGAGCGCCTGTCGAACACCGCGGGCATCCGCGTCGAGACCGGCCCGGAGAACCGCGTGATCTATTTCGGCTACCGCTTCGGCGACGAGCCGCTGCGGTCGTCCAACATCACCGACCGCAACCCGTTCAACGACCCGCTGGTCCGCGAGGCGATGGCGCTTGCCCTCGACCGCGACGCGATCCAGCAGATCGTCATGCGCGGCTACTCGATCCCGACCGGGGTTGCGACGCCGCCCTTCGTCGATGGCTGGACGCCCGAGCTCGACGCCTACGAACCGGCCAACGTCCAGCGCGCGCGCGAGCTGATGGCCGAGGCCGGCTATGCCAACGGGTTCACCGTCACGCTCGACACGCCCAACAACCGCTACGTCAATGACGAGGCGATCTCGCAGGCCTATGTCGGTATGCTCGGGCAGATCGGCATCCAGGTGACGCTGGCGTCGCGCCCGATCGCCGAGCACTCGCCGGTGATCCTCAACAATGAGAGCGACTTCTACCTCCTCGGCTGGGGCGTGCCGACCTTCGATTCCGCCTACATCTTCAACGACCTGATCCACTCCAAGACCGAGACGCACGGCACCTATAATGTCGGCCTCTACACCAATCCCGAGCTCGACGAGATGATCATCTCGCTGGCGACGGAGACCGACGAGACGGTCCGTGACGCCACGGTGGCGGCGATCTGGGCGCAGGTGCAGGAGGATCGCGTTCTCCTGCCGGTCCACAACCAGGTGCTGGCCTACGCCATGCGCGACGACATCACGCTCGCCGTGCATCCGGAAAACCAGCCGCTGATGACGACGGTCACGTTCGACTGACGAGTCCCGACGGGCCGCGGCGCGGGGCTGACCTGCGCCGCGGCCCGTCTTCCGACAGCGGCTCGCCATGGTAGCGTTCATCGCCCGGCGTCTGGGTCAGTCCGTCCTGGTCATGCTGGCGGTCGCGCTGATCGCTTTCCTGATCTTCCGGTTCGTCGGCGATCCCGTCGCTTCCATGCTGGGGCAGGATGCGAACCAGGGGGACATTGCCGAACTCCGCGACCGGCTCGGCCTCAACGATCCGTTCTATCTCCAATTCTACCATTTCGTGCTCGACGCCCTGCGGGGCGATTTTGGCATTTCCTACCGGCTGCAGCAGCCGGTCAGCGATCTCATCCTCAGCCGCCTGCCGGCGACGATCGAGCTCGCCGTCACCTCGGCGGTGATCGCGCTGGTCTTCGGCATCGTCCTCGGCATCTACACGGCGCTTCGCCGCCGCAGCGTCGAGACCGCGTTCATCATGACGGTGTCGCTCATCGGCGTGTCGCTGCCGACCTTCCTGATCGGCATCGGGCTGATCTACCTCTTCGCGGTCGAGCTCCAGGTCCTGCCGTCCTTCGGACGCGGCCAGGTGGTGGATCTCGGCTGGTGGCGCACCGGCTTCCTCACCGAAAGCGGCCTCAAATCTCTGATCCTTCCCGCGATCACGCTGTCGCTGTTTCAGCTGACGCTGATCATGCGGCTCGTCCGCGCCGAGATGCTGGAGGTGCTGCGCACCGACTACATCCGCTTCGCGCGGGCGCGGGGGCTCGCGCGCCGCGTCATCCATTTCCGCCATGCGCTCCGCAACACGCTGGTGCCGGTGATCACCATCGCGGGGCTTCAGCTCGGCTCGGTGATCGCCTTCGCGATCATCACCGAGACGGTGTTCCAGTGGCCGGGCGTTGGGTCGCTCTTCGTCAACTCGGTCCAGGCCGTCGACGTGCCGGTGATGGCCGCCTATCTCGTCTTCGTCGCGCTCGTCTTCGTGGTGATCAACCTCATCGTCGACATCCTCTACTGGGTGGTCAATCCGCGGCTGCGCGACAGCGCGTCGGGCGGGCGGTGAGGCGATGACCGACGCCGTCGAACCCGCCCCGCAGTCGGCGCCGCAGCCCACGCGCTTCCAGCGCTTCGCCCGCAGCGACCTCCTGTGGTCCTATCTCCGCTCGCCGGTGGCGATCGTCTCGTCGATCGTGGCGACGGTGCTGATCCTGGCGGCGATCCTCGCGCCGTGGCTCGCGCCCTACACCCCGTTCGACCCGGCGACGCTCAATTTGATGGACGGCTTCACGCCGCCCGATTCGACCTCCTTCGCCGGCCACTATTTCCTCCTCGGCGCGGACAATCAGGGCCGCGACATGCTGTCGACGATCATGTACGGCTCGCGGCTGTCGCTGTTCGTCGGCTTCTCCGCGACGGTGCTCGCGGCCGGCCTCGGCGTCGGCCTCGGGCTGATCGCGGGCTATCTCGGCGGCTTCGTCGACGCCGCGATCATGCGCATCGCCGACATCCAGCTGAGCTTCCCGGCGATCCTGATCGCGCTCCTGATCTTCGGCATCGCGCGCGGCCTGATCCCGCCGGCGCAGCAGCAGAACGCTGCCGTGTGGGTGCTGATCATTGCGATCGGCCTCGCCAACTGGGCGCAGTTCGCCCGCACGGTGCGCGGCGCGACGCTGGTCGAGCGCCGCAGGGAATATGTCGCGGCCGCGCGCATCATGGGCGTCCGGCCGATCTCGATCCTCTTCCGCCATGTCCTTCCCAACGTGCTCGGGCCGGTCCTCGTCATCGCCACGATCGGCCTCGCGCTCGCGATCATCGAGGAGGCGACGCTCTCTTATCTCGGCGTCGGCGTGCCGCCGACGCAGCCCTCGCTCGGCACGCTGATCCGCACCGGCCAGCAGTTCATGTTCTCGGGCGAGTGGTGGATCGTGCTGTTCCCGGCGGTGGCGCTGGTGCTGCTGGCGCTGTCGGTCAACCTCCTCGGCGACTGGCTCCGCGACGCCCTCAATCCCAAGCTGAGGCGATGACGGAAACGCCGCTCCTCTCCGTCCGCGACCTGGTGGTCGAGTTCCCCCGGCGCGGCGAGACGTTCCGCGCGGTCGACGGCATCTCCTTCGACATCGCCCCCGGCGAAATCCTCGGCGTGGTCGGCGAATCCGGCGCCGGCAAGTCGATGACCGGGGCGGCGATCATCGGCCTGATCGAGCCGCCCGGCCGGATTACCCGCGGCGAGATTCATCTCGCCGGGAGCCGCATCGACAATCTGCCCGAGGCGAAGCGCGAGCGGCTGCGCGGCAAGCGCATCGGCATGGTGTTCCAGGACCCGCTGACTAGCCTCAACCCGCTCTTCACGATCGGCCGCCAGCTGACCGAGACGATCCGCCGCCACCTGCCGCTGACGCCGGCGGAGGCGCGTCAGCGGGCGGTCGACCTCCTGACCGAGGCGGGCATCCCGCGCGCCGGAGAGCGGCTCGATTCCTACCCGCACCAGTTCTCGGGCGGGATGCGGCAGCGGGTGGTGATCGCGCTGGCGATCGCCGGGGAGCCCGAGCTGGTCATCGCCGACGAGCCGACCTCGGCGCTCGACGTCTCGGTCCAGGCGCAGATCATCGCGGTGCTGAAGCGCCTGTGCACCAGCCACGGCGCGGCGGTGCTCCTCATCTCTCACGACATGGGCGTCATCGCCGAGACCGCCGCGCGCGTGGTGGTGATGCATCACGGGCGCATCGTGGAAACGGGATCGGTCGGCGACATCATCAAGCGGCCGCGCGAGCCCTACACGGTGCGGCTGATCGAGGCGATCCCGTCGATCCGCCGCCTCCATGGCGCGCCGGCCACCGCGCCGGCGGGGGTGCCTGACGCCGCGCCGCTCGTCGAGGTCCGCGGTCTCAGCCGCGACTTCGTCCTGACGCGCCGCGGTCCGCTGCAGCGGCTCCTCGGTCGCAAGGAAGAGGTGCTGCACGCCGTGAAGGACGTGTCGTTCACCGTCGCGCGCGGCACGACGTTCGGGCTGGTGGGGGAATCGGGGTCCGGCAAGTCGACCTGCGCCTGGACCATGGTCGGCCTGCTGCGGCCGACCGCCGGAACGGTTCTCCTTTCCGGCCACGACATCTGGGACGGCCGCGAGGGTGAGCGCTACCGCCGGCGCCGGGTGCAGATGATCTTCCAGGACCCGTACGCCAGCCTCAATCCGCGTTGGCGGGTGGGGGATATCATCGCCGAGCCGATGCGGGCGCTGAAGCTCGCCGAGGGGCGTAGCGAGACCGAGGATCGCGTCGCGGAGCTCTTGCGGCGGGTGCGCCTCGACCCCGCGGCGCTGCGGCGCTTTCCGCACGAATTCTCCGGCGGGCAGCGGCAGCGCATCGCGATCGCCCGCGCACTGTCGAGCCGGCCGGAATTCATCGTCTGCGACGAGCCGACCTCGGCGCTCGACGTCTCGGTGCAGGCGCAGGTGCTCGACCTGATGCAGGAGCTGCAGCGCGAGTTCGGCCTGACCTATCTCCTCATCTCCCACAACCTCGCGGTCGTCCGGCAGATGGCCGACCATGTCGGGGTGATGCATCGCGGCGCACTGGTCGAGGAACGGCCGGTGGACGCGCTCTTCGACGACCCGAAACACGAATATACGCAGATGCTTCTGGCCGCGGTGCCCGACATCTCCCGCGTCGCCTGACTAAAAAGCCGCCGATTCCGTCGCGTCTTTCGAAAGCACTGGTGATGTATCGAGCCTCGACGGACACCGTGAGGCTCCCCCGGCCGTGCTCGCTCCGCTCTTTCGCCTCGGCCTGCGGGCCAATCTCCTTCTCCTCATGGCGTTTGCTTCGATCGTGCTCGGAGCCGACCGGCTGAGGCAGATCGAGCACGACCGGAACGATGCGATCCTGGCGGCCGAGATCGGCCTCCTCGATCGCGCCAACCGCGTCGCCGAGCGGCACAACACGCTCTTCACCGACACGAGGGTGGTCCTCAGCCAGGCGGTGCGCCTCCCTGAGGCCGCGAGCGCGTCGGAAACGGCCTGCCGCGAGCCCTTCCAGCAGATCCTCGACGACCTCGTCTGGCTCGGCAGCGTCGCCGTCGTCAGCCTCAGCGGCGACGTCACCTGCGTGGCGCCTGCATCGGCGGTGGCCGTCAATCTCGCCGACCGGCCCTATTTCCGCGCGGCGCTGGAGACGGGCGCCTTCACCCTCAGCGACTACCTCATCAGCCGGCAGACCGGCATGCCGCGCCTTGCCGCGGCGATGCCGCGGCTCGTCGACGGCCGGCCGCAATCGGTGGTGATCGCGAGCATCGACCTCGGCTGGCTGGCGCGGCTCGCCCAGCAGACCGAGAGCGGTGCGGCGGACATACTCCTCCTCGACCGGAACGGCACGGTGATCGTCTCACCCGGCCTTCCCGGCACCGCGGTCGGCACCACCCTCGACGAGGGCGCGTTCGCCGTGGCGCCGAGCGGGCTCGGCCGCACCCGGGCATTCGACGGCAGGACGCGCGTCGTCGCCTACGCCCCGCTGGAGGCGACCGGCGGCATGGTCGCGGTGCTGCGCGAGGAGAGCGCGATCGTCGCGGCGGCCAATGCCGACATCTGGATCTCGGCGCTGGCCTTCCTTGGCATGGGGATCCTCTGCGGCCTCCTGGTGTGGTTCGGTGGGCAGACCTTCGTCCTTCGGCCGCTCAGGATGATCTCGCACGAGGCGGGCCGGTTCGGCGGAGGTGACCTCACCGCCCGCGTCGACACCAGCCGCTTCGTCCCGGAATTCGCGGCCCTGGGGCGGTCGTTTAGTGCCATGGCTGATCGGCTTGCCGCGCAGGACGCCGAGCTTCGCGCCGCGAACGCCCGGCTCCACGACCTTGCGGCGACCGACGGCATGACGGGCCTTGCCAACCGCCGGCGCTTCGACGAGCAGCTCGTGGTGGAGACGGCGCGCTGCGCCCGCAAGCGCGCGCCGATGTCGCTCATCATGGTCGACATCGACCATTTCAAACGGTTCAACGACCGCTACGGCCATCTCGCCGGCGACGACTGCCTCCGGCAGGTCGCCGCCACGCTCCGCGCCTTTTCGCGGCGTCCCGGCGACCTCGCGGCGCGAACCGGCGGCGAGGAGTTCTCGCTGCTCCTGCCCGAATGCGGCCTCGCCGACGCGGCGGCGATCGCGGAGGAAATCCGGGCTGCGATCGCCGCGATGGCGATTGCGCATCAGGACGGTGAGGGCGGGCATGTCTCCGCCAGCATCGGCGTGGCGTCGCTGCGCATCGTTCCGGGAGCCGCTGCCGAGACGCTCGTGCACGCCGCCGACGCCGCGCTCTATGCCGCCAAGCGCGGCGGGCGCAACCGGGTCGCCCGGCACGAGGACCGGCTGACGCTCGTTTCCTGAACCCGCGCCGAAGGGGCGACATGCCGCATGCCGCTTGATCGACGGCCGGCGATAGCATAGGTGCGACGCCCGGCTTGACGCCCGGGCGGGATCGAACGAAGGCTTCGGTCGGGGAGGGGCGTCAGCAGGCCGACGGGTGCGGCCGGCGCGGCGTGGAGGGAAAGACGGTTTGGAAGCGCTGCTGGAATCCTACCTGCCGCTGGTGGTGTTCATCGGCGTGGCGCTGGTGATCGGCCTTGCGCTGCTGATCGCGCCGTTCATCGTCGCCTACAAGAACCCCGATCCCGAGAAGCTGTCGGCCTATGAATGCGGCTTCGCGCCGTTCGACGACGCCCGCATGAAATTCGACATCCGCTTCTACCTCGTCGCGATCCTCTTCATCATCTTCGACCTTGAAGTGGCGTTCCTGTTCCCGTGGGCGGTTTCGTTCGGCGACCTCGGCTGGTTCGGCTTCTGGTCGATGATGATCTTCCTCGGCGTCCTCACCATCGGCTTCGTCTATGAGTGGAAGAAGGGAGCGCTCGAATGGGATTGACCGCTGACGGCACGCTCGTTGCCCCGCGCCCGACCGGCGCGCTCGATCCGCGGACCGGCAGGCCGGTCGGCGCCGACGACCCGGTGTTCAAGGAGCTCAATGCCGAGCTCGCCGACAAGGGCTTCCTCGTCACCGCGACGGACGACCTCATCAACTGGGCGCGCACCGGTTCGCTGATGTGGATGACCTTCGGCCTTGCCTGCTGCGCGGTCGAGATGATGCAGATGTCGATGCCGCGATACGACGCGGAGCGCTTCGGCTTCGCGCCGCGGGCCTCGCCGCGCCAGTCCGACGTGATGATCGTCGCCGGCACGCTGACCAACAAGATGGCCCCCGCGCTCCGCAAGGTCTACGACCAGATGCCGGAGCCGCGCTACGTGATCTCCATGGGCTCCTGCGCCAATGGCGGCGGCTACTACCACTATTCCTACGCCGTGGTCCGCGGCTGCGACCGCATCGTGCCGGTCGACATCTACGTCCCCGGCTGCCCGCCGACCGCGGAGGCGCTGCTCTACGGCGTCCTCCTCCTGCAGCGGAAGATCCGCCGCACCGGTACGATCGAGCGCTAGCCATGATCGAACAACGAGCCGCGATCGTCCCGCTGGTCCCCCGCGTGCGCACCGACAACAGCTCGCCGGAGGCTCCTAGCCGGGCGCTCACTCAGGGTTCCATATCGCTTCCGTTCTTTTCGTCATTCCGGCGAAGGCCGGAATCCAGGAGCCGCTTGTTCTGCGCTCCATTGCCCTGGACCCCGGCCTTCGCCGGGGTGACGAGGGAGGTGGTGTCTGACGCAACGGTTGGGATCGTGTCGAGCTTGCGAGCCGGTCATGGATGAAGCGCTCGACGAAATCGCCGAAATCCTGGCGTTCACGCATCCGACCGCAGTCCTGGACCGCCAGCTCGCCTTTGGCGAGCTGACGCTGACGATCGCCCGCGACAAGATCGCGCCGGTGGCGCGGACGCTGCGCGACGACCCGAAGCTCGCCTTCGTGTCGCTGATCGACATTTGCGGCGTCGACTATCCGGCGCGCGCCGAGCGGTTCGACGTCGTCTACCACTTCCTCAGCCCGACCCAGAACCTCAGGCTGCGCCTCAAGGTCACGACCGACGCCGACACGCCGGTGCCGTCGCTGGTGCCGGTCTTCGCCGGCGCCGACTGGTTCGAGCGCGAGGCCTATGACCTCTACGGCATCCTCTTCGACGGCCACCCGGACCTTCGCCGCATCCTCACCGACTACGGCTTCGAGGGTTACCCGCTCCGCAAGGACTTCCCACTGACGGGCTATGTCGAGGTCCACTACGACGATGCCCAGAGGCGTGTCGTTTACGATACGGTCCATCTCCCGCAGGAATACCGCGACTTCGACTTCCTCTCCCCCTGGGAGGGCGCGGAGTACACGTTGCCGGGCGACGAGAAGAAGTCGCAGTGAATGGTGAATAGTGAATGGTGAATGGACGACAAACCCGACTCGATACGGGACTACCGCGATCTCATCGTCTGGAGAGAGGCGATGGATGTTGCGGAGCTTGTGTATCGGCTCACGCGGGACTTCCCGCGCGAGGAAACGTTTGGCATGGCGGCACAAATGCGGCGATGCTCTGCTTCCATTCCCGCCAACATCGCCGAGGGCTTTGGCCGCGCTCAACGCCGATCGTTTATTCAGTTTCTTCGCATCGCACAGGGATCGCTCAAGGAATTGGAAACCCACGCTCTTCTCAGCGCTCGGGTCGGTCTTCTCGCCCCGGACAGGGCGGAGCAGCTTGGGTTGCTTTGCGAGCGGCTAGGCAAGCGGCTAGTCACATTCGTTCGGTCGCTCGATCGGCCGACCGTGTGACCATTCACCATTCACCATTCACCATTCACGCGACGGCGGAGCCGTCCCATGTCTGAGCACGACCTCCGCAACTTCACCATCAACTTCGGCCCGCAGCACCCGGCGGCGCATGGCGTGCTGCGGCTCGTGGTGGAGCTTGACGGCGAGCTGGTGGAGCGGGTCGATCCGCATATCGGGCTCCTCCATCGCGGGACCGAGAAGCTGATCGAGTACAAGACCTACCTGCAGGCGCTGCCCTATTTCGACCGGCTCGACTACGTCGCGCCGATGAACCAGGAGCATGCCTGGGCGCTGGCGGTCGAGAAGCTGCTCGGCCTTGAGGTGCCGTATCGCGGCCAGCTGATCCGGGTGCTCTACAGCGAGATCGGCCGGCTGCTGTCGCATCTCCTCAACGTCACGACGCAGGCGCTCGACGTCGGCGCGCTGACGCCGCCGCTCTGGGGCTTCGAGGAGCGCGAGCGGCTGATGGTGTTCTATGAGCGCGCATCGGGGAGCCGGATGCACGCCGCGTATTTCCGGCCCGGCGGCGTCCACCAGGACCTGCCGCCGGAGCTGGTCGACGACATCGGCAAGTTCATTGACCCGTTCCTCAAGACGGTCGCCGACCTCGACCGGCTCCTGACCGGGAACCGCATCTTCAAGCAGCGCAACGTCGATATCGGCGTGGTCGACCTCGACGACGCCTGGCGCTGGGGCTTCTCCGGCGTGATGGTGCGCGGCTCGGGCGCTGCCTGGGATCTCCGCCGCTCGCAGCCCTATGAGTGCTACTCCGACCTCGAATTTGACATCCCCATCGGCAAGAACGGCGACTGCTATGACCGCTACCTGATCCGCATGGAGGAGATGCGGCAGTCGGCGCGGATCATGCAGCAATGCGTGGCGCTGCTGAAATCGCCGAAGGGCGCTGGTCCGGTGTCGGCGCTCGACGGCAAGATCGTGCCGCCGAAGCGGGGCGAGATGAAGCGCTCGATGGAAGCGCTGATCCACCACTTCAAGCTGTACACCGAGGGCTTCCACGTCCCGGCGGGCGAGGTCTACGCCGCGGTCGAGGCGCCGAAGGGCGAATTCGGCGTCTATCTCGTCTCGGACGGCTCGAATCGGCCGTACCGCGCCAAGATCAGGGCGCCGGGCTTCCCGCATCTTGCGGCGATGGACACCATGACCCGCGGCCACATGCTCGCGGACGTGGCGGCGATTCTGGGTTCGCTCGACATCGTGTTCGGCGAGATCGACCGGTGAGCGGCGAAAGCCGCCGCGGCCGCGAGACCATCGACAAGGTCAACAGGACCGCGGCCGAAGCGCAGGCGGCGAGCCTTGCCGACATCGCCCCCGAGCTCGGACAATTCATCGTCGATTTCGCGTTCGGCGACGTGATTTCGCGGCCGGGGCTCGACCTTCGCGAGCGGGAATTGATTACCGTGGCGGCGTTGACGGCGCTCGGCAACGCACGACCGCAACTCCTTGCCCATATCGCGGGCGCGCTCAATGTCGGGGCAACGCCGCGCCAGGTGGTCGAGGCGATCATCCAGATGGCGGTCTATGCCGGATTTCCTGCCGCGCTCAACGGGATAGCGGCGGCGAAGGAAGTCTTCGCCGAGCGCGGCGTCGCCGTCGATCCGCCCGTTTGACCTAAGTCAATTCGTCGCGCTGTGGAACGGTTCCAACAGGGGTGCGGCAGCGCTTCGGCGCTGATAAAAGGGCAGGCTCCGCTTGTGTCGGCAGGGCATTGTCAATTCGCCCTGTGTCAGGGAATGGTGTCGAGGGGGAGGGTCTGATGCGTCTCGGTCGGATCGGCAGGCTTGCTGTCGCCGGCGCGCTCGTCGCCGCCGCGATGCCCGCGCTCGCCCAGCCCAAGGCGACGGCCGGATTTACGGTCGCCGGCCTCATCTCCGAGGGCTACACCATCGTTTCCTCGGTCATGACCCAGCTCGGCGTCGCCCTGTTCCTGCAGCGCATGGGGCCGGGTGACGGCGCCGTCCTCTACATGTGCGTCGTCACCGAAAGCCCGGACACCGACGTGCTGTCGACGCTCTACTGCAAGGCCGTGGAGTAGCCTATGGCCGTTCGCCGCCTCGCCGAGGTCCAGCCGGACTCCTTTGCCTTCACGGCCGACAATGTGCGCTGGGCCGAGCGCGAGATCGCCAAATACCCGGCCGGGCGCCAGCATTCGGCCGTGATCGCGCTTCTCGGCCGCGCCCAGCAGCAGCATGGCGGCTGGCTGCCGGAGCCGGCGATCCGCCATGTCGCTGGCATCCTCGACATGCCCTACATCCGGGCGCTGGAGATCGCGACCTTCTACACGATGTTCCAGCTCGAGCCGGTCGGGCGGATCGCCCACATCGCGGTGTGCGGCACGACGCCCTGCATGCTGCGCGGCGCCGAGGACCTCAAGGACATCTGCCGCCATCGCATCGCCCACCATCCGTTCGAGGTCTCGGCGGACGGCAATTTCTCCTGGGAGGAGGTCGAGTGCGCGGGGGCCTGCGTCAACGCGCCGATGATCCAGATCGGCGCCGACACGTTCGAGGATCTGACGCCCGAGAGCTTCGATGCGCTGCTCGACGACCTCGCCGCAGGCCGTCCGGTGAGGCACGGCCCGCAGATCGACCGGATCATGTCGGCGCCGGAGGGCGGACCGACGACGCTGCACGACCATCACGGCCCGACGCGGGCGGCGCGCCGGCCCGGCGCCGCTGCACCGGCGGCGAGCCCGCTCACCGACGCCGAGGCCAAGGAGCCGACCGACGCGGCGAATCTGCGCGAGAAGCCGTCGGAGGCCGCCGAGCCGATGCGGCTTCGCGAACCGCGCAACAGTGCGCCGGACGACCTTCGCCGCATTGCCGGGATCGGCGCGCGGATGGTGGAGCTCCTCCACGGCATCGGCATCTATCATTTCGACCAGATCGCGGAATGGACGCCGGGCAACGCGGCGTGGATCGATCATGAGCTGAGCCTGCGCGGCCGGATCAAGCGCGAAGACTGGGTCGGCAAGGCCAAGGCGCTCGCGGCCGGGTCGGGAGGGAAGGGCTGATGCTCGCCGACAGGGACCGCATCTTCACCAATCGCGAGCGCAGCGAAGCGCCCTCGGGCTTGACCCGAGGGCCCAGCGCCGGGCGAGGCGTCAGATGCTGAACGACAGGGACCGCATCTTCACCAACCTCTATGGCGAGGGCGACTGGCGGCTCGCCGGCGCCCGCGCGCGCGGCGGGTGGGACGGCACCAGGGCGATCCTCGAGCGCGGGCGGGACGGCATCATCGACGAGATGAAGGCCTCGGGCCTTCGCGGCCGCGGCGGCGCGGGCTTCCCGACCGGGCTGAAATGGTCGTTCATGCCCAAGACCTCGGACGGCCGCCCGCATTACCTCGTGGTCAACGCCGACGAATCCGAGCCCGGCACCTGCAAGGACCGGGAGATCATGCGGAACGACCCGCATCTCCTGGTCGAAGGCTGCCTGATCGCGTCCTTCGCGATGGGCGCCAACGTCGCCTACATCTATGTCCGCGGCGAGTTCATCCGCGAGGCCGACCGCCTGCAGGCGGCGATCGACGAGGCCTATGAGGCCCGTCTCATCGGCAAGAACAACGTCCACGGCTACGACTTCGACCTCTACGTCCATCGCGGCGCCGGCGCCTATATCTGCGGCGAGGAAACCGCGCTCCTGGAGTCCCTGGAGGGCAAGAAGGGCCTGCCGCGGCTGAAGCCGCCATTCCCAGCCAATGTCGGCCTCTGGGGCTGCCCGACCACCGTCAACAATGTCGAATCGATCGCAGTGGCGCCGACGATCCTGCGCCGTGGCGGCGCGTGGTTCGCCGGCATCGGCCGGCCCAACAACACCGGCACCAAGCTCTTCTGCATCTCCGGCCACGTCAACCGGCCGTGCACCGTCGAAGAGGAGATGGGCATCCCGCTCCGCGAGCTGATCGAGCGCCATTGCGGTGGCGTCCGCGGCGGGTGGGACAACCTCCTCGCGGTCATCCCCGGCGGCGCGTCCGTGCCGCTCCTCCCGGCGCATCAGTGCCAGGAGCTGCCGATGGATTTCGACACGCTCCGCGACCTGAAGTCCGGCCTCGGCACCGCCGCGGTCATCGTGATGGACAAGTCGACCGACCTCATCAAGGCGATCGCGCGGCTTGCCTATTTCTACAAGCATGAGAGCTGCGGCCAGTGCACGCCCTGCCGCGAAGGCACCGGCTGGATGTGGCGCGTGCTGGAGCGCATGGTACGGGGCGAGGCGGAGCATCGCGAGATCGACATGCTTCTCAACGTCACCTACCAGGTCGAGGGCCACACGATCTGCGCCCTCGGCGATGCCGCGGCATGGCCGATCCAGGGCCTGATCCGCCACTTCCGCCATGTCATCGAAGCCCGCATCGACGGCCGCGTCGCGATGCTGGAAGCGGCGGAGTAGGGCGATGGCCGGGACCATGCACCTCGCGCAGCTCAATGTCGGGCGGCTCCGGTATCCGAGCGATGATCCGCGCGTCGCGGATTTCATGAACAATCTCGAGCGGGTCAACGCGATTGCCGAGCGCTCGCCGGGCTTCGTGTGGCGTCTCAAGGACGATACCGGCAACGCGACCAGCATCCGGCCATTCGCCGACCCGACAGTCCTGATCAATCTTGGTGTTTGGGAGAACGCGGAATCGCTGGAGCGCTTCGTGTGGCAGACCGTCCACAAGCGCTTCTACAACCGCAAAGGCGAGTGGTTTCAGTCGCATAGCGAGCCGTATTTCGTGATGTGGCCCGTTGCGGTCGGTCACATTCCGAGCCTGGAGGAAGCGGGCGAGCGGTTGGAGCATCTGCGCGCCCACGGTTCGACTGACTACGCGTTCGGCTGGGAGCACCTGCCGCACATCAATCTCTGGCGCACGGAGCGCTGCGCATGACCAAGCTCCTCGTCGACGGCGTCGAGATTGATGTTCCGCCGGAGTTCACGCTGCTGCAGGCCTGCGAGGCGGCGGGGGCGGAGATTCCGCGGTTCTGCTTCCATGAGCGGCTGTCGATCGCCGGCAATTGCCGGATGTGCCTGGTCGAGCTGAAGGGGTCACCGAAGCCGGTGGCATCCTGTGCGTGGTCGGTGCGCGACTGCCGGCCGGGGCCGAACGGCGAACCGCCGCAGATCGTCACCCGCTCGGGCGTGGTGAAGAAGGCCCGCGAAGGGGTGATGGAGTTCCTGCTGATCAACCACCCGCTGGACTGCCCGATCTGCGACCAGGGCGGCGAGTGCGATCTGCAGGACCAGGCGATGGCCTATGGCATCGACCACAACCGGTTCGCGGAGAACAAGCGCGCGGTCGAGGACAAATATCTCGGCCCGCTGGTGAAGACCTCGATGAACCGCTGCATCCACTGCACGCGGTGCGTCCGCTTCGCGACGGAGGTCGGCGGCGTAACCGAGCTCGGCGCGATCGGCCGCGGCGAGGACATGGAGATCACGACCTACCTGGAATCGGCGATGAGCTCCGAGCTCCAGGGCAACGTCATCGACCTCTGCCCGGTCGGCGCGCTGACCTCGAAGCCCTACGCCTTCCAGGCGCGGCCGTGGGAGCTGGTGAAGACCGAGACGATCGACGCGATGGACGCGGTCGGCTCGAACATCCGGGTCGATACCCGCGGCCGCGAGGTGATGCGCATCCTTCCGCGGCTCCACGAGGAGATCAACGAGGAGTGGATCTCCGACAAGACGCGGTTCGTCTGGGACGGCCTGCGCACCCAGCGGCTCGACCGGCCCTATATCCGCGGCGCCAACGGCCGGCTCGCGGCGGTGAGCTGGCGTGACGCCTTCGCGGCGATCGCAGCGCGGGTCAATGCCAGCAGCGGGACGCGGATCGGCGCGATCGGCGGCGACCTTGCCACGGTCGAGGAGCTGTTCGCGCTGAAGGGCCTGATGACGGCGCTCGGCTCGCCGAACCTCGATATCCGCCAGGACGGCGCGCAGCTCGATCCGGCCGCCGGCCGCGCGAGCACCATCTTCAACCCCGGCATTGCGGGGATCGAGGCCGCGGACGCGGTCCTCATCATCGGCTCCAACCCGCGCCACGAGGCGCCGATCATCAACGCCCGCATCCGCAAGCGCTGGCGGATGGGCGACCTTGCCGTTGGCGTCATCGGCGAGCGGGTCGATCTCACCTATCCCTACGAACATCTCGGCGCGGGGCCGGAATCGCTGGCCGAGCTGGCGTCCGGCCGCGGTGCTTTCGCCGAGGTTCTCAAGAGCGCCAAGCGCCCGGTTGTCATCGTCGGGCAGGGCGCGCTGGCGCGCGAGGACGGCGCTTCGGTGCTCGCCACCGCCGCGAAGATCCTCTCCTCGGCCGAGCGTGATGCGGGGTGGAACGGCCTCGCCGTCCTGCACACCGCCGCGTCGCGGGTCGGCGGGCTCGACATCGGCTTCGTGCCGGGCGCGGGCGGCATGGACACCGGCGGGATGATCGCGGCGGCCGGAGCAGGCGGGCTCGACGTGCTCTTCCTGCTCGGCGCCGACGAGATCGACACCGACCGGCTCGGCAAGGCGTTCGTGGTCTATATCGGCAGCCATGGCGATGCCGGCGCGATGCGCGCCGATGTCGTTCTGCCGGGCTCGGCCTACACTGAGAAGAACGGGACGCTCGTCAACACCGAGGGCCGGGTCCAGCGGCTGAAGCGCGCCGCCTTCCCGCCAGGCGATGCGCGCGACGACTGGGCGATCCTCCGCGCGCTGTCCGAAGCGCTCGGCCGCAGGCTGCCATTCGACTCGTTCGCCCAGCTGCGGAGCCAGCTCTTCGCCGCCCACCCGCATCTCGCGGCCGAGGACCGCTTCGTGCCGGGCGACGTCGCCGAGGTCGCGGCGCTCGCCCGCAATGCGGGCGCGCTCGGCCGCGCGGCGTTCGTCAACCCGATCCGCGCCTTCTACCTCACCAACGCGATTGCGCGGGCCTCGGCGGTGATGGCGGAATGCGCGGCGCTGGCGGCCTCGCGCCTGCCCGAGGCGGCGGAGTAGGCGATGGGCGGCTTCGCTGAAACCTATTTCTGGCCGGCGGTGACGATGATCCTCACGAGCGTCGTGGCGATGCTCGTGCTCCTCGTCATCATCGCCTACCTCCTCTACGCCGACCGCAAGGTCTGGGCGGCGGTTCAGCTTCGCCGCGGCCCCAATGTCGTGGGCCCGTGGGGCCTCCTCCAGTCCTTCGCCGATCTCCTGAAGTTCGTCTTCAAGGAGCCGATCATCCCGTCGGGCGCGAATAAGGGCATCTTCCTCCTCGCGCCGCTGATCTCGACGGTGCTGGCGCTCGCCGCCTGGGCGGTGGTGCCGCTCGACGACGGCGTCGTCATCGCCGACATCAATGTCGGCGTCCTCTACATCTTCGCGATCTCGTCGCTCGCCGTGTACGGCATCATCATGGGCGGCTGGGCGTCAAACTCGAAATACCCGTTCCTCGGCGCGCTGCGTTCCGCGGCGCAGATGGTGTCGTACGAGGTCTCGATCGGCTTCGTCATCATCTGCGTCCTCCTCGTCGTCGGCTCGCTCAACCTTACCGACATCGTGCTGGCGCAGGCCGAGGGCATCGGCACGGCGATGGGGCTCGCGCCGAGCCTCCTCGACTGGCACTGGCTGATCCTGCTGCCGATGTTCGTGGTGTTCTTCATCTCGGCGCTGGCCGAGACCAACCGGCCGCCCTTCGACCTGCCCGAGGCCGAATCCGAGCTCGTCGCCGGCTACATGTCGGAATATTCGTCGACGCCCTATGTGATGTTCTTCCTTGGCGAGTATGTCGCCATCACCCTGATGTGCGCGCTCGGCACCATTCTCTTCCTCGGGGGATGGCTGCCGCCGCTCGACGTGGCATGGCTCAACTGGGTGCCGGGGACAGTCTGGTTCGTCGCCAAGACGCTGTTCCTGTTCTTCCTGATGGCGATGGTGAAGGCGTTCGTGCCGCGTTACCGCTACGACCAGCTGATGCGGCTCGGCTGGAAGGTGTTCCTGCCGCTGTCGCTGGCGATGGTGGTCGCCGTCGCCGCGGTCGTGCAGCTGACGGCGGAGGGCTAGCCTTGGAGGAGATCCGCCATGGGCGAGAACTACGCAGTGACCGGGCTTCTGGTTGGCCTCGCCTTCGCGGTGCTGGACTATCTGGTGCTGCTGCGGCTGATCGAGCGGCCGCTGCGCGAGCAGATGCGGCAGGCGCCGATGGCCGAGAAGGACCGGCTCGCCGACCGCATGCGCATCATCCGGTACATCTTCCTCGCGCAGTTCATCGTCTTCCCGGTGGTCGGCTACATCGTCGGGCGGATGATCGATGGCTCGGGCAGCTAGCGGCGGGAGGCATGGCATGAGGCTCGACCAGGCCGCGCGCAGCATATTCCTCCGCGAGTTCTTCTCGGCGCTGTTCCTGTCGACGCGCTATTTCTTCCGGAAGAAGGCGACGCTGAACTACCCGTTCGAGAAAGGCCCGGTCAGCCCGCGCTTCCGCGGCGAGCATGCGCTCCGCCGCTACCCGAATGGCGAGGAGCGCTGCATCGCCTGCAAGCTGTGCGAGGCGATCTGCCCGGCGCAGGCGATCACCATCGAGGCCGGCCCGCGCCGCAATGACGGCACGCGGCGGACCACGCGCTACGACATCGACATGGTGAAGTGCATCTATTGCGGCTTCTGCCAGGAAGCCTGTCCGGTCGATGCGATCGTCGAAGGCCCGGTCTTCGAGTTCGCGACCGAGACGCGCGAGGAATTGTACTACGACAAGGCGAAATTGCTGGCCAATGGCGACCGGTGGGAGCGGGAGCTGGCGGCCAATATCGCGAAGGATTCGCCGTACCGCTGAGGGGCGGATTTGACGCGGATATCCGCCGGTCCGGCCGGTGGACGCTGGGGGGACGAGTGACTAAGAGACGGGACCTTTTGTCCGGCGGCCATTGCCGCCAAGGAGCCGCATGACCCTGACGGGGCTCTTCTTCTACCTGTTCTCCGCGGTGCTCGTCGCATCGGGGCTGATGGTCATTGCCGCCCGCCAGCCGGTGCATTCCGTGCTGTTCCTCATCCTCGGCTTCGTCAACGCCGCCGGCCTCTTCATGCTGCTCGGCGCCGAGTTCCTCGCGCTGATCCTCGTCGTCGTCTATGTCGGCGCGGTCGCGGTGCTGTTCCTGTTCGTGGTGATGATGCTCGACATCGACTTTGCCGAGCTCCGCCAGGGCTTCCTCAACTACCTCCCGGTCGGGGCGCTGGTCGGCGTCGTCATCCTGGTCGAGCTGCTGGTGGTGGTCGGCGGCCGTGCGATCGCGCCCGAAGTGGTCGAGAGCGTGCCGGTGCCGATCCCCGACCATGACGACGTGTCCAACACCGAGGCGATCGGGCAGCTCCTCTACACGCGCTACCTCTTCTATTTCCAGGCCGCCGGGCTGATCCTCCTCGTCGCGATGGTCGGCGCGATCGTGCTGACGCTCCGCCACAAGGAAGGCGTCAAGCGCCAGTCGGCGGCGGTGCAGATCGCCCGCAATCCCGCCACCGCCATCGAAGTCCGCAAGGTCGAACCGGGGAAGGGGCTGTCATGACGATCGGTCTTGGCCACTACCTCTCCGTCGCCGCGGTGCTGTTCACGATCGGCGTCTTCGGCATCTTCATCAACCGCAAGAACGTCATCGTCATGCTGATGTCGGTCGAGCTGATCCTGCTCGCCGTCAATCTCAACCTCGTCGCGTTCTCGTCCTTCCTCAACGACCTCGTCGGCCAGGTCTTCGCGCTCCTGGTGCTGACGGTCGCCGCCGCCGAGGCCGCGATCGGTCTTGCCATCCTCGTCGCCTTCTTCCGCAACCGCGGCTCGATCGCGGTCGAGGACATCAACGCGATGAAGGGCTGAGCGGGATGGTCACGACCATCGTCCTCCTCCCGCTCGCTGGGGCGATCATCGCGGGGCTGATCGCGATGCTCGGCGCCGCGCGCGTGACGCGCGAGCGGCAGGCGGGGCAGGGGACGCACGATCACGCCCATGGCCACGATGCGCATGCTGCCCACGCGCATGACGATCACGCTCATGACGATCACGGGCACGGTCATGCCGACGACGACCCGGAGGAGTTCGACTCGCCGGGCATCAAGCCTGCGCAATTCATCACGACCGGGCTGCTCTTCCTGGCGGCGATTCTGTCGTGGATCACGCTGATCTCGGTCGCCTTCAACGAGGGCGGCCTCGAGCAGATCACGGTCCTGTCCTGGATCCAGTCGGGCTCGCTGATCGCGGACTGGACGATCCGCGTCGATACGCTGACCGCGGTGATGCTGGTGGTGGTGACGACCGTTTCGGCTCTCGTCCACCTCTACTCGATCGGCTACATGGCGCATGACCGCCACATCCCGCGGTTCTTCGCCTATCTCTCGCTCTTCACCTTCGCGATGCTGGCGCTGGTGACGGCGGACAATCTCGTCCAGCTCTTCTTCGGCTGGGAGGGCGTCGGCCTCGCCTCGTATCTCCTCATCGGCTTCTGGTACAAGAAGCCGTCGGCGAGTGCCGCGGCGATCAAGGCGTTCATCGTCAACCGCGTCGGCGATTTCGGCTTCGCGCTCGGCATCTTCGCGCTGTTCTTCATGTTCGACACCGTCGACCTCGGCACGATCTTCGCCGGGGCGGAGGGCGCGCAGGGCACCACGATCAGCTTCCTCGGCGCCGAGCTCGACGCGCTGACCATCGCCTGCTTCCTCCTCTTCATCGGCGCGATGGGGAAGTCGGCGCAGTTCCTGCTCCACACCTGGCTCGCCGACGCCATGGAAGGCCCGACCCCGGTGTCGGCGCTGATCCACGCCGCGACGATGGTGACGGCGGGCGTCTTCCTCGTCGCGCGCATGTCGCCGCTCTTCGAATACGCCCCGCAGGCGCTCGAATTCGTCACCTTCATCGGCGCGACCACCGCGTTCTGCGCGGCGACGATCGGGCTCGTCCAGAACGACATCAAGCGCGTCATCGCCTATTCGACGATGTCGCAGCTCGGCTACATGTTCGTCGCCATTGGCATCGGCGCCTATCCGGTCGCGATCTTCCATCTCTTCACCCACGCCTTCTTCAAGGCGCTGCTCTTCCTCGGCGCCGGCTCGGTGATCCACGCCGTCGGCGGCGAACAGGACATGCGGAAGATGGGCGGGCTGCGGAAGAAGATCCCGCTCACCTACGCCATGATGCTGGTCGGGACGCTGGCCCTCACCGGCTTCCCGCTCACCGCGGGCTATTTCTCGAAGGACGCCATCGTCGAGGTCGCGGCCGCTGGCGCCGGGCTCGGCGCGGTGGTGGAGGAGGGCGTCGCCCACGCGCTGCCGGTGATCAATTCGATGGCAGGCTACGCCTTCTTCCTCACCGTGGTCGCTGCGATCTTCACGTCATTCTATTCGTGGCGGCTGATCTTCCTGACCTTCCACGGCACGTTCCGCGGGTCGCAGCACACGCTCGACCACGCCCACGAATCGCCGCCGGTGATGATGGTCCCGCTCTTCGTGCTCGCGGCGGGGGCGCTGCTCGCCGGGCTCGTCTTCTCCAACCCCTTCATCGGCGACCATGCGCTGGAGGAGTTCTGGCAGGGCTCGATCCTCAACGTCGCCGCCAACCACATCATGCACGACTTCCATTATGTCGAGGCGTGGATCCCGTGGGCGCCGACCTTCGCGATGGCGCTCGGGCTCCTTTTCGCGGTGTGGTTCTACATCTGGTCGCCCGGCACGCCGAAGCGGCTCGCGGCGGAGCAGGACGTCGCCTACCGTTTCCTTCTCAACGCTTGGTATTTCGACAAGATCTACGACTTCCTGTTCGTCCGGCCGGCGCTGTGGCTCGGTCGCTTCCTGTGGAAGCGGGGCGACGGCTGGCTGATCGATGGGTTCGGGCCGGACGGCGTCTCGTCACGCGTCCTCGCGGTGACGCGCAACGTCGTGCGCATCCAGTCCGGCTACATCTACCACTACGCTTTCGCCATGCTGATCGGCGCCGCGCTGCTGATCACCTGGATGCTGTTCCGGTGAGGCGATGAGCGACTGGCCGATCCTCTCGACCGTCACCTTCCTGCCCGCCATCGGCGCGGTGCTGATCCTCATGATCCGCGGCACCGACGCGGTGGCGCGGCGGAACATCTATCACGTCGCCCTGTGGACGACGCTCGTCACCTTCGTCCTTGCGATCGTGGTGTGGGCGAATTTCGACAACGCCAATCCCGGCTTCCAGATGGTCGAGGAGACCGAGTGGCTGGGCGGCGCGATCAACTACCGGATGGGCGTCGACGGCATCTCGATGCTGTTCATCGTGCTGACGGCTTTCCTGATGCCGGCCTGCATCGTCGCCAGCAAGCGCTCGGTCGAGAAGCGCTTCAAGGAGTACATGATCGCCTTCCTGGTGCTGGAGACGCTGATGATCGGCGTCTTCTGCGCGCTCGATCTCGTGCTGTTCTACGTCTTCTTCGAGGGCGGCCTCATCCCGATGTTCCTCATCATCGGCGTGTGGGGCGGCGGCCGGCGGGTCTATGCCAGCTTCAAGTTCTTCCTCTACACGCTGCTCGGCTCGGTGCTGATGCTGCTGGCGATCCTCGCCATGTACTGGGAAGCCGGCACGTCCGACATCACGCAGCTCCTGACCTACCCGTTCCCCGCCGGGATGCAGACCTGGCTGTGGCTCGCCTTCTTCGCCTCCTTCGCGGTGAAGATGCCGATGTGGCCGGTCCACACCTGGCTGCCCGACGCCCATGTCGAGGCGCCGACGGCGGGCTCGGTGATCCTCGCCGGCGTCCTCCTCAAGATGGGCGGCTACGGGTTCCTGCGTTTCTCGCTGCCGATGTTCCCGATCGCCTCGGCCGATCTCGCGCCGCTGATTTACGTGCTGTCGGTCGTCGCCATCGTGTGGACGTCGCTGGTCGCGCTGGCGCAGGAGGACATCAAGAAGCTCATCGCCTATTCGTCGGTCGCCCATATGGGCTTCGTGACGATGGGCATCTTCACGATGACCGAGCAGGGCGTGCAGGGCGGCATCTTCCAGATGCTGTCGCACGGCATCGTCTCGGGCGCGCTCTTCCTCTGCGTCGGCGTTATTTATGACCGCATCCACACAAGGCAGATCGACGCCTATGGCGGCCTTGCGCAGCGCATGCCGCTCTATGCCGTGGCGTTCATGATCTTCACGCTGGCCAATGTCGGCCTGCCGGGCACCAGCGGCTTCGTTGGCGAGTTCCTGACCCTTGTCGGCGCCTTCCAGGCCAATACCTGGGTCGCCTTCATCGCCACCACCGGCGTCATCCTGTCGGCCGGTTATGCGCTCTGGCTCTATCGCCGCGTCATCTTCGGCCCGCTGGTGAAGGATTCGCTCCGCGCCATTCGCGACCTGTCGCGGCGCGAGCAGCTGATCCTCGCGCCGCTCGCGGTGCTGACGATCGTCTTCGGCTTCTACCCGAAGCCGATCCTCGACGTGACCGAGGCGGCGGTCGGCAATCTCCTCACCAACGCCGAGGCGGCGCTGGCTGCGGCCGGCCGCGTCGCCGGCGTGGGCCCGTAGGAGGCGCGGATGAACCAGATCCTGCCGCCGACCTCCGACGAGCTGCTCGCGATCCTCCCCGAGCTGATCCTCGCGGGCGGCATCCTCGTCGCCATGGTGCTCGGCGTCTTCCTGCGCCGTCCGATCGCGCTGGTGAACGGCCTGTCATGGCTGCTTCTCACCGCGGCGGCGGTCGCGGTACTGACGATCCCGCTGTCGGGGCCGGTGTTTCACGGCGCGCTGGTGCTCGACCCGTTCGCGCGCTTCATGAAGGTCGCGGTGCTGATCGGCTCGGCGGTCGCGCTCGCCATGGCCTGGAGCCACGGCCGGCAGCAGCGCACGCAGCAGTTCGAGTTCCCGGTCCTGATCCTCACCGCCACGCTCGGCATGATGGTGATGATCTCGGCGCACGATCTGATCGCGCTCTATATCGGCCTCGAGCTGCAGTCGCTGTCGCTCTACGTGCTCGCCGCCTTCAACCGCGACTCGGTGAAATCGACCGAGGCCGGCATCAAGTACTTCATCCTCGGCGCGCTCTCGTCGGGGATGCTGCTCTACGGTATCTCGATGGTCTACGGCTTCACCGGCCAGACCTCGTTCCCGGCAGTGGCCGAGGCGGTCGCCGGCGATGCCTCGATCGGCCTCATCTTCGGCCTGGTGTTCCTGCTGATCGGCCTTGCCTTCAAGATCGCGGCGGTGCCGTTCCACATGTGGACCCCCGACGTCTATCAGGGCGCGCCGACGCCGGTGACGGCGTTCTTCGCCGCGGCGCCGAAGCTCGCGGCGATGGCGCTGTTCGTCCGCGTCGTCACTGAGCCCTTCGGCAGCGTCACCGCCGACTGGCAGCAGATCGTCACCTTCATCGCGATCGGCTCCATGGTGCTCGGCGCGTTCGCGGCGATCGGCCAGACCAACATCAAGCGCCTGATGGCCTATTCCTCGATCGGCCATGTCGGTTTCGCGCTGGTCGGCCTCGCGGCGGGGACGGAGGAGGGCGTCCAGGGCGTCCTGGTCTATCTCGTGATCTACCTCGCCATGACGCTCGGCGTCTTCGCCTGCATCCTGGCGATGCGGAAGCCCGACGGCATGGTCGAGGACATCGGCTCGCTCGCCGGCATCTCGCGCACCAATCCGGTGATGGCGTTCATCCTGGCGATGCTCCTGTTCTCGCTCGCCGGCATCCCGCCGCTCGCCGGCTTCTTCGCCAAGTTCTACGTCTTCCGCGCCGCGATCGAGGCCGACCTCTTCGTCCTTGCCGTCATCGGCGTTCTCGCCAGCGTGGTCGGCGCGTTTTACTACCTGCGCATCATCAAGCTGATGTATTTCGACGAGCCGGCGGGCGGCTTCGAGCCGATGCCGGGGACGCTCCGCCTCGTGCTCGGCGCGAGCGGCGCCTTCACCATCGCCTTCATCCTGTTCGCCGGTCCGGTCGGCGAGCTTGCATCGACCGCTGCGGGCGGCTTCTTCTAGGGGATGGCCTTCCATCTCGGCCCGGATGCCCGGGCGGCCGGTTTCCGGCTCGACTCCCACGACACCGTCGGTTCGACCAATGCCGAGGCGCTCGCCGCCGCGGCGGCGGGCGACCCCGGCCGGCTGTGGGTCGCCGCGGCGGAGCAGACCGCGGGCGTCGGCCGCCGCGGCCGCAAATGGCACACGCCAGCCGGCAACCTCGCGGCGACCGTCTTCACCGTCACCGATGTGACGCCGACCAAGGCGGCAACGCTCGGCTTCGTCGCCGGCCTCGCCCTCGACCAGGCGCTCCACAGCGTCGCGCCTGCGCTGCCGGTCGCCATGGCGATGGACGGCGGGGAGGGCGACCGCTGCGTCCGCTTCGCGCTCAAATGGCCGAACGACGTGCTCGCCGACGGCGCCAAGATCGCCGGCATCCTGCTCCAGACGGTCCCCGTTCCGGGCGACCGGCTCGGGGTGATCGTCGGCATGGGCGTCAATGTCGTCACGGCGCCGTCCGGCCTCGACCGCGCTGCCACCTCGCTTCGCGAACTCGGCTGTGCCGTGTCGGCCGAAGCGCTGTTCGCCGAGCTGACCGACGCCTGGGTCGGCTTCGAGCGGCTCTGGGACGACGGCCGCGGCCTCGGTGTGGTCCGCGAATTGTGGCTCGAGCGGGCGTCGGGCGTGGGTGAGGCGGTCGCTGTCCGCGGCGAGCATGGCGTCATCCGCGGCGTCTTCGAGACGATCGATCCCGAAGGCCGCCTCGTCATCCGCGCGCCCGACGGGGCGCTGCTCCACGTCACGGCCGGGGAGGTCCATTTCGGGATCGCCGCCACCGCGGGACCGGCGGTCTGACCATGGCGACCGACGAGCTGGTCTTCGTTGCGCTCGGCGGCGTCGGCGAGATCGGGATGAATCTCGGCGTTTACGGCTATGGCCCGCCGCAGAAGCGCCAGTGGCTCGCGGTCGATTGTGGCATCGCCTTCGCCGGACCGGAGCTGCCGGGCATCGAGGTGATCTACCCCGACCCGGCCTTCCTGGAGCGCGAGAAATCGCGGCTGCTCGGCATCGTCATCACCCACGCCCATGAGGACCACTACGGCGCGCTGCCGGCGATCTGGCCGCGGCTCGGGGCGCCGGTCTTCGCCAGCCCCTTCACCGCGGGGCTGATCGAGGCGAAGCGCGAGTCCGAGCACGATTACCCGGACTTTCCCGTTTCGCTCGTCCGGCCGGGCGACCGGCGGACGATCGGGCCGTTCGAGGTGGAGTTCATCGCGGTCACCCACTCGATCCCCGAGCCGATGGCGCTCGCGATCCACACGCCGCTCGGCACGGTGGTCCACACCGGCGACTGGAAGTTCGACGACGCGCCGCTGATCGGTCCGTCGACCGACAAGGACCGCCTCCGCGCGCTCGGCGACGAGGGCGTCCTCGCGCTGGTCTGCGATTCCACCAACGCCGTGCGGCCGGGCCGAAGCCCAAGCGAAGGCGCGGTCGCGGACGAGCTGAAGGCCCTCGTCGCCGAATCGACCGGCCGCGTGGCGTTTACGCTCTTCGCCTCCAACGTCGCCCGGCTCCAGTCGATCGCCCGCGCCGCCAACGCCGCCGGCCGCGAGGTCGTGGTGGCGGGGCGCGCCCTGTGGCGGGCGATCGAGGTCTCCACTGAGCTCGGCTATCTCGACGGCCTCCGCTTCCACGAGGCGGGGATCCTCAACGAGCTCCCCGCCGACAATGTCGTCCTCGTCCTGTCCGGCAGCCAGGGCGAGTCGCGGGCCGCGCTGGCGCGGATCGCGGCGCAGGAGCACCCGCAGGTCCGCCTGTCGCGCGGCGACCGCGTCGTGTTCTCCTCGCGCGCGATCCCTGGCAATGAGCGCGCGATCTACGACATCATGAACCGCCTGGTCGCGCAGGGCATCGACGTCGTCACCGACCATGACCGGCTGGTGCATGTCTCCGGCCATCCGCGCCGCGACGAGCTGGCCGAGCTCTACGACCTCGTCCGTCCGCGCATCGTCGTCCCGGTCCATGGCGAGGCGACGCACCTTGCCGCGCAGCGCGAGCTGGCGCGCGCCTCGGGCGTCTCCATGGTGCTCGACGCGCCGAACGGCACGCTGGCACGGCTCGCGCCCCAGCCGGGAACGCAGCCCAACGCCACCCCGGTCGGACGGCTCTATCGCGACGGCACCGTGGTCGGCCCGGCCGAGGAGCTCGGCGTCGCCGAGCGACGGCGGATGGCGTTCGGCGGGCACATCGTCGTTGCGATCAACCTCGACGGACGCGGCGAGGTGGTCGGCGAGTTCGAATACGACCTCCTCGGGATTCCCGAGCGCGGGCCGGACGGCAAGTCCATGTCATCTCTGGTCGAGCGCGCCGTCGCCGGTGCGCTGTCGGGCATTCCGCGGCCGCGACGGCGCGATCCGGACCTCGTCTCCGAGGCCGTCCGCCGCGCGGTGCGCGGCGAGGTCGCGACCGTGTGGGGCAAGAAGCCGGTTTGCACGGTTCTGGTGGCGGTCGTATGAGGCGGGGGCGGCGGCGCGCCGCGGGAGGTGCCCGATGACCTGGTACGCGATCCTTGCGATCTATCTCGTGGTCTGGTGGGTCTGTCTCTTCATCGTGCTGCCGTTCGGCGTGCGCACGCAGCACGATGAGGGCGAGACGATCCTCGGCACCGTCGCCAGCGCGCCGGTGCGGCCGATGCTGGTGCGAAAGGCGCTGATTACCTCGGTTCTGGCGGCGATCGTCACCGGCGCGATCTGGGCCGCGCACGACGTTTTCGGCATCAGCCTCGACACCGTCAGCCGCTGGTTCGGCCAGTAGTTTTCGCGATTCCGGACCCCGAAAACAAAAGCAAGGCCCGAAGGCCTTGCGAAAGTCTCACGCGTCTTAACCCTTCACGCCGACAGACCGGGACTGCTGTTACCGCATGTCCTCTGCATCTGGCTGGCTGGCTGCTGGCGTTGGCCGCGCCGCGAAGGGCTTCCTCCCAAGACTCAGACCGCGAATGTAGTTTTTTGTCGGCCTCCACCTCAAGGGCGGCGACCTTTCTTCTTGGCATTCGGACCGTAGCGAAACGTCAGGCGTTTGTCATCACCTTATGCATCGTCCGGTCAAAGTTTTTGCGCGGGCGGCGCAAGGCTGAGCAACCCGTCGCGGAAACCGGCGGAAAGGCGCAGCCTGTCAACGACCTGACAATCCCTCCGGCTTGCTCTTTCAACCCCGCTTTGATTTGACTGCCGCGACTTCCCACGAATCCCGGCCGCCCATGCGCCTCTCCCGCTATTTCCTGCCGACCCTCCGCGAGACGCCGAAGGAGGCCGAGATCGTCTCCCACCGGCTGATGCTGCGCGCGGGCATGATCCGCCAGCATGCGGCGGGCATTTATTCGTGGCTGCCGTTCGGGCTCCGGGTGCTGGCGCGGATCGAGGAGATCGTCCGCGAGGAGCAGAACCGTTCCGGCGCCGTCGAGATCCTGATGCCGACGATGCAGCCGGCCGATCTCTGGCGCGAAAGCGGGCGCTACGACGACTACGGCAAGGAGATGCTGCGCATCGTGGACCGCCACAAGCGCGACATCCTATTCGGGCCGACCGCGGAGGAGGTGGTCACCGACATCTTCCGCGGCTTCGTGCGGTCGTATCGCGACCTGCCGCTCAACCTCTACAACATCCAGTGGAAGTTCCGGGACGAGGTGCGGCCGCGCTTCGGCGTGATGCGCGGGCGCGAGTTCCTGATGAAGGACGCCTATTCCTTCGACCTCGACTACGACACCGCCCGCGCTGCCTACAACCGCATGTTCGTGGCGTATCTGCGCACCTTCGACCGCATGGGCCTCAAGGCGATTCCGATGCAGGCCGCGACCGGCCCGATCGGCGGCGACCTCAGCCACGAATTCCTGATCCTGGCGCAGACCGGCGAGAGCGGGGTGTTCTGCTCGCGGAAGCTCCTCGATCTGCCGATTCCCGGCGAGGACACCGATTTCCGCGGCGACCTCTCGCCGATCGTCGCCGCCTGGACCGAGCCCTATGCGGCCACCGAGGAGAAGCACGACGCGGCGGCGTTTGAGGCGCTGCCCGAGGCCGACCGGATCGCCGCCCGCGGCATCGAAGTGGGCCACATCTTCTATTTCGGCACCAAATACTCGCAGCCTATGGGCGCCTCGATCGCCGGGCCGGACGGCGCCGACCGCCCGGTCCATATGGGGTCCTACGGGATCGGCGTGTCGCGTCTCGTCGGCGCGATCATCGAGGCGGGCCATGACGACGCCGGCATCGTCTGGCCGGACGCGGTGGCGCCGTTCCAGGTCGGGCTGATCAACCTCAAGGCTGGCGATCCGGTCGTCGACGTCGCCTGCGAGACCATCTACGAACGCCTCACCAAAGCCGGAATCACCGTGCTTTACGACGATCGCGACGACAGCGCCGGGGCGAAGTTCGCGCGGATGGATCTCATCGGATTGCCGTGGCAGCTCATCATCGGTCCCAAAGGCCTCCAGCGCCATGAGGTCGAGCTCAAGCGCCGGGCGACCGGCGCGCGGGAGACGCTGACGCCGGACGGCGCCATCACCAGGCTGCTCGCGGTCTGAACGGTGACGGCCGTCGCAGAGGCCCCCGCCGCCGAGCCGACCAGAACCCGGCCGTTCTCGCGCTTCGAGTGGATGGTGGCGTTCCGCTACCTCCGGCCGCGCCGCCGCCAGGCCTTCATCTCGGTCGTCGCGGGCTTCTCGCTGATCGGCATCATCCTCGGCGTGGCGACGCTGATCATCGTGCTGGCGGTGATGAACGGCTTCCGCGCCGAGCTCTTCGACCGCATCCTCGGCATCAACGGCCATTTCGTCATCCAGCCGATCGACAGCCAGCTCACCGACTATGACGAGGTCGCGCAGCGCATCGCGACGGTCGACGGCGTCGTCGCGGCGATTCCGCGGATCGAGGGGCAGGTGCTGGCGTCCGGTCCCGTCGCGTCGCTCGGCGCGCTGGTGCGCGGCGTGCGCGAACAGGATTTGCCGCTGGTTCCCGGCCTCGTCGGCAATGTCCGGCTCGGCTCGCTCGACGGCTTCGACCAATCGCCGGGCGTCGCGGTCGGCTCGCGGCTCGCGGCGAGCCTCGGCCTCACCCTCGGCGACCGCATCCAGGTGATCTCGCCGGAGGGCGACGTGACGCCGATGGGCGTTTCCCCGCGCTCCAAGTCCTATCCGATCGTCGCGATCTTCGAGATCGGCATGTCGGAATATGACGGCATCCTCCTCTTCATGCCGTTCCCGGAGGCCCAGATCTTCTTCAACGTGCCCGGCGTCGCGACCGACATCGAGGTCTATATCGAGGATCCCGACGCGATCGACGCGCTGCGCCCGGCCGTCGAGGAAGCCGCGGCGCGCCCGCTCTTCATGACCGACTGGCGCCAGCGGAACCTCACCTTCTTCTCCGCGCTCGAGGTCGAGCGCAACGTGATGTTCCTGATCCTGACGCTGATCATCCTGGTGGCGGCGCTCAACATCATCTCCGGCCTGATCATGCTGGTGAAGGAGAAGGGGAGGGACATCGCGATCCTGCGCACCATCGGCACCACGCGCGGCGCGGTGCTTCGTGTGTTCTTCATCATCGGCGCCTCGATCGGCACCGTCGGCACGCTGCTCGGTCTCCTTCTCGGCACGGTGATCACCTTCAACATCGAGCCGCTGCGGCAGTTCGTGTCGCGGCTCACCGGCACCGAAGTCTTCGCCCCGGAGCTCTACTACCTCTCGTTCCTCCCGGCCGACATGGATCCCGGCGAGACCGTCGCGGTGGTGCTGATGGGCCTCGGGCTCAGCTATCTCGCGACGATCTATCCCGCATGGCGGGCGGCCCGGCTCGATCCGGTGGAGGCGCTGCGCTACGAATGAGCACCGCCGACGCCTACAACACCGCCGGCGCCGTGCTCCATCTCAGCGCGGTCGAGCGTCATTATGCCGAGGGCAAGGGCCACCGGCTCAGCGTCCTCACCGGCGCCGATTTCAGCCTCTTCCCCGGCGAGATGGTCGGCCTGATCGCGCCCTCGGGCGCCGGCAAGTCGACGCTCCTGCACCTCGCCGGGCTCCTCGAGCGCCCCGACGGCGGCGAGGTCTATGTCGCCGGCCAGCCGGCGGGGAAGCTGTCGGAATCGGAGCGCACCGCGATCCGCCGCAACGAGATCGGCTTCGTCTACCAGTTCCACCATCTGCTGCCGGAATTCTCGGCGCTGGAGAACGTCATCATCCCGCAGCTCGTCCGCGGCGTCTCCAAGACCGTCGCCGAGGGCAGGGCGTGGGAGCTCCTGTCCTACGTCAAGGTCGCCGACCGCGGCCGGCACCGCCCGGCGGAGCTGTCGGGCGGCGAGCAGCAGCGTGTCGCCATCGCCCGCGCCGTCGCCAACGCGCCGCGGATTCTGCTGGCCGACGAGCCCACGGGGAACCTCGATCCCGGCACGGCGGCGCATGTGTTCGACGCGCTGACCCAGCTCGTCCGCGCCTCAGGGCTCGCGGCGCTGATCGCGACCCACAATCATGGCCTTGCCCGCCAGATGGACCGGCTGATCACGCTCGACGGTGGGCGAGTCGCGCCGCTGCCGAAGGAGCCGGCGGTGGCTACGCCCCGGCTTGCAGCGCAGCCGCGATGGTCGCCATGAGCTCGGTGGAATCGACCGGAAGCTGAAGGCTGTCGTCCTCGGCGACGCGAACCGAAGCCGCGAACACCGCGATCACCTCGATCGCGCCGTCCATGAAGCGGCGATTGACGTCCACCGCGATCATGATGACGCCCGAGGAATCCGGACCGATCGCCTCGAGCTTGCCGACCACGACGCCGTCGGTCGTGGTGACCGGGCGGTCCTTCAGCTGCGGGCCGCGGAAGGCGACCTTGCCGCCCCCGACCGCAGTCAGCTCGATCCGCGAGCCCTGGCACGGACAGCCCGCGTCGAAGCTGACCGAGCCGTCATTGACCGAGCCGAGGGTGAGCGTCGCGCCCTGATAACCGTCGCCGACCGCTACGTCGATCGCGAAGGCGGGCACCGCCAACAGCACCGCGACCGCGAGGCCGCCAAGCCAGGCCACAGCACGCATCGCAGGTTCCTCCTCCCGAAACCGCGCCGATCATACGCCTCCGCGGAGCGGGCTGCCATGGGCCTTGCCCATATATCCCCTTGAAACATGTAACCGCATCACCTACATTCCCTCTGTAGGAGATGACGATGCTCACGAAGCCGCTGACTCTGAACCAGTTTCTGGCTCGCTTCCCGGACGACAACGCCTGTCTGGACCACATGATGCGGGTTCGCTACGGCGAGCGCTTCGAATGCCCGAAGTGCCACAAGCAGGCGCACTACTACCGGGTGAAGAAGCGCCGCGCTTACGAGTGCGAGCATTGCGGCAATCAGGTCTATCCGACCGCCGGAACGCCGTTCGAGAACACCCGCACGTCCCTGCGGTCGTGGTTCCACGTCATGTTCCTGTTCACGACCACCCGGAATGGTGTTGCCGCGAAGGAGGTCCAGCGTCAGCTCGGCGTGACCTACAAGACCGCGTGGCGCATGTGCTGGTTGATCCGCGAATATATGGGCTTCGTGGACGGCGACGATCCTATCGGCGGTCCCGGTGGCGGCATTGTCGAAGCTGACAAGACCTTCATCGGCGGTCACGACAGGCTCGGCGAAGGCGATAAGACGGTCGTCCTCGGGATGGTCGAGCGCGGCGGCGATGCGATCACCCGCGTCATCCCGAACCGTCGTGCCGAGTCAGTCCAGCCGCACATTCTGCGGAAGGTCCGTCAGGGTTCGCGCATCGCGACCGACAAGGCTTATGCGTTCGCCGATCTGGAGCGCTTCGGCTTCCAGCACGAAGCGGTCGATCACTCCAAGAAGGAATGGGCTCGCGGCCAGTGGCACACCAACACGGTGGAAGCCTTCTGGTCGATGGTGAAGCGGACTATCGGGGGGACGCACGTTTGGGTTTCCCCGAAGTACCTGCAGACTTACCTCCGCGAGATCGAGTTTCGCTGGAACCTGCGGAAGACCCCTTGGATGATGTTCGACCTGCTTTTGATGGCTTTCCCTCGGCCGAGAGCGCGGGCTTAGTCAGCATCGCGCGAAGTAGCTTGTCGAAGCGATCCATTCGTCAGCCCTCCGGCTGGTCGGGCAACAACGCCTGCGGCGTCTGCGGCACGACCCTGAACACCTTCTCCACTATGAAGGTCGATTGGTCATTCACGTACACACCTAGCGCTTCATCTAGGTCCTGATTGACCCGGAGCAACACGTCCAGCGCATCGCCGGCGCCCAACAGGTACTCGCGCCTTGCGAGCCTATCGAGGAACTCCTGATCCTCGATAGGTGCCGATAGCGGAACGCCGTTCCATTCGAACTGCCACTTGTGTCGCCCCTTCTTGAGCCACGCCTTGAGAATAACGAGACGAGCACGCTCGCGATGTTCTCTTTTAGTAGGATTGTCGGGGGATAGTTCTGGCGGACGGGTGAGCATCGCGAACCTTGAGCGAGGCACCTGTACCAAGGGCTCCGGGTCATCGATTTCAGGCGTTAGTCCGAAGTTCTCTATTGCCGGGTCGGGTTCCAAAACCTCTATCGTTCGGCGGATGTTTCGCTGAACCTCTGGATCGGCCCGCGCTTGCTGAGCCATGTCGTAGACCTCGCGCGGCACGATAATCCTATCACCACCGTGCTCGATCACGACTTGGTCGTCTTCGATGACGATCTGAACCTCTGATGGGTCGGCAATGTCGTAGAGGAGAGTGCCAATCACACCCCAAAACAGCGGCTGGACGCCTTTCGAGAAGAACCCGCCAATGCCCTTTGTGATGCGCTTAACGACGGCTCGAAAGCTCCCGTCGCCGAGCGCTTCGATCCGAATCTCGATATTCTGGCCGGGGTTGATTACAGCATTTACGGCTCTCGCAGCGTCGGCAAATGCGACCAGCGAGTTGGCAAACGTGTAGGCGTCTACGCTAGTCAGCGCTCCGCCATAGTGGATCACAATCTGGTCGCCGCGTAGGCGCGACAGATCAACCGTCGTCACGGTGTCCTCCCCCTCAGACCTCCACCGTAGGTTGATCATAGCATGAGTCTATCACATGTCGGAAGGGGATATATGGGGGGCCTTGACTCTGCGAACTGAAAGGGAACAAAATGAATACATAGAATCAACATCCGAGGCAGTTGTCATGAGTCACCTCGTTCGCGAAGTCACCGCGCTGGCCACCCTGGCCGGCTTTCTCGTCGGCGTCGGGCTGTGGTCCGGCCTTCTCAGCGGTGCGCTCTAGAGCATGATCCGAAAAAGTGGATGCCGGTTTTTCGAAAAGATCATGCTCCAACAAAGACATAGCGCTAGAGCGTGATCCGACCTGGTCGGATCACGCTCTAAGCGTCATCCCCAATCCGCCCGCGAGCGCGATGGACTCTCCGCCGGCGCACCGCGAGAGTGCCGGCGGAGGTCCGTTGATGGAATCGCTCATCCGCGATGTCGGGTTCGTGCACCTGCGGGTGCATTCGCCCTATTCGCTGCTGGAAGGCGCGCTGCCGCTCAAGGCGCTCGCCAAGCTCGCCGCGGCCGACCGGATGCCGGCGCTCGGCATCGCCGATTCCGGCAATCTCTTCGGCGCGCTCGAATTTTCCGAGACCATGGCCGGCGCCGGCGTCCAGCCGATCGTCGGGGTGCAGCTCGCGGTCGACATGGTCGACGGCTTCGCGCCGCGGCGGCGCGGGCAGGGGGGCGGTCCGGCGCTGTCGAACCTCGTCCTCATCGCGGCGACCGATGCGGGCTATCGCAACCTCGTGCGGCTCGTCTCGCAGTCGTTCCTCGGCACCGAGACCGGCGCCGCGCCGCATGTGCTGTTCGGCGACCTCGCCGGCGCGGCCGAGGGTCTTATCGCGCTCACCGGCAGCACCGGCGGGCCGGTCAACCAGCCGCTCCTCGCGGGGCAGGGGGAGATCGCGGCGGCGCGGCTCGAACGGCTCGCCGCCCTCTTCGGCGACCGGCTCTATGTCGAGCTGCAGCGCCACGGCCTGCCCGAGGAGGCGGCGACCGAGCCGCAGCTTCTCGACCTTGCCTATCGGCTCGGCCTGCCGATCGTCGCGACCAATGACTGCTTCTTCGCCGAGGCCGGGGATTTCGAGGCGCATGACGCGCTGATCGCGATCGCCGAGGGGACGGTGATGGCGGACACCGACCGCCGGCGCCTCACCCGCGAGCACTGGTTCAAGCCGCGCGCGGCGATGGTCGAGCTGTTCGCCGATCTCCCCGAAGCCGCCGCCAGCACCGTGGAGATCGCGCTCCGTTGCGCCTTCCGCCCCGCGAAGGTGGCGCCGATGTTGCCGCGCTTCGCCGGGGCGGCCGAGGATCCGGCGGAAGCCGACGCGGCCGAGGCGGAGGCATTGCGCGCCGCCGCGCATGAGGGCCTGACGGCGCGGCTGGCGGCGGAGGGCCTCGCGCCGGGCCAGACCGAGGCGGACTACCGGACCCGGCTCGACTACGAGCTCGGCGTCATCATCCGGATGAAGTACCCGGGCTATTTCCTCATCGTCGCCGACTTCATCCAGTGGGCGAAGCGGCAGAAGATCCCGGTCGGTCCCGGCCGTGGCTCCGGCGCCGGCTCGGTGGTCGCCTGGGCGCTCACCATCACCGACCTCGACCCGATCCGCTTCGGCCTCCTCTTCGAGCGCTTCCTGAACCCGGAGCGCGTGTCGATGCCGGACTTCGACATCGACTTCTGCCCGGACCGGCGCGACGAGGTGTTCCGCTACGTCCAGTCGAAATATGGCGACGACCGCGTGGCGCAGATCATCACCTTCGGGACGCTGCAGGCCCGCGCTGTGCTGCGCGACGTTGGCCGCGTGCTGCAGCTGCCCTACGGGCAGGTCGACCGGCTCTGCAAGATGGTGCCGCAGAATCCGACCAACCCGGTCACGCTGGCGCAGGCCGAGGCCGACGAGCCGAAGCTGAAGGAAGCCCGCGCCTCTGACCCCGTGGTGGCGCGGCTCCTCGACATCGGCGGCAAGCTCGAAGGCCTCTACCGCCATGCCTCGACCCATGCCGCCGGCATCGTGATCGCCGACCGCCCGCTGATCGACCTCGTGCCGCTCTACCGCGACCCGCGCTCCTTCATGCCCGTCACCCAGTACAATATGAAGTGGGTGGAGCAGGCGGGGCTGGTGAAGTTCGACTTCCTCGGCCTCAAGACGCTGACCGTCCTCGACGCGACCGTGCGGCTCCTGGAGAAGGACGGCATCCACGTCGATCTCGCCCGCATTCCGCTGGACGACGCCGACACCTTCGCGTCCCTCGCGCGCGGCGAGGCGGTCGGCGTGTTCCAGGTGGAAAGCGCGGGCATGAGGCGGGCGCTGATCGACATGCGCCCCGACCGCTTCGAGGATCTCATCGCCCTCGTCGCGCTTTACCGGCCGGGGCCGATGGCGAACATCCCGACCTATTGCGCCCGCAAGCTCGGCCGCGAGCCGGTGACCTACATCCACCCGCGGCTGGAGCCGATCCTGGAGCCGACCTACGGCGTCATCACCTACCAGGAGCAGGTGATGCAGATCGCGCGCGACCTCGCCGGCTACAGCTTCGGCGAGGCCGATCTCCTGCGGCGCGCCATGGGCAAGAAGATCCGCGCCGAGATGGAGAAGCAGCGCGCCCGCTTCATCAGCGGTGCGACCGAGCGCGGCCTGTCGCATGCCGACGCCGAGGCGATCTTCGAAGCCTGCGCCAAATTCGCGGACTACGGCTTCAACAAGTCCCACTCCGCGCCCTATGCGCTGATCACCTACCAGACCGCCTATCTCAAGGCGAAGTACCCGGCGGCGTTCCTCGCCGCGTCGATGACGCTCGACATCGGCAACACCGACAAGATCAATGAATTCAGGCGTGAAGCGCTGAGACTTGGTATTCCGGTTGAAGCGCCGTCGATCAATCGCGGGCGGGTCGATTTCGCGGTCGAGGACGGCCGGATCCACTACTCGCTCGCCGCGCTCAAGGCGGTCGGGCCGCAGGCGATCGAGCATATCGTCGAGGTGCGCGGCGACCGGCCGTTCGCCAGCCTCTCGGACTTCGCCAGCCGCATCAATCCGCGGGCGGTGAGCAAGCGGGTGCTGGAGAGCCTCGCCGCGGCCGGCGCGTTCGACGCGCTGGAGCGCAACCGGGCGCGGGTCACCGCCGGGCTCGACGCGATCATGGCACAGGCGACCCGCGTCAGCGAAGGCGCCGCGATGGGCCAGAACGAACTCTTCGGCTCGCCCGGCGAGGACACGCTGCATCTACCTCAGGCGGAGGACTGGATGCCGGCCGAGCGGCTGCAGCGCGAGCATGCGGCGGTCGGCTTCTACCTCTCAGCGCATCCGCTCGACGATTACGGCGCGATCCTCAAGCGCGAGCGGGTCCAGACTTGGGCGGAGTTCGGGGAATCGGTGCGTGGCGGCGCGACCGCCGGGCGGCTCGCGGGGACCGTCACCGGCCGCCAGGAACGCCGCACCCGCACCGGTGGCCGCATGGGCATCGTCCAGCTCTCCGACCCGACCGGCCAGTACGAGGCGGTGATCTTCTCCGAGACGCTCGGCCAGTACCGAGACCAGCTCGAGGTCGGGCAGTCGGTGGTGGTGATGGTCAATGCCGAGCAGCGGCCGGAAGGCGTCAGCCTCCGCATCCAGTCCGTCGAGCCGCTGGACCGCATGACCGACACGCTGAGGAAGCTCCGCGTCTTCCTCGCCGACGACGCTCCGCTCGCCACGGTCGGCCGGCATCTTCAGGCGCGCGGGGAGGGCGAGGTCAGCTTCGTGGTGGTCGGCGAGGAGGGCAAGCGGGAAGTCGAGGTTCGACTTCCCGGCAAGTTCGTGGTGTCGCCGCAGATCGCCGGCGCGATACGCACGCTCGAAGGCGTCGAGCAGGTCGAGCTGGTCTAGGGTATCGCGTGCCCTATTCGATCATCCCGAGGTAGCGGTCGAGCCGGTCCGGGTTGACCACCACCGTCGTGCGCAGCTCTTCCAGCGCGGGCTGGATCGCATCGAGGTTGATGGGCTCGTCAACCTGGATGACGCCAAGCATCCCCATCGCCACATGTGGCGGACAGATGTAGACATAGATGCCGGGCAAGGTGACTTCGACCACGAAGTCGGTATTGAACTGACCGACCCACGGGGGAACTCCTTCCGGAGTTGCGACCGACTGGACGAAGTGTCCGGGGTTGGTGGCGACAAACCGGATCGTGTCTCCGACACTGGCGCGGACGAACCCGGGTTCGAAGACCATTATCCCGTCGGTGCCGGCGTTGAGCATCTGGACGACATGCTCCGCTGCGCTGACGACCGACGTCGACGCCAGAAACGTGACGGCAACTCCTGCTGCACGGAAAATAGACCGCATATTTCCCTCTCCAATTCCCAGTTAGACTGCGCGACGAACAAAATCTTGTGCTGCTCGCTGCATGGCGCGACTGAGTATCGTGAGGGATACGCCTCTGTCAAATATAATAGATTAGAGCTATAATACATAGAGGCATCTAGGATTACATTGGAGTAGATTTAGCCAGCAAAGCCCGTGCGGCCGATCCGGGCTAGGACATCGGATCAACGCGCTCCGACCCGTGCCGGCGCCTTGTGTTTCGCGGCCGATCCCCCTATATGCCTGCCTCATTCCACATGCGGGTTAAGGGCCGGCTCAGCCGATCCCTGCCGGTGTCCGGGCAACCGGACAACTCCCGCAGAGGCACAACCGGTCAAGGAGAAGCGCAGTCATGGCACTGCCGGATTTCACTATGCGTCAGCTGCTGGAAGCTGGCGTTCATTTCGGCCATCAGAAGCACCGCTGGAACCCGAAGATGGAGTCCTTCATCTACGGGACGCGCAACAACATCCACATCATGGATCTGGCGCAGACCGTGCCGATGCTCCATCGCGCGCTGCAGGCGGTGAGCGACGCGGTTGCCGGCGGCGGGCGCGTGCTGATGGTCGGCACCAAGCGCCAGGCGTCTGAGCCGATCGCGACGGCGGCGCGGCGCTCGGCGCAGTATTTCGTCAATTCCCGTTGGCTCGGCGGCATGCTGACCAACTGGAAGACGATCTCGCAGTCGATCAAGCGGCTGCGCGAGGTCGACGAGATGCTGGCCGAGGGCGCGCAGGGCCTCACTAAGAAGGAGCGTCTGACGCTGACCCGCGAGCGCGACAAGCTCGAGAACGCGCTTGGCGGCATCAAGGACATGGGCGGCCTGCCGGACCTCATCTTCGTGATCGACACCAACAAGGAGTCGATCGCGGTGCAGGAGGCGAAGCGCCTCAACATTCCGGTGGCGGCGGTGCTCGATTCGAACTCGAACCCCGACGGGATCACTTACCCGATCCCGGGCAATGACGACGCCGGCCGGGCGATCACGCTCTACTGCGACCTCGTCGCGCGGGCGGCGATCGACGGCATCTCCCGCGGCCAGGGCGCCGTGGGCGTCGACATCGGGGCGCAGGAAGAGGTCATGGAGGAAACGGCGCTCGACGCGGCTCCGGCCGCCGGCGCCGAACCCGAAGCCGAGGCGACGCTGTTCGACCGGCCAGACGGGCCGCCGGACAACCTCAAGCAGCTTCCCGGTGTGGGCAAGGTGCTGGAGGGCAAGCTTCATGCGCTGGGCGTGACGCGCCTCGACCAGATTGCCGCCATGAGCCCGGACGACATCGCCCGGCTCGACACCGCCCTCAATGCGAAGGGTCGGGTCGAGCGGGACGACTGGGTCGGGCAGGCGCGCACGCTGCTCGGCGAAAACGCCTGACATCCGGAAGCCTCAAGGCTTCCCGACGGGCGCCGGCAGGCCTGCCGGCGCAAACCCGTTACACGAAGGACCGTGACCCATGACCATTACGGCTGCGACCGTGAAGGAGCTCCGCGAGAAGACCGGAGCCGGCATGATGGACTGCAAGACCGCGCTGACCGAGACCGGCGGCGACATGGAAGCCGCCATCCACTGGCTGCGCACCAAGGGCCTCGCCAAGGCCGCCAAGAAGGCCGGCCGCGTTGCGGCGGAAGGCCTGATCGGCGTCGCTTCGGGCGACCGCGCCGCAGCGGTGGTCGAGGTGAACTCGGAGACCGACTTCGTCGCCCGGAACGACCGGTTCCAGACGATGGTGAAGACCATCGCCGGCGTCGCACTCACCGCGAGCGACCCGGTGGCTGTCGGCTCGGCGCCGTTCCCCGGCACCGGCCGCACGGTCGATGACGAGATCAAGGATGCGGTCGCCCATATCGGCGAGAACATGACGCTCCGCCGTGCGGCGCGCCTCAGCGTGAGCGAAGGCGTCGTGGCGAGCTATGTCCACGGCCAGATCGCGCCGGACCTCGGCAAGATCGGCGTGCTCGTCGGCGTGCAGTCGAGCGGCGACAAGGCGAAGCTGCTCGAGATCGGGCGTCAGGTGGCGATGCACATCGCCGCCGCGAATCCGCTCGCCGTGCGGGTCGAGAGCCTCGATCCGGATGTGGTCGCGAAGGAGCGGGCGGTGTTCGCCGACCAGGCGCGCGAGTCCGGCAAGCCGGAGTCGATCATCGAGAAGATGGTCGATGGCCGGATGCGGAAATTCTACGAGGAGTCGGTGCTTCTGGCGCAGGTCTTCGTGGTGAATCCGGACCTCACCGTCGAGGCCGCCGTGAAAGCGGCCGAGGAGGGCGCTGGCGCACCGATCACCGTGACCGACTTCGTGTGCTTCCGCCTCGGCGAGGGCATCGAGAAGGAAGAGACCGACTTCGCCGCCGAGGTCGCCGCCGCGGCCGGGCAGTAGCCTCCGCCATACCATGCCAACCGGCCGGCCACCCCCAGGGTGCGCCGGCCGGCTTCGTTTCGGACGCCTCGCGACCCCTGTCGCTATCGCGAAACGATCTCCGACAGAACGACCGCGTTGTTGTGCTCGGTGTCCCTCGCAGCATAGAGCAGCGACACCTTTCCGGTAGCGGACAGGCGGCGGACTTCCTCGATCAGCGCGACGCGTTCCTCGCTCGTCAGCTCGTCGCGGTACCGCCGCTGGAACTCGATCCACCGGTCGGGGTCATGATTGAACCATTTCCGCAAGCCGGTGCTCGGCCCCAGTTCCTTCATCCAGCGGTCGATTCTGGCCTCCTCCTTTGACAGGCCGCGCGGCCAGAGCCTGTCGACGAGGATGCGAATGCCGTCGCCGGGCAGAGGCGGCTCGTACACCCGCTTGAGAGCGAGGTTGCTCTTCGTCATGGCAAAGCCCTCCGTCCAGTCTGGGGCCGCCTCACTGTCGAGACGGGTACTTTCCCGCGGCCGATTGTATACTATAGTTGACAGCGATCGAGATTGCTCGCCACTTCAAGGAGGTCTGACTTGCCGATCGAGACCACAAGGTGGGATGCGGCGGAGTCTCTCGATACGCCGGAGGCCATCGCTGCCTATCTCGAAGCCGTATTCGAGGACGGCGATCCTCAGGTCGTTGCCCGCGCGCTCGGGGACATCGCCCGCGCCAAGGGCATCAGCAAGATCGCAAGGGACACCGGGCTTACGCGCGCCGGCCTCTACCGGGCGCTGAGCGCGGACGGCGATCCGCGGCTGACGACCTTCATCGGCGTCCTCAAGAGCCTCGGGCTCACCGTAACGGTCCGGCCGGCAAACCCGGTCTCCAGCTAGCGCCTCGTCCGGCACCGGGCGAAATCCCCGTCCCGCCGGTGACAACGCTGTGACCCTCGTGTATCCGGTCGCGGTCGAGGCGGCGGAAGGGAATCCCATGAGCGACGGGCTCCGGTACAAAAGGGTCCTGCTCAAGATTTCCGGCGAGGCGCTGCTCGGCACCCAGCCCTTCGGCATCGACGACAAGATGGTCGACCGGCTGTCGCGCGAGATCGGCGAGGCGGTGGCGCTCGGCGTCAAGGTCGGCCTCGTCGTCGGCGGCGGCAACATCTTCCGCGGCATGAAGATTGCGGCGGCTGGCGGCAACCGCGTCGCCGGCGATCACATGGGCATGCTGGCGACGGTGATGAACGCCATCGCCCTTCACGAGGGGCTGGAGCGCGCGGGGGTTCCGGCTCGCATCTTCTCGGCGATCCCGCTCCCCACGATCTGCGAGACCTTCACCCAGCAGCGCGCCGAGGGCGCGATGAAGCGCGGCCGGGTGGTGGTCTTTGCCGGGGGCACCGGAAACCCGTTCTTCACCACCGATTCCGGCGCGGCGCTGCGGGCCGCGGAGATGAGCTGCGACGCGCTCTTCAAGGGAACGCAGGTCGACGGCGTCTATTCCGCCGACCCGCGCAAGGACCCCAAGGCGACCCGCTACCAGCGCGTCAGCCACGACGAGATGCTGGCCAAGGGGCTGGAAGTCATGGATGCGGCGGCGGTTGCGCTTGCCCGCGACAACCGGATTCCGGTAATCGTCTTCTCCATTCATGAGCCGGGCGCCTTCGTCGACATCCTGCGCGGCGCGGGCCGGGGCACGGTGGTGTCCGACGGCTGACGGGGCCGGGGCGGCGCAGCGCCGCGACAACGACCGGCCGGGCGAGGGAACGATGGACCTGGATGATCTGAAGCGCCGCATGGACGGCGCGGTGACCACCTTCAAGAGCGAGCTGGCGAGCCTTCGGACCGGCCGCGCCTCGACGAGCATGCTCGATCCCATCACGGTCGAGGTCTATGGCAGCACCATGCCGCTCAACCAGGTGGCGACGATCTCGGTCCCCGAGGCGCGCATGATCCTCGTTTCGGTGTGGGACCGCGGCAATGCGGCCGCGGTCGACAAGGCGATCCGCGAGTCGAGCCTTGGCCTCAATCCGGTGGTGGAGGGGGCGACGCTGCGCATCCCGATCCCCGAGCTCAATTCGGAGCGCCGGCAGGAGCTGGTGAAGGTCGCCCACAAATATGCCGAGGCGGCGCGCGTCGCCGCGCGGCATGTGCGGCGCGACGGCATGGAAGCCGGCAAGAAGGAAGAGAAGGACGGCACGCTCAGCCAGGACGAGCATCGGGTGATGACCGAGAAGGTCCAGAAGATGACCGACCAGCACATTGCCGAGATCGACGCGCTGCTGGCCGCCAAGGAAGCGGAAATCCTTCAGATCTAGGATCGGCTGATGCCCCGGCCCGGCGCGACGCAGAATGCTTCCTCCGGCGACGATCCGTCGCCCGGCATTCCGCGCCATGTCGGCATCATCATGGACGGCAATGGTCGCTGGGCGACGGCGCGCGGGCTGCCGCGGATGGAAGGGCATCGCCGCGGCATGGACGCGGTGCGCGGCGTGATCCGCGCCGCGTCGGATTTCGGCGTCTCGCATCTCACGCTCTACAGCTTCTCGTCGGAGAACTGGTCGCGGCCGACGGAGGAGGTCGAGTTCCTGTTCGGCCTCCTGCGCATCTTCATCCAGAGCGAGCTCGCCGACCTCCACGCCAACCGTGTCCGCATCCGGGTGATCGGCTCGGAGCAGGGGGTCCCGGAGGACATCCTCGAGACGCTCGCCGAGGCGGAGAAGCTGACCGCCGCCAATAGCGGCCTCGGCCTCCAGGTCGCCTTCAACTATGGCGGCCGTGACGAGATCGCCCGGGCGGTCCGGCGCCTCGCCGCGGATGTGGCGGAGGGAACCATGTCCGCCGAGACGATTGGCGCTGAGGCGATCGCCGCAAGGCTCGACACCGCGGGAATCCCCGATCCCGATCTGATCATCCGCACCGGCGGCGAGGTTCGGCTCAGCAATTTCCTGCTGTGGCAGGCGGCCTATGCGGAGCTCCTGTTCGTCCCGACCTACTGGCCGGAGTTCGACAAGGAGGCGCTCGCAGCCGCGATCGACGAGTTCGCCCGCCGCACCCGCCGCTATGGCGGCCTCGCCACCGCGCGGGCCTGACCGGGCGTGACCGACGCCAGCGCGGCCGGGGGGTCCGGCGCGGAGCTCCGCCAGCGCATCGTCTGGGGCGTCGGCCTCGCGGTCGTCGCTTTGGCGGTTGCGGTCGCGGGCGGCTGGATCACGGTCGTCGCCGCGGCCGTGCTGACCTTCATCGTCGGCTGGGAATGGACGCGGATGACCGTGCCGCGCGCCCCGTCCGCGCTGGCGCCGGCGCTCGGCGTGCCGGCCTTTGCCGCGGCGGCTGTGATCGTGGCGGGCTTCGAGGCCCATGTCGCGGCGGTGATCGTGGCCGGCCTCGGCGCGGTGCTGATGGGCGCGGCGCTCCGCAGCGCGTGGGCCGCCGGCGGCGTCGTCTACGCGGCCGCGCTCGGCATTGCGCTGGTCGCGCTCCGCCTCGATCCGGTCGACGGCCTCGTGGCGGTGCTCTTCCTGTTCGCGGTGGTCTGGGGGGCGGATACCGGGGCGTACACCGTCGGCCGGACGCTCGGCGGGCCGAAGCTGTGGCCGCGCGTCTCGCCGAAGAAGACCTGGTCCGGGTTTCTCGGCGGACTGGCGGTCGGCATCGCGGCCGGCCTTCTGGTGATCGCGATCGCCGGCCGGCCGGTCACGCTGACGCTCGGTGTCGTCGCGCTCGCCCTGGCGCTGGTTTCCGTTGCCGGCGACCTCTTCGAATCCGCGGTCAAGCGCCGGTTCGGCGTCAAGGATTCGAGCCACATCATCCCGGGCCATGGCGGTGTGATGGACCGGGTCGACGCGCTGCTCTTCGCTGCCGCTGCCGCCGCGGCGATCGGCTGGGCGCATGGCGGCCAGGACGCGGTCGGGCAGGGGCTGCTGCGATGGTAGCGGCGGCGGGCGGAGGGCTGCGGCGCGTCAGTCTTCTCGGGGCGACCGGGTCGATCGGGTCGAGCACCATCGACATCCTCACCGCGAACGCCGACGCGTTCGTCGTCGAGGCCGTCACCGCCGACCGCAATGCCGAGGAGCTGGCGCGGATCGCGCTGCGGCTCGGCGCGAAGGTCGCCGTGGTCGCAGATGTCGAAGCCTATCCGGCGCTTCGCGACGCGCTGGCGGGAACCGGGATCGAGGCCGCCGCCGGCGCGGCGGCGCTGGTCGAGGCCGCGGCGCGGCCCGCGGACATCGTCGTGGCTGCGATCGTCGGGGCGGCCGGCCTCGAGCCGACGCTCGCCGCGGTGCGCGCCGGGTCCGACATCGCGATCGCCAACAAGGAATGCCTCGTCTGCGCGGGGGATCTCTTCATGGCCGAAGCGGTGGAGCAGGACGTCCAGCTTCTCCCCGTCGATTCCGAGCACAACGCCATCTTCCAGGCGCTGGAGGCCGAAAACCGGTCCGAGGTCGAGCGGATCGTCCTCACGGCTTCCGGCGGCCCGTTCCGGGAATGGCCGATCGACCGCATGGCGGCGGCGACGCCCAAGGAGGCGCTGGCCCATCCCAACTGGTCGATGGGCCCGAAGATCACGATCGATTCGGCGACCTTGATGAACAAAGGCCTCGAAGTCATTGAGGCGCATCATCTCTTCGGCCTTGGCCATGACGAGATAGACGTGCTTGTCCACCCGCAATCGGTGGTCCATGGCCTCGTCGCCTATCGCGACGGCTCGGTGCTGGCGCAGATGAGCCTTCCCGACATGCGCGTCCCGATCTCGCATTGCCTGTGGTGGCCGACGCGCGCGGCGGCGACGACCCGGCGCCTCGACCTCGCGGCGCTCGGGTCGCTCACCTTCGAGCCGGTGGACGCGGCCCGCTTCCCCGCGCTCGGCCTTGCCCGGTCGGCTCTGGCGGCGGGCGGCGGGGCAACCAATATACTGAACGCCGCCAACGAGGTGGCGGTGGGGTCGTTCCTGCGCGGCGAGATCGGGTTCCTCGACATCGCGGCGACGGCCGACCGGGTGCTGGCCAAGGCGAGCGCTGGTCGGCTGCCGAGCCCCGACAGCGTCGCCGCCGCGCTGGCGCTCGACGCCGAAGGCCGGCGCCTCGCCCGGGAAGCGATCGCCCGCCAGCCTGCCGCCTGAATGGACCGCCGGAGCCGATGACCTACCTCTCCCCGACCTTCCTCGACTTCCTGTGGGGGGTGCCGCTCGCTTTCGCGGTGGTGGTCTTCATCCATGAGCTCGGCCATTTCCTGGTCGCGCGCTGGTTCGGCGTCGGCGTCCAGACCTTCTCCCTCGGCTTCGGGCCCGAGCTCGTCGGCTTCACTGACCGCCGCGGCACGCGGTGGCGGATTTCCGCCATTCCCCTCGGCGGCTATGTCCGCTTCGTCGGCGACCAGAACGTCGCCTCGCTCTCGACCCGGGAGGCGCTCGCCGAGCTGCCGGAGGCGGAGCGCGCGCGGCTCCTCGTGTCGAAGCCGGTCGGCCAGCGCGCGGCGGTCTATGCCGCGGGGCCGTTTGCCAATTTCCTCCTCGCGATCGCGATCTTCGCCATCCTCTTCAGCGCCGTCGGCGAGCGGGTCATCGAGCCGCGGATCGACGCGGTCATCCCCGGCCAGGCGGCCGAGGCCGCAGGCTTCGAGGCGGGCGACCTGATCGTTGCGATCGACGGGCGCCGGGTCGAAAGCTTCAACGAATTCCAGCGGATCGTCTCGACCAGCACCGGCGAGACGCTCTCGGTCACGGTCGATCGGGCCGGGACCGCGCTGACGCTCGCCGTGGTCCCGCAGCTCCAGGAAGCCACCGATCCCTTCGGCAATGTGGCGCGGCGGGCCCAGATCGGCGTCCAGACCCGCACCGCGCCCGAAGACGTGGTCACGGTGCACTACTCGGTGCCGGCGGCGATCGCCAAAGGGTTCGGCGAGGTCTGGTTCGTCATCGAGGCCACCTTCTCCTATCTCGGCAAGGTGGTGACCGGCGTCGAATCGCTGGACCAGCTGGGCGGGCCGATCAGCGTCGCGCAGGCCGCCGGGCAGGCCGCCTCGCTGGGCTTCCTCAGCCTTCTGTCGCTGATCGCCTTCGTTTCGGTCAGCATCGGGCTGGTGAATCTCTTCCCGATCCCGATTCTGGACGGCGGCCATCTGGCGTTCTGCGCCTATGAGGCGATCCGCCGGCGCCCGCCGAGCGACCGGGCGCTCGAAATCAGCCTCAGGGTCGGCCTCGCGGCCTTGCTGACACTGGTGATTTTCGCCACCTGGAACGACCTGACCTGAGGCTTTTCGCGCGAGCGTTGCGGAGAGGCAACGCGGGCCGGGATTCCCCGGCCAAAGCGGCCAGCGCGCCTTGCCTAGGGTCGGAAACCCTGTCACACCTTGGGCATCAACGGGTCGTTAGCTCGACTCGGGGACAATGGCCGATCAACCGGTGTCGGCCTCAGTGGGGGTGCCGCGGCGCATGTTTTTCCGGAAGGTTTTCTCGCGAGCGGCTCTGGCAGCGATTTTTGCAGCCAGCATGCCGGCGGTGGTGGCCGGCGTTTCGGTCGTAACGGCGACACAGGCCCAGGCGGCCGTGGCGACGAACATCCAGGTTCAGGGCAATAGCCGGATCGATGCGGCGACCATCCGCAACTACCTCACCATCCGGATCGGCCAGGACTACACCCAGGCTGACCTCAACGCCTCGCTGAACGCGCTCCTTGCGACCGGCCTCTTTTCCTATGCCGAGGTGAACGGCAATGGCGGCACCGTCGTGGTGGTCGTCGTCGAGAACCCGGTAGTCGTGCAGATCGTCTTCGACGGCAATCGCCGCATCACCGACGGCGACCTGCGCGGCGTGATCCAGACGCAGGTGCGCGGCGTCCTGAGCGACGCGGTGCTCGCCGCCGACGTGCGGCGCATCCAGGAGCGCTACGCCTCCGACGGCCGCGCGGCCGCGGTCGTGACGACCGAGGTGCAGCGCCTCGACGGCAATACCGCCAACCTCATCTTCCATATCAACGAGGGCGGGCGCGTGAAGATCGCGACCATCGCCTTCGAGGGCAATGAAGCCTATTCCGACCGTCAGCTCGCCTCGGTCATCCGGACCAGCGAAAGCACGCTGCTGTCCTTCCTCAGCCGGAACGACGTCTACAGCCGCGACCGGCTGATGGTGGACGAGGAACTCCTCCGGCAGGAATATCTCAACAACGGCTATGCCGACTTCCAGGTCCTCTCGACCGACGTCCGCTACGACGAGGTCGAGGAGGAGTACACGATCACCTTCTATCTCTCGGAAGGGCCGCTCTACAGCTTCGGCGCCATCACGGTCGATTCGACGATCCCGGGCATCAGCGCCGAGATGCTGCAGCGCTACGTCCATCCGCGCAGCGGCCGCACCTTCAACGCGACCGACGTGGAGCGCACGCTCCAGGACATTTCCGTCGCGCTGGCGGAGATGGGCCAGCCCTTCGCCCAGGTCCGGCCGCGCGGCAACCGCAACTACGCGACCAACACCATCGACATCGCGTTCCTGGTCGACCAGGGCCCGCGGACCTACATCGAGCGCATCGTCGTGGTCGGCAATGAGCGGACCCGCGACTACGTCATCCGCCGCGAGTTCGACTTCGCCGAAGGCGATGCGTACAACCCGGTGCTGGTCAACCGCGTCGCCCAGCGTCTGCGCGATCTCGGCATCTTCCAGTCGGTCCAGATTGCTGCACAGCAGGGCTCGCAGCCCGACCAGGTGATCCTCGTGGTCACAATCGTCGAGCAGCGAACGGGTTCGCTATCTGCCACCGCGGGCTATTCCACCACCGACGGCATTATCGGCGAAGTGTCGATCACCGAGCGGAACTTCCTTGGCCGCGGCCAGTATCTCCGCATCGCCGTGAGCGGCAATCTGAGCAACCGCAACTACTCGGTCTCGTTCACCGAGCCGTATTTCCTCGGCCGGCGGATCGCCCTCAGCCTCAATTTCTTCGCCAGCAGCTCGGGCTCGACGGGGATGCGGCCGTTCGCCATGACGCAGACCGGCGGTTCGGTCGGCTTCGGCCTGCCGCTGACCGGGAATCTGACCGCCCAGGTGACCTACCGCTTCGTGACGGAAACCCGGACCGATCCGGATGACGCCGGCCCCATCGTGGTCCCGGCCTATTTCGGCGTCGGCACGTCGATCACCTCCGCGGTGGGCTACTCGTTCACCTACAACACCATCGACAATCCGGCCGATCCGCAGGGCCTCTTCGTCCGGGTGGCGCAGGAATTCGCCGGCGTTGGCGGCACAGAGCGCTACATGCGGTCGACCTTCGACGCGCGGCTCTACCAGGATCTCTGGCACGGCTCGCCGCTGACCGGCATGGTCCGGTTCCGGGCCGGCGACATCCGCGGCTTCGGCCAGCCGGTGCGTGTGCTCGACAATTTCTTCCTGAGCGGCGAGACGATCCGCGGCTTCGCAAGCTACGGTCCGCGCACGACCGATGCGGCGGCGATCGCGCTGGGCGGACAGAACTACTGGGCGGCGACCGCCGAACTGCAGTTCCCGCTGCCGCTGGTTCCGTCGGACTGGGGCTTCAGCGGTGCGATCTTCGCCGATGTCGGCACGCTCTGGGGTATCGACCCGGCCGCGATGGCGGGGACTCCCTACGACGAGAACATCGCCCTGCGTTCCTCGGTCGGCGCCTCGGTCCTGTGGGACTCGCCCTTCGGTGTCCTCCGCGCCGACTTCGCCAAGGTCCTGACGCAGGACCCGGACGACGTGACCCAGGTGTTCCGCTTCAGCACGGTCAGCACCTTCTAGCTCGTGTGGCTCGCTCCGGCTTCGGCCGGAGCGATACTCTTGGGTGCCGAGAGCCGCACCATGGCGGACCCCGTCTTCTTCCCTCCGCCGGAGCCCCTGACCCTCGCAGACATCGTCGCGCTCACCGGTGCCGAAGCGCCGCCAGACGCGCCGCCTGACCGCCTGATTGCGGGCGCGGCGCCGCCCGATCGGGCGGGCGAGGACGATGTCACCTTCCTTGAGGGATCACGGCACCTGGCCAGCGTGCGCGCGACTCGCGCCGCGGCGTGCTTCTGCGTCGCGCGCTATGCCGCCGACATTCCGGCGGGCACCATCCCGCTGGTGACGAAGCGCCCGCATGCGGCCTTCGTGCTCGCCACCAGCCGCCTCTTCCCGAGCGCGCTCCGCCCGCAGCTGACGACCGGCGAGACGGGCATTTCGGCGCTTGCCTTCGTCGACCCCAACGCCCGGCTCGAAGCCGGCGTCGTGGTCGAGCGCGGCGCGGTGGTCGGCGCCGGCGCGGAGATCGGCGCGGGAACGACGATCGCGGTCGGCGCGATCATTGGGCCGAGCGTGCGGATCGGACGGGATTGCACCATCGGGCCTCATGCAACGGTGCTTCATGCTCTGCTGGGCGACCGCGTCATCCTTCACCCCGGCGCCCATATTGGCCAGGACGGGTTCGGCTACGCATCTGGCGCCTCGGGCCATATCAAGGTGCCGCAGCTCGGCCGGGTCCTGATCCAGGACGACGTCGAGATCGGGGCGGGGACGACGATCGACCGCGGCGCGCTGGGCGACACGGTGGTTGGCGCCGGGACCAAGATCGACAATCAGGTCCAGGTCGGCCACAACGTGCAGATCGGCCGGCACTGCATCATCGTCTCGCAGGTCGGGATCGCCGGCAGCGCCCGGATCGGCGACTTCGTCGTGATCGGCGGCCAGACCGGAATCAACGGGCACATTACCATCGGCGACCGCGCGCAGATCGCGGCCGTCAGTGCGGTTCACGGCAACGTCCCGGCCAATGCCAAATGGGGCGGCTCGCCGGCCCGGCCGCTGCGGGAATGGCTGAAGGCGCAGATGAGCGATGCCCGTGACAGCCGCCGGCAGGAGCGGTTCAATCAGACCGCGGAGCATCAGGAGGATTCCGATGGATGAATCGCCGACGGCCACGCTCGACACGATGGATATCCAGCGGCTTCTCTCGCATCTGCCCCATCGCTACCCCTTCCTCATGGTCGACCGAATCGTCGAGATTGACGCCGACAATTCGGCCGTGGGGATCAAGAACGTCACGGTCAACGAGCCGCATTTCCTCGGTCACTTCCCGGGGCGGCCGGTGATGCCGGGGGTGCTGATCATCGAAGCCATGGCGCAGACAGCCGGAGCCATCTGCATCGCCGCAACCGGAGGTGGCGCGCCCAGCGTGGTCTATTTCACCAGCATCGACGCGGCCAGGTTCCGCAAGCCGGTGGTGCCCGGCGACATCCTCCACATCCACGTCCGCAAGCTGAAGCAGAAGCGGGCGCTCTGGAAGTTCTATGCCGCGGCCAAGGTCGACGGGGTCGTCGTCGCCGAGGCCGAGGTCGGCGCGGTCATGGCCGATTCCCTTGCCGGTCCGTGACGTGCCGCTGATTCACCCGACCGCCATTGTCGAGGACGGCGCCCGGATCGGCGAAGGCGTGTCGATCGGGCCCTATGCGACGGTCGGCGGCGAGGTCGAGATCGGCGCCGGGGCCGAGATCGGCGCCCATGTGGTCGTCACCGGGCGAACGACGATCGGCGAGGGCGTGCGGGTGTTCCCGTTCGCCGCCATCGGCGGGCCGCCGCAGGATTCCAGCTACAAGGGCGAGCCCAGCACGGTGCGGATCGGCGCGCAGACGATCGTGCGCGAGAACGTCACGATCCATCGCGGGACGGCCCGGGGAAAGATGCACACCGAGATCGGCCACCACGCGTTTCTGATGGTGGGCTGCCACATCGCGCATGATTGCATCGTGGGAAACCATGTGACCATGGTCAACGGCGCAACCATTGGAGGACACGTCGAAATCGGCGATTATGCCACCTTGGGCGGCTTGTCGGCCGTCCAGCAGCGGTTGCGGATCGGGGCGTACTCATTCGTGGGCGGACTGACGGGCGTGAACGCCGAGATCATTCCCTTCGCCATCGCCGTGGGCGATCGGGCGGAACTCGCGGGGTTGAACATCGTTGGCCTGAAGCGACGGGGGTTCAGCCGGCCGGACATCCACGCCTTGCGGGCATCCTACCGTGAGATCTTCTTCGGCGCCGGCACTCTCGACGAGCGGGTCGACCGGGCAGCCGAGCGATTCGCCGACAAGCCGCCGGTCATGAGCATCATCGATTTCATCCGAAAAGGTGGTAAGCGTCCCCTCTGCCTCGCGCGGAACATGGAGGGCTGAGCGTGGAGCTGTCGACCGCCCCGGTCCTGGAAACCGCCGACCCGATCGCGATCCTCGCCGGCGGCGGCGCGCTGCCGCTGATCGTGGCGTCCGCGGCGGTGCGGGCCGGACGGCCGGTGATGGTGGTCGGCATCCGCGACGAGGCCGACACGGCGATCTCGTCCTTTCCGCATCGCTGGATGAACTGGGGCCAGGTCGGCCGCCTGCTCACGGCGCTGCGCCGTCATCACACGCAGGATGTCGTCCTCGTCGGCCGAATCAGCAGCCGGCCGGACTACCACCGGTTGCCGCTCGACCGCGGCGGGCGGCTTTCGCTCGGCGCGATCACGCGCGTCTTCGAGGGCGGCGACAATTCGGTGCTGCTCGGCATCGTGCGCCTGTTCGAGCAGCGCGGCTTCCGCATCGTCGGTGCCCATGAGGTCGCCCGCGAGCTGGTGGCGCCGGCCGGGCGCCTCGGCCGCCTCGCGCCGTCGCCGCGCGACCTTCGCGACGGTGATGTCGCCTTCACCGCGGCCAAGGCGATCGGCCAGCTTGACATCGGCCAGGCGGCGGTCGTGGTCGCGGGGCGGGTGATCGCGACCGAAGGCGCCGAGGGCACCGACGGCATGCTGGAGCGCGTCGCGCAGCTCCGCCGCGCCGGCCGGGTGTCGTGGAACGGCAATGCCGGCGCGCTCGCCAAATGCGCCAAGCCGCACCAGGACCTTCGGGTCGACATGCCGACTGTCGGGCCCGAGACCGTCCGTCTTGCGGCGGAGGCCGGCCTTGCCGGCATCGTCGTGGAGGCCGGCAAGGTCATGCTGGCCGAGCGCGAGGAGACCATCCGCAGCGCCAATGCCGCCGGCCTCTTCCTCGTCGCCAAGCCCGCCGAGGGCGGAGCCGACGTTTGAGCGAACCGGTGCCGCCGGCCGGGCGTGACCGGCCGTTCACCGCCTTCCTGGTGGTCGGCGAAGCGTCGGGCGACGAGCTCGGCGCCGGGCTGATGCGCGGGCTCAAGGAGGTGCTCGGCGGCAATGTCCGTTTCATCGGCGCCGGCGGCATCCAGATGGAGCGCGAGGGGCTCAAGTCGGCCTTTCCGTTCGGCGACATGGCGATCATGGGCTTCTTCAACGTCGCCCTTCGCCTCCGCCGGATCCTGCGCCGCATCCAGGAGGCGGCGGATGTCGCGATCCGCGAGAAGCCGGACGTCGTCATCTTGGTCGACAGCCCGGAATTCACCCAGCGCGTCGGCATCGCGGTCCGCAAGAAGGACCCGACGATCCCGATCATCCGCTACGTGTCGCCGACAGTGTGGGCGTGGCGCGTCGGGCGCGCCAAGGCGATGGTTGGCGAGGTCGACTACGTCCTCGGCCTCCTGCCATTCGAGCCGGAGCTCTACGTCAAGCTCGGCGGGCCGCCCTGCTACTATGTCGGCCATCCGCAGCTGGAGCGCGTGCCGCATGTCCGGCCGCGGCCGGGCGACAGGCCGCCGGTCGAGGCCGTCGAGCGCCCGGTGCTCCTCGTCCTCCCCGGCAGCCGGCTCAACGAAGTCAAGAAGCTGATGAAGCCGTTCGGCGAGGCGCTGAAGCTGATCGTCGACCGGCACGGTCCGGTAGAGGCGATCCTGCCAGCGGTGCCGCATCTCGCCGACGAGATCCGCAAGCGCGTCTCCGACTGGCCGGTCCAGCCGACCATTGTCGTCGGCGGGGAGGGGAAGGACCTCGCCTTCCGCCGCGCCCATGCCGCGCTCGCCTGCTCGGGCACCGTGTCGCTCGAGCTGGCGCTCGGCGGCATCCCGACGGTGATCGCCTACCGGCTCGAATTCATCCTGCGCCCGTTCAAGCGGATGCTGAAGATCCCGACCATCGTCCTTGCCAATGTCGTGCTCGGCGAGCAGGTCGTGCCGGAATTCCTCGACGGGAAGAGTTCGCCCGAGCGCCTCGCCGAGGCCGTGCTGCCGCTCCTTCGCGACACGCCCGAGCGGCGGCGCCAGGTCGAGGCCTTCGCGCGGCTCGACGACCTCATGGCGTTCGAGGAAGGACCGCCGACGGTGCGGGCGGCCGAGATGATCCTGCAGCTGATCTGGGGCGAGCCGCCGCCGGTCGACCAGAAGTCCCGCAGCAAGATCCCGGTGCCGAAGCAGCGGCCGAAGCGGCTCGTCCGCCCCGGTCAGCGACGGCGGTCGATCGGCAAATAGTCCCGCGTCGTGGCGCCGGAATAGAGCTGGCGCGGCCGGCCGATCCGCTGCGAGGGGTCCTCGACCATCTCCTTCCACTGCGCGATCCAGCCGACAGTCCGCGCGACCGCGAAGAGCACGGTGAACATCGTGGTCGGGAAGCCGAGCGCCTTCAGCGTGATCCCCGAATAGAAGTCGATGTTCGGGTAGAGCTTCTTCTCGATGAAATATTCGTCGGTGAGCGCGATCTTCTCCAGCTCCATCGCCACTTCGAGCAGCGGGTCGTCGTTGATGCCGAGCGCGCCGAGGACCTCGTGCGTCGTCTGCTGCATGATCTTGGCGCGCGGATCGTAGTTCTTGTAGACGCGATGGCCGAAGCCCATGAGGCGGAACGGATCGTTCTTGTCCTTGGCGCGGTTGATGTATTCCGGGATGCGGTCGGCGGTGCCGATCTCGGCCAGCATGTGGAGCGCGGCTTCGTTGGCGCCGCCATGGGCGGGGCCCCAGAGGCAGGCGATGCCGGCGGCGATGCAGGCGAACGGGTTGGCGCCCGAGGAGCCGGCGAGCCGCACCGTCGAGGTCGACGCGTTCTGCTCGTGGTCGGCGTGGAGGATGAAGATGCGGTCGATGGCGCGCGCCAGCACCGGGTTGACGACGTAGTCCTCGGCCGGCACGGCGAAGCACATGCGCAGGAAATTCGACGCGTAGTCGAGCGCGTTGAGCGGGTAAACGAAGGGCTGGCCGATATGGTATTTGTAGGCCATCGCGGCGATCGTCGGCATCTTCGCGAGGAGCCGCAGCGACGCCACCATCCGCTGGTGCGGGTCCGAGATGTCGATCGAGTCGTGGTAGAAGGCCGACATCGCGCCGACCACGCCCACCATCACCGCCATCGGATGCGCGTCGCGGCGGAAGCCGGTGTAGAAGCGCATCATCTGCTCGTGGACCATGGTGTGATAGGTCACGCGGCGGTCGAAATCGGCCTTCTGCTTGGCGGTCGGCAACTCGCCATAGAGGAGGAGATAGCAGGTCTCCGTGAAGTCGCCGTGCTCGGCGAGCTGCTCGATCGGGTAGCCGCGATAGAGGAGGACGCCGGCGTCGCCGTCGATGAAGGTGATCTTCGAGTCGCACGGCGCGGTCGAGGTGAAGCCGGGGTCGTAGGTGAACCGCCCAGTGTCCTTGTAGAGCGCGCCGATATCGATGACGTCCGGGCCCAGCGTCCCCTTGCGGACGTTGAACTCCCACGTCTCGTCGCCGATCGTCAGCGTTGCCTTGTCGCTCATTCTGCCCCCTCGTCCCATGCGGAAGGACCGCCGCCGCGGAGGGCGGGTGTGCTCAATCCTGATACCGTGTGGGAGGCCATCTCGCCGGGGCGGCGGCGATGCTCCGACCCGACCGGCCGGCGATTGTGCGCTGCACTCTAACGTGCGCCTCAGGCGCTGAGAAGCGAAGCGCGCGCAGGACGGCTATGACGCGGCGTGGTCGCGAAGCCGCGCGAGGCTCTCGTCGCGGCCGAGAATGGCGAGCACGTCGAAGATGCCGGGCGAGGTGGTCCGCCCGGTGAGCGCGGCGCGGAGCGGCTGCGCCACCTTACCGAGCTTGAGGCCCCTCGCATCGGCATAGGCGCGGACCACGCCCTCGGCTGCAGCGGCCGTCCAGTCGGCGATGTCGGCGAAGCCGGCGGCGAGGTCGCGGACGATGCCGCGCGCTTCCGGGGTGAGGATCGCGGCGGCTGCGTCGTCGACCGGAAGCGGCCGCTCGGCGACGAGGAACTGCGCGCCATCCATCAGCTCGACCAGCGTCTTCGCGCGCTCCTTGAGGCCGGGAAGGGCCTGGCGCAGCTGCGCGGTGCGCTCCGGCGTCAGCTTCGCCAGGAACGCGGCGCCGCCGGGGAGGTGAGGGACGGTGTCGAGGAAGCGGGCCAGCAGCGCATCGTCGTCGCTGGCGCGCATGTAGTGGCCGTTGAGGTTCTCCAGCCGGGCGAAGTCGAACCGCGCCGGTGAGCGGCCGATGCCGGGGAGGTCGAACCAGGCGATCATCTCGTCGGTCGACATGATCTCGGAATCGCCATGCGACCAGCCGAGGCGGACGAGGTAGTTCCGCATCGCGTCGGGCAGGTAGCCCATCGCGCGGTAGGCATCGACGCCGAGCGCGCCGTGGCGCTTGGAGAGCTTGGCGCCGTCGGGGCCGTGGATCAGCGGGATGTGCGCCATCGCCGGCACGGACCAGCGTAGCGCGTCGAAGAGGATCGTCTGCCGCGCGGCGTTGGTGAAATGGTCGTCGCCGCGGATGATCTGCGTGATGCCCATGTCGTGGTCGTCGACCACCACCGACAGCATGTAGGTCGGCGAGCCGTCGGAGCGCAGCAGCACGAAATCGTCGAGATCCTTGTTGGGGAAGGTGACGCGGCCCTGCACCGCATCGTCGATCGCCGTCTCGCCGGTTTGCGGCGCCTTCACCCGGATCACCGGCGGCACACCGGCGGGCGCCTCGGACGGGTCGCGGTCGCGCCAGCGGCCGTCATAGCGCGGCGGTCGCCCCTCGGCGCGCGCCAGCGCCCGCATCTCGTTCAGCTCCTCGGCGGTGGCGTAGCAACGATAGGCCTTCCCCTCGGCAACGAGCTGCTCGGCCGCCTCGCGGTGTCGCGCGGCGCGGGAGAACTGGTAGATCACCTCGCCGTCCCAGCTGATGCCGAGCCAGGAGAGCCCGTCGAGGATCGCCGCCACCGCCGCCTCGGTCGAGCGCTCGCGGTCGGTGTCCTCGATGCGCAGCAGCATCACGCCGCCGGTGTGGCGGGCGTAGAGCCAGTTGAAGAGCGCCGTCCGCGCCCCGCCAATATGGAGGAAGCCGGTGGGCGAGGGGGCGAAGCGGGTGACGATGTCGGCCATGGAGTCCGCGGCGGATTGAGACGCGGCGGGTGCTTAGCACCGAACGCACGGGCGGCCAAAGGCGGCTCTGCCCTGCGGTTCACTTCCCCTTCGTCACCCCGACGAAGGTCGGGGTCCAGAGCCACGCGATCGGCCGTGCACGGGGCCTGGATTCCGGCCGTCGCCGGAATGACGACTGGGAGGGAGGACGAAGCGGCCGCGCCGTATCCTCCTCCAAGACAGGGCGTTACGATGCCGGCGGGGGAGAGGCATCGTGGCCGAGCAGGGGCTCGATGACGGCGTCGGGGAACGGCTGGCCGGCTGGCCGCGCCGGGCCGTCGCCTTTGCGGGCATCCTTGAACGGCTTCGGGTCATCTTCGAGCGCGAGATGGCGTTCGGCCGCGGCGCCCTCTGGGTGCCGGTGCTGTTCGGCGCCGGTGTCCTCGCCTATTTCGCTCTGGCGCGCGAGCCAGCTGTCGCGGCGCTGATCGTCGTCGTCCTCGGCCTCGTCGGCGTCGCGATCGCGGGCCGCCGGCGCATCGGCGTGCTGCGGCTGGCGCTGGCGCTCGCGGCCGTCGCCGCCGGCACGCTCACGATGAAGCTGCGCACCGAGCTCGTGGAGGCGCCGATCATCGCGCGCGACGTCAGCGGCATCCTCACCGGCTGGGTCGAGGATGTGGAGCGGTTCAGCCCCAGCCGCCATCGCCTCGTGGTGCGCGTGGTGTCGATGGAGCGTCTCGATCCCGACGAAACGCCGAAGCGGGTGCGGATCACCGTGCGCGGCGCGTTCGACGTTCATGTCGGCGACGGGATTTCCGGGCTGGTGGCGCTCCGCTCGCCCGCCGCGCCGGTGATGCCGGGCGGCTACGATTTCGGCCGCGAGCTGTTCTACGAGGGGATCGGTGGCTCTGGCTTCTCCTATGGCCCGCCGGACCTCGTCGACCTCGGCCCGGCGCCGTCCGGCATCGCCTGGAAGATCCCGCTGGAGCGCCTCCGCGAGACCATCCGTGCGCGGATCGAAGCCGCTATCCCCGGCGACAACGGCCAGATCGCGGTGGCGATGATCGTCGGCGAGCAGGGCGGCATCTCCGACGAGACGCAAGAGATCTTCCGGACCTCCGGCCTCGGCCACATCCTGTCGATCTCGGGCCTGCACATGGCGCTGATCGCCGGCAGCGCATTCTGGCTGATCCGGGCCCTGCTGGCGCTCTCGATGACGCTCGCTCTGACGCGTCCGATCAAGAAATGGGCGGCCGCCGGCGCGCTCGCGGTCGCGACCTTCTATCTCGCGATCTCGGGCGGAGAGGTGGCGACGCAGCGCTCCTACACGGACTTAGGTAGCAGATGCAGGAATGGCATTTGTTGGCTTCTTGTTCCGACCAAGCCATCGCTGCTTGCCAAGCCAAGAGCCATCTGATACCTCCTGCGGCATGGTAAACGCAGTGACCCTCAGCGACATCGTTCGCCGCCGCCTCGAAACCGAGCAGCGGATCAAGGCCGTCAAGAGCGAGATCACCGCTCGTGAGGCTGAGATCGTTCGTCTCAAAGGGGTTTTGGACGACCTTGACACTACAGTCAGCGTCATCCGCGACATCCTTGGCCTGCCAACCGACGAACCCGAGAAGACGGCGCCGAAGCCCGATTCGCACCGGCGTTCAGACGGCTCGGAGCTTCGGAAGCCGGAGGGCACCCCCACCGTTCCTCAGATGATCACCCTCCTTCTTCGCGACGCCGTGCGCGAAGGAAAGGATGGTATGTCGCCGACCGACCTGCTTGAGGGAGTGCAGGTTCGCTGGTGGCCGACGGCTGTCCCGACCGATGTCGGGCCTGCCGCGTGGCGCATGTGTAAGCGGGGCGAACTCAGAAGCCCTAGGAAGGGCTGGTACTCGCTACCGAATGACGAAGGCTCGGAGCTATTCGCTGCCGAGCCTTCAAAGAGTGCGGGGGCAATGCCGACTGGGTAGTCGGAGCACGTTTTGGAGCGTCGCTGGTTGGGGTTCGAGTCCCCTTGCCTCCACTGCCCTTCCCATTCCACCGGGAAGGGCCACAGTCCCGGCCCCTTCCATCAGGGCCTCGGAGCGGCAGGCGCGGTTTCGGTTCCATCCCGACCGCGCCTGTCGTGCTTTCGGGTTATCACCTAGGCAGGATAATGTAAAGAAATGATCGACTTAGCCAATTTGGTAGCGTTTTGAATCGGTTAGCCGCCGTAGTCGAGGCGAAGTTCCTTCGCGCCCACAGCTTCCAGGCATTGCAACATGAACACCGCCGAGAACTTCCCCCGCGCCAGCTTGTTCCGGATGTTCGGCTCCGCCTCGGCAATGCCAAGGCTCGCCAGCCGCTCGGATAGCTGTTGGTAGGTCACGCCCCTACGCTTTAGCTCTGCCTTCAGGAGGCCCTTGGCACGGGCTTCCCATTCGGCTTCGTCAGCCATGGCAACCTCCAATACCATTGCCATCATACGCGTGACATTTGCCCTTGTAAACGTCACCTCAATGCACTATCTTCGATGCATAGGTATCGCAGATAGTGGCAATGGCTCAGTCCTTTCTCCTTTCAGCACAAGCCCGGACGCTCTCGCTGCGTTCGATCTTTGCTGCCGGTGAAGATGCCGCGTATGCCACCTTCTGCCGCCTGCGGTGGCCCGACACGAGCGGCGAGCCTGTCTGTCCGCGGTGCGGTTCGCTGTCCGCCTACAAGATCGCGTCGCGTCGCCGGTTCGAATGCGCGGACTGCCGCAAGCAGTACAGCGTCACGAGCGGCACCATGTTCCACAGCCGCAAGCTAGCGTTCACCGACATCCTCGCCGCGATCTGCATCGTCGCCAACGCCTCCAAGGGCCTGTCCGCGCTCCAACTCAGTCGGGACTTGGACGTTCAGGCGAAGACGGCGTTCGTCTTGAGCCACAAGCTTCGCGAAGCATTGGCCGCGGAGACTGCCGACGCTCGCCTGTCTGGCGAGATCGAGATCGACGGCATGCACACCGGCGGCAGCGTTCGCCCGGCCAACCGGAAGGAAGACCGGATCGACCGCCGCAAGGCGCCAAGCAAGTCGCCCGACCGTCGCGTCGTCATCGCAGTGCGTCAGCGTGGCGGCCGGACCCTCACCTTTGTCGGTCGCCACGAACCAGAGGGCGTCGCGATAGCCAAACTGATCGTCGAGAAGGGCAGCCGCATCATTGCCGACGAGGCGTCCCACTGGGATCGGCTGCCACTCACCTACGACATGCTGCGGATCAACCATTCCGTCGCCTACAGCATGGACGGGGTTTCGACCAATCAGGTCGAGAGCTTCTTCGCCCGCCTGCGTCGGATGATCGACGGGCAGCACCACCATGTCAGCGCACGTCACCTTCATGCCTACGCCGCCCATTGCGCGTGGCTGGAGGACCACCGGCGGCGCGACAATGGCTCCAACACTTACGGCGCTCTCGCTCTCGCCTTGGCGCAGAAGCCGTCCGCGACTTGGAAAGGCTACTGGCAGAGGTATGCGAAATGACAGACAAGGGCGCCGTCTATGCGCTTGCCGCCTTGAAGCGGAAGCGCGCCGATCTCGCGGGGGAGATCGACAACATCGGCAATCGCATGGCTGACATGATCACCGAACTCGCGCACCTCGACGCGTCGATCAAACTGTTTGAGCAACCTATGTCGCGATCTCGGTCAAGCCGAAGGCATTTCGAGTTCCCGACCACTGGTCGAAGCGCGGCGAGATGCAAAGCAGGGTAGTTGCGATCTTCAAAGAATCGAGCGGGCCGATCTCGACGCGCTTCATTGCTCAACAGATCATGATCCAGCGTGCGCTGGATACGTCCGACAGGAACCTAACCCGCCTGATGGTCCAGCGGGTCATCGCAACCATGCGGCGCCTGCGGCATGAGAAGCTAATCCGACGCGCAGAGAACATCGGTCGCTACGCCGCGTGGGAACTCATCCGTTAGTGCGGTCGTCGCAAACTCCCGAGTACCAGTGCTGGATCTAGATGATCGACCACATCGGACGTTTTCGCCGCCGCGGATGTCGAGAACACGAAATGGAACGCCATCTGTTCGGAGATCGCTTCCTCAAGTTTCCTACGGCTCGCGCGGCGGTCCAGTTCTGGCAGCACAATGGCAGGCGGCATCTTCGGTCGAATGCCCTTCAACAGCGACTCCACCGTCACGATCTGGAGCCGCGGGTAGGGTTCGTTTGGAGCGCGCACGATACCCGCAGCGGCAGCGTCAGCTATCATCCGGTCGCTCGGTTCCTCCAGCGTCACGAGAAGTCCGATTTGGGCGTTCTCGCGCTGCACGACGTGACTTAGGGACCGCACGTCGTCTGCTTTCAGCTTCCCGCTCTTCACCGACACCACGACGCGGCCCACGCCATGCGGTCCGTTCGGGAAGAAGATCAGGCCGTCAATGCCGCGATCCGGTCCTCGGCGTCGCTCGCGATAGTTCTGAACGCCCACCAACCAGTTCGCCCACCACTGGAATTGAAACGCGTCCCGCTCAGCAAGAAGCCGTGCCGCACGCATGTCCTCCGGTCGCCCGTCTATGTGCGGCTGTAGGCCGGGGAATGAAGCCGCCAAACGCCGGTCGATCAGGCTGATCGCGTAGTGGGTGATGTCGATCCCGATCCACTGCCTCTCAAGCGCCTGCGCGGCCTCAATGGCGGTACCGCAGCCGCAGAAGGGGTCCAGCACAATGTCGCCGGCGTTCGTGGAGGCCTTGATGACGCGCTCCAGAAGGGACAGCGGCTTTTGGGTCGGATAGCCAAGGAACTCGGGATCGCCACCGTGGAGGTGTTCGATATCGTCCCAGTCGTTTGTCACCGGCGTGCCCGGCATCTCATCCAGGTACCGCTTCAGCGCCGGGACGGCGCCGGGGCGGGACTGGACAATGATTCCCGCCTCATTGGCTTCCTCCATACGCTCTTGCGTCCAGCGCCAAACGCGCTTCACTCCAAGGAAGGTGTAGGTGAGGTTTGGCCGGTTCTTGTTCGGGTTGGTTAGGTCGCCCAATCGATAGACACGACCATCCGGATCGCGATGGCGATAAAACTTCCTGACGTACTCCGGATCGTGTTCGACATGGACCGGGTGGAACGTCCACTCGTCGCCTTTTGTGTACCTGAGTAGGATGTCGCGAGCGTTGGAGAAGTTGCGGGTCGCATGCCCTTTCGGCTGCGACCGGCGCCATGAAATCTCGTTGCGATACCGGGCTGGCCCGAAAATGCCGTCCATCACCAGCTTGAGGTAATGGCTCGCTGTCGGATCGCAGTGAAGATAGATCGTGCCCGTCGGCTTGAGCGAACGATGCAGCTCGATCAGCCGCGATGTCATCATGACGAGATACGCCATGAGGTCCGACTCCTTGAGATAGCGTCTCAGGGCATCCAGAACCGGAACGACGGCGCCTCCCGACCGTATGATCTCGTCAAAGGCTAATTCGGCATCGCCCGTCCACGTCCACGCATCCTTGAACGCTTCCGCCTGAGCCTCGGAGGCCTCGCCTTCGGGCGTCTTGAAGAAGACGTTGTACTGGGCGTTGGAATTGAAGGGCGGATCGAGATAGACGAGATCGACGCTCTCATCAGAGATGTTTTCTTGGAGGTGCCATAGGTTGTCACCAAAGTACAAAGTGTTCATGGCACAGCCCCGCGCCAACGCGAACGCACACGAAAGCGCAAGGCTGACGTGTCGGCGTTGAGATCGAGTTAAGGATGAAATTCTAGGAGCGACGGCAGATCGGCTTCCTGCATCTGCTACCTAAGTCCGCTCCTACATCATGTTCGCGGTGATGCTCGTCGCGGTCCTTCTCGACCGCCGCGCGCTCACGGTGCGCAACGTCGCGGTCGCGGCGATGATCATCCTGGTGCTGCGGCCGGAATCGATCCTGACCGCGAGCTTCCAGATGTCGTTCGCCGCGACTTTGGCGCTGGTCGCGGGCTTCGAGTTCTTCTCCGAACGTCGCCGCGAACGGCTCGCGCTCGGGCCGCCGCCGCGGCGCACCGCGCGCCGCATCGGGCTGGTGTGGCTCGGCGGGCTCGCGCTCACGTCGCTTCTCGCCGGGCTCGCGACCGCGCCGTTCGGCGCCTTCCATTTCCACCGGACGGCGCCGCTCAGCCTCCTCGCCAATGTCGTGGCGGCGCCGGTCGTCACCTTCCTCGTGATGTATCCCGCGCTCTTCGCCGTCATCCTCATGCCGCTCGGCCTTGAGGCGGCACCGTTCCGGCTCATGGACATCGGCATCGACCTGGTCGTGGCGATCGGCCGCTGGATCGACGCGTGGACCGGCGATGGCGGGCGCATCGCCGCGGCGCCGCTCTGGGCGCTCCTCGCGGTCGTGACCGGGATGCTGTGGCTCTCGCTCTGGCGCGAGAAGTGGCGCCTCCTCGGCGTCGCGCCCGTCATCATCGGCCTCGCTGCGTGGGGATCGGCGCCGCGGCCGGCGATCATGGTCGACGAGACCGGCTCAGTCGCCGCCGTTCGCGGCGAGGATGGCCGCTACCACGTGGCGGGCGACGGGGCGGATTTCGAGGTCGACACCTGGCTGCGCGCCGATGGCGACCTGCGCGCCGCGGGCGATGCCTCGCTGGCGGCCGACATCCTCTGCGACCGGATCGGCTGCACGGCGCCGCTGCCGGGCGGCGCGAGGCTGGCGCTCCTCGCCGATGCGCGCGGCTTCGCCGAGGACTGCCGCAACGCCGCGGTTCTGGTGACGGCGCATGCCGCGCCCGAGGGCTGCGACCGGACCGCGTTCGTCATCGACGGACCCGAGCTGGCGCGGACCGGGGCACAGGCGCTCTACCGCCAGGCCGACGGCAGCTGGCGCTCCGTGACGGTTCGGCCGGAGGTGCGGCGGTCATGGATGCCGCCGCTGCCGGATCAGTAGCGGCGGATCAGGCCGACGAGGCGGCCCTGGATGCGCACGCGGTCCGGCCCGAAGATGCGGGTCTCGTAGGCCGGGTTGGCGGCTTCGAGCGCGACCGACGCGCCCTTCTTGCGAAGGCGCTTCAGCGTCGCCTCCTCGTCGTCGATCAGGGCGACGACGATGTCGCCGGTGTCGGCGGAGTCGGACTTCTTCACGATGACGGTGTCGCCGTCGAAGATGCCGGCCTCGATCATGGAATCGCCGCGGATCTCCAGCGCGAAATGCTCGCCCGCGCCGAGCATTTCGGGCGGGACGGCGATGGTGTGGCTGTGGGTCTGGATCGCTTCGATCGGCGTGCCGGCGGCGATGCGGCCCATCACCGGGATCGGCACCGGGTCGTTGGCGGCGGGCCCTGCGCTCGCGGTCGGGCGGAGCTTGCCGAGATTGCCCTCGATCACCGCGGGCGAGAAGCCACGGTTGCGGGCGCCGCCGGCATTCATCGATTCCGGCAGCTTGATCACCTCCAGCGCGCGGGCGCGGTTCGGCAGGCGGTGGATGAAGCCGCGCTCCTCCAGCGCCTTGATGAGGCGATGGATGCCGGACTTCGACCGAAGGTCGAGCGCATCCTTCATCTCGTCGAAGGAGGGCGGGATGCCGGATTCCTTCAGGCGCTCGTGGATGAACATCAGGAGTTCATGCTGCTTTCGGGTCAACATCGCGTCGGCGGCCCCGCGGCTCGGTACAAAAGATGAACATTCTATAGTCGTTCGAGTTATGTTCGGCAAGGGTTTCGGAGGTCTTAAACGCGGTTTCGTGAATCGGGAATGGCGGAAATCCGCCGTTTCCGATTCAGGCCGGTGGATGACTTGGGACCGAAGCGGGGCCGATCCCGCCCGGCGACCCGCCGAATCAGGTCACGCGGCGGGGGCGGCGGCGGGCTCGAGGAGGGCGCGCGTGGCGGTCGTCACGTCGGCCTGGCGCATCAGGCTCTCGCCGACGAGGACGGTGCGGATGCCGGTGCGGGCGAGGCGCGCCACGTCGTCCGGCGTGAAGATGCCGCTCTCGCCGACGACGATGCGGTCCTTCGGCACCATCGGCGCGAGGCGCTCCGCAACGGCGAGGTCGGTGTCGAAGGTGCGAAGGTCGCGGTTGTTGATGCCGATCAGCGGCGAGGCGAGGCGGAGCGCGCGCGCCATCTCGGCCTCGTCATGGACCTCGACGAGGACGTCCATGCCGAGTTCCTGCGCGGTCGCTTCGAGCGCGTGGGCGGTGGCGTCGTCGACAGCCGCCATGATGATGAGGATGCAGTCGGCGCCCCAGGCGCGCGCCTCGAGCACCTGGTAGGGCTCGAACAGGAAATCCTTGCGCAGCACCGGCAGCGCGACCGCGCCCCGCGCCGCCACGAGGTCGTCGCGCCGGCCCTGGAAGAACGGACCGTCGGTGAGCACCGAGAGGCACGCCGCACCGGCCGCCTCATAGGCGCGGGCGAGGAGAGGGGGATCGAACTCCGCCCGGATCAGCCCCTTCGACGGGCTCGCCTTCTTCACCTCCGCGATCAGCGCGGTGCGCCCGGCGTCGTGCTTCGCGCGGAGCGCCGCGACGAAGCCGCGGGGCGGGGGAGCGGCCCCGGAGGCGGCGCGCAGGGCGTCTTCGGGGATCGCTGCTTTCGCGGCGGCGATCTCGCGGCGCTTGCTGGCTTCGATGCGCGCGAGGATGTCGGTCATGCGTTCGACACCCGCACCAGCGCGTCGAGCGCGGCGTTCGCGTTGCCGCTGTCGATCGACTGCCGCGCCAGCGTGACGCCGGCGGCGATGTCGTCGGCGCGGGCCGCGACGACGAGCGCCGCGCCGGCGTTGAGGAGCGTCACGTCGCGATAGGGACCGGGCGCGCCGGTCAGAACGCCGCGGAGCGCGGCGGCGTTGGCCGCGCCGTCGCCGCCGCGGATCGCGTCGACCGGAGCCTCCGGCAGGCCGGCGTCGCCGGGCGCGATGGTGAAGGTGCGGACCGTGCCGTCGCGCAGTTCCGCGACCTCGGTCGGGCCGGCGGGCGAGATCTCGTCGAGGCCGCCCGCGCCGTGCACCACCCAGGCCCGCTCGGAGCCAAGGTCGCGCAGCACATGCGCCAGCGGCTCGACCCATTGCGGTGCAAAGACGCCGAGCATCTGACGCTTGACGCCGGCCGGGTTCGAGAGCGGGCCGAGGAGGTTGAAGATGGTGCGGACGCCCATCTCGACCCGTGTCGGGCCGACATGCTTCATCGCCGAGTGATGCGCCGGGGCGAACATGAAGCCGATTCCGGCCTCGCGGATGCAGCGCGCCACGGCGTCCGGGCCGAGGTCGATCTTCACGCCGAGCGCGGCGAGGACATCCGCCGCGCCGGATTTCGAGGAGAGGGCGCGGTTGCCGTGCTTCGCCACCGGTACGCCGGCGCCGGCGACGACGAAGGCCGCGGTGGTGGAGATGTTGTAGGTGCCGCTGGCATCGCCGCCGGTGCCGACCACGTCGATCGCGCCGTCCGGCGCCTCGACCGGCAGCATCCGGGCGCGCATCACGCTGACCGCGCCGGCGATCTCGTCGATGGTCTCGCCGCGGACGCGAAGGCCCATCAGCAGCGCGCCGATCTGCGACGGCGTCGCCTCGCCGGACATCAGCGTCTCGAACGCGTCGACCGCCTCGGCGCGCGACAGCGCCGCGCCGCCGGCGACCTTGCCGAGAAGGGGCTTCAGGTCAGCCATGGCGAAGGATCAGGCGACCGCGCGCGCCGGGCGGTGGCGCGCATTCCACTCGGCGGCGAGGTCGAGGAAGTTCTTGAGAAGGGCGTGGCCGTTCTGCGAGGCGATGCTCTCGGGATGGAACTGCAGGCCGTGGAGCGGCCGGGTGCGATGCGACAGGCCCATGATGATGCCGTCATCGGTCTCGGCGGTGACCTCGAGCGCATCCGGCAGCCCGTCGCGGGCGACGATCAGCGAATGATAGCGCGTGACGCGGAAGCGCGGCGGCAGGCCGCGGAAAAGGCCGCGGCCATTGTGCCGAATGTCGCTGAGCTTGCCGTGCATCGGCACTGCGGCGCGCACCACCCTGCCGCCGATCGCCTGGCCGATCGACTGGTGGCCGAGGCAGACGCCGAGCATCGGGATCGCCGGGCTCGCCGCGCCGATGAGGTCGAGGCAGATGCCGGCATCGTCGGGGGTGCAGGGGCCGGGCGACAGGATGATCCCCTCCGGGTCCATCGCCATCACGTCGCCGACGGTGATCCTGTCGTTGCGGCGCACGACAAGCTCCGCCCCCAGCTCGCCCAGGAAATGGACGAGGTTGTAGGTGAAGCTGTCGTAGTTATCGACGACGAGGAACATCGGTACTCTGCCAAGCGTCGGACCAAACGTGCTCTGTCACTTTGCCGACCGCAATGCAATGGTGTCGTTCGTGGGCGCCATTGTCGAGAGGGTGGCCTGTAGCGGCCACTTCACCCTCGTCATCCCGGCGAAGCCGGGATCCAGGGCCACACGACGGAGCGAGCAAGTTGCCCGGGCAATAGTCCGGCTGATCGCGCCCGGGCGTGTCGAGCATTTGGATAGTGGCGCGGGTGCCCGCCGGTTGCTACAGTTTTCATCACGATTTCGCCGAACGTCGCGTCAAAGGCCCCGCGCAGTCCCGGGACTTTGAAAGGCAGTGTCATATGCCGGATGACGTCCTGAATGCACTTTCCCTCTCCTTTGGGGAGGCCACGGTCGCCGGCGACTGGCAGGGCTGGCTGGCATCGATGAGCGTCGCGTTCCATGCCTCCAAGGTGGGGCTGGCGCCGTTGGTCGAACGACCGCGGTTTCGTGCAGCAGCAGGCAGCTTTGGCTACACCGACGTGGAGCAGGAAATCTACGAGAGCAATTTCAGCGACAATGATATTATCTGGCAACGCATGTTGAGCCAGCCTTCGGGTAGAGCGTATAGACTGCAGGATGTTATTGATCCCGACGATTACGAAAGAAGTACAGTATATCAGGAGTTTTACCGTCCGTCAGGCGCGTCGCAAATAATATCGGTCCCGATCTTTGTTGAGGACGGCGTACGATTCATAATCGCGTGCATGCGCCCCAGCGAAGATACTCCGTTTAGCGATGCAGAACTCTGGGGATTGCAGCGAATTTCTGCGTATGTCGGTCAAGTATTAAGGGTATCGCGCGCGGCGTTTGTTCAACGTGAGTATTCAGGATTTTCATCCTATGCGATCAATGGCATCCGGCTGCCCCTCTTTGTTCTGGATCGAAGCCGGAAGGTCCTGGTTGCCAACGAGGCTGGAAAGGAGCTCCTGAGGAACAGCGATCTGGTGGGAACCAGCGAGCACGGTGAAATTCGCTACGCTGAGCGAACCCAAGACCCTGCACTTCAGGAAGCACTCGACAATCCCTCGCCGATGTCACCCCGGCTGGTGCGCCTCACCAAAGAAGACCATCCAACGCATGCCGTGGCGGTGGTGGTCGGCGTCGAGGACAGCAAGGGCCTTGAAGCGCTCATCGGAGCGACCCAGCCGGCAGCGATCTTGTTCGTGGTCAGGGTCTCTTCGGCGAAATCGGCGGCGCCGACCGAGTTCCAGGACCATCTTCGAGACGCGTTTCAGCTGACAATGCGAGAGTCGGCCGTTGCCGCTCTACTCGCCGGCGGTCTCGGCATCGACGATATTGCGGTGCGTCTCGGTATTGGGCAGGCGGGGGTGCGGTTTCACCTTCAAAGGCTCTTCTGGAAGACCGATACCCACAATCAGCGAGATCTGATGCGAGCGATCGGCGCGATCCTGGGTCCTTTGCAGACGCTCCTGCCGCACGGCGACTGAGATCCGTCAGGACGGGAGCGCGCGCCTCTTTCCCCAACGCGGGGTTCTCGGTTTAGGGGCCGCAATCCAGCGTCACTCGTCCGAATATGGTCGTCCATTCGGCATTATCGCGTTGTCGAATACGACTCCATCGAGGATCGCATCCGTCAGGACGCTCGAAGTCAGACGGGACCCGCTGAGATTGACGTTGGTGAGGTCCGCACCGCGCAGCTGCGCTCCATAGAAATCCACCCCCATCGCGGATGCTCCGCGGAGCACCGCGCCATTCAGTAGAGCGGCCGCCAGGATGCTTCCGTCGAGGACGGCGCCGGTGAGGTTCGCGCGAGCGAGGTTTCCCTCGACGATCCGCGCTCCTCTGATCTCCGAGCCGGTCAGGTTCGCGTCCGGAAGGCTCGCGCCCCACAGATCAGCGCGGTCGAGCCGCGCATCGACCAGGACCGCCCGGGTCAATCGAGACCGGCCCATGAGCGCGGAGGAAAGGTTCGCGCCGGTCAGGTTCGCCGCCGACAGATCGGCCGCAAACAACATCGCGCCCTCCAACACTGCTCCCGACAGGTTGGCCCGCGGCAAGCGCGCCTTGTTCAGGTTGGCGCCGGTCAGATCCGCTCCGGAGAGGTCGGCGCCGGTCAGGTCGGCATCATGGAGATTCGCGTCGCGCAGAACGGCGCCAGCCAGGTTGGCGCCCGCGAGGCTGAAGCGTTTGAGGTTCGCGCCGGTGAGGTCGCAACCCGGGCAATTCAATACCTCCGACTGCTCATGGGAGGAATCCTCCCACTCAGCTGCCCATTCCCGGGGTGCGCCTTCCAGCGAAGTCGCCTCGAGCTCAAATCGGGTGCTGCTTTCCAGATAGCCCGGCTGAGCCTCGGCATCGAAAGGATTGAGTTCAGTCTGTCCGGGTTTTCGATAGTGATGCTGAATGATCGTGGCGTGCCAGCCTGCCCGCTCGTCAGTCTTCGTGCAGCGGCGATCCAAATATCGACCGTCAGCCGGGTTGTAGCCCGCCATCGGCGTGGCTTCGACACAGGCCCATCCACCCGAGCCGAGGAGCCCGATGATGAAATCACCGAGTGCCACCGCAGTGTCCCGCTCGGCGAGGTCAGCGGCCCTCGGATCGCTCACGATGCGGTGCCCGCGCACAAGGCCGTCGTCGTTCACCAGCAGCGAAACAATGGCCTGAAACCCGGCCACCCGCGTGCCCGCACGCGACGCCATAGCCTCGTTGCCGCGGGCCAGTGCGACATACTCCTGCTCGTCGTCGTAGACGAAATGGACCTCGCGAAGGCCCGACTCTTCTTCGGCGCATGTGGTGAAAGCCGCAAATGACGGCAAACGGGTCGACGGCGGTCCGCCATTTGTCCCGCACGCTATCAACGCCACCGCGTCAGCCGGAATGTCCTCGACATCCGCGCCGAGAGGGATGTCCCAGATGGTCATCCGGTCTTGCTGGGCCGCCGCCGCTCCCGGCAGCATCAGGGCCAGGATCAAGATGCCGGCCGGCAGAGAACCAGGGAGCAGGGCCACGAACCATCACTCGTTTCGCGGGAGAATGGAGGGGCAATCAGGCGTTCGATTGCCCCTCCAGAAACTCGTCCCAGGGACGGAGCGCCCCTCAGCTCAGAGCGAGAAGACCCACAGCATTGCGGAGTTCGGCGGAGCTCCGACCACGCTCACTCCGGCAAAGCCACCTGAGCCACCGGACTGGATCGCGATATACTGCTTGCCGTCCATCTCGAATGCGATCGGCGGCGATCTCATCGAGGAACCGACATTGATCGACCATAGCTGGTCGAGCGTGTCGGAATCGTGTGCCGAGAACGTGCCGTAGGAATCGCCGAAGAAGATCACATTGCCTGCCGTTGCAAGCACGCCGGACTGTGTAAAGGCCGGCAGTTCGGCGGACTGGATTGAAGAGGTCACGACGTCAATTGCGCCGACGCGGAAGTTCTCCTCGTAAAGGGTAAACTGTCCGCCAAGGCCGACATTCGCCCAGCGTTCCTCAGCAGATCTGGTGGCGTCGAAAGCAGGTACGACGTCCATCCAGCAACTCGTATCCACGTAAGTAGTGTATACAACCTGACGGTTGGGGTCGTAAGCCGGCTGCCACGTCCCAGTGACGAACTGACCGCCGCAATTGTCCACCGGACCTGCGTCGCGCCGCACAGGATTGCCATAGTCCTGCAGACCGACATCCGGATTGTACTCGACCGGCAAGCCTGTCTTCGGGTCGATTCCGGAGGTCCAATCGATATTGGTCTGAACCGGCGTGGCAAGGATGAACTCCCCGGTCTGCCGGTCCATCGTGTAGAAATACCCGGTCCTGTTGATATGCCCGAGGACCTGTCGAACTGCGCCATCGATTTCGATGTCGTACAATTGATTTATGCCGATAGCGTCATGGTCGAGGTAATCACCCGGCAAATACTGGAAGTACCAGACCAGCTCGCCGGTGCTGGCGTCCAGCGCCACGCTGCTATTGGTGTACAGGTTGTCGCCGGCCCGGAACTCCGGGTCGAACGAGGGCGCCGGGTTGCCCGTTCCCCATAGGACGATGTTTGTCGCCACGTCGTAGGTCGGGGCGACCCAAAGGCCTCCACCACCCGTCATCCAGGCGTCGTTGTCCTGCGGCCATGTCTCGTGTCCGGGCTCGCCCGGTCCAGGCACAATGTAGAAGCGCCACAGTTCGTCACCGGTGCTCGCATCCAGCCCCGCGGCCCAGCCGCGCGTGCCGGCGTCACCCGCGGATTGACTGACGATGATTATGTTCTCCAGAGCAACCGGCGCCGCGTTTGTGCTCTCGCCCGGAACGCCCACCAGCTGATCCCAGTTGACCTCGCCGGTTTCCCTGTCGATCGAGACTATGTGCGCGTCGCGCGTATTGGCGATGATGGCGTTCTGCCAGAGGGCATTGCCCTGGACTCTCCCCGCGGCGATGTCAGAAGCGGCGAGCGCGGTGGTCCAAAGGTAGTCCCCTCGGCCGCTCTTGAGATCGATCTTGACCACCGCATTGTTGCTATCGTTGGTGTAGAGGAATCCATCGTCGACCAGCGGCACCGCGTAGTTTGCGCCCCCCAAGCCGGCGCGCATTGCGATCGGCACCGCAATGGCAACCCGCAAGTCTGCTACATTGTCCCGGTTGATCTCATCAAGCTCCGAGTACCTCCACCCGGCGTAGTTGCCGTACACCGTCAGCCAGTTGGCGGGCTCTTGGTTCGAGAGTCTCTCGAATGTGACTGGCTCTTCCGCGGCGACCGGAAACGCCATTGCAACGGCACTCGCGCTGACCGCCAGACGCGCCAATGACTTGAGCTTGAACTTGCGCATGCCCATCCCCTTTTCCTTCCCTGTACTTTTTTGAAGCGACCAAAGCGCCGCACGGTGCCGGCGGTTTCGCTCGGATCACCGCGGGGACGGTGACATGCCTCGCGCGGAAGGGCGCTATCTACGTGGATAGGGTACGACGCACGATGACGCGGAATCGGGCAACTGGCATCGAGTGGAGATCGTCTCGGTCCCGCCTGGTGTGTCTTCCGGCGCTGGATTCCGGCCTTCGCCGGAATAACGAGGAGCGCGTGCGGAGAAGCGGAGGCTACTGACCCCGCCCCACTGCGGAGGCGAACCGGACCGCCTCTTCCGCGGCACGGAACAGAGCCCGAGCCTTGGCGCGGCATTCCTCATACTCGCTTTCGGGCACGGAGTCCGCCACGATTCCCGCGCCGGACTGGACGTACATCACCCCATCCTTCACCAGGCCGGTGCGCAGCACGATGCAGGTGTCCATGGCGCCGCCGGCCGAGAAATAGCCCACGCAGCCGGCGTAGATGCCGCGCTTCTCGCTCTCCAGCTCGTCGATGATCTCCATCGCGCGGACCTTCGGCGCGCCGGAGACGGTGCCGGCGGGGAAGCCGGCGGCGAGGGCGGCGATCGCGTCGTGCTGCGGCGCGAGGCGGCCGACCACGTTCGACACGATGTGCATGACGTGGCTGTAATATTCGAGGAAGAACTGGTCGGTGACCTTCACCGAGCCGATCTCGGCGACCCGGCCGACGTCGTTCCGGCCGAGGTCGAGCAGCATCAGGTGCTCGGCGCGCTCCTTGGGGTCGGCGAGGAGCTCCTCGGCGAGGCGCTTGTCGGTTTCCGGGGTCTCGCCGCGCGGGCGGGTGCCGGCGATCGGGCGGATCGAGACCTCGCCGTCGCGCACCCGGACCAGGATCTCCGGGCTTGAACCCGCCAGCGCGAAGCCGCCGAAGTCGAGATAGTAGAGGAAGGGCGAGGGGTTGGTGCGGCGGAGCGCGCGATAGAGCGCGAAAGGCGGCAGCGTGAAGGGGGTCTCGAAGCGCTGCGACAGCACGACCTGGAAGATGTCGCCGGCCGCGATGTATTCCTTCGCCTGCGCCACCATGTCGAGATAGCGGTCCTTCGGCGTGTTCGACTTCGGCTCTTCCGCGGTGACGTCGGCGGCGCCGTCGGCCGCCTTGGGGAGCGGCGCGTCGAGCGCCTCGACGATCGCGGTCAGCCGGTCGACCGCGCGGGCATGCGCGTCGGCCGCGCGCGACCCGTCGGGGCGTACCGGCGTCACGACGATCATCTCGTCCTTCACCGAATCGAAGGCGACGATCACCGTCGGGCGCAGCATGATCGCATCGGGCAGGCCGAGCGGATCGGGGCCGGGCGGCGCCAGCTCCTCCATCTCGCGGACCATGTCGTAGCCGAGATAGCCGAAGACGCCGGCCGACATAGGCGGCAGGCCCGGCGGCATGTCGATGGAGGATTCCCGCACCACCGCGCGCAGGGCGTCGAGTGGACGCGCGTTCATCGGCGTGAAGCCGCCGCCGCCCGCCGGGGCGCGGTCGATCTCGGCCGCGCCGTCGCGGATGCGGAAGATGAGGTCGGGGTCGACGCCGATCACCGAATAGCGGCCGCGCACCGCGCCGCCCTCGACCGACTCCAGGAGGAAGCAGTTCGCCCGGCCGGCCGACAGCTTCAGCATCGCCGAGACCGGCGTCTCGAGGTCGGCGACGAGACGGGTCCAGACGACCTGCGGCGTGCCGGAATCGTAGGCGCGCGTGAAGCGGTCGACGGGCGGCTCGATCAGCATGACACCGCCCGGCGGCCCGCTAGAGGCCGATCGCCGCTTCGAGAGCGGCAGGGTTGATGGTGACGTTCATCTCGTTCTGGACGGCCTGCGCATAGGCGCGGAACATGTCGTCGGAGAACTCGGTGGCGACGTCGCCGGCGAGCGCGGCGTCTGGTTCGCCCTCGGGAAGGCTGACGGCGACGACCTGCAGCACGATCGCGCTTTCGCCGTCGGGGGCGGCAGCGGTGTCGACATAACCTTCAGGGCCGGTGAAGGCGGTCTGCACCGCCGCGGACGACAGGCTTTCCGGCACTGTGCCGCCGCGGGTCAGGCCCTCGGCGGTCTCCACCGTAACCGCGAGACCAAGCGCGTCCGCCGCTTCCTCGAAGGTCGCGCCCGCGCGCACCCGCACCAGCATGTCGCCGGCGAGTATGGCGAGGCGCGTCGCGACCGAATCCTGCTGCCAGGCGGCGACGACGGCGTCGCGAACCTCGTCCAGCGGCCGCTGGTGGGGCGGCGAGACCTCGGTCACGTCGTACCAGACGAAGCTCCAGCGCGTCTGCTGAATCGGCGGGTTGGAGAGGCCGACATCGCTGGCAAAGGCCCCGTTCACCAGCTGCTGGCCGCCGGGGACGGTCACCGGATTGCCGTCGATGTCGTTGCCGCTGGCATCGACCGACGGAATGATCGTCAGCGGCAGGCCGAACTGCTCGGCGATGGCAGTGACCGTCGCGCCGCCGGCGAGGGCGTCTTCGATCTGCGGGTGGAGGTCGTTCACCTCGGTGACCGCGTGCTCCTCGGCAAGCGTCTGAACCAGGTCGTCGCGCACCTCCTCGAACGGCGTCACCACGGGCGCGTTGATCGCGGAGACGTTGACGATGGTGGCGCCGGCGCGGCCGTCGAACACGGCGCTGGTCTCGCCCTCCGCAAGCGCGAAGGCCGCCTCGGCGACTGCCGGGTCGCGCAAATCGTTCCGGTCGACGACGCCGAGGTCGGCCGGCGCGATCTCGCCGGCTTCGACGAGCTGGTCGAAGGTCTGGCCGGCGGCGAGAAGCGCGGCCACCTCGTCGGCGCGTGCGCGCGTCGGGAACACGACTTGGCGCACCCGGCGCGTCTCGGCGGTGCTGAAGGTCGCGATCCGCGCCTGATAGGCGGCCTCCGCCTCTTCCTCGGTGACGGTCGAGGGGTCGGCGAAGACGGCGGGGTTCAGCTCGGTGACGGCAAGCGACCGGGTCTCCGCCGCGCTCCAGTTCGCGGCGTTCTCCTCGAAATAGGCCGTCAGCTCCTCCTCGGTCGGCTCAGGCGCGGCCTCGACCGTGTCCGGCGTCAGCGTGACGTAGCGGATCGTCCGGGCTTCGTTGTCGTAGGAATGGAGAAGCTGGTCGTAGGCCGCAGGGAGGCCGAGCCGGTCGGCGACCGCGGCGACGATCTGCGTCCGCAGCTCCTGCTCGCGCCGGGTGCGGATATAGGCGCCCTCGCTCAGATTGTTCTGACGCAGGAAGCTGTTGAAGCCGGCAGTGTTGAACTGGCCCGAGCCGGTCTGGAAATTCGGATCGGCGAGGATCGCCCGGCCGACGCCTTCGTCGGTCAGCCCGAGGCCGAGCGCCGTCGCATGGTCGTCGAGCGTCGCGGTAAGGGCGAGACGGCCGAGGACGACGTTGGGTAGATTGAAGTTAACGGCCTCCGTCGGCGTGATGCCGCGCCCGAGCTGCTGGCTGACGGACTGCACCTCGCGCTGATACGCCTCCTGGAACTGCAGCGCCGAGATCTCGGTCTCGCCGATCACGGCGACCGGCCGGCCGCCGGGCTGGTCGAGAATGCCCGGAATGCCCCAGACCGCGAAGCTGATGACCAGGATCGCGATCAGGATGCGCGCGGTCCAGCCGCCGGTGCGCTTTCGGAGCGTATCGAGCATGGAAGCCTTTCAGGGATCGTGGCGGCGTCGGGCCGCAACAGTCGGCGGGATAATAGGAATCGCGCTCCCGCCGGGCAAGGCGCGGCGCAAGCGGGCTATTTCGGCCAGGCGTCGCAGCTTGCGGCGATGCCGGCGAAGATGGCCGCGGCACCAGTCATCACCACCGGGCGGGTCTCGGCGCCGATCGTCACGGCGAGGCTCTCGGCCGGCTCGAGCAGCAGCGCCGCCAGCGGCGCCGCCGCCTCGCCGGCCAGCGTCACCACAACCGCACCGTCCGGCCGGATGCGGAGCGGACCCTCGGCGTCGGTGGAGCCGAGCTCGGCCCCGTCGGTCCCGATCAGTACGAAGCCGACGCTGGTCGTGTCGCCCTCGGCAAGGCCTTCGGGAAGGGCGCCCGCGCCGGCGACGCCGGCATCGATCGACAGCTCGCTGTCGGCGCAGCGCACCGTCATCTGCGCGTCGGTCGCCTCCGCGAGGTAGCGGCCGAAGGCCACGGGCTCATTGTTCTCGAACGAGCCGCCGCGGACCCAGCTACCCTCGGCGAGGGCGCTGCCGGCAAGGGCCGCCGTGACGATGGCGGCGCCGAGAACGCGATACGTGGTCTGCCTTGCTCTGGTCATCGTTTCCTCAAGCCTCTGCCTCTGGACCGTCCGGAACGGTCTGGGACGCATTGCCGGCTTGTGCCGGGGGCGAATTTTGCTAGGGCTCCCGGGCCCGACTTGCAAGGGCGCGCGCAACAGGCCGCCAAAGGGAGAAGCCGATGACTGCGAAAACACGCCTCGTCGCGGGCAACTGGAAGATGAACGGCAGCAAGGCGAGCCTGATGGAGATCGAGGCGGTGAAGACCGGCCTCGCCAATCCGCCGGGCGTCGAGGTGGCCGTGTGTCCGCCGGCGACGCTGATCTCGCGGGCGCATATCGTCGTCGGCGGGTCGCCGATCCTGGTCGGTGGCCAGGACTGCCATGCTGAGGTCTCGGGTGCCCATACCGGCGACCTCGCCGCCGAGATGCTGGCCGATGCCGGCGCCACCTACGTCATCGTCGGTCACTCCGAGCGCCGCGCCGACCATGGCGAGACCGACGCCGTCGTGCGCGCCAAGGCCGAGGCCGGCTGGCGCGCCGGGCTGACGGTCATCCTCTGCGTCGGCGAGACCCGGGCCCAGCGCGAGGCCGGCGAGGCGCTGGCGGTCGTCGAGGGGCAGCTCGCCGGCTCGGTGCCGGACGGTGCGCGCGCCCGCAACCTCGTCATCGCCTACGAGCCGGTCTGGGCCATCGGCACCGGCCTCACCCCGACCGGGGCTGACATCGCCGAGATGCATGCCCACATAGGCGCCAGGCTCGCCGAGCGGTTCGGCGAGGACGGCGCGGGAATGCGCATCCTCTATGGCGGCTCGGTCAAGCCGGACAATGCGGCGGAGATCTTCGCGGTGGCGGGGGTCGACGGCGCGCTGGTCGGCGGCGCGAGCCTCAAGGCGGCGGATTTCCTCGCCATCATCAATGCGGCGCGACCGGCCGAATAGCCGCGCCGGCCGCGGTAGCAAGGTCAGGGACGTTCGTGTAAAAGCCCGGCCAAACCCGGCATCTGGACAATCTCATCGATGGAAACCGTCATCATTGTCATCCACCTCATGGTGGTGGCGTCGCTGATCGCGCTGGTCCTCCTGCAGCGCTCCGAAGGCGGCGCGCTGGGGATCGGCGGTGGCAGCAGCTTCATGGCCGCGCGGGGGCAGGGGAACGTCCTCACCCGGGTGACGGCCTATCTCGCGGCCGGGTTCTTCGCGACCTCGATCGTCCTCACCGTGCTCGCGCGCCTCGACGGCGGCGGCTCGGTTCTCGACAACCTCAACGTCAACAGCGGCGAGGGCCTCCCGGTCGAGGATCGCCCGCAGGGCGGCGGCCTCCTCGACATCCTCGGCGGCTTCCCGGGCGCGGAAACGCCGGCCGACGTGCCCGACGACGCCGGCGGAGCGGTCAACCTCGTCCCGGCCGACGGCGCGGTGGACGTGCCGGATGACGCCGGCGGCGCCGCGGTCGACGCCGCGCCGGCGCCGGTCGACGTTCCCGACGATGCGGGGGCGGAACCCGCGGCCGGTCAGCCGGCCGCCGACGAGCCCGCTCCGGTGGTTCCGGACGACCAGTAGCCCTTGCCGTTCCAGGCGATTCGCCGGCGGGTCAACCCGCCGGCCATGCAATTGCGGCGGGGACAGCGTGATTTTGTCTCGCGCCCGGCGAAGCTGATGCGTTAGGTTGGTGGCCCATGGCGCGGTACATCTTCATCACCGGCGGCGTGGTCTCCTCCCTCGGCAAAGGCATCGCATCGGCGGCCCTCGGCGCGCTCCTTGAAGCGCGCGGCTACAAGGTGCGGCTGCGCAAGCTCGACCCGTATCTCAACGTCGATCCGGGCACGATGAGCCCGACGCAGCATGGCGAGGTGTTCGTCACCGACGACGGCGCGGAGACCGACCTCGATCTCGGCCATTACGAGCGGTTCACCGGACGGCCGGCGAACCGGATGGACAATGTCACCACCGGCCGCATCTACCAAGACATCATCAACCGCGAGCGCCGCGGCGACTATCTCGGCGGCACGGTGCAGGTGATTCCCCACGTCACCGACGCCATCAAGGCCTTCATCGGCAGCGGCAATGACGGCTTCGACTTCGTGCTGTGCGAGATCGGCGGCACGGTCGGGGACATCGAGGGCCTGCCGTTCTTCGAGGCGATCCGCCAGTTTGGCAACGAGCTGCCGCGCGGCCATGCGGTGTTCATCCACCTGACGCTGGTGCCCTACATCCCGTCGGCGGGCGAGCTGAAGACCAAGCCGACGCAGCACTCGGTGAAGGAGCTGCGGTCGATCGGCATCCAGCCCGACATCCTCCTCGTGCGCTCCGACCGGCCGATCCCGGCGGAGGAGCGGCGGAAGCTTTCGCTGTTCTGCAATGTGCGCCCGTCCGCGGTGATCCAGGCGCTCGACGTCGAGCACATCTACGACGTGCCGCTGACCTATCACCGCGAGGGGCTGGACGCCGAGGTGCTGGCCGCCTTCGGGATCGCCAATGCGCCGGCGCCGGTGCTCGACCGCTGGACCAGCATCATCGACGCGCTCCGCCATCCGGAGGGTGAGGTCAACATCGCGGTCGTCGGCAAGTATACCGGGCTCAAGGACGCCTACAAATCGCTGTTCGAGGCGCTGGTGCATGGCGGCATCGCCAACCGGGTGAAGGTCAACGTCAACTGGATCGAGTCGGAGGTCTTCGAGCGCGAAGACCCGGCGCCCTGGCTCGAAGGCGTCGACGGAATCCTCGTGCCGGGCGGTTTCGGCGAGCGCGGCTCGGAAGGGAAGATCGCCGCCGCCGGCTTCGCGCGCCGCCACAAGGTGCCGTATTTCGGCATCTGCTTCGGCATGCAGATGGCGGTGATCGAGGCGAGCCGGAACCTCGCCGGCATCGAGGACGCCAGCTCGACCGAGTTCGGCCCCACCGCCGAGCCCGTCGTCGGCCTCATGACGGAGTGGCTTCGCGGCAACGAGCTGGAGAAGCGCGTCGCCGAGGGCGACCTCGGCGGCACGATGCGGCTTGGCGCCTATCCCGCGGTGCTGGCGCGCGGCAGCCGGATGGCCGGCATCTATGACAGCGTCAGCATCTCGGAGCGCCACCGCCACCGCTACGAGGTGAACGCCCGGTACCGCGACCGCCTCGAAGCCTGCGGCCTCCGCTTCTCCGGCATGTCGCCGGACGGCGTTCTTCCCGAGGCGGTCGAGCTCGAGGACCACCCCTGGTTCATCGGCGTGCAGTACCACCCCGAGCTGAAATCGCGCCCCTTCGCGCCGCATCCGCTCTTCGCCTCGTTCATCGAGGCCGCCGTGGAGCAGAGCCGGCTGGTGTGATAGCGTCAGACCATGGCCAAGACCGCAAGCCGGACCGTCCGGCCCCAAGAAATCCGCCAGCTTTACGACGAAGACATCGTGCTGTGGTCGGAGCAGCAGGCTGGTGCGTTGCGCGCTCTTAAAGGCGTGCGAGACCTTCCGCCCGAACTCGACATCGACAATGTCGTGGAGGAGATCGAGACGGTGGAGCGGAATGAAACGGCGGCGGTGGAAAGCATGATCCGGCAGATCTTCCTGCACCTGCTCAAGATTGCAGGAGAGCCTGAAGCCCTTTCCGTCCGGCATTGGATGGGTGAGATCGTCGGCTTCTCCGCTGAAGCAATCTCACGCTACGCCCCATCGATGCGGCAGAAGATCGACCTGGACCGGGTCTGGCGCAGCGCACGGCGTCAGATCATCACCGGGGCGTCGGACGCGGGCGGTGCCCTTCTGGAAGCGAGCCCGGTGCAATGTCCGTTCGGTCTTGATGACCTGCTGGTGACAAGCATCGAGCCGGCGACCCTCGTTGAGAAGTTACGGTTGGCTTCGGCAGGTCGCTAGCCGCGCGCGAACACCCCTTGCTCGTCACCGCGCCTTCCGCCGGGATGACGACAAGGGTGAGTAAGACCGCGCCTAGCCCCGGCCGCGATAGGGCGCGACGCCGGTGTCGGGCAGCCATACGTCGGCCGGCGGCGTGCCGGTCTGCCAGAACACGTCGATCGGCATACCGCCGCGGGGGTACCAGTAGCCGCCGATGCGCAGCCATTGCGGCTGGAGCAGTTCGACCAGCCGCTTGCCGATCATCACGGTGCAATCTTCGTGGAAGGCGCCGTGGTTGCGGAATGACGTGAGGTAGAGCTTCAGCGATTTCGACTCGACAAGCCAGTCGCCCGGCACGTAGTCGATGACGAGATGGGCGAAGTCGGGCTGGCCGGTGACCGGGCAGAGCGAGGTGAACTCCGGCGCGGTGAAGCGGGTGACATAGGCGGTGTCGGCGTGGGGGTTGGGCACGCGGTCGAGCACCGCTTCCGCCGGGCTTGCCGGGATGGCCGCGGGGCGGCCGAGCTGCAGGGTGGTGTCGGACATCGTCGTTTCCTCAGGCAGCCGGCGGGACCAGGCGGCGCGCGCCGGCGTCCCAACGCCAGCAATCCTTGCCCGCAAGGTGGGTCCCGCCCCACCACCGGTCAATCCCGTTCGTGGCAATGGCGTCGATCTCGCTGGCGAGAACCCGCCGCCCGAGGGGCGTGATCGCGACGGTCGCGGTCACGTAGCGTTCGATCGCCGCCTCGGCGCCGGTGCAAGGGTAGGGGCCGGGAAGGCCGCCCACCAGCGGCTGCGGCGCGGCGTTGAAATCGTCGAGAATCCGGAAGGCGCTCCAGTCGCCCATGAAGGCGGCCTCCTCGGATGCCAGCAGCGCCGTGAAGAGCTGGCGCGGCGTCGCCGGCGCATCGGCGAGCGCCGCAAGCAGCGTCCGCTCGCTTCGCGACAGTCCGGTGCCGGGCGCCGGCAGCTCCGCCAGCATCCGCTCCAGCGCCAGCCACAGGAACGGGAACGCCTCGGTCGGCAGCGTCCCCATGGCGCGGACCAGCGGCGGGGGCGTCGGTTCGGTGAGCGCCGCCCAGAACCGGCCCGCCGTGTCGACCATCGCCCGCGTCACCGGAACGGCGCGCTCGGCGAAGCGGAGGATGCTTTCGGGCCGTTGCGCGCCGAGGAAGTCGTCGGCCTGGACCAGCACCAGCCCGTCGATCCGGCGCTCGCGGTCGAAGAAGGCAAGGATCTGCAGGAGCTGCAGCTGGTCGTAGAGGTCGTGCTCGAGCCAGATCGTGATCCGCTCGAAGATGTGGTGGTTCCGGAGGATCGCGTCGCGCGCCAGCATGTCGGCGCGGACGTCGGCATAGGGGAGGCCGAACCGCGCCGCGAGATATTCCGACCGCACGTCCGACTGCTGCTCCAGCGACATGCCGGGCTTCAGCGGGCCCTCATGCAGCACGTCCCGCCACGGCACGATCCGGCCGCGAAGGCCGGCCGCCGCCAGCAGCTCCGCCGCCGAGTCGCCATTGGTCAGGATCAGTTCGGTCATCGCGGCAGCGCTTTTGCACAGGGCTCCCATGCGACGGCAACCCCTTCCGCCCTGCGGGTGCCTCGGATAGAAGCCGCGTCGCACAGGGAACAAGAGGAAGAGGCGGCGGTGGCCGCCGGGAGCTGAATTGCCATGACCGCTATCATCGACATCACCGGACGCGAAATCCTCGACAGCCGCGGCAACCCGACCGTGGAGGTCGACGTGGTGCTGGAGGACGGATCGACCGGCCGCGCCGCCGTGCCTTCGGGCGCCTCGACCGGCGCCTATGAAGCGGTGGAGCTTCGCGACGAGGACGGCAAGCGCTATGGCGGCAAGGGCGTCCGCAAGGCGCTCGGCGCGGTTAACGGCGAGATCTTCGACGCCGTCGGCGGGATGGACGCCGAGAACCAGATCCTGATCGACCGCACGATGATCGACCTCGACGGCACGCCGAACAAGGCGCGTCTCGGGGCCAATGCGATCCTCGGGGTGTCGCTGGCGGTCGCCAAGGCGGCGGCGGATGCGTCCGGGCTTTCGCTGGTGCGCTATCTCGGCGGGCCGTCGGCCCACATCCTGCCGGTGCCGCTGATGAACATCATCAATGGCGGCGCCCATGCCGACAATCCGATCGACTTCCAGGAATTCATGATCCTGCCGGTCGGCGCGCCGACCTTCGCCGAGGCGCTCCGCATGGGCACGGAGGTATTCCACAGCCTGAAGAAGGCGCTGAAAGACGCCGGCCACGCCACCAATGTCGGCGACGAAGGCGGCTTTGCGCCCAACATCGCCTCGGCCGAGGCGGCGCTTGACTTCGTCCTGAAGGCGATCGAGACGGCCGGCTACCGGCCGGGCGAGGACGTCTATCTCGGGCTCGATTGCGCCGCGACCGAGTTCTTCAAGGACGGCAAGTACGATTACCAAGGTGAGGGCAAGGTCCGCGACCGCGACGCCCAGGCGAAATATCTCGCCGACCTCGTCGCCCGCTACCCGATCGTCACCATCGAGGACGGCATGGCCGAGGACGACTGGGACGGCTGGAAGGCGCTCACCGAATTAATCGGCGACCGCTGCCAGCTCGTCGGCGACGACCTCTTCGTCACCAACACCGAGCGGCTTGCCGAAGGCATCCGGCGCGGCGTCGCCAACTCCATCCTCGTCAAGGTCAACCAGATCGGCTCGCTGACCGAGACGCTGGAGGCGGTGAACATGGCGAACCGCGCCGCCTACACCGCGGTGATGTCGCACCGTTCGGGCGAGACCGAGGATTCGACCATCGCCGACCTCGCGGTCGCCACCAATTGCGGGCAGATCAAGACCGGCTCGCTGTCCCGCTCCGACCGCCTCGCCAAATACAACCAGCTCCTGCGCATCGAGGAGATGCTGGGGCCCGAGGCGACGTATGCGGCGCGTTCGGTGTTGCGCGGGTAGGGATGCAGCAGCCGAGTCGTTGCCTCGGCGCCTCCCAACCAACATCACGTTCCCCGGGCAAGGGGGCAGCGCATAGCGCTGCGCCGCCGAACCGGGGGTCCACGCGACGGCTCCGTGTTGTGCCGACGCCGCTTGGATCCCGGTTCTGCGCAGCGGCGCTACGCGCCGCCGCTTGCCCGGGAATCGCAATTGTGAGCTCGCCCAGCGCAGCGATGCGCTTCTGTGCGTTGGCGTGATCTCAACCCTGCCTTAACCCTGTTTCGCCAAGCTCCCGGCCGTCCCTCATGCGCCGGGTGCGGCTTTGAATCTCGTTCGCAGACATTCGGCGTTCCGTCTTCGCCGGCTCATCCTGCCGGCGCTGGCGGCGGCGTATCTCGGCTATTTCGGGTTCCACGCCTTCCACGGCACCTATGGCCTGATCGCCGCGGCCGAGTTCGCGGAGGAAGCGGCCGCGCTCGAAGGCGAGCTGGCGGAGCTGCGGGCGGACCGCGGAGAGCTGGAGCGCCATGTCGCGCTGCTGCGGCCCGCCAATCTCGACCCCGACATGCTGGACGAGCGGGCACGCGCGGCGCTCAACATGATCGGGCCGAACGAGGTGATCATCCTGCCCTAGCGACGCGGCTTTCCGCCGCGGAACCCCGCGCCTTTCGCTGGGCTGCCCTGCGTCGTCAATGGCTTGCCACTCTCTCCGGCGGTGGGCCATAAGCTTGGGCGAGAGCAGCGGGCGACGAGCGAGGCCTATGGCGAAGACCCAGCGCACCACCCGGAACGGCAACGGCGCCGCCGTTGCGGCGATGACGCCCGAGGAAGACCTTTCCGCCTACCGGATGATGCTGTTGATCCGCCGCTTCGAGGAGCGCGCCGGCCAGATGTATGGCATGGGGCTCATCGGCGGCTTCTGCCACCTCTATATCGGCCAGGAAGCCGTCGTGGTCGGCATGCAGATGGCGATCGGGGAGAGCGACCAGGTCATCACCGGCTACCGCGACCACGGCCACATGCTGGCGACCGGCATGGACGCCCGGGGCGTGATGGCGGAGCTGACCGGCCGCTCCACCGGCTATTCGCGCGGCAAGGGCGGCTCGATGCACATGTTCAGCCGCGAGCGGAATTTCTTCGGCGGCCACGGCATCGTCGCCGCGCAGGTGCCGCTCGGCACCGGCCTCGCCTTCGCCAACCGCTACCGCGGCAATGACCGCGTCTGCCTCACCTATTTCGGCGACGGCGCGGCGAACCAGGGCCAGGTCTATGAGAGCTTCAACATGGCGGGCCTGTGGAAGCTTCCGGTGGTCTATGTGATCGAGAACAACCGCTACGCCATGGGCACCGAGGCCGGGCGCGCGAGCGCGCAGACCGATTTCTCGCGCCGCGGCTCCTCGTTCGACCTTCCGGGCGAGCAGGTCGACGGCATGGACGTCCGCGCCGTGCGCGCCGCCGGCGAGAAGGCGGTCGCATGGTGCCGGAGCGGGAAGGGACCCTACATCCTGGAGATGAAGACCTACCGCTATCGCGGCCACTCGATGTCGGACCCCGCGAAATACCGGACCCGCGAGGAGGTCGACAGAATGCGGGCCGAGCACGATCCGATCGAGCAGGTGAAGCAGCGCATGCTCGCCGCGGGGGCGATCACCGAGGACGCGCTGAAGGATATCGACCGCGAGGTTCGCGCGATCGTCACCGAAGCCGCCGACTTCGCCTCGACGACGCCGGAGCCGGACCCGTCCGAGCTCTGGACCGATGTGCTGCGCTAGGAGGCGACGCCGATGGGGCGGGTAGTCCATTTCGAGATCCACGCCGACGATCCCGGCCGCGCCGCGGACTTCTACCGGTCCGTGTTCGGCTGGGAGATCAGCAAATGGGACGGACCGGTCGACTACTGGCTGGTCGGCACCGGACCAGACGACAAGCCCGGCATCAACGGCGCGATCCTCCCGCGCGAGGGGGCAGCCGGCGGGGACGGCATCACCGCCTATGTCTGCTCGATCGAGGTCGACGACATCGACGCGGCCCTTGCCAGGGCGCTCACAGCGGGCGCGGCGCCGGTCATGCCGAAGCAGCCCATTCCCGGCATCGGCTGGAGCGCCTATGCCAGGGACATCGAAGGCAATCTCTTCGGCCTCATCCAGAACGACGCCAACGTGCGCTAGCGGGGCCCTTCGCCGCATGCCGATCGACATCCTCATGCCTGCCCTGTCGCCCACCATGGAGGAGGGCAAGCTCGCCCGGTGGCTGAAGAAGGAAGGCGACGATGTGCGCGCCGGCGACGTGATCGCCGAGATCGAGACCGACAAGGCGACCATGGAGGTCGAGGCGGTCGACGAGGGGAAGCTCGCCTCGATCCTCGTGCCCGAAGGCACCGAGGGCGTGAAGGTCAACGCCGTCATCGCCCGGCTCACCGGGGACGGGGGCGGCGCGGCCAGGCCGGCTCCGGCGCCCGCCATTTCGCCTGAGCCGGCCCCGCAGCCGGTCGCGCGCGACCCGGAGGTCGGGATCGAGGTCGACACCGCGCGGCCTGCGGCGCAGCCGAAGGCGGCAGGGGCGCCGACCGATCCCGCGATCCCGGCCGGCACCGAGATGGTGACGCAGACCGTGCGCGAGGCGCTGCGCGACGCGATGGCCGAGGAGATGCGCCGCGACAAGGACGTCTTCGTGATGGGCGAGGAGGTCGCGGAATATCAGGGCGCCTACAAGGTCACGCAGGGGCTGCTGGCGGAGTTCGGGCCGCAGCGCGTCTATGACACGCCGATCACCGAGCACGGCTTCGCCGGCCTCGGCATCGGCGCGGCGCTCGCCGGCCTGAAGCCGATCGTGGAGTTCATGACCTGGAACTTCGCGATGCAGGCGATGGATCAGATCATCAACTCGGCGGCGAAGACGCTCTACATGTCCGGCGGCCAGATGGGCTGCCCGATCGTGTTCCGCGGCCCCAATGGTGCGGCCGCCCGCGTCGCGGCGCAGCACAGCCAGGACTACGCCTCCTGGTATGCGCATATTCCGGGCCTCAAGGTCGTGATCCCCTACACCGCGGCCGACGCCAAGGGGCTCCTCAAGGCGGCGATCCGCGACCCCAACCCGATCATTTTCCTCGAGAACGAGATCCTCTACGGCCAGTCCTTCCCCGTGCCGCAGCTGGACGATTTCGTGCTGCCGATCGGCAAGGCGCGGATCGCCCGCGCCGGCACCGACGTGACGCTGGTCTCGTTCGGCATCGGCATGACCTATGCCGAGAAGGCGGCGAAGGAGCTGGAAACGCTTGGCATCTCCGCCGAGATCATCGACCTCCGCAGCCTCCGGCCGATGGACATCCCGACGGTGGTGGAATCGGTGAAGAAGACCGGCCGATGCGTTACCGTGGAGGAAGGCTGGCCGGTCGCGTCGATCGGGTCGGAGATTTCCGCGCGGCTGATGGAGGAGGCGTTCGACTGGCTCGACGCCCCCGTCATCCGCGTGACGGGCAAGGACGTGCCGATGCCCTATGCGGCCAACCTCGAGAAGCTCGCCTTGCCGTCGGTGGCCGAGATCGTCGCGGCGGTCAAGGCCGTGACCTACCGGGAGTGATCCGCGTGGCCGAGCCCGCCAAGCGCTGCGCCACTTATGCCGACCTTGAGGCGGTGTCGCCGCTCCTCGTCGCGGAACTGATCGGCGGCGATCTGGTGACGCACCGGTTGCCCGCGCCCATAAATGCAGCCGCAGCGACGGCACTGAGCAGTATGTTGACCGGCCCGTATCAGAAGGCCGAACCCGCTTCGGGCCGTTGGATCTTCATGAACAAGCCCGAGGTTCATCTCGGAGCCGACGTCATCGTGCCGGACCTCGCCGGGTGGCGGCGCGAGCGCCTGCCGACCTTGCCTGAGACGGCCTTCATGGAGATTCCGCCCGATTGGGTGTGCGAGGTTCTGTCGCCGGCGACGGAACGTTTCGACCGCGGTCCCAAGCGGCGCATCTACGCGAATGCCGGGGTTTCGCACCTCTGGCTCCTTGATCCGCGCATCCGGCTGCTCGAAGTGTTCGTCCTCGAGGCCGGCGAATGGAAACTCGCGGCGACGGCAGAGGGGAGCGAGGCCGTCTCGGCGCCGCCCTTCGATGCGATCAGCTTCTCGCTCGGTCTGCTCTGGCCGTTCGACCAACCGGAAGGAGCGTAGCCATGGCCGGGACTCCCAAGGAACAGCCCATCCCGCCCGACGCGATCGGACGCGACGACGCGGTCGAGGTGCTGCGCGCCTTCGTGATCGACGGCGGCCTGTCGATCTCCTTCATGCGTGCCTTCGACCAGCCCGACATGTGGGGGATGCTCCTCGTCGACATCGCCCGCCACGCGGCGCGGGTGTTCGAGAAGGAGGGCGTCTGCAGCGCCGAGGAGGCGATGGAGCGGATGCGCGCGATGTTCGACGCCGAGCTCGCCAACCCGACCGACCCCGGCACCACGACCGAACGCAAGGGCCACTGAACCGTGTTCGATACGAATACTTTCCTATTGAACCTCCCCCTCGTGGGGAGGTCGAAGGTCGCGCAGCGAGCTTCGAGAGGGGGGCACGGCCGCGCCCCCTCCCCGAAAGGCTATCGCCTTTCGACCCTCCCACGAGGGGAGGGTTCAATGGGAACAAGCCGTTCGGGATTCAAGAACTGATGCCGACCAATATCCTCATGCCTGCCCTGTCGCCGACGATGGAGGAGGGCAAGCTTGCCAAGTGGCTCAAGAAGGAAGGCGACGCGGTGAAATCCGGCGATGTGATCGCCGAGATCGAGACCGACAAGGCGACGATGGAAGTCGAGGCGGTCGACGAGGGGACCGTCGGACAAATCCTCGTTCCGGCCGGAACAGAGGGGGTCAAGGTCAACGCGGTGATCGCGGTACTGCTGGGCGAGGGCGAGTCGGCCGGTGCCGCTACGCCGAAGCCCCCGGCTCCAGCTGCCGCTCCGGCCTCGACTGCCGAGGCACCGCCGCTCCCGGCCGCTCCCGCCGCCGCTAGCGCGGCGCCGCCCGGTGCGATCATGCGGGCCGCGATGCACGACACCCCCCCGGCCAATGGCGGGGATCGGGTGTTCGCCTCGCCGCTCGCCCGTCGCCTCGCCAAAGAAGCCGGGATCGACGTCGCCGCCGTGAAAGGCTCCGGCCCACAAGGGCGCGTGGTGAAGGCCGACATCGAAGCCGCCGGCACGGGTGGTGTCTCGGCCGCTCCCGCAAAGCAGGCCTCGCCACCGGCGGCCGGCACGCCTGCGATTGCTTCCGCGATGAGCGATGAGCTGATCCTGAAATACTACGCGCCGGGCACCTATGACGTCGTTCCGCACGACTCGATCCGGAAGGTGATCGCGCGCCGGCTGACGCAGTCGAAGCAGACGGTGCCGCATTTCTACCTGACGGTTGACACCGAGATCGACGCGCTGCTGGCGCTGCGGGCCGAGATCAATGCGGCGGCGCCGGAGGTCGACGGCAAGCCGAAATGGCGCGTCTCGGTCAACGACATGATCATCAAGGCGATGGCCGGGGCGCTGGTCGCGGTCCCCGAGGCGAATGCCACCTGGACCGAGGGCGGCATGCTGCGCCACCATCATGCCGACATCGGCGTCGCGGTGGCGATCGAGGGCGGCCTGATCACGCCGGTCGTGCGCAATGCCGACGGCAAGACGCTCTCTGACATCTCGAACGAGATGAAGGATCTCGCCAAGCGCGCGCGCGACCGCAAGCTGACCCCCGAGGAATACCAGGGCGGCGCCACGTCGATCTCGAATCTCGGCATGTACGGCGTCCGTGATTTCGCCGCCGTGATCAACCCGCCGCAATCCTCGATCCTCGCCGTTGGCGCGGGCGTCGAGCGCCCGATCGTGCGCCAGGGCGAAATCGTCGTCGCCACCATCATGACCGTGACGCTCTCGACCGACCACCGCGCCGTCGACGGCGCCCTCGCCGCCGAGCTCCTCAAGGCCTTCAAGCGCCTGATCGAGAAGCCGACCGCGATGCTGCTTTAGAAGCCAGGCCAGCAAACCTCGCCTTGTCATCACCGGGCTTGACCCGGTGATCCATACGGCATCGCGGTGATGGATTGCCGGATCAAGTCCGGCAATGACGAGGGGGGGCAGAATGCGGACTGTTGCTAATCGGCAACAGGTGTGGTGATGTATCCGGATGGCTGAACCGACCGATGCGATCCTGCCCATTCTGAAAGGGCTGCAGGCCGATATGGCCGCCACCCGCCGCGGCATGGCGGAGGTGAAAGCGACGCTCGACGAGCAAGCCGCCCGCCTGACCGAGATGAACGGCTACCTCGCGCTCAGCCTCAACACGCAGACGCGGCACACCGATGAGATCGATGCGCTGCGGGGAGCGGTGAAGGCGCCGGCGCAGCGGGTGTCGGCGCTCGAGGCGCAGCGGAACTGAGGTGCCCGGGCCGCTGATCCGCGCTGCCGGGCGCCGTGACGCGATGGACCTCGTCGCGTTCATCGACATGGCAAGCGAGGGCTTCGCGTCCTGGTTCTGGTCGACCATCGCGGCGCCAGGCCAGTCGCGGATCGAGATCGGCCGGAGCAGGGCGCTCCGCGACGAGGCGACCTTCTCCTGGCGGAACGCCCGCATCGCGGAGATCGACGGCACGCCGGCCGGCGGGCTGGTCGGCTATCCGTTCGGCGAGGGCCCGACCGCGGACGAGATCGCCGCCATGCCGCCCTTCCTCAAGCAGATCGCGGCGCTGGAAGCGCTGGTGCCGCACCACTGGTACGTCAACGTCCTCGCCGTCCATCCCGAGTTCCGCGGTCAAGGCGTCGGCCGCGCCCTGCTGCGCGACGCCGACCGTCTCGCCGCGGCGACGCCGACGCGGGGCATGGCGATCATCGTCGCCGACGAGAACGTGCCGGCCCTTCGGCTGTACGAAGCCGTCGGCTACCGCATCCTCGACCGCCGAACGCTGGTACCGTACCCGGGATACGAGCGCACCGGCGACTGGATGCTCCTCACCAAGCCGCGTGGCTGAGCGTCGATCCGGCCGCCAATCGAACGAGACCGGCCGAGGATCGCGACTCCCGCCTGCCCGTCAATCCCGGCCGCCCGCGTCGCGGTAGGCGCGCCGTTCGCTCTGGAGCGTGGTTTCGGCCTTGGCGCGGTGGTCCTGCCACACCTTGCGCTTGGCGGTCGCCTCGGCGTTGAGGGCGCGGCGGCGGGCGACCAGCTTCGCCTCCTCGGCGTCGACAGCGGCGAGCTCGCGCTGGATGCGGTCCGTGTCCCTGTCGTGGTCGGCGTCGAGCGCGGCGAGGGCTTCCTCCGCGGCGGTCAACTTGCTGCGGTCGGCCGGCTCCGGCTCGGGTTCCGGCGCGCGGCTTTCTTCGTCCTCCGACTCCTCGCGGCGCGCGGTCCGCTTGATGCGGGGCGGGGAGGGGTCGACGCTGAACCCGCCCTTGGAGCCGATGGCGCGCCTCAGCACCGTCTCGGGGTGCGCCAGCGCGGCGTCGACCAGCGACGCGTCGGTGACCTGCGACGCCAGCCCTTGAGCGAAGAGATCCTGATGGATGCCCCAGGCGCGGAGCGCCGCCGCCTTGCCGCTGGTCGCCACCAGCACGTCGTAGAAGCCGATGCTGGTCTGGAAGACCTTGAGCTTGCGCTTCGCTGCCGCCGCCACGCCTTGCCTCGCTCTGCCGCCGCCGCCGGCGGCCAACGCCCGGTGCCAGGATACTAAGGCGGCGGCGCGGTCCGGCAATGACCGCGCCGCCGCCTTCGGCCCTTCGACCCCGACGGGCTATCCGAGAGGCAGGATGCCGCGCTGGAGGAGGTAGCTGAGCCAGTCCTCGACGTGCCAGGTCTCGACGATCCGGCCGTCCGAACCGACGCGGTGGATGTCGATGTTCATGATCGTGAGCGGCTCCGCGGACGGATCGACGCCGAGGAAGGAGCCGGATTGCAGCACCGTCAGGTCGCTGCGCACCACGATGCGGTCACCGGCGACGACCACGTCGCGAATGTCGAAGGTCAGGCTCGCGAAGGAGGCGGCGACGCCGGCGATCGTCTCCCTCATCCCGGCAGGCCCCACCGACTGGGCAGGGTTCCGCGGATTGGTCACCCAACCCGCGTCGAGCGCGCAATCGATCAGCGAGGCGTCGCCGGTGTTGTAGGTGTCGTAGAAGGCGCGAACGGCGGGGTAGGCGGCCAGCAGTTCGGTTCGCTCGGTCGTCGGGCAGGTTTCCTGTGCTGACGCGGTCATGGATGCTCCGATGGCGGCCGCCAGGAGCCACAGCGCCATGGCCGGCCGGGTGATTGCGTTGATCTTCATGGTCTCTCCGAAGCCGCGACCCGCGCGGCGCCGGGCGACGTAACCCTCACGCGGCCGGATTTTCCATGATAGGAATGCTCGAATGCTTGACCATTCGTCCGAAACGGTCGCGACCGACTTCCTCAGCGAGGTCCTCCAGGATGTCCGGCTCACCCGGGTGTCGTCGGGGCACGGCCAGCTGACGCCGCCCTGGGGAATGCGGTTCGCGCCGCACGAAGGTGCGCAGTTCCACCTCATCGCCGCTGGATCGTGCTGGCTGCAGAGCCCCGACGGCGGATGGCAGGAGCTGCGGCCCGGCGACGCCCTGTTGCTGCCGCGGGCAGCCGGCCACGTCATCGCAAGCGAACGCGGGGGCGCTTCAAGGCCGTTCGACGAGATACCGCGCGAGCCGGCCGGCGACACGACGTTCCGGCTGCGCGATCAGGCCGGCGAGCACCGGACGGCCGTCTTCTGTTGCAGCGTGGCGTTCGACGACAGCGGCATCCAGCCGCTGATCGACCTGATGCCGCCACTCATCCTCCTGCGCGACGCGGCGGAGTCCGACCGGACGCTGCCGATGCTTCTCGACGCCATGATCGTCGAGGTCGCGCGGCCGCGGCTCGGAACCGCGACGGTTCTCTCGCGGCTCGCCGACGTGGTGATCGCCCGGGTCATCCGCTCATGGGCCGAAAGCCATCGCGAGGACACCGAGGGATGGCTGGCCGCGATCCACGACCCCCGGATCGGCCGGGCGCTTGCGGCGATCCACCGGAAACCGGGCGAGCCCTGGTCCGTTGAACGCCTCGCCGATCTGGCGTCCACCTCCCGCTCCGTATTCGTCGAGCGATTCACCCGGCTGGTCGGCCTGCCGCCGGCCCGCTATCTCGCAAGGCTCCGGATGCATGTCGCGACCAACTGGCTCCGCTCCGACACGCTCAGCGTCTCGGCGGTCGCGAGCCGGCTCGGCTACGAATCCGACGCATCCTTCAGCCGCGCCTTCAAACGCCATGTCGGCATCCCGCCCGCTGCCGTGCGGCGAAAGCATCAGACGCGATAGGCCGCGTGGCCACCCGGGGTCGCGCGAGAGTGGGGTGCCCATTTGGCGCGTGGCGCGAACGTGTTACGCCCGACCGAACGCACGACGTTAGACCCATGGCGCATCATCACCACCATCACGGCCACGGCCATCATGGCCACGACCATTCGCACGGTCCGTCGGCTGCGGTCATTGCGGGCGATCGCAAGGTGGCGTGGGCGATCGCGGTCAATCTCGCGCTGACCGTAGCGCAGGTCATCGGCGGCATCGCCGCCGGCAGCCTCGCGCTGATCGCGGACGCCATCCACAATCTCTCCGACGCGGCCTCGCTGGTCATCGCCTTCGGCGCGCGCCGGATCGCGCGGCGGCCGAGCGACCCGGCGATGACCTTCGGCTACGGCCGCGCCGAGATCGTCGCCGCGCTGATCAACTACACCACGCTGATCGTGATCGCGCTCTACCTTGCCTATGAGGGCGTGTGGCGGCTGATCGAGCCGCAGCCGGTCCTCGGCTGGGTCGTCGTCATCATCGCCGGGATCGCGCTCGTCATAGACGTCGTCACCGCGCTCCTGACATATCGGCTGTCGAAGGAGAGCGTGAACATCCGCGCCGCCTTCCTCCACAACGTCGCCGACGCGCTCGGGTCGGTCGGTGTCATCGTCGCGGGGACGCTTATCATCCTCTACGACTGGCGGATCGTCGACGCGATCGTGACGCTGGGCATTGCGGCCTACATCCTGTGGCACGTCTCGCGCGAGATCGGCGGCGTGATCCGCATCCTGATGCAGGGCTCGCCCGCGGACATCCCCGCCGAGGACGTCGTCGCGCGGCTCGTCAACGTGCCCGGCGTCGACAGCGTCCACCACCTCCATGTCTGGCAGATCGACGAGCGCGAGGCCTCGGTCGAGGCGCACCTCGTCCTCACCGACGAGGCCGCCGCCCGGCCCGATGTCGTCAGGCGTGCGGCCAAGAAGGCGCTGGCCGCCGATTTCGGCATCATGCACTCGACGCTCGAGCTCGAGACCCGCGACGCCTGCTGCCCGGACGCCACGCCGATCGGGCACGCCGCCCCGGCCACCGGCACGCTGGTCGCGCATTGATCCGCGGATGCCATGCGACCTGTCCGCGGTGTTTTCCTTTCTCGTCATTCCGGCGAAGGCCGGAATCCAGGTCCCAGGACGCAGGCCGGGCAAGTTGCTCTGGACCCCGGCCTTCGCCGGGGTGACGGGGGTGAAATGTGAAGGCGCCGACGTCAGCCATACGCCTCGGTCGCGGCGTTCGTCGCAGGCGCGCTGACCGTGACCTTGGCCGTCGCGATAGTCGCCCCATGACCCGGCCGGCTCTCATGTTCGTGGCGGCGCTCGGCGTGTTGCTGGCGGCGGGCGGGGCTGCTTTGGCGCAGGAAGAGTGGTTCGTTTCCGAGCATTCCGATCCCGCGGCGGGTGGCCGCGTCGGCGTGATCGCCTATGGCGTGCCTCAGAGCGACGACATCGCGATTGCCGGCCGCTGCTTTGCCGCTGCAGGCGGCCTGGTCGAGCTGACGCTCTATGTCGATGCGTCCGGTTTCGCGCCCGGCGTCGAGGCCCCGGTCACGTTCCGCGCGCCGGGAAATGCCGCGCTGACCCGCACCGCGGTGGTCGTCGACAGCGAGATGTTCGGGCCGCACCCGGTGCTGACGATACCCCGGTCCGATGGGCTGATGGGGCTTCTCGCGGCGGCGCGGTCGGTCGATGTCGCGGTGTTCAACAATCCCGGCCGCACAATCGCGCTCGGCGGCAGCGCGGCCGCGATCGGCCGGTTCAACGCCATCTGCGACAGCATCGACGCCGAGGGTGCCGTGGCGCCCGCCGCACCGGGGCCGGCGCCGGGCTTGCCGCTGGCCGGGCCGCTGTTCCTCGCACCGCAGCAGCCGATGCCGGTCTATGCCAACTTCGACGGCGGCGGCCGGCTCGAGGCGTTCCCGCCGGGCACGGAGCTGATGGGTCTCAACGTCACCGCCAGCTTCAACGGCGAGGAGCTGCTGCAGGTCGCGACGCTGCGCGGCGCCGGTGTCACCGGCTGGGTTCCGCGGGCGATGCTGATCCCGACCTCGGGCGGCGCCAGCGAGTACCAGAACCTCAATCAGGCCGCGAACCTCGTGCTGCGCAGCGGCCCGTCCTCCACCGCGCCGAGCGTCGGCGCGATCCCGCCGCTGGCGCGCGGCATCTTCGACCTCGGCCAGCGGAGCGGGAGCTACGTCTATGTCCGCTACGGCGATCTCACCGGCTGGGCCTCGCACGACTACCTCGCCCCTATCCTGCTCCCGCTTGCCGGCGGGGACGCTCAGGCCGGGAAGGGGCCCAGCGCGGACGCCGATCCCGCCAAGCCGCCGAACAAGGACTAGGTCCGGTGCTGACTGGCGGCGGGAGCGAGTCGAGGCGCCCGTCTGTCTTGCACGAACATGGATCGTGAACTGCTCAGGGGCAGCCTTCGTTGTTCATGCTTCCATCAGGCATGGTCGTGCGGCAGAAGGTTGCGCCGGTGAGCACGGTGTCAGTCAGGTCTGCCTGGGTGAGGTCGGCGTCGGTGAGGTCTGCCCCGGTAAGGTCTGCCCCGATGAGGCCAACATAGGCGAGATTGGCGCGAGCAAGCGTAGCCTCCACGAATATCGCCCTGCCTAGCGACGAGTTCTCGAGGTTCGCGTCAGTGAGGTCGGCGCCCGTGAGGTCGGCCCCTATCAGGTTCACGGTCGAGAGGTCACCTCCCGTGACGTTTGCGCCCCTCAGGGTTGCGTTGCGCAGGGTTGCCCCACGGAACACCGTTCCTTGCAGCGAGGCGTTGTCGAGCACGGCGCCTGTAAGGAAGGCATCCCACACGCGCGCACCGTCGAGCGTGGCTCCCGTGAGGTCGGTGCCTTCAAATCTCGCATACCACAAATACGCCCCGCTCAGGTCTGCTTCCCTCAAGGTCCCGCCGGAAAAATTGGCCCATTTCAGGTACCTGGTGCTCAGGTCGACACCGGTCAGATCGGCGCCCGTGAGGTCGCAACCCCTGCATTGTTGGTCAGCGGTGAAAAGCGTCTCGAGGTCGTCCGAATTGGCAGCAAGGGCGGGCGCGCCACCAAAGACGAGACCGATGAGACCGGCGGCGGCAACGATCGCATAGCTTCTGGTCAACACGAAATATCTCCCTCCTGTACCACCCGGAAGGCCTGGCAGGCTCTTCGCGTGCGGCCCTCCCGTCCGCGCAGGTGAGGTCGTGCCCGGAGGTTCGCTACTCGACGATGACGCGGGCGCGTGCCTCCTGGGGCGGATCCGACTTGTCGACCACGATGATGTCGTACACACCGCCGCGCAAGGGATGGAAACTGAAGCTTGCGGTACCGGCGATGTCACACTCAATCGCGCGGAAACTCATGCCCTGCATCCAGAACTCGATCTGCTCGCTGCCGACCGGAACGGCCAGGAGGCGAATATGGGAGTCCTCCAGGAGGCGGGTCGCTTCGAGTCGGAAGGTGCCAGCAGGGCCCTCGACATCGACGCATACGAAATTCAGCCGATAGTACCCGCCCCGCGCAAGCAGGAACTCGTTTCGCGAGAGCACCGGCTCCCCGTTCAGGCCCGTCGTCACTTCGAGCGTAAGATCGAAGGGCCGGTTCTGTATCGGAAGGACTCCGGGTTCGAAGTCCCCCTCATACTCCTGGCCGCTGGCCGTTCCGCCAAGAAGTGCCGCGACGAGAATGCAACTGACCCCGAGACACCGCAACGAGCGTTCCATTACGCACCTCATTTTTGTACGCCAGTATACCTTCTTGTACGCCAATATACCTTCTATCAAAGTATCATCCCTTGCCCCTTGTGTCACGTTTCCGTGACGAAATCCGTCGGGGGCACACCCGATGACCCTGAGTCCCGTGACGGTTTCGCCTCGCTCGAAAATGGCGGATTTGTGTCACTCCTTAAGGAAGGATGAAAAATCTGCCGCCGCGCGAAACCGCGCTTGACCCGGCCGTCCGGCTCGATTTCTATGCCGCGAGGACTTGGCGGGGCCTGCTTCGCCGAGCCTGCGTTGCGTGACTTCCAGGATTGAGAACGGCTTCGGGTCGTCGGCGGTGCCGATGGAAGCCAGAGGGGTGGAGCCTCGCCGTGCCGGCGTTTTGCGGCGCGCGGGGCTGGGGGATTGATGCGAAGCACGCCGCTCGCCAGCATCGTGAGACCGCGAGCCGCCGGAGCCCGGCAAGGCGCGGCCCGGCCATGATAGTGGTCCGTCGCCCGCTCGCCCCCGTCCGCCGGCTCCTTCGGGTGGCGGCCCTGGTGGGCGTCGCCGCGACGCTCGCGGCCTGCGGCAATGACGGGCTCCTCCAGCAGATCGGCGATGCGATGCGCGGCGCGCCGCTGCCGCGCGGGGGAGGGTACGAGACCGTCGGGCGGCCCTACGAGATCAACGGACGGACCTACTACCCGGAGGAAGATCCGTCCTATTCCGAAGTCGGCATGGCATCGTGGTACGGCTCGGACTTCCATGGCCATCGCACCGCGAACGGCGAAATATACGACATGAACGGGCTGTCGGCGGCGCACACGACCCTGCCGCTGCCCAGCTATGTCCGGGTCACCAACCTTCAGAACGGCGCGTCGATCATCGTGCGGGTGAACGACCGCGGACCGTTCCACGCCAGCCGCGTGATCGACGTCTCGGCGCGCGCCGCCTACCTCCTCGGCATGATGGACAGCGGCGTCGCGCGGGTGCAGGTCGATTATGTCGGCCGCGCTTCGCTGGAGGGCGACGACGAGCGCATGCTGATGGCGAGCTACCAGCCGCCGGGCAGCGGCCGCCAGCCGACGCTGCTCGCCTACGCCGCCACCGTCGAGCAGAGCACGGCGCTCAACGCGGCGGAGGCGCTGGCGAGCGGCCAGCCACCGCTCGCCTACAACCCGTTCGCCAATGCCGAGGAGCTGTTCGCGCCCGCGGCCCTCGTGACCGACGACGATCCGCTGGCGCGGCTGATGTCGGCGGAGCTCCGGTCCTATGCGGCGGAGGCTGCCCCCGATCCGGCGATCCTGGCCGCGGTGGCCCTTGCCGGCGGCGCGCCGCCGGCGCCCGCTTTGATGGCGACGGTGCAGATCGGCGTCTTCTCCGACCCCGCCAATGCGGACGGCATCGCGGCGGCCCTCGAAGGCTATGGCACGGTGATCATCACCGAATCCGCCGGCGGAGACGGCACCTACTGGTCGGTGAAGGCAATCACCCCCTCATCGCGCGTCGCGGCCGTCATTGCCGCGGCCGCGGCGGCGGGTGCACCGGGCGCCTATCGCGAATAATCCTCGCTTCGCGGCTATAGTCGGCAGCGGCGCTGACCTTTGCGAGGACCCTTGAGCTCTGCGGCTGACACCATCGACCGCGATCGTGCCCGCGCTGCCCGGCCGCGCCGCCCCGGGCGGCTGATCACGTTCGAGGGCGGGGAGGGGGGCGGCAAGACCACCCAGCTCCTCCGCCTCGCCGAGCGGCTCAAGAAGGCGGGCGTCGCCGTCATCGCCACCCGCGAACCGGGGGGCACGCCGCTGGCCGAGGCGATCCGCAAGTTCGTCCTCTCCGGCGCGGCGCGCTCGCTCGGCGCCGAAGGCGAGGCGATCCTCTTCGCCGCCGCCCGCGCCGACCATGTCGACCGGCTGATCCGCCCGGCGCTCGATCGCGGCGACTGGGTGCTCTGCGACCGCTTTACCGATTCCACCCGCGCCTATCAGGGCGCCGCCGGCGTCGATCCCGGCATCATCCGCGCGCTGGAGCGCGTCGCGGTCGGCCAGACCCGGCCCGATCTCACCATCATCCTCGACCTCCCGGTCGAGATCGGCCTGTCGCGCGCCGCGAGCCGCAATGCCGGCGCCGACCGCTTCGAGGCCGACCCGGCCGACATTCACCGCCAGCGCCGCGCCATCTTCCTCGCCATCGCCCGGCAGGAGCCGGAACGCTGCGTCGTGGTCGACGCCTCCCGTCCCGAATCCGAGGTCACCGCGGCGATCTGGCAGGCGGTCGCCGAGCGCCTCGCCGTGCGGCCGGTGCGCAACGATGGCTGACGTCGAGATCCCGCCAATCGACGCGCTGCCGGGCTGGCCGATGCCGGAGGAGCAGGGCGAATGGTACGGGTTGCGCGAGGTAGAGACGCTGCTGCGCGACGCCTGTGCCGGCGGCCGGCTGCACCACGCCTGGCTCATCGGCGGGCTCAAGGGTGTCGGCAAGGCGACGCTCGCCTTCCGCTTGGCCCGGTTCATCCTCGCCCGCCCGGACCCGGCCACGGCGGCTGGCGAGGGGCTCCATGTCGCGCCCGACGAGCGCGTCTTCCGCCAGATCGCGGCGGGCGCGCATCCGAACCTTCTCGCCCTTCGCCGTCCGTGGGACGAGAAGACGAAGCGCTACCGCACGGCGCTGACCGTCGACGAAGTCCGCCGTATCCAGCACTTCTTCGGCTCGACGCCGGGCGAGGGGGCGTGGCGCATCTGCATCGTCGACAATGCCGACGAGCTGAACCCCAACGCCGCCAACGCGCTCCTGAAGATGCTGGAGGAGCCGCCGCGGCGCTCGCTGTTCCTCCTCGTCTCGAACACGCCGGGCATGCTGCTCCCGACGCTGCGCTCGCGCTGCCGCAAGCTCGATCTGCCGCCGCTCTCCGCCGACGCGATCGAAGCCGCGCTCGCCGCGCGCGAGGACGCGCCGGCCGGGGAGCGCCGCATGGCGGCCGAGCTGTCCGGCGGCAGCCTTCGCCGCGCCATCCTGATGCTCCAGGGCGAAGGCGTGGCGATCTACCAGCAATTCCAGCAGCTTGCGGCGACGCTGCCCGAGGTCGACTACGAGGCCGTCCACGCGCTCGCCGACGCGGTGTCGGGGAGGGGGAACGAGGATGCCTTCTCCGGCTTCATCGACGGCGTCCAGGACTGGCTGTCCCGCCGGGTCCGGCGCGAGGCGGAGCCTGGGGGCGTTACGCCGAGCCCTGCGGTGACCGGCGCTCCGCTTGCCTCATGGGCGGACGTATGGGACAAGGTCGCGCTTTCCACCCGGGATGCCGAGGAACTCAACCTCGACCGGAAGCAGGTGGTCCTGCAGATCTTCATGACCCTCGCCGACGCCACCCGAATGTGACCCGACCGGGGACCGGCGAACGCTTCGCCGGCCAGCACTTCCGACGGTTCGGCACGGCAGACGGCGACGATGAAGCCCAAATTCTACATCACCACGGCGATTTCCTATCCGAACGGCGCCCCGCATATCGGCCACGCCTATGAGGCGCTGGCGACCGATGCGCTGGCGCGCTTCAAGCGGCTCGACGGCTACGACGTGTTCTTCCTGACCGGCGCCGACGAGCACGGCATCAAGATGGTGCAAACCGCGGCGCGGGAAGGGATCTCCGCCAAGGAGCTCTCCGACCGCAACGTGCCGAAGTTCCAGGCAATGGTCGAGGCGCTCGGCTGCTCGAACGACGCCTTCATCCGCACCAGCGAGCCGCGCCACCACAAGGCGTCGCAGGAGATCTGGCGGCGGATGGCGGAGGCCGGCGACATCTACAAGGACACCTATGCCGGCTGGTACTCGATCCGCGACGAGGCCTATTACGCGGAGGGCGAGACCGAGCTTCGCGCCGACGGCGTGCGCTACGGGCCGCAGGGCACGCCGGTCGAATGGGTGGAGGAGGAGAGCTATTTCTTCCGCCTCTCCGCCTTCCAGGACCGGCTGCTCGCGCATTACCGCGACAACCCCGACTTCATCGGACCGGCGGAGCGCCGCAACGAGGTGGTGAGCTTCGTCGAGAGCGGCCTTCGCGATCTATCGATCTCGCGCACTACCTTCGATTGGGGCGTCAAGGTCCCCGACGACCCGCGGCATGTGATGTATGTCTGGGTCGACGCGCTGACCAACTATCTCACCGGCGTCGGCTACCCCGACGACGCGACGCAGTTCGGGCGCTACTGGCCGGCCGACCTTCACGTCATCGGCAAGGACATCGTGCGCTTCCACGCGGTCTACTGGCCGGCCTTCCTGATGTCGGCCGGACTGCCGTTGCCGAAGCGGGTCTTCGCCCACGGCTTCCTGTTCAACCGCGGGGAAAAGATGTCGAAATCGGTCGGCAATGTCGTCGACCCGTTCGACCTGATCGCCGCCTATGGTGCCGACCAGGTGCGCTACTTCTTCCTCCGTGAAGTCCCGTTCGGGCAGGACGGCAATTACAGTGTCGACGGCATCGTCACCCGCATCAACGCCGACCTTGCCAACGACCTCGGCAACCTCGCCCAGCGCTCGCTGTCGATGATCGCGCGCAATTGCGGCGGGGTCGTTCCGAACGCGGGTGCGCTCAAGGGCGAGGACGAGATCATTCTCGCCGCGGCGCGCGGCCTTCTCGACGCCTGCCGGCCAGCGATGGAGAGCCAGCAGATCCACCAGGCGCTCGCCGCGATCTGGGCGGTCATCGCGGATGCCAACCGTTATTTTGCGGGCCAGGCGCCGTGGGAGCTGCGGAAGACCGACCCGCAGCGCATGGAAACCGTGCTCTACGTCACGGCCGAGGTGGTTCGCATCTTCGCCGTGCTCGTCCAGCCCGTGATGCCCGGCGCGGCGTCGCGCCTCCTCGACCTCCTCGCGCAGCCCGCCGATCGCCGTGACTTCGCGGCGCTGGCAACGCCGCTCGCGGCCGGAACGACGCTGCCGCCGCCGCAGGGCGTTTTCCCGCGCATCGAAACCGAAACCGCCAAGCCTGCCTGACTGCCGCGATGCTGGTCGATAGCCACTGCCACCTCGATTTCCCCGATTTCGCGGAGGATCGCGCCGCCGTCGTCGCGCGGGCGGTGGCGGCGGGCGTCGGCCACATGGTGACGATCTCGACGCGGGTGCGGCGCTTCGACGACGTGCTCGCCGTCGCCGAGAGCGATCCGCGCATCTCCTGCTCGGTCGGCACCCATCCGCACAACGCCCATGAGGAACTCGACATCACCACGGACGAGCTGATCCGCCTGACCGGGCACCCCAAGGTGGTCGCGATCGGCGAGGCGGGGCTCGACTACCACTACGACAACGCGCCGCGCGAGGCGCAGGCGGAGGGCTTCCGCCGCCACATCGACGCGGCGCGGCAGACCGGCCTTCCCCTCGTCATCCACGCCCGCAACGCCGACGACGACATGGCGGCGATCCTCCGCGACGAGGCAGGGAAGGGGCCCTTCCCCGCCATCCTCCATTGCTTCTCGTCGGGGAAGGCGCTGGCGATGACCGGCGTCGAGCTCGGCCTTTACGTCTCCTTCTCCGGCATCATCACCTTCAAGAAGACCGAGGCGCTCCGCGAAGTCGCGGCGCTGGTGCCGGAGGATCGGCTGCTGGTCGAGACCGATGCGCCATACCTTGCGCCGACGCCGCATCGCGGGGCGCGGAACGAGCCGTCCTACGTGGTCGAGACGGCGAAGGTGTTGGCGGAGATCCGCGGCGTGTCGCCGGAGGCGATCGCCGGAATCACCACCGAGAATTTCTTCCGGCTCTTCCGCAAGGTTCCGCGGGTCTGACGGGGATGGCCCGCCACCGCTTCACCATCATGGGCTGCGGCGCGTCGCCCGGCGTGCCCCGCATCAACGGCGACTGGGGGGCCTGCGACCCGCGCGAGCCGAAGAACCTCCGCACCCGCTGCTCCGCGCTGATCGAGCGCTTCGGCGACGGGCGCGAGCCGACCCGCGTCGTCATCGACACTGGGCCCGACCTTCGCGCGCAGCTCCTCGCCGCCAACGTCACCAGCATCGATGGCGTCGTCTACACGCACTCCCATGCCGACCATGTCCACGGCATCGACGATCTTCGCGCCTTCTGGATGAACGCGCAGCGCCGCGTTCCGGTCTACACCGACGACGCGACGCAGGAGCGGCTTGACCAGGGCTTCGGCTATTGCTTCGCCACACCGCCCGGCAGCGCCTATCCGCCGTTCCTCGACCGGCACAGGCTGACGCCCGGCGTGCCGCTGACCATCGACGGCCCGGGCGGCCCGGTCAGCCTCCTGCCGTACCGCCAGACCCACGGCGACATCGAATCGCTCGGCTTCAGGCTCGGGGGCCTGGCCTATTCCTGCGACATCAGCGACGTGCCGGAGGATTCGCTCCCGTTCCTGGCCGACCTCGACATCTGGATCGTCGACGCGCTGCGGCCGCGCCCGCATCCGAGCCATCTGTCGCTCGACCAAGCGCTGGACTGGATCGACCGCATCAAGCCGCGCCGCGCCATCCTGACCCACATGACGACCGACCTCGACTACAACGCGCTCCACCGCGACCTGCCGGCGCATATCGAGCCCGCCTATGACGGCATGACGTTCGAGCTCGACATCGACCGATGAGCCGGTCGGCAAACAACCTCGGCCTCGTCCTGAGGTGCGAGCGTAGCGAGCCTCGAAGGACGGCAGGAGCGCACCGGCGGGTCCTTCGAGGCCCGGCTTCGCCGGGCACCTCAGGATGAGGTCGGAGGTATGAGGAACTTCGTCGAACGGATTGATACGGCTTCGCTTTCCGACAATTGCCGCCACGTATCCGCCAAGCATCAGTTCCATAATATGTCTTATGCGAATCATCTGTCGTCCTTTCGGCGAAGGCCGGAATCCAGGAGCCGCGAGCACAGAGCTTGCCGCTTCTGGACCCCGGCCTTCGCCGGGGTGACGATCAGTGGGGTCAAACAGCGGGAGGTCGGCCATGGAGCCGTCGCGCGACATCGAGCGGCTGATCGCCATCATGGCGGCGCTCCGGCACCCTGAGACCGGCTGTCCGTGGGATCTGAAGCAGGACTTCGCGTCGATCGCGCCCTACACGATCGAGGAAGCGTATGAGGTCGCGGACGCGATCGAGCGGAGCGACCTCGCGGACCTCAAGGACGAGCTGGGCGACCTCCTCCTCCAGGTCGCCTATCACGCGCGCCTCGCCGAGGAGTTGGGCGCCTTCTCGTTCGGCGACGTGGTCGAGGCGATCACCGCGAAGATGATCTGCCGGCATCCGCATGTCTTCGGCGACGCGGCGGCGCGCGCGGCCGGTCTGCCGGAGGGCGCGTGGGACCGGATGAAGGAGGAGGAGCGGGCGGAGAAGGGCGACGTGACGGGCGAGGGCGTGCTCGACGGCGTGCCGGTGAACCTCCCTGCCCTGACCCGTGCGGTCAAGCTGCAGAAGCGCGCCGCCAGGGTCGGCTTCGACTGGGCGGAGACGGCGCCGGTGGTCGCCAAGCTTCGCGAGGAGATCGACGAGGTCGTCGCGGAGATCGACTCGGGTGGCGACGCCGACCGGATCGAGGACGAGATCGGCGATGTGCTGTTCGCCGCGGCCAACCTCGCGCGGCACCTCAAGGTCGATCCCGAGCGCGCGCTGCGGCGGAGCAATGCCAAATTCATGCGCCGCTTCCGCGCGGTGGAAGGCGCCCTCGCCTCGGCCGGCCGACCGATCGCGAAGGCGACGCTGGACGAGATGGAGGCCGCCTGGGACGCCGCCAAAGCGGCCGAGCGCGACGCTATTCCGCCGCGGTGACGTTCGGCCGGCTCTCCGGGATCGCCTGCGGGAAGGCGCGGTGGAACGCGCTCAGCGACTTCTCGCCGACGCGCACCGTCACCGTCACCGATCCGTCCGGCGCCTCGCTCCGTTCCAGCACCTCGCCGAGCTGGTAGAGCGCATGGAGATTGCCGAGCGACGGCCCGGAAAGGCGGAGCCGGAACGAGCTCCGCGCCGCGTTGAGAAGCCGCTCGATGGCGTCGAGGAGCGTTGCGATCCCCTCGCCCGTCAGCGCCGAGACCATGATCGTTTCCGGTCCGCCCGGTTCCTGCGCGGGCGCCGGCCGGCCGGCCAGCAGGTCGACCTTGTTCCACACCTCGATGACCCGGTCGGGCGAGCGGGCGTCGACGCCGAGCTGCGACAGCACCTCGGCAACGTCGGCGGCCTGATGGGCCTGGTCGGGATGCGCGATGTCGCGGACATGGAGGATGATATCGGCCTCGACCACCTCCTCCAGCGTGGCGCGGAAGGCCGCGACGAGATGCGTCGGGAGGTCCGAGATGAACCCCACCGTGTCCGACAGGATCGCGACCGTGCCGTGCGGCAGACGGATGCGCCGCAGCGTCGGATCGAGCGTCGCGAAGAGGAGATCCTCGGCGCGGATGTCCGCCGCCGTCAGTCGGTTGAACAGCGTCGACTTGCCGGCATTGGTGTAGCCGACCAGCGCCACCGTCGGGTGCGGCACGCGCTTGCGGTTGGCGCGCTGGAGGCGGCGACGCTGCACCGCGCTTTCGAGGTCGCGCTCGATGCGGGCGATGCGCTCCTGGATCAGCCGGCGGTCGGCCTCGATCTGGGTTTCGCCCGGCCCGCCGAGGAAGCCGAAGCCGCCGCGCTGGCGCTCAAGGTGGGTCCATGACCGCACCAGCCGGCTCTTCTGGTAGTTGAGATGCGCCAGCTCGACCTGGAGCCGGCCCTCGCTGGTCTGGGCGCGCTCGCCGAAAATCTCCAGGATCAGGCCGGTACGGTCGATGACCTTGGTTTTCCACGCCTTTTCGAGATTGCGCTGCTGCACCGGCGATAGCGGGTGATCGACCACGACCAGCGCGATCTCCTCCGCCGCCACCCGCGCGCCGATCTCGGCCACCTTGCCGTCGCCGAACAGCGTCCCCGGCCGCGGCGTCTGCAGCGGCACGTGGAAGGCGTCCACGACCTCGAGCGCGATCGCGGCGGCGAGGCCCGCCGCCTCCTCGACGCGGGCGGAGGTCGTGCGGCGCCCGGCCGTCCCCTGCCCCTTCAGGACCGGGACGAGCACGAGCGCGCGGTCACCGCGCCGGACATCGTCGGCCGGCGGCGTTGCGGTCCCCCCGGGAGGCTCGCGTTCAGTCAGAGTACGACTTCTCTTCGCTCTCGTCGGCTTCGAACAGCTGCAGCGGCGTCGCCGGCATCACGGTCGAAATCGCGTGCTTGTAGACGAGCTGGGAATGACCGTCGCGCCGCAGCAGCACGCAAAAATTGTCAAACCAGGTCACGACACCCTGAAGCTTGACCCCGTTGACTAGAAAGACCGTCAGGGGAGTCTTGTGCTTCCGAACATGGTTGAGAAAGGTGTCTTGGAGATTTTGATTGCGGTCCGCCATCTTATTAACTCTTTGAGCCGCTCTACGTTCTTGTGCGCGTGGTGACTTGAGGACGGTTCGGAACCATTCAGCTCCCGATCATCGATTGCATGGGCCGTCTCAGCCGCCGCCCAAGCTGTAGCCCAAACGGCGGGCATGCGCCATGACCTATCCGGCGATGCGGCGCGCGAAGGCCTCGCGAAGCGCGATCGTGATCGGGCCGGGCGCGCCGTCGCCGACGGCAACACCGTCGATCACCACCACCGGCGCCACATGAGTCGTCGTCGAGGTGATGAACGCCTCGCGCGCATCGTGCGCTTCTGCCAGCGTGAAGCGCCGCTCGGCGACCGGAATGCCCAGCGCGGCGGCGATCTCGATGACCGCGATCCGCGTCACGCCGCGAAGGATCGGTGCCGTGACCGGGGCCGTCACCACCTCCCCTCCCCGCGTCACGATCCAGGCATTGCTCGACGAGCCCTCGTTCACGATGCCGTGCGCATCGACGAACCAGGCTTCGGCCGCGCCGGCTTCCTTCGCCGCCTGCTTGGCGAGGACGTTGGGCAGGAGGCCGATCGTCTTGATGTCGACCCGCGCCCAGCGCGTCTCGGGCACCGTGATCACCGCGATTCCGCTCGTGGCCCGGGCGGCCGCGGCCGGATCGGCGCGGCGCGCCGTGATGACCAGCGACGGCGGCACCGGCACGGCCGGGAAGGCGTGGTTGCGCGGCGCGCGGCCGCGGGTGACCTGGAGATAGACCAGGCCGTGGCGGATGCGGTTCCGCCGCACCAGCTCGCGCACCACGAGGCGAAGCGCGCTTTCGGCCATCGGCGGCCGAATCCGCAGCTCGCCCAGCGAATAGGCCAGCCGCGCCCAGTGCCGGTCCTCGTCGATCAGCCGGCCATCGACCACCTCGCTGACGTCGTAGACCCCGTCCGACAGCTGATAGCCGCGATCCTCAACGTGAACCATCGCATCGCGCAGCGGCACATAGCGGCCATTGACGTAGGCGACCCGGGACACGGTTAGAGGGTGCCGTCGAGAGAGCACACATCGTCACGTTCCCCGGGCGCGGTGCGGGACGAAGTCCTGCACCGCAGAACCGGGGTCCACACGGCGGCCGCGTAGGTCCCGGTTCTGCAGCGCATCACTTCGTGCTGCGCTGCGCCCGGGACACGAACACGATGAATTGTGTTGGTTTCTCGATGCATCGCGCGCCCTAGAAGAACTCGAGGCTGACGCGGAACATCTGCTCGACCTGTCGGACGCGCTCTGCGGTCGCGAAGATGACGATGCGGTCGCCAGCGGCGATCTGGAGGTCGCCGTTCGGCATTGCGACCCTCCCGTCGCGATAGACCGCGCCGATGCGGATGCCCTCGGGCAGGTCGAGCTCGCGGAGCGGCTTGCCGACCAGCGGCGAGGTCTCCAGCGCCTCGGCCTCGATGACCTCGGCCTCGCCGTTCTGCACGCTGTGGACGGCGCGGATGCGGCCGCGGCGGACATGCTGGAGCACCTTAGACACGGTCACGCCGCGCGGGTCGATCACCGCGTCGATGCCGAGATTCTTCTTCATGCCGGCGAAGGTGCGGTTGTTGACCAGCGCCATGGTGCGCCGCGCGCCGAGCTTCTTCGCCATGACGCAGGCGAGGATGTTGATCTCGTCCTCATTGGTGAGCGCGACGACGGTGTCGGAATCCTCGACGTCGGCCTCGCGGAGGATGTCGGGGTCGAGGGCGCTGCCATTCAGCACCACGGTCCGCTTCAGCTGGTCGGCGATGTCGCCGGCGCGCAGCTTGCTCATCTCGATCAGCTTGGTCCGGGTCCGGGCGGCGCGGCCTTCGAGGAGCCGCGCGACGTAGAGCCCGATATTGCCGCCGCCGGCGATGACGACGCGGGTCGCCTCCTGCTCCTCATGGCCGAAGACGCCGAGGGTGCGCCGCAGCTGGTCGGTGTTGACCACGACATAGACCTGGTCGCCGGCATTGAGGGAATCCGCCGAGCGCGGCACGAACAGCGCGCCCTCCCGCACCACGCCGACCACCACCGCTTCGAGGTCTGGGAAAAGCTCGGTCAGCTGCGCCAGCGGCGTGTCGATCACCGGGCAGTCGTCCATGCACTCGACGCCGATCACCGCGATCTTCTCGTCGGCGAAGCGCACGATGTCGAACGCGCCCGGAAGCTGCAGCCGGCGCAGCACCATCTCGCCGACCTCGACCTCGGGCGAGATGATGACGTCGATCGGCAGGTGCTCGTTGGAGTAGAGGTCGCGCCAGTGCGGCTCGCGGTAGCTCTGGGCGCGAATGCGCGCGATCTTGGTCGGCACGTTGAAGAGGGAATGGGCGACCTGGCAGGCGACCATGTTCACCTCGTCATGCAGCGTGACGGCGATGATCATGTCGGCGCCCTCCGCGCCGGCCTGCGCCAGCACGTCGGGATGGGCGCCATGGCCGACCATGCCGCGCACGTCGAGATTGTTGCGGATCGCCTGGATCAGCTGCGGCGAGGTGTCGATGACCGACACGTCGTTCTGCTCGGCGGCAAGGCGCTCGGCGATGCCATAGCCGACCTGGCCGGCGCCACAGATCACCACCCGCATCTTCGATAGCCCCGATCAGGAGACGCCGAGCGACTTCAGTTTGCGGTGGAGCGCCGACCGCTCCATGCCGACGAATTCGGCGGTGCGCGAGATGTTCCCGCCGAAGCGCGCGACCTGCGCTGCAAGATATTCGCGCTCGAAGATTTCGCGCGCTTCGCGCAGCGGCATCGACATCAGGTGCTCCGCCCCCGCCCGCCCCGGCGTCACCGGCAGCATCTCGCCGATCTCGGCCGGCAGCATGGTCGCGGTGATCTCCTCGGACGCCTCGCCGCGGGCAAGGATCAGGAGGCGCTCCACATTGTTGCGCAGCTGCCGGATGTTGCCGGGCCAGCTGTGCGCCTGGAGGATCGCCATCGCGTCCGCCGCGACGCGGCGGACCGGAAGCCCGGTCTGCCGCGAGATCTGCTCAAGGAAATGGTCGACCAGCGCCGGGATGTCGTCGCGGCGCTCGGCCAGCGCAGGCACCCGCAGCGGCACCACAGCGAGGCGGTGGAAGAGGTCCTCGCGGAACGCGCCTTCCGCGATCTCGCGCTCCAGGTCGCGCGCGGTGGAGGAGATCACCCGGACGTCGACCTGGACTTTCTGCGAGCCGCCGACGCGCTGGAAGGTCTGCTCGACGAGGACGCGGAGGATCTTGTTCTGCGTCTCGCGCGGCATGTCGGCGACTTCGTCGAGGAAGAGCGTGCCGCCATGGGCTTCCTCCAGCGCGCCGACCTTCCGCGCCGCGGCGCCATTGGTGTCGGTGCCGAACAGCGCCTCCTCCATCCGCTCCGGCGTGATCGTGGCGGCGTTGACCACCACGAACGGCCCGCCCGAGCGCGCCGAATAGGCATGGATGGTGCGCGCCGCGAGCTCCTTGCCGGAGCCGGACGGCCCGGTGATGAGGATGCGGCTGTTGGCGGGCGCGACCTTCTCGATCAGCTGGCGGAGCTGGTTGATTGCGGAGGATTTCCCGACGAGGCCGAGCGTGTCGCCGGCGCGTTCACGCAGGTCGCGGACCTCGCGGCGGAGCTTGTAGGCGTCGATCGCCATCTCGGTGATGCGCACCAGCCGGTCCGCCTTGAACGGCTTCTCGATGTAATCGTAGGCGCCGCGCTTGATCGCCGAAACCGCGGTTTCGATGTTGCCGTGGCCGGAGATGATGATCACCGGCACCTCGGGATAGGTGTTGTGGATCTCGTCGAGCACGGCAAGGCCGTCGAGCCGGCTGCCCTGCAGCCAGATGTCGAGGAAAACGAGCGACGGCCGGCGCTTGGCGACCTCGGCCAGCGCGCCGTCGGAATCCGCTGCAACGCGGGTGCCATAGCCTTCGTCGTCCAGAATGCCGGACACGAGCTCGCGGATGTCGGCCTCGTCATCCACGATGAGAATGTCGTACGCCATCCGCCTCTACTCTGCCGCCGTCCCGAGCGCGCTCGGCTCGGTCCTTTCCTTCGCCGCCCCATTGGCCGCCCCCGGCGCCACGCCGCTCACCGGGAACACCAGCCGCACCGTCGCGCCATGCCCGCCGGTCGCCACCGCCGGCGCGTCGAGAAGCTCGATCTTGCCGGCATGGTCCTCCGCGATCTTTCGCACGATGGCAAGGCCGAGACCGGTCCCCTTTTCCCGGGTGGTCATGTAGGGCTCGAGCAGCCGGTGGCGATCCTCCTTCGGCAGCCCGATCCCGTTGTCGGTGACCGCCACCACATAGCAGTCCTCGGACCGGAAGGCCGACACCTCGATCCGCCCCTTCTCGGCGGGGCCGGTCAGGCCGACGATCGCCTCCGAGCCGTTCTTGATCAGATTGGTCACCGCCTGGGTCAGGAGGCGGGAATCGAACCGCCCCGGCATAGGTTCGTCGGGGAGGTCGAGAACGATGTCGATCTCCGGATTGCCGACCTGCATCAGGAAGGTCGCCTCACGGACGGAATCGCGAAGGTCGCGCTCCTCCAGCGCCGGCTTCGGCATGCGGGCGAAGGCGGAGAACTCGTCGACCATCCGCCCGATGTCGCCGACCTGGCGGATGATCGTCTCGGTGCATTGATCGAACACGGCGCGGTCGTCGACGATCGTCTTGCCGAACTTGCGGCGGAGGCGCTCGGCCGACAGCTGGATCGGCGTCAGCGGGTTCTTGATCTCATGCGCGATGCGGCGCGCCACGTCCGCCCAGGCCGAGGTGCGCTGCGCCGCCACGAGGTCGGTGATGTCGTCCATGGTGATGACGTAGCCATGGTTCTCGGTCGCCGTGCTCTCGGTCGTGACGCGCACATTGACGGTCCGCGGCCGCCCGGCGCGGGTCAGCGTGACCTGGTCGCTGTATTCCCGGCGATCCTCGGCCAGCACTGTCGTCATCAGCGGCAGCAGTTCGGGAACGAGGTCGACCACCGGCGCGCCGAGCGCGGAATCGGGCGAGGCGTGGAGAAGGCGGAGCGCGGTGCGGTTGAGGATGGTCACCCGCGCCTCGCGGTCGACGCCGAGGACGCCCGCGGTGACGCCCGACAGCACGGCCTCGATGAAGCGCCGGCGGCTGTCGATCTGCTCGCTCGCGCCTATCAGCTCCTCGCGCTGCGTCAGGAGCTGCGCGGTCATGCGGTTGAAGCTCTCGCCGAGCGTGCCGATGTCGCCGTCCGAGCGGCGCACCGCGACCTGGCCGCGAAGGTCGCCCGCCGCGACCCGGTTCGCGGCACCGATGAGGCGGCGGATCGGCGAGACGATGCGGTTGGCGACGCCGAGGCCGAACCACACGGCGACCACCAGCACGACGATCGAGACGCCGAAGAAGAGGACGCCCCACGCCATCTGGGTGACGTTGCGGTTCTCCAGGTTGGCGGCATAGGCCGCCGCATTCGACCGGGCGGCGAGGAGGTTCTGCGCCGCCGCCATGTCAAACTCCCGCACGACATAGAGATAGCCGCCGGGGACGTTGGGCACCGTCACGATCGCGCCGATGAGGTTGATGCTTTCGGGCCCCTGCCCCGGGCGGATCAGTTGGCGCACCGCGGGATCGGCCACGGCATTGGCGAGCGCGATCTCCGGCACCTGCGGATAGCTCGCGCCGGGAGCGACCGCCTCGCGCTGGGTGTTGCCGTCGGCGTCCATCAGCACGGCGGAGCGGAAGCCGAAGCTCTCGGTGACCTGCGCGAAATAGGCGCCGGAAAGATCGGCCTCGAAGGGCGACCGGTTCTCGAGGGTCGCCGCCATCTGCGACACGTCGCTCATCAGCTGGGCGCTGATGACGTCGACATACTCGTCGGCCAGGGCGACCGAGCTGTTCACGGTCTCCTGCATCGTGTTGGAGAACCAGTTGTCGAGCCCGCGGTCGAGCGTGATGCTGGCGACCACCGCCACCAGGATCGCCGGCGTGACGGCGACGGCGCTGAAGAGAGCGATGATCCGGCCGTGAAGGCGGGCGGCGGCCTGGCCGCGCCGGCGCGCCTGGATCAGCCGCGACAGCTCCCACGCCAGCGCGCCGATCAGCACGATGAGGACCGCGCCGTTGACGATCAGCGCCCAGCTGTTGACCTCGGGCGTCGGATCGATCGGCGTGAGGCCGAGAAGGACGAGGAAGCTGACGCAGACACCGGCGATCGCGAAGCCGGCCGCGGTGTAGCCGATGATGCGGACCCAGCGTCCGGTGTCAGCAGGCGTTTCACCCGTCTTCGCCGGCCCGGCCACCAGACCGTCCGGCTGCGTATCCGCGATACTTGCCACGTGCTGTCGTGCCTCGATGCCGCCGGTGGCTTAGACCGCCCGATTGCAACAGCATTGTGGCCTTCGCGCAACAAACTTCGCTGCGCGGGGGACAAGACCGGCGGCGCGCAGCGGGCCTACCGCCCGCTGCGGATCACCTGGATGTCGAGGTCGCGGATTTTCTTGCGCAGGGTGTTGCGGTTGACGCCGAGGAGCTCGGCGGCGCGGATCTGGTTGCCGCGGGTCGCCGCAAGGGCGGCGCTGATCAGCGGGTATTCCACCTCGCGCAGGATGCGGTGGTAGAGGCCGGGCGGCGGCAGGTTCTCGCCGAATCCCGAGAAATAGTCCGAGAGATGCCGTTCGACCGAACGGCCGAGGCTCTCCTCGTCGGCGGCGTCGGCCTGCGCCGGGAGAACGGCCGGCTGGTCGAGCTCGGCCTCGACGATCGCCTCGGTGATCGTCTCCTGCGGATAGAGCGCGGCGAGCCGGCGGATGAGATTCTCCAGCTCGCGGACATTGCCCGGCCAGCGATAGTGGCGGAGGCGATCGACCGCCGCGGTCTCGATCTGTTTGGCGGGCAGACCCTCCTTCTCCGCGAGGGCGAAGAAGTGACGGACGAGGTCCGGAATGTCCTCGGTGCGCTCGCGGAGCGCCGGCAGCCGGATCGGCACCACGTTGAGGCGGTAGAACAGGTCCTCGCGGAAGAGGCCCTGGTTGATGAGGATGCGCAGATCCTTGTTGGTCGCCGCGATGATGCGGACGTCCGTCTTGATCGGCGTCCGCCCGCCGACGGTGGTGTATTCGCCCTGCTGGAGGACGCGCAGCAGCCGGGTCTGCGCCTCCATCGGCATGTCGCCGATCTCGTCGAGGAAGAGCGTGCCGCCGTCGGCCTGCTCGAAGCGGCCGGCGCTCCGGGCCGCAGCGCCGGTGAAGGCGCCCTTCTCGTGGCCGAAAAGCTCCGCCTCGATGAGGTCGCGCGGGATCGCCGCCATGTTGATGGCGACGAAGGCGCCGTTCCGCCGCTTGCCGTAATCGTGGAGCGCGCGGGCGACGAGCTCTTTGCCGGTGCCGGACTCGCCCGCGATCATCACCGTGAGGTCGGTCTGCATCAGCCGGGCGAGGATGCGGTAGATCTCCTGCATCGCCGGCGACCGGCCGACGAGCGGGATGTTGTCGTTGAGATCCGGCTCGGCGGAGAGGCGGCGCGTCTTGGGCTCCGACAGCGCCCGGCCGACGATCGCGATCAGCTCCTTCAGGTCGAAGGGCTTCGGCAGGTAGTCGTACGCGCCGCGCTCGGAGGCCCGGATCGCGGTCATGAAGGTGTTCTGCGCGCTCATGACGATGATCGGCAGGTCCGGGCGCGCGCGCTTGATCCGCGGCAGGAGGTCGAAGGCGTTCTCGTCCGGCATCACCACGTCGGTGATGACGAGGTCGCCGTCGCCCCGGCTGACCCAGCGCCAGAGCGTCGCCGCGTTCGACGTGAGACGCACCTCGTAGCCGGCGCGGGAGAGCGCCTGGTTGAGGACCGTCCTTATGGCTGCATCGTCGTCGGCGACGACGATCGTGCCGAGCGCCATGGTCACGCCTCCTCGATCTTGCCGTCCGGACCGGCGAAGGCCGGCATAAGGATGCGGAAGATGGTTCGCCCCGGCTGCGAGTCGCACTCGATCACGCCGCCATGGTTGCCGATGATTTTGGCAACCAAAGCAAGTCCAAGGCCAGTTCCGTTGGGTTTCGTGGTGACGAACGGGTCGAACAGATGGGCCGTCATGTCGGACGGAACGCCCGGCCCGTTGTCGCGCACGCAGAATTCGAGCGGCAGCGTCACCCGGTCGGAGCTGCCCTTCACCGACAGCCGCATGCCGGGCCGGAAGGCGGTGGTGAGGAAGATCTCCCCGTCGCCGCGGTCGCCCAGCGCTTCCGCTGCGTTCTTCACGAGGTTGAGGAACACCTGCACCAGCTGGTCGCGATTGGCGTAGACCGCCGGCAGCGACGGGTCGTATTCCTCGAAGAACGCGATGTTGCGCGCGAAGCCCGACTGCGCCAGCCGCTTCACATGCTCCAGCACGACGTGGATGTTCACCGGCTCGCGCTCCAGCGGGCGCTCGTCGGAGAACACCTCCATCCGATCGACCAGCTTCACGATGCGGTCGGCCTCGTCGCAGATCAGGCGGGTGAGCGCCCGGTCGGTGTCCTCGACCGAGGACTCCAGAAGCTGCGCGGCACCGCGGATGCCCGAGAGCGGGTTCTTGATCTCATGCGCCAGCATCGCCGCGAGGCCGGTGACGGTGCGCGCGGCGCCACGATGGGTGAGCTGGCGGTCGATCTTCTCGGCCATCGTCCGCTCCTGGAGCATCAGGACGACGCCCTCGCCATCGGGCTCGGGGGACGCGTAGATGTCGACGATGCGCTCGCCGCCGGTCCGCGGCGTGCCGATGTCGACGCGGTACTCGCTGACCGGCGCGCCGCGCTCGCGCACCTGCTCGATCAGCGCCAGCAGCGGGCTGCCGAACGGGACGAAGCGCGCCAGCGGATAGCGGCGAAGGACGGCCGCCGAGGCGTCGAAGAACGTCTCGGCCGCCGTGTTCGCCTCGGTGATGCGGTCGCTGCCGCCGACGAGCACCACCGGATGCGGCAGGGCGTCGAGCAGCATCGCGGCGCCTTCCGCCGCGGCGCTGTCCCGGCCGCCGGCCCGCCGGATGCCGCTCATGCCGCGAGCTTCCGGCCGGCCGACGCGGCCTCGCCCAGGAGGGCGAGCACGACGGCAGGATCGTTGGCGGTCTGGAGCGGGCCGCGGAACGCGTCGGCTCCGGCGGCGCCGGCCTCGGCCATGCGTTGCAGGTACCAGCCGAGGTGCTTCCGCGCCGCCTTGAGGCCTACGGCGACGCCGTAATGCGCCAGGATCGCTTCGTAGTGCGCGGCCGCCTCTTCCGCGATCTCGGCGGGTGTGGGCCGCGCCGCCCCCTCCCCGGCCGCTTCGCGCGCGATCGTGCCGGGCAGGCCCGGGCGGCCATACGCCCCGCGGCCGACCATGACGCCGTCGGCGCCGGAGCGGCGGATCGCCTCGGCCGCCGTGGCGAGATCGACGATGTCGCCATTGACGATGAGGGGCACGGAGATGGCCGCTTTCACCGCAGCGACGGCATCCCAGTCGGCAGCGCCGTCATAGAACTGGCTCCGCGTGCGGCCATGCACGGTCACCATCCGCACGCCGGCGGCCTCCGCGCGTCGCGCGAGCTCCGGCGCGTTGACCGAGGCCGCGTCCCAGCCGAGCCGCATCTTGAGCGTCACCGGGCGCGACGTCGCCGCGACCGTCGCCTCGATCAGCCTCAGCGCATGGTCGAGGTCGCGCATCAGCGCCGAGCCGCAGGCACCCGAGGTCACCTTCCTGGCCGGGCAGCCCATATTGATGTCGATGATCGCGGCGCCGGCCTCCTCGGCCGCCTGCGCCGCCTCGGCCATCCACCGCGCCTCGCGGCCGGCGAGCTGGACGACGTGGATGCCGGCGCCAACCGATTCCGACCGCAGCCGCGCCTCGGCGTCGCCGCGCACGAACAGCTCGCTCGCGACCATCTCGGAGACGACGAGCCCGGCCCCGGCCTTGTGTGCAATCGTGCGGAAAGGCCGGTCGCTGACCCCCGACATCGGGGCCAGCAACACGCGGTTGGGGATTTGGATATCGCCGATCCGGAGGGGCCGGGCGAGGAGGCCGGCATCCGAGGCGGCAGGATTGGTTATCATTTAGGCATCACACTGTTTGCCTACATCTTAACCAGCAGCTGCCGCGCCGCAAGCGAAAAAGCGTTGACGGGGCAGGAAGGGTGCTATTCCCGTCAGCCGCATGTCGAACCCCGCCCAGCCCAAGGTCGCCGCCCTGATCGTTGCCGCCGGGCGCGGCATGCGCGCCGGCGGCGAGGTGCCGAAGCAATACCGCCCGCTGGCGGGCCAGAGCATCCTGTCCCGGTCGCTGCGACCATTTCTTGACCACCCGCAGGTCGCACAGGTGGCTGTCGTGATCCACCCCGACGATCGCGCGCTCTACGACGCCGCCACGACCGCGCACGCCCGGCTCACGGAACCCGTCGCCGGCGGCGACACCCGGCAGGAGAGCGTCCGCCTCGGCCTCGCCGGCCTCGCCGCCGGGAAACCCGATCTCGTCCTGATCCACGACGCGGCGCGCCCCTTCGTCACCGCGGCGGTGATCGACCGCGTCATTGCCGCCCTCGACGACGTGCCCGGCGCCCTCCCCGCCATACCCGTCGCCGATACGCTGAAGCGCGGTGCGGCGGACGGCGCGGTCACGGAAACCGTGCCGCGCGACGGGCTGTTCGGCGCCCAGACCCCGCAGGGCTTCCACTTCGAGCCGATCAGGCAGGCGCATGAGGCGGCGCGCGGCCAGGCGCTGACCGACGACGCGGCCGTCGCCGAGGCCGCCGGTCTCGCCGTGCGGCTCGTCGCCGGCGACGCGGCCAACATCAAGCTGACGACGGCCGAGGACATCGCCGCCGCGGAGGAACGCATGGAGTCTGCAGGAGAAACGCGGGTCGGCACCGGCTATGACGTGCACGCGCTCGGTCCGGGAACCGCGGTGACGCTGGGCGGCGTCGCCATCCCTCATGACGGCGCGCTGGTCGGCCATTCCGACGCCGACGTCGCTCTCCACGCGCTCACCGACGCCCTTCTCGGCGCGATCGCCGACGGCGACATCGGGGTCCATTTCCCGCCGAGCGATCCGGAATGGCGGGGCGCGGCGTCGAGCCGCTTTCTTGCCTTCGCGGTGGAGCGCGTACTCACTCGCGGCGGCGCGATCGTCCATCTCGACCTCGCCATCGTGGCCGAGGCGCCGAAGATCGGCCCGCACCGCGACGCCATGCGGGCGCGCATCGCCGAGATCTGCGGCATCGACACCGGCCGCGTCGCGGTCAAGGCAACCACCAGTGAGCGTCTGGGTTTCCTCGGCCGTGGAGAAGGCATCGCGGCGATCGCGACTGCCACGATCCGCCTGCCGAAGGGGAGCCATGCCTGATCTTTCCGACCTGCGCGCCGAGGCGGAGGCGCTGGTGCGCCGCTGCCAGGCGGCCGGCCTCCGCATCGCCACCGCCGAATCCTGCACCGGCGGCCTCGTCGCCGCGGCGATCACCGGCATCAACGACGCGTCCGCGGTGTTCGACCGCGGCTTCGTCACCTACGCCAACGAGGCGAAGATGGAGATGCTCGGCGTGCCGGCAGCGCTCATCGCCGAGCACGGCGCGGTGAGCGAGCCCGTCGCCATCGCCATGGCCGAAGGCGCCCTCGCCCACGCGCCGGTCGACATCGCGGTCGCCATCACCGGCATCGCCGGGCCGGGCGGGGGAACGCCGGAAAAGCCCGTCGGCCTCGTCCATTTCGCAACGGCGCGAAAGGGCGCGCCGACCCGCCACATGGTCCACATCTTCGAAGACCTCGGCCGCGACACCATCCGCCACGCGGCCACCCGCCAGGCCCTGCTGCTGCTGATGGAAATGGCGGCGTCGGGGTGAGCCATCCTGGTCCCGGCGGACGCTGGGGCCATCCTTCGAGGCTCGCTGCGCTCGCACCTCAGGATGAGGTCAGTGGATTGGAACTCGGCCTCGTCCTGAGGTGCCCGGCGAAGCCGGGCCTCGAAGGACGGCCTTCGTGAGCGGAGACTACGCGCCCTTCCCGTAGAGTGCGTCGGCGCGCTTCACGAACGCGTCGGCGAAGCGACGGAAGGCGCGGTCGAACAGCGTTCCCACCACCAGCCCCAGCGCGAAGGAACGGAGCTCGTAGGTGAGCGCGAAATGGACGGTGCATTCGTCCTCGTCGAGCGGCTCGAAGAGCCAGTTGTTCTCCAGCTTGCGGAACGGGCCGTCGATCGCGGTGGTGGCGATCGCCAGCCGGTCGCGGTCGAGCCGGACGCGGCTGGTGTAGGATTCGCTCATCGGCCCGTAGGCGACCGTCATCCGCGCGAGGATCAGCTCGCCCTCGGGCGTCGCCTCGCGCGACCGCACCGCGAGCGCGGTGCAGAGCGGCACGAATTCCGGGTAGCGCTCGACATCGGCGACGAGGTCGAACATGTCGCTGGCGGGATGCGCGACCGTCCGCGTCGTCGAGAAGGACGGCACGCGGCGTCTAGCGCATCGCGGCCCGCGCCGCCTTCAGCCGGGCGAAGTCCTCGCCGGCATGGTGCGACGAACGGGTGAGCGGGCTCGCCGACACCATCGCGAAGCCCTTGGCGCGCGCGATCGCGGCGTAGGACGCGAACTCCTCCGGCGTCACGAAGCGCATCACCGGGTGATGCTTCCGCGTCGGCTGGAGGTACTGGCCGATGGTGAGGAAATCGACGTCGGCCGAGCGGAGGTCGTCCATCAGCTGCAGCACCTCCGTCCGCTCCTCGCCAAGCCCGACCATGATGCCGGACTTGGTGAAAATCGCGGGCGACAGCTCCTTGGCGCGCTGCAGCAGGCGGAGCGAGTGGAAGTAGCGCGCGCCCGGACGGACCGTGAGGTAGTGCGACGGCACGGTCTCGAGATTGTGGTTGAAGACGTCGGGCGCCGCCTCGATCACCAGCTCCAGCGCGCCGTCCTTCCGCAGGAAGTCCGGCGTCAGCACCTCGATCGTGGTGGCCGGGCTCGTGCGGCGGATCGCCCGGATCACCGCCGCGAAATGCGCCGCGCCGCCATCATCCAGATCATCGCGGTCGACCGAAGTGATGACGACGTGGGAGAGGCCGAGCTTGGCGACGGCGTCGGCTGTCCGCTCCGGCTCATCGGCCTCGACCGGGCCGGGCAGCCCGGTGCGGACATTGCAGAAGGCGCAGGCGCGGGTGCAGGTGTCGCCGAGGATCATGAAGGTCGCGTGCTTCTGCGACCAGCACTCCCCGATATTCGGGCACGCCGCCTCCTCGCAGACCGTGACGAGGCCGTTCCGGCGGACGATGTCGCGCGTTTCGCGATAGACCGGCGAGCCCGGCGCCCTGACGCGGATCCAGTCCGGCTTTGGGATGCGCGGCGTCTCCGGCCGCGCGACCTTCTCCGGGTGGCGCGGCCGCGCGACCTCGGTCCTGTCGAGGATGGTGACCATCGCTGTCACTTGGCGGATGCGCCACCGAGCGTCAAGGCATGGCGGAACCCGCGGAAACGCAAGGCTAGGTGATGATCTGCCACACGATCAGCACCACGATCGCGCCGATGACCGAGATGATGATCTGCTCGACGAAGGCGCTGCCGAGATTGAGCCGGATGTTGAACTGGCGGGCGAGAAAGCCGCCGACCACCGAGCCGACGAGGCCCGCGATCAGGAAGCCGACAAGGCCGCTGGCGCCGCCGACGATGAGGCTGGCGATCCAGCCGGCGAGAATGCCCAGAACGACCCAGACGAGGACATTGCGGACGGTTTCATTGCTCATGGCCCGATCCCCTTGATGCGGACTCAGTCGTCCGCGGATGCATGGTATCCCGCCAGCGACGCTGTCCAAAGCTTTGCTCAATTCATCCTTGAACCGCCCCACTAGGGGGCGGTCGAAGCTCGCTTCGCGAGGGGGGCACGGCCGCGCCCCCTCCCCGAAAGCCTTTGGCTTTCGACCCTCCCACGAGGGGAGGGTTCAATCCCAGCGAGCGGGGAATTGTCAGATGTGGATTGCGCGCCCGTAGGCGTTGAGGACGCTCTCATGCATGGTTTCCGACAGCGTCGGGTGCGGGAAGACGGCGTGGATCAGCTCTTCCTCGGTGGTCTCGAGGTTCATCGCGATGACGAAGCCCTGGATCAGCTCGGTCACCTCGGCGCCGACGAGATGAGCGCCGAGGAGCTGGCCGGTCTTCGCGTCGAAGATCGTCTTCACCAGGCCCTCGGGCTCGCCGAGGGCGATCGCCTTGCCGTTGCCGATGAAGGGGAAGCGGCCGACCCTGATCTCGCGCCCGCCCTCCTTCGCCTTCGCCTCGGTGAGGCCGACCGAGGCGATCTGCGGGTTGCAATAGGTGCAGCCGGGGATCTTCGCCTTGTCGATCGGGTGCGGATGGCCGCCGGCGATCGCCTCGACGCAGACCACGCCCTCATGCTCGGCCTTGTGCGCCAGCATTGGCGGGCCGGCGACGTCGCCGATCGCGTAGATGCCGGGGACATTGGTGCGGCCGAGCCCGTCGGCGACGACGATGCCGCGGTCGGTCTTCACGCCGAGCGCCTCCAGGCCGAGATTCTCGATATTGCCGACGACGCCGACGGCCGAGATCAGGCGGTCGGCGGTGATCGACTCGGTCTTGCCGCCGCCGAGGTCGATGGTGGCGGTGATGGAATCCGTCCCCTTCTCGACCTTGGCCACCTTCGCGCCGGTGAGGATGCGGATGCCCTGCTTCTCGAAGCGCTTGCGGGCATGGGCGGCGATCTCCTCGTCCTCGACCGGGAGGATCTGCGGCAGCACCTCGACCAGCGTCACCTCGGCGCCCATCGTGCGGTAGAACGAAGCGAACTCGACCCCGATCGCACCGGAGCCCATAACGACGAGCGATTTCGGCATGACCTTCGGCACCATCGCATCGAAATAGGTCCAGATCAACGCGCCGTCCGGCTCGATTCCGGGCAGCACCCGCGGCCGCGCCCCGGTGGCGATGATGATGTGCTTCGCGGCGTAGTCGCCGCCGCCCAGCGCGCCGCGCGGCCCGTTCTCCGCCGCCGTCACGCTGATCTTTCCCGGCGCCGTCAGCTTCGCCTCGCCCCAGATCACGGTGACCTTGTTCTTCTTCAGGAGGCCGTCGACGCCCCGCGACAGCTGCCCGGCGACGCCACGCGAGCGCTTGACCACGGCCTCGAGGTCGAAGCCGACGCCCTCCGCCGAGAGCCCGTAGGCTCCAGCATGCTGCATGTGGTCGTAAATCTCTGCCGAGCGCAGCAGCGCCTTGGTCGGGATGCAGCCCCAGTTGAGGCAGATGCCGCCGAGATGCGCGCGGTCGACCACCGCTGTCTTGAGCCCGAGCTGCGCGGCGCGGATTGCCGCGACATAGCCGCCCGGCCCGGCGCCGATCACGATCAGGTCGAAAGAGGTGTCAGCCATGCGCGCTTTCCCCGGCTCTCAGTGGGCGCGCGCACCTCTAGCACGGCAGCATCGGCGGGAAAGCCCGCCGCCGCGGGTCAGCCATGCGGCCGCCGCGATGTATCGGTCGGCAAGCTGGCGGACGGGGGTCTGCCGTCCTATCGTTTTCTGTTTGCTTCAGCCTACATCGCCTCGCTCGCGCCCTTTCGCGCTGCACGCGGGCCATGATGCGCTCGGCGGGCGGCAAATCATTCTGGGGTGTGACCGTCCTCACATCGCCGCGGGGGAAGCGACGGTCGGCCCGGTCGGCTTTCACCGGCGGTTCGACTATGCGGCGATCGGGCCGGTGACCAACCTCGCGGCCCGGCTTTGCGCCCGCGCTGCGGACGGCCAGATCCTCGCCACGCAAGACTTCGCCGCGCGCCTGCCGGCCGTCACCGCCACCCCGCTGGGCGCCACGCCGCTGCGCGGCTTCGCCGAGCCACTCGATCTTGTCGCGATCGAGACCCTGCCGGACGGGTAGCTGCGGTAGCCCGCGCGGCCCCTTCGCCTACGAGTTGTGTGATGGTTCCCAGCAGATATATACTAGTATTATCAATATGTTAGTACGCCCGTCCATGGGCCTAGCCAAGATCGGTTATGACGGTGGGCAGAGGGATGTCGCGTTTGCCTCGACGGTCGCGCCGACGATATTTGCTTTGGTATTCACGTCTTTGCTTTGTGATCTCGTACAAAACGATTCCTGAGCTCGTTCCGAGGTTCAAGCTTTCGATCATGCCGAACATCGGAATACAAACGCACATGTCGCTTCGCTCGACTGCGCGGTCGCTAATCCCGACAGCTTCACTGCCAAACCAGACTGCGAGCTTGTGGTGGAGTGTATAATCGCCCTCGTGAAGAAAGATGCTTGTCTTTCCCTTCACATGGGGTGAGGTGACGATCGACCTGAAGTTCTTACCTTCAAGATGATCAAAGCATTCATCGGTGCTGTCAAATCGTTTAACAAAGGTCCATTTCACAGCTGAGACTGAAGTCTTGGAAACGGACTTCCGCTCACGCAGCTCTTGCCAATCGTCGGGGAGGGATCGGCGCGGGTCAACAACATACACCTTCTCGACTCCCAACGCATTCGCGTTGCGGATCACCGTTCCAATATTCTTCAAATCGGTAGGGCACTCGAGGACAGCGATCAGATTCTTGCAGCGGAAGGCTTTGATAGCGTCGGCGCGTTTGCGAACCGACGGTTTAGACTTCTCGGCGGCTTCCATTAGCCCTAGCCTTGCGGCCTCGTCGAACAGAGTGGCGGACGAGGTGGGATTCGAACCCACGAGACGGTTGCCCGCCTGGCGGTTTTCAAGACCGCTGCCTTCAACCACTCGGCCACCCGTCCGTGACGCACAGATGCGCCGTCCGGCGCGCCGGGGCAAGTGCGCACCGGGGGGCCTCAGGCGCCGTCGCCGAGCGAGCGCACCGCGCGCATGATGGCTTCGGGCGTCGCCGGCGCGTTGAGGCGCGGCATCGCTCCGCCCTTGTGGATGCTGCCGATCGCGTCGCCGATCGCGCTGAAGACGGAGAGCGCCAGCATCACCGCCGCATCGCCGACATCCTTGGACCGGTAGGGCGTCTCGGCGCGGTTGCCGCCGGAATGGAAGAGCTCGACGCGGAAATCGGCGGGGACGTCGCCGGCGCGCGGCACCGCATAGGTCGCGCCGTCGCGGGTCACCAGGCGGCCGGCGGAGTCCCAGACCAGTTCCTCGCTGGTCAGCCAGCCGACGCCCATCAGGAAGCCGCCCTCGATCTGGCCGCGGTCGACCGCCGGGTTCACCGAGCGGCCGGCATCCTGCAGAATGTCGACGCGGTCGATCCGCCGCTCACCGGTCATGATGTCGATCGTGACCTCGGCGCAGGCCGCGCCATAGGCGAAATAGTGGAACGGCCGGCCGAGGCCCTTGTCGATGTCCCACTCGATCTCGGGTACGGCATGGACGCCGGTCGCGGTCAGCGAGACCTGGTGCGCCACGGCACTCTCGATGAAGGCGGCGAACGCCATCGGGCGGCTGCCGAGGAGGACCTCCTCGTCGCGGAACTCGATCCGCTCGCGATCGACCTTGAGGACCTCCTCGGCGAAGTCGTAGAGCCGATCCTTGATCGCCTTGCAGGCGGTGAGCACCGCGGAGAGGTTGCTGTCGAGGCCGCTCGACGCGCCGCCGGCGGCGACCGCGGTGCTGGTCGGCGCGATCACGAGGCGGTCGAGCGGGAGGCCGAACTCCTCCGCCGCGATCTGCGCGGCCTTGATCGAGAGCCCCTGCCCGCCCTCGACGCCGCCGAGGCTGAGCCGCAGCGATCCGTCGTGGCAGAGCTCGACCAGCGCGGTGGCGCGGTTGGCGTCGGGCGCGCCGACGCCGTATTTGGCCGGAACCAGCGCCAGCCCCTTGCGGAGGATCGGGCTCGTCTCGTTGAAGCGCTGCACCTCGATGCGGCGGCGGCGGTAGTCGCTGGTGCGCTCCAGCTCGGCGACCAGCGTCGGCAGGACCACCTCGTCGAGCTGCATGCCGTAATGGGTGGTGTCGCGGCCGGGGCCGTAGAGGTTCTCCTTGCGCACGTCGAGCGGGTCGAGCCCGAGGCTGCGGGCGATGTGGTCCATCAGCCGCTCGGTGACGAGCGCGCCTTCCGGGCCGCCGAGGCCGCGAAACGCCGCGGCGGGCACGGTCTGCGTGCGCATGCGCTGCGCCGATACCCGCAGCGCAGGGATGAAATAGGCGTTGTCGGCATGGAGCAGCGCGCGCTCGACGGCCGCGCCGCCGCCGTCGAGCCCCTGCCCCATCCGCGCGACCAGCGTCATCTCGGCCGCGGCGATCCTGCCGCGCTCGGCGAGGCCGGCATTGTACTCGGCGCGGTAGTCGATCCGCTTGCCGGTGGTGAGGAACTCCTCGTCCCGCTCGAGCCGCACCTTGCAGGGCCGCCCGGTCTGCCACGCGGCGAGCGCGGCAAGGCGCGCCCATTGGGTCGCGGGCCCGGCCTTGCCGCCGAAGCCGCCGCCGATCCGCCGGGTTTCGACGGTGATCGTCGCTTCCGACACGCCGAGCATCGCCGCCACCGAGCGGCGCACCGCGCCCGGCTCCTCGGTGGCGCAATGGATCGTGATGTGGCGGTCCTCGCCGGGCACGGCGAGCGCCGATTGCGGCTCGAGCGCGAAATGCTCCTGGCCGCCGCAGCGGAACTGCCCGGTGACGCGCCAGTCGCAGCGAAGGATCTCCATCGCCGCGTCGCCGCGATGGACGCTGATCTTCGGCGCCACCGTGGAATCGGCGGCGAGGGCGTCCTCCGCGTCGATGATGGCCATGGCCGGGGTGGTCGAAAGGCGCGCCAGCCGCACCGCCCGGCGCGCGGCGGCGCGATGGCGGGCCACCACAGCGAAGAGCACGTCGCCATGGAAGGCGACGGCGTCGCCCGCCCCGAACGGCCCCTCCTCGCGCACCGAGGGGACGTTGTCGCCGGTCAGGACCGCGACCACGCCCGGCGCCGCGGCGGCGGCGGCGAGATCGAGCCCGGTCACCCTGCCCGCGGCGACCGGCGCGAGGCCGGGGGCGACATGGAGCGTGCCGGGCGGCTCGGGGATGTCGTCGACATAGAGCGCCTGCCCGGAGACGTGGCGGATGGCGCTGTCGTGCACGGCCGGCGCGCGGACGGTGCGCAGCCGGTCATTGTGGAGGAGCGGCTCAGCCTGCGACATCGGCCGCGGCCTCCCGGAATCCGCTAAGGCGGGTGCGGCGGACCGGCGTGCCGCCGATCTCGATCATCGCCTTGCCGAGGAGCGCCTGCGCGGTCTCGATGCGGTAGCGCGCACTGCCCCGCGAATTGCCGACCAGGGTGAACTCGTCGCGGAGCGCTGCGAAAGCCGTGGTCCAGGCCGCGCGGTCGCGCGGCCGCGCGCCGATCAGCGCCGCCTCGGCCGCGCGCGCCCGGCGGGGCGCCGGGGCAAGCCCGCCGAAGGCGACGAAGGCCTGGTCGATCCTGCCGTCGGCGTCGGTCTGGATGCGGAACGCGCCGGCCACCGTCGCCGGCCCGAAGTCGAACCGTTTGCCGACGCGGTAGCAGCGGAAGGCCTGCGCCGGACGGATGCGCGGGATGGTGATGCTGACGATCACTTCGCCCGGCTCGAGGCCGGTGCGGCCGTCCTCTGCGAAGAAGCTCTCGACCGCCACGGTGCGCTCCTGCGGGCCCTTGCGCAGCGTGACGCGGGCCTCGAGTGCCAGCAGCGCGGCGGGAAGCTCGCCGGCCTGCGTGCCGGCGACGATCGCGCCGGCCAGCGTCGCGGCGTGCCGCCATTGCCGGCCGCCGGTGCGCAGCACCGTCGCGCCGAGGTCGGGGTCGATCCCGGCGAGCCAGGGCATCGCGGCGGCAAGCGACAGGCCGGCGCCGAGAACCACCGCCTCGTCGCCATCCTCCACCGCTTGAAGCTCGGCGACGCGGTTGGTGACGATGATCCGCGGCTGGTCGGGCAGCGGCCCGCGGCCGAGTCCGCCGCCGAGAAGCGCGGCGTCGGGGTAGCTGCCGCGAAGCGCGACCAGCGTCTCCAGCCGCGCCGGGGCGGCGAGGAAGCGCTTCTGGTCGCCGAGGAAGATGTCGTCGCCATCGGCCAGTGCGCGGAGCGCCGCGGCCATTTCCGGCTGCGCGCGAAGATGCCGGTCGCCGCGCGGCTCCGCCGTCGCATGGATTGCGGCGTCGATCACCGGCCGGTAGCCGTTGCAGCGGCAGAGATTGCCTTCGATCCAGTCCGCCGCGACCGACCGGTCCACCTGGTCGGTGGTCGCGTGGTAGAGGCAGAAGAGCGACATCGCCATGCCGGGGATGCAGAAACCGCACTGGCTGGCGTGGGACTCGACGAGCGCCGCCTGCACCGGATGGAGCGTGCCGTCATCCTCGGCGATGTCCTCGATGGCGACGATCTCGGCGGCGTCGACTTGGCCCACCAGCGTCCGGCAGGCGACGGCCGGGGCATAGGCGACGCCGTCTTCTACCGGCCGGCCGACCGCCACGGTGCAGGTGCCGCAGGAGCCGTCCGCGCAGCCCTCCTTGGTGCCGGTCGCGCCCTCGATGAGGCGCAGATAGTCGAGCAGCGTCACGTCGGGCTGGAGGTCGGACAGCTCGATGACACGGCCGTTGCGGACGAAGCGGATGGCGTCGCGCATCGCTGCCTAGCCGCGTCCGCGCGACGCGGCCGGCGGCGAAGCCGAAAGGCCGGGCGCGCGACGCGCCCTGGGGCGACTGGGGGCAACGCAGAACATGATCGGCCTCCGCCGTGGCCGGACGACCCCGCGCACGGCCGCAAGCCTCCGGCCTGCCGGGACGCCTCGGCACGAAACCATCGGCTGGATCGGCTGCACCTTGGCTTAGCGGGCCGCAGCTTTCAAGGGATTCCCGGGGTCAGGGAACGAGGATCGTGGAACCCGCGGTCTGCCGCGCTTCGAGCGCGCGATGCGCGTCGGCCGCATCGGCAAGCGCAAAGCGGCCCCCAACATGGACCGCGACGGCGCCGGAGCGGATCACGTCGAACAGCGCGGCGGCGGAGGCTTCGAGCTCGGCGCGGGTCGCAGTGTAGTGGCCGAGCGTCGGCCGCGTCATGAAGAGCGAGCCCTTCTGGCTGAGGATCAGCGGACTGAACGGCGGCACCGGGCCGGACGAATTGCCGAAGCTGACCCAGAGGCCGCGCGGCCGCAGCGTGTCCAGCGTCGCGGGGAAGGTGTCCTTGCCGACGGAGTCGTAGGCAACGTCCACGCCGCGGCCGCCGGTGATGTCCTTCACGCGGGCGACGAAATCCTCGGTGCGGTAGTCGATGACGTGGTGGCAGCCATTGGCGCGGGCGAGCGCGGCTTTCTCCTGCGATCCGACGGTGCCGATGACCGTCGCGCCCAGCGCCGCGGCCCATTGGCAGGCGATCAGCCCTACCCCGCCGGCCGCGGCGTGGAAGAGGATCGTGGTGCCCGGACCGACGGCATGGGTGCGGCGAAGGAGGTACTCCGCCGTCATGCCCTTCAGCAACGCCGCGGCGGCCACCTCGTCGGTGACGCCGTCGGGGATCGCGACGAGCGACGATTCCGGCGCGACGCGGCGCTCCACATAGGTGCCGCGGAGGTTGACGGTGGCGACGCGGTTGCCCGGCCGGACCGACGTGACGCCCTCGCCGACCTCCTCGACGACGCCCGCGCCCTCATTGCCGGGCACGAAGGGGGTGTCGATCGGATAGAGGCCGGCCCGCTGGTAGACGTCGATGAAGTTGACGCCGATGGCGGTGTGTCGGACCAGGACCTCGCCGGGCCCCGGCCGGCCGAGAGGGATCGCGCCGAAGCTCAGCACCTCCGGCCCGCCGGGGCGGAGCGCCTGGATCGCGCGGGTGGTGGCGGGCGCGCTCACGAGGGCGGCGGCAGCTCGGCCTTCGCGCGCTCGCGGTTGCGGCGCGCGCGGACGTTGAGGACCTCGACGATCGCGGAGAAGGCCATCGCGGTGTAGAGATAGGCGCGCGGGATGTGGAAGCCGAGCGCGTCGGCGACGAGCGCCGCGCCGATCATGAAGAGGAAGGCGAGCGCCAGCATCTTCGTGGTCGGGTTGCGGTGGATGAACGCCGCGATCGCGCCGGACGCGAGATACATCACGATCATCGCGATGACGACCGCCGCGATCATGACGCCGACCACTTCCGCCATGCCGACCGCGGTGATGATCGAGTCGATCGAGAAGACGAGGTCGATGACGATGATCTGCGCTATCACCGCGCCAAAGGCGCGCTGCGGGCCGGAGATCAGCGCGTGCTCCTCCTCGCCCTCGACGCCTTTGTGGATCTCGGTGGTCGCCTTGTAGAGGAGGAAGAGGCCGCCGGCGCCGAGGATGATGTCGCGCCAGGAGAAGTCCGTCTCGAAGGACGGGTGCCCGTCCTCCCCGATCGGGCCGGTGAGGCCGAGCGAGAAGACGGTCTCGGTCAGGCCGATGATCCAGCTCAGCAGCAGCAGGAAGATGATCCGGAAGACCAGCGCGAGCGCGAGGCCGATCTGGCGCGCCCGCTTGGCGAGCTCCGGCGGCAATCGCGACGTGATCACCGAGATGAACACGATGTTGTCGATGCCGAGAATAATTTCCATGACGGTCAGCGTGGCCAAGCTAAGCCAGATGGCCGGATCGGAAATCCATTCCATGACGCGGTCCAAAATCGAGGGATTTGCGCCTCTCCCTGTGGCGCAAGCGGTGGGAGATTACCGGGCTTCGAACACCCGGCAAGAGCACTAGATAGGTGCCGGCTTACCGCCCGGAAGGCCCGGACGCTTGCCGGCGGTGTTCGAGACCGGACGCGTGGACCCTGTTGCGATGACCGAATTCACTCCCCTTTCCGCCTCGATCGGTGGCGCCCTGATCGGCCTTTCGGCCGGGCTGCTGTGGCTCGCCAATGGCCGGACCGCCGGCATTTCCGGCATCTTCGGCGGCGTCATGCCGCTTCGCCCGGGCGATCTCGCCTGGCGCCTCGTCTTTCTCGTCGCCTTGCCGATCGGCGCGATCATAGGCGCTGGCATCGGGCCGGCGGTGCTGAGCGAGATCAGCGACGCTCCGCCGCAGCTCGGCCTCAGCCCGCTCGTCGCAATCGCGGCTGGCCTCCTGGTAGGAGCCGGGACGCGGATCGGCGGCGGCTGCACCTCCGGCCACGGCATCTGCGGCCTTGCCCGGTTCTCGGTACGCTCGCTGGTGGCGGTTCTCACCTTCATGGCGACCGCCATCGTCACCGTCTATGTCGTGAGGCACGTGCTGTGACCCGCAACTCCACGCTCAGCCTCGTCACCGCCGGCGCCGCCGGGCTCATCTTCGGCATCGGCCTTGCCATCGCGCAGATGACCGATCCACAGAAGGTGAAGGCCTTCCTCGACGTCGCGACGATCGCCGACGGGACCTGGGATCCCAGCCTCGCCTTCGTGATGGGCGTCGGGCTCCTCGTCACCATCGCGATGTACCGGCTTGCGCGGCCGTTGCCGAAGCCATGGGTCGGTGCGGCGTTCGCGCCGGCGCCGAAGCCGAAGGTGGATTCGCCGCTGGTGATCGGCTCGGCGGTGTTCGGCATTGGCTGGGGCCTTGCCGGCCTCTGCCCGGGCCCGGCGATCGCCGATCTCGGCCTTGCGCCGGGCGAGGTGGCGCTCTTCGTCGTCGCCATGCTGGCGGGATCGTGGGGCGCCGGCCTGACGCTCGCCAATCGCGGCCGCAGCTCCACCCTTCCGCACGGCAATGCCGCCACCACCTGACTGCGTCGACATCGCGGTCGTTGGCGGCGGGCTGGCGGGGCTCCTCGCGGCGCTGACTCTCGCCCGGGCGGGGCGCTCCGTCGCGCTCTTCGCGCCGGCCCGTCCGGCGGACGAGCGGACGACGGCGCTTCTCGGCGATTCCGTGGCGGCGCTGCGCGAAGCGGGCCTGTGGCCGGCGCTGGCGGATGTCGCGGCCCCGCTTCGCGCGATCCGCATCATCGACGCCACGCGGCGACTGATCCGCGCGCCCGAGGTCCTGTTCCACGCCGACGAGCTCGGCCTGGAGGCCTTCGGCTACAATATCGCCAACCGCTCCCTCCTCGGTGCGATGGACGCCGCCGTCGCCGCGGCGCCGATCCGGCGGATCGCGGCGCCAGTCGAGCGCCTCGCCTATCGCCGCGACGATACCGTTGCCCTCGTCGCTGCCTCGGGCGAGGAGGTCGCGGCGCGGCTGGTCGTCGCGGCCGACGGGCGCGGCTCGGCCACGCGCGGCTTCGCCGGGATCGGGTTCGAGCGCCGCGACCTGCCGCAGGCGGCGCTGGTCGGGGATTTCGCGCATGCGCGCCCGCATGACGATATCTCCACGGAGTTCCACACCGAGCATGGGCCGTTCACGCTGGTGCCGATGCTGGGACAGCGCTCGGCGCTGGTGTGGGTCAACGAGCCGGACGAAGCGCGGCGCCTGGCCGGGCTGCCGCCGCCGGCGCTGGCGGAAGCCGTCGAGACGCGGGCCTCCTCGATCCTCGGGGCGATGACGCTGGAAGGCGCCGCGCAGGTCTTCCCGCTCGCCGCGGCGCAGGCCGAACGCTATGGCGGCCGCCGCGTCGTCCTCATCGGCGAGGCGGCGCATGTCGTCCCGCCCATCGCGGCGCAGGGCTTCAACCTCACGGTCGGCGACATCCGCGCGCTGGCGGATCTGGCAACGGCCGCGGACGATCCCGGTGGCGCTGAGGTCACGGACGGCTATGACGCGGCGCGGCGCGGCGCTGTGCAGCTGCGGGCCTCCGCCGTGCAGCTCCTCAACCGGTCGCTCCTCAGCAGCCTTCTGCCGGCACAGGGACTGCGCGGCCTCGGGCTGTTCGCGCTCGACCGCATCACGTGGCTGCGGCGGCTGGTGATGCGTGAGGGGTTGGGCAGCGCTACGCCGACGGGAACGGATCGGCCGGCACCACCCCTGCTATGAGCAGCGCGCCGAGCGCGACGAGCGTCACGAAGGATGCGATGAGCCCGAGATCGGCCGCCGTCGCGGCGCGGTTGCCGATGCTGCGCGCGGCGGCCGGCACGGCCTGAGCCGCCGGCGGCAGCGCAGCGATCATCACGGCCGTGAAGACCCAGGGCTCGGCGAAATCGCCTACCCAGCCCAGCAGCAGGTAGACGATGATCGGGTGGGCGAAGAGCTTCACCGCCAGCGCCGGCAGGAAATCCTCGGGGATATCGATGGTGCGCCGGTTCGACAGCGACAACCCGACCAGCAGCAGCCCCAGCGCCGGGGCGATGCCGCCCAGCAGGCCGAGGAGATCCGCGACGCCGGCCGGCAGACCAAGGCCGGTCGCCGCATAAAGGACGCCGGCGACGGCTGCGATCACGATCGGATCGAGCGCGATCCGCAGGCCGATCCGCCGGAAGACGATCGCGGGACGCTCGCGCTCCCCGGCCGCGGCGACCAGCAGCGGCGCCAGCGCCTGGAGGAGGACGATGTCGACGGCGAGGATGATGGCGAGCGGGACGCCGGCGGCCGCACCGAAGGCGGCAAGGACGATCGCCGGCGCCATCAGCGCGCCGCGTCCCTGCGACCCGATCAGGCCGTGCAGCGTGGCGACCGGGATGTCGCCGCCGTTCCGGAGCGCCGCGACGGTGAACGCGGCGGCGAAGGCGCAGTAGCTGGCGAACGCGACCGTGAGGATGAAGGGGACGTCGCCGATCGCGCCGATCGGGGTGTCGGCGAGCGCGCCGAAGATCAGCGCCGGCAGGCCGAACTGAAACAGGAGGCGCTCCAGGACGCGGATCCCCGACGGGGGAATCGGCCGCCAGCGGCCGGCGAGATAGCCGAGCAGGACGAGGCCGATGAACGGTACGGCGAAGCGCGCGAACTCCGTCATTCCCCCCTTCCGCGCCCCTTGCGGGCGGCGCCGCTGCGTAAACGCTTAGCCGGCGTCGGTCAAACGGGCCAGGCCATGACCCTAAGGCGCCGCAGGATTTGACACCGCAGCCGCCCTGGCATTTACAGACCCGGGGCGCAATCACCGGGGGAGATAGCGAATGTCCCGGATTCGCGCGGCAAAGTTCCAGATCGGCCAGGTCGTCCGCCACCGGATTTTTCCGTTTCGTGGCGTGATCTTCGACGTCGACCCGGTGTTCGACAACACCGAGGAATGGTGGCTGGCGATCCCCGAGGACGTCCGCCCCTCCAAGGACCAGCCCTACTACCACCTCTTCGCGGAGAACGCGGAGAGCGAGTACATCGCCTATGTGTCGGAGCAGAACCTTCTCCCCGACGAATCGGGCGAGCCGCTGCGCCATCCGCGGATTCCGGAGTTCTTCGCCGGGCGCAGCGGGTCGGTGTTCCGCGCCCGCGACCTCGACCTGAACTGAAGGCGGGCGGGCCGCGACGGCCCGCCCCGGCCACCTACTGCGGCGCGTTCTGCTGGTTCTGCAGGTCGATCAGCCGCTGGCGCGCGGCGTCGGCGGCCGCGCGATCATTGGCAAGAGCCGCTTCCGCAGCGCCGAGGTCGGTCGGCGCACCGTCATAGGCCGCGGTGAAGCCCGCCAGCGTCATCGGGAAGGACAGCGTGCGGCCGTTCTCGTAGCTGATGGCGAGAAGGCTCATCTCGTTGCCGGCCTTGAGGCGGTTGACGAATTCGGCGTTGATCTCGACGCGCGCATAGCAGCGGTTGAGCGGCGCGGCGTAGCACACCTCGAAGGGGATGTCGGTCACGGTGTTGCTGTCGATCTCGATCCGCACGCCGGGCTGGATCAGCATGCCGGCCGGGACGGCGGCGACGAACACGATCTGCGTCGGCGTGCCGCCATTGTCGGGGACCAGCCAGCGCACATCCGCCGAGGCGATGAAGCTGCCATTGGCGGCGAAGATCTGCTGGACGACGAGGCAGCCTTCCAGGCCGCTCTCGGGATCGGGGTTGCAGACCTTGATCCAGCGGGGGCTTTCGGATTGCGCCTGACCCTGCGCGAGCGCCGGGCCGAGGCCAATCAGAACGAGGGCCGAGGCGGCGGCCGTCAGGCGCCAGTCAAGCTTTCCCCTTCCATAAAGCATGCGAAGAATCCCCTCAGGACTGGTTGTAGGTGAGCCTCGGCGCCCCAGGCCCGACCGGCTGTCGCGGTCCGGAATGGCGGCGGATTGAGGCGACATATTGGCTGCCCCTCGCGGCGCATGCTTAGTCCGGATCAGGGCCGAAAGCCAGCACGGATCGTGCGTCTCAGGCCGCCGCTTTCCGCGCGTTTTGCGCCATTCTGGAAAGCTGCGCCATCATCACGGCGACGCCCGCGAGGCGCCGGTCGGCATCCTCCCAGTCCCGAATCACCACGATCTTCTGGTCGGGCCGGATCTTGGCGAGGCTCCCCTGCTCCGCGATCCAGCCTACGAGGCCGCCGGCATCCGGGAAGGTGTTGCCGCGCAGTGTGATCACCGCGCCGCGCGGGCCGGCGTCGAGCTTCTCGATATTGGCCTGACGGCACATCGCCTTGATCAGCACGATCTTGAGGAGATGCTCGACTTCTCCCGGGAGCGGACCGAAGCGGTCGATCAGCTCGGCGCCGAAGGCGTCGATCGAGACGGCGTCGTCGAGCTCTGCCAGCCGGCGGTAGAGGCTCATGCGGAGCGGAAGATCGGGCACGTAGCTCTCCGGGATCATCACCGGCGTGCCGATGGTGATCTGCGGCGACCATCTGCCCTCGTCGATCTCGGCGGCGCCGTCCTTCAGCGCGGCGACGGCCTCTTCCAGCATCTGCTGGTAGAGTTCGTAGCCGACCTCCTTGATGTGGCCGGACTGCTCCTCGCCAAGGAGGTTGCCGGCGCCGCGGATGTCGAGGTCGTGACTGGCGAGCTGGAAGCCGGCGCCGAGCGTGTCGAGCGACTGCAGCACCTTCAGCCGCCGCTCGGCGTTAGACGTCATGATCTGGCTGGCGGGCACCGTGAACAGCGCATAGGCCCGGGTCTTCGACCGCCCCACCCGGCCGCGCAGCTGGTAGAGCTGGGCGAGGCCGAACATGTCGGCGCGGTGGACGATGAGCGTGTTCGCGGTCGGGATGTCGAGGCCGGATTCCACGATCGTCGTCGACAGCAGCACGTCGTAAGCGCCGTCGTAGAAGGCGGTCATGATCTGGTCGAGCTCGCCCGGCGGCAGCTGGCCGTGCGCGACCGCGACCTTCACCTCCGGCACCTCCGAATCGAGGAAGGCCTTCGCCTCGCCGAGATCAGAGATACGGGGGCAGACGTAGAAGGTCTGGCCGCCGCGATAGCGCTCGCGGAGGATCGCCTCGCGGATCGTCAGCGGGTCGAAGGGCGAGATGAAGGTCCGCACCGCGAGCCGGTCGACGGGCGGCGTGGTGATCATCGACAGCTCGCGCACGCCCGTCAGCGCCAGCTGCAGCGTGCGCGGGATCGGCGTCGCCGACAGCGTCAGGACATGGACGTCGGCGCGGAGCTCCTTCAGCCGCTCCTTGTGCTTGACGCCGAAATGCTGCTCCTCGTCGACGATCAGGAGCCCGAGATCGTTGAAGGCGATGCCCTTGCCGAGAAGGGCGTGGGTGCCGACCACGATGTCGACCGAGCCGTCGGCCATCCCCTTCCGGGTCTCGGCGAGCTCCTTCGAGGTCACCAGGCGCGAGGCCTGGGCGATCTTGAGCGGGAACGGCTTGAAGCGCTCGCTGAAGGTCTTGAAATGCTGGCGCGCCAGCAGCGTCGTCGGCACGACGATCGCGACCTGCCGGCCGGTCATCGCCGTGACGAGGGCGGCGCGGAGCGCCACCTCGGTCTTGCCGAAGCCGACATCGCCGCAGATCAGCCGGTCCATCGGCCGCCCGGCGGCGAGGTCGCCGAGCACGGCGTCGATCGCCGCCTGCTGGTCGTCGGTCTCCTCATACGGGAAACGCGCGGCGAACTCGTCATAGAGGCCCTCCGGCGGCGTGATCGCCGGCGCTGAGCGCAGCATGCGCGCCGCGGCGACCTGGATCAGCTGCGCCGCCATCTCGCGGATGCGCTTCTTGAGCTTCGCCTTCCGCGACTGCCAGCCGACGCCGCCGAGCTTGTCTAGCGGCACCTCGTTGTCGCCCGAGCCGTAGCGCGACAGCAGCTCAAGATTCTCGACCGGGAGATAGAGCCGGTCGCCGCCGGCATAGGTCAGCTCGATGCAGTCATGCGGTGCGCCCGCGGCCTCGATCGTGGCGAGGCCGACAAAGCGGCCGATGCCGTGGTCGACATGGACCACGAGGTCGCCCGGCGCGAGGCCGGCGATCTCGGTGAGGTAGTCCGCCGCCCGCTTCCGCCGCTGGCGGGGCCGCACGAGGCGGTCGCCGAGGACGTCCTGCTCGCTGATGACCACAGCGTCCGCGGTCTCGAACCCGGCCTCGAGCGGGAGGATGGCGAGGCCGACCGTTCCCTTCGGCAAGGCCGCCACGGCCGGCCAGTCCGCAACCTCCTTCTGCCGCGTAAGGCCGCGATCGGACAGCACCTGCCCCATGCGGTCGCGCGAGCCCTCGCTCCAGCAGGCGACGACGACGCGCCGGCCGCCGGCGTGAAGCGCTTCGGCATGGGCGATCAGCGCGTCGAAGACGTTGGCGCCCTCGGTGTTGCGCTCGGCGGCGAAGCTCCGCCCCTGGCGGCCGCCGAGGTCGGTTGCGTCGTCGCCCGACACGAAGGGCGAAAGCCGGATCGCCGATCGCCCGGCGAGATGGTCCAGCCACTCGGACCGGGTGAGGTAGAGCCGCGCCGGCGGCACCGGCTTGTAGGGCATACCGCCACCGGCATCACCCTTCTGCAGCGCCTCGGCGCGGGCGTCGTAGTGATCCTTGATCTGATCGAGGCGCTCGGCGACGGCTTCGGTCGCGAGGTGGTCGATCACCACCGGCGCGTCGGGCGCGTAGTCGAAGAGCGTGTCGAGCGTCTCGCCGAACAGCGGCAGCCAGTGCTCGACGCCCGCGATCCGGCGGCCCTCGCTGACGGCGTGGTAGAGGAGATCCGACTGATCGGCCGCGCCGAACATCGCGACGTAGTTGGCGCGGAAGCGGGCGATGGTGTCGCGGCTGAGGATGACCTCGCTGGTCGGCAGCAGCTGGAGCCGCGGGATGCGGCCGGTGGTGCGCTGCGTCTCCGGATCGAACGCGCGGATCGATTCCAGCGTGTCGCCGAAATAGTCGAGGCGCGCCGGCCAAGGCTGTCCGGCAGGATAGAGGTCGAGGATGCCGCCGCGCACGGCGTATTCGCCCGGCTCGCGCACCGTCGAGACGCGCTGGAAGCCATGCCCCTCCACCCAGCGTGCGATGCGGTCCATCTCGACGCGGTCGCCGGCAGCGATCGACAGGGCGTCGGCGGCGATGCGCTCGCGTGTCGCCACGCGCTGGAGGACGGCGTTCACCGTTGTCAGCACCAGCCTGGCCTTGCCGCTGGTTTCAGCCGTTGCGAGCTCCGCCAGCGCCGCCATGCGGCGCGCCACCACCGTCGGGTGCGGCGACACGCGGTCATAGGGCATGCAGTCCCACGCCGGGAACGAGACCACCGGCGCGTTCGGGGCGAAGAAGCGGATCGAGCGCTCGAGCTCGGCGACGCGGTTGCCGTCGCGCGCGACCATGATGACCCGCGACACGCCCCGGGATTCGGCGACGGCGAGAAGGTCGGCGAGGACGCGGGCGTCGAACCCGTCGGGGACGCCGGCGAGCGTCGTCGCGGGCCGTTCGAGGGCGCGGATGAGGTCTTTGGCAGAGGCGGTCGGGTCGGTCACGGGCGGCTTCGTTCGGCGTGAAAGGCGATGACGGCGGGAAGGAGCGGATTGGTCACGGTGGGCGGCACCGGCTCGCTGCCGCCGATCCAGCCATAAAGGTCCGGATCGGGCAGCTCGAGGAGCGCTTCGAACGCCGCGAGCTCCGGTTCGCTCATGGCCGGTGCGGTGGCGTCGGCAAACGGCCCGAGCAGGAGGTCCATCTCCCGCATCCCGCGCCGCCAGGCGCGGAACCGGACCCGGCGCCGGCGTTCGTCGAGGGCTTCCTGCTGATCGATCAAACCGGCCACCGCAAATAGGGAACGGGCGCCGGGCCGATTTCGGCACGTCGCGTCGGGCTGCTCATATAGCGCTGCGGCCCGGCGATGTCAGCGGACGACCGGCCTTGTGGATCACTTCCTGTCAGCATATGTCTTGGGCCTATGCCAACGCGAGGAGGCGCCCATGGCAGCTGAGCGTCAGGTCAAGCTTTTCCGGAACGGCCGCAACCAGGCCGTGCGGATTCCGAAGGAATTCGAGCTGCCCGGAACCAAGGCGATCATGCGCCGGGAAGGACTGCGGCTGGTGATCGAGCCCGTGCAGAAGCCGTCGCTTCTCGAGTTTTTGGCGACGCTCGAACCGGTCGAGGAGGAATTCCCCGAGATCGACGACCCGCCGCCGGAGCCGGTGGAGATTTGATCCGGTTTCTGCTGGACACCGACACGCTCTCCAACCTGGTGCGCCGGCCCCATGGAACCGTTGCGGAAAGGGTGGCGAACATCGGCGCCGGATCGGTCGCGACCAGCATCGTGGTGGCGGCAGAAATCCGCTTCGGCCTCGCCAAGCGGCCGTCGAAGCATCTCGCTCTCAATGCCGCCAAGGTGCTGAGCGCGCTCACGATCATACCCTTCGAATCTCCCGCGGATCGATTCTACGCGGACCTCCGCGCCGATCTCGAACGGAGGGGCCAGTCCATCGGCGCGAACGACATGCTGATCGCGGCCCATGCGCTGGCGCTCGACTGCACGCTGGTGACCGGCAACGAGCGCGAATTCCGGCGGATCGCGGGTCTTCGCGTCGAGAATTGGCTTCACGGGCGCTGAGCGCTTTACTGGCGCGATCGACCACAGAGGCGACGTTTGATGCGCCCGCCCATCCTCACGCCACTCTTTGCCGGCGTCTCCACCCTCGCCGGGGTCGGCCCGAAGGTGGCCGAGACGCTGGGACGCCTTCTTGGCGCGCCCGAGGGCAGCGAGCCGCGGGTCGTCGACCTTCTCTTCCACCTCCCCGCCGCGATGATCGACCGGCGGAACCAGCCCGGCATCGCCCGCGCGCCGGAAGGCGGCATCGTCACGCTGAAGGTGCGGGTCGACCGCCATCAGCCGAGCCCGCGCGGCAAGGGCCGCATCCCCTACCGGGTGTTCGTCCACGACGACACCGGCGAGCTGGCGCTGGTCTATTTCCACGCCAACCGCGAATGGCTGCAGCGGACGCTTCCGGTGGGGAAGACGGTCTATGTCAGCGGTGAGGTGGCGTGGTTCAACGGACGGGCACAGATCGTCCACCCGGACCATGTCCTCGCCGAGAACGAGCTCGGGTCGCTGCCGCTGGTCGAGCCGGTCTATCCGATGACCGCGGGCCTTGCGCGGAAGACGCTGCTCAAGGCGACCGACACGGCGCTTGCCGTCCTGCCCCTCCTGCCCGAATGGGCGCCAGCCGTCCGGCTGGCGGAGAACGGATGGCCCGGCTTCAGCGAAGCCCTGCGCCGCGCCCATCATCCCGACCAGCCGGCGGACCTCGAGCCGATCAGTGTCCCGCGGCAGCGCCTCGCCTATGACGAGATACTGGCGGACCAGCTCGCCCTCGCCCTCACCCGGGCGCATATGCGCCGCGGCGCCGGCCTCGTTCGGCGTGGCGACGGGCGGATCGTCGCCGGGGTACGGGCCGCCCTCCCCTTCGCCCTGACGCGGAGCCAGGAGGCCGCGGTTGCCGATATCCTCGGCGATCTCGGCAAGCCGCAGCGCATGCTGCGGCTGCTCCAGGGCGACGTCGGCTCCGGCAAGACGGTCGTCGCGATGCTGGCGATGGCGCGCGCCGTGGAATCCGGCAGCCAGGCCGCGCTGATGGCGCCGACGGAGCTCTTGGCGCGCCAGCACGCCGAAACGCTGCGGCCGATCGCCGAGGCGGCCGGGCTCAGCCTCGCCATTCTCACCGGCCGCGAGCGCGCCTCCGAGCGGAAGCGCATCCTGGCCGATCTGGCCGGCGAATCCGGTGACGAGGCCCTTCCCGGGATCGAGGCGCGGCGCGGCATCGACATTCTCGTCGGGACCCATGCGCTGTTCCAGGAGGGCATCGTCTTTCGCGACCTTGCGCTGGCGGTGGTGGACGAGCAGCACCGTTTCGGCGTCCAGCAGCGCCTCGCCCTCGCGGCCAAGGGCGGGGCGACCGACGTGCTGGTGATGACCGCGACGCCGATCCCGCGCTCGCTGGTGCTCGCCACCTTCGGCGACATGGACGTGTCGCAGCTTCGCGAGAAGCCGGCCGGGCGGCGGCCGGTCGACACCCGCGCCATCCCGCTCGACCGGATCGACGAGGTGATCGAGCGGATCGCCAGCGCGATCGCCAAAGACGGCAAGGTGTTCTGGGTGTGTCCGCTGGTCGAGGAGTCCGAGGAGACGCCGCTCACCGACGCCGAGAGCCGGGCAGCGGCGCTGAAAAAGGTGCTCGGCCGGCCCGTCGGCCTCGTCCACGGCCGGATGAAGGCGGCCGACAAGGATCGCGAGATGGAGCGCTTCCGGTCGGGCGAGATCAGCGTATTGGTGGCGACGACGGTGATCGAGGTCGGCGTCGACGTGCCTGACGCCACGATCATGGTGATCGAGCATGCCGAGCGTTTCGGCCTCGCCCAGCTGCACCAGCTCCGCGGGCGCATCGGGCGCGGCGACAAGCCGGCCTCGTGCCTTCTCCTCTACGCCACGCCGCTCGGTCCTACCGCGAAACGGCGCATCGAGATCCTGCGCGAGACCGATGACGGCTTCCGCATCGCGGAGGAGGATCTGAAGCTCCGCGGCGAAGGCGAGATTCTCGGCACCCGCCAGGCCGGAACGCCCGGCTACCGGCTCGCCAATCTCGCGGTGCATCAGCCGCAGCTGGAGGCGGCGCACCGCGATGCGCGCGCCGCGGTGGCGGAGAATGCCGACCTCAAGGGCGACCGCGGCGAAGCGCTCCGCATCCTGCTCTATCTGTTCGGGCGGGACGCGGCGGTGCGTCTCCTCAGGGCTGGCTGACCTCCTCCGGCTTTGCCGGCGCGTCCTCGGGATCGGGCGTGGTGCTGTCGGGGCCGGGCTCGTGCAGCTTGAAGCCGGCGGCCGCTGCGGCACGGCGCTTGGCCTGCCGCTCCTCGCGGCTCGTCAGCTTCGCCGGGCCGCGCGGGAATTCCGGCACCACCAGACCCACCGAGACGATCATCTTGATGGCGTCCTCGACGCTCATGTCGAGGATGATGAGGTCGCTCTCGCGCACGAACAGCATCATGCCCGCAGTCGGGACCGGCGACGGTGGGATGAGGCAAGTGTAGACCTTCTCCCCGTCGGCGGCGATGATCGTCGGGATCTGACCCTTCGCCTCGGTCGAGACGAGGCAGACCACCCAGAGGCCCTTCCGCGGATATTCGACGAGGCCGACCATCTTGAAGTTCTTGGTGCGGTCGGCGAACACCGTCTCGGCGATCTGCTTGACGCCGCGATAGATCACCCGCACCAGCGGCATGCGGTCGACCAACCGCTCGCCGGCGCCGACCATGGTGCGGCCGACGAGGTTGGCGGTGAGGAAGCCGATCAGCGTGATGACGATGATCGCGAAGATGACGCCAAAGCCGGGAACGGTGAACCGCAGATAGGTCGACGGGTCGGCCTGCGCCGGGATCAGCGGACGGGCCAGCTTGTCGATCCAGTCGATGACCGACCAGGTGATCCATATGGTCGCGCCGATCGGCGCCGCGATGACGAGGCCCGTCAGGAAGTAGTTGCGCAGGCGGGTCCACATGGCCGAACCCTCGTCCCCGTCACGTCAATACGGCGCGGCCTTCAAGCCGCGCCGGACAGGCGCCCCCCGACTCCCAGCGCCCGGATTCTGACACAGGCCCGCGATTCCGCCAAAGCCCATAAAAACGGCGGCGCGCGGCATGAAGCATCCGCACAGCCTTGCGGCGGGACGCGGATCGCCTTGCCCCGTATTGCGACCGCGCGATGATCGCCGTTTCGCCCATCGGGCCGCAATCCGAAAAGTCTTTCACCTGTCATAATTCCATTTAAATCATGGACGTTATAGACTTTTTGCGATCCTGCCGGAGCGCGACAAATGGACAGCGTCCTCACGGTGACCCTCCATGTTCTCGCCGCCTGGATCGCGGGCGCCGCGATCGGCCTGGAGAGGAGTTTTCACGGCAGGCCAGCCGGCTTCCGGACTCATGCCCTCGTCTGCGTTTCGTCTGCCCTGTTGATGGCGGTGACCGCCTATCAGTGGGACTGGCTCGGCGTCACCGTGCCGATCGAGACCATCCGCACCGACCCGACGCGCATGGCGCAGGGCATCATGACCGGTATCGGCTTCCTCGGCGCGGGCGTCATCTTCAAGGAAGGCCTCACCATCCGCGGCCTGACGACGGCCGCCTCGATCTGGACGACGGCCGCCATCGGTATCCTCTACGGCGTCGGCCTCACCTACCCCGCCATTCTCGGAACCGGCCTGACAATCGCCACGCTGTCGGCCTTCCGCTGGATCGAGGCGCGGATTCCGGTCCAGATCTACGCTCAGTACATGCTGCGCTTTCCCAAGGCGAAGACGATGCCGGAGGCGGACGTGATTGCTCTCCTCGCCGGCCACGGGTTTTCGGTCGCCAACCTCAACTACCGGCTCGCCGATGAGGGGCACGTCTTCGAGTACCGGATGACGCTGCGGACAGGCGACCGCACCAATCTCGGCGCGCTCGCGCGCCGGATGGCGACCCTTGAGGACGTGCTTGAGTTTCGCCTGTCGCCCAATGGGGATTGATCGCGGCCGGCGCGGTCGACCGCGAGGCGGCAGGCGCCGCCTCGCAGCAAGATACTCGCCTGGATCGGAAAGGGCCGTCCGCTAGTTCGCGACGACCTGGCCGCGGATTTCGCCGCCCGGATTGGCCTCGGTGTGGAGGTTGACGTACCACTGCCCGGCCTGGAGCTGTGCCGCCTGCTCCGCGGTGATGGTCGCCGAGCCGTTGATCGGACTGGTCAGGTCCTCCGGATCGGGCGCCATGCCCTCGAAGAGGCCGAGGCTGAGCACGACGCCGGCATTCTCGCCTGCGCCCGCCGGGCCGTGGAAATGGCCGCCCACCACCGGTCCGCTGAGGCCGGAATAGGTCACGGTCCAGATGAGCGAGCCGGTGTCGGCATTGTAGGCGATGTAGGCCGTGCCGGTGCCGTCGCTCTCCACGGCCGGGGATTCGTTCGCGCCCGAGAGCTCGGCGATGAAATTGGCGCTGTCGGCGGTGACGAAGGCCTCTTCCTCCTCCTGCGCGAAGGCAAGGAACGAGACGCCGGCCACGAGGGCTACGGCAAGGCCGGCGGCACCGGCGCGCGCGATTGTCTGACGCATATGTTCGAGTCCTCCTCCGGATCGGACGGACGAGAGACCGCCGACCGCGATCAGAAAACGCCCCGCCCGATCATGCGTCGCGGAGGCGTCATTTGCCAGGGAAAACCGCGGCTATTCGACCGTGACCGATTTCGCCAGGTTCCGCGGCTGGTCGACATCCGTGCCCATGAATACGGCGGTGTGATAGGCGAGAAGCTGCACCGGAACGGCATAGACCAGCGGCGTCACGGTCGCCGGCATTTCCGGCATCACAATCGTTCCCGCGGTGGTCACGCCGGCGGCGTCGGCGCCCTTCTCGTCGGTGACGAGGATGATCCGGCCGCCGCGCGCGGCGACCTCCTGCATGTTGGAGACCGTCTTTTCGAAGATCCGGTCATAGGGCGCGATCACGACCACCGGCACGTCGGCATCGACCAGCGCGATCGGGCCGTGCTTGAGCTCCCCGGCGGCGTAGCCCTCGGCGTGGATGTAGGAGATTTCCTTGAGCTTGAGCGCGCCTTCCAGCGCGATCGGGTAGCTCGTGCCGCGGCCGAGATAAAGGACATGGCCGGCGCCGCTGATGTCGGCGGCGAGCGCCTCGATCTCTGCTTCGAGCTTCATCGCCACGCTCTCCAGCCGCGGCACCTCGGCGAGCGCGGTGACGAGCTTCTCCTCGTCGGCCTCGGTCAGGACGCCCCGCGCGCGGCCGGCGGCGACCGCCAGCGACGCCAGCACGGCAAGCTGGCAGGTGAACGCCTTGGTCGAGGCGACGCCGATCTCCGGCCCCGCCAGCGTCGGCATGATGAAATTCGCCTCGCGGGCGATGGTCGACTGGTGGACGTTGACCACCGCGCCGACGGTCTGCCCGGCCTGCCGGGCGTAGCGCAGCGAGGCGAGCGTGTCGGCGGTCTCGCCGGATTGCGAGATCACCAGCGCCGCGCCGCCCGCGGTCAGCGGCACGTCGCGGTAGCGGAACTCGGACGCGATATCGACGTCGGTCGGGAGCCGCGCCAACCGCTCGAACCAGTACTTCGCCGTGAGCGCGGCGTAGTAGGCCGTGCCGCAGGCGGTGATCGAAAGCCGCGGCAGGGCGGCGAAATCGATCCGCGCATCGTCGGGGAGATTCACCCGGGCGGCCGCGAAATCGAGGTAGTGCGCCAGCGTGTGGCCCACGACCTCGGGCTGCTCGGCGATCTCCTTCGCCATGAAATGGCGATGGTTGCCCTTGTCGACGAGGAGACTGGTGCCGACGCCATGGACCGTCGGCCGTTCGACGGCGTTGCCGGCCTCGTCGAAGATCGTGATCTCGGCGCGGGAGAGGACCGCCCAGTCGCCGTCCTCCAGATAGATGATCGAGCTCGTGAAGGGGGCGAGCGCGATCGCGTCGGAGCCGAGATAGACCTCGCGGTCGCCGCGGCCGATCGCGAGCGGGCTGCCGCGGCGGGCCGCGATCATGAGGTCGTCATAGCCCTCGAAGATCACGGCAAGCGCGAAGGCGCCCTGGAGGCGCGGCAGGGTCACGCGCACTGCGTCGGCCGGCGTCAGGCCGTCCTCGAGGCGGCGGGTGATGAGCTGGGCGACGATCTCGGTGTCGGTGTCGCTCTCGACCAGCCGCCCTTCGGCCTCCACCTCGCGGCGGAGCTCGCGGTAGTTCTCGATGATGCCATTGTGGACGATGGCGACGCGTTCCGTCGCGTGCGGATGCGCGTTGCCCTCGGTCGGCGCGCCGTGGGTCGCCCAGCGGGTATGGCCGATGCCCGCCTTGCCCGCGAGCGGCAGCCGGTCGAGGCGCGCCGCGAGCTGAGAGAGCTTTCCTTCGGCGCGGCGACGGGTCAGGTGACCGCCTTCGAGCGTCGCGACGCCCGCCGAATCATAGCCGCGATATTCGAGCCGCCGCAGCGCATCGATCAGCTGGGGAGCGACGGGGGTCTGGCCGAGAATGCCGACAATTCCGCACATGCTTATTGGTCTCCGCGGCTGGTGCCGCTCCTACCCTGCACATTCGTCATTCCGGCGAAGGCCGGAATCCAGAACCGCTTGCTCCGCGCCCGCAGCCCTCGACCCCGGCCTTCGCCGGGGTGACGAGCATTGGGACGGGAATGCGTGCGGTTTCACTTCTGAGCCCCGTTGCGGGCGGGCTTAAATCAAATCCGATTTCGAGCCGTAACGGGAAAGATAGTGAGCGAATGGTTTCAATCCGATTGCCGGGTCGATTGCCGGGCCGCCGCCATGCGAGCCCGGAACCGCGCGACCCAGCCCGGCTTCTCGATCTGGCGGCCGCGTCCGATCGCGAGCGCGCCGGGGCTGACATCCTCGGTGATGACGCTGCCGGAGCCGATATAGGCTTCATCGCCGATGCGAAGCGGCGCCACCAAGGCACTGTTCGAGCCAATGAAAACCCCCGCCCCGATCTCGGTCCGGTGCTTGCCGATGCCGTCATAATTGCAGGTGATCGTGCCGGCACCGAGGTTGGAATGCGGCCCGACGGAGGCGTCGCCGACATAGGAGAGGTGGTTGACCTTGGTGCCCTCCCCGATCCCGGCGTTCTTGATCTCGACGAAATTGCCGATGCGCGCCCTGGCGCCGATCTCGGCTCCGGGGCGCAGCCGGGCATAGGGGCCGACCATCGCGCCCGTCGCAATGCGCGCGCCTTCGAGGTGGCTGAAGGCGCGGACGGTGCTGCCGTCCTCCAGCACGACGCCGGGACCGAAGACGACGTTCTGCTCGATCAGCACGTCGCTACCGGTGACGGTGTCGTAGGCGAAGTGGACGGTCTCGGGGGCGACCAGCGTCGCCCCGCCGGCCATGGCGCGCTGGCGCGCGGCGAGCTGCCACAACGCCTCCACCACGGCGAGCTGCAGGCGGTCGTTGACGCCGCGGACCTCGTCCTCGCCGGTTTCGACCACGACCACGGATTTGCCGTCGGTATTGGCCAGCGCCACCGCGTCGGTGAGGTAGTACTCGCCCTGCGCGTTCGCCTTGCCGATGCGGTCGAGGAGCGCCAGCATTCCGGGGCCGCGGAAGGCCATTGCGCCGCCATTGCAGAGGGTTACCGCCCGTTCCTCGGTTGAGGCATCCCGCTGCTCGCGGATCGCCGCGAGCGCGCCGTCCCTGACGATGAGGCGGCCATAGCCCCGCGGATCGGCGGCGGTGAAACCGAGCACCGCGAGATCGGCGCCGTTCGCCAAAGCCTCGCGCATCCGGCCGAGCGTGGCGCCTGATACGAGCGGCGTGTCGCCATAGACGACCAGCACATCGTCCGCCGGATCGGTCAGCGCGGAGCGCGCAGCGAGCACGGCATGCGCCGTGCCGAGCCGCTCGGCCTGCTCGAAGACCTCGGCCCCCGCCCTGGCCGCGTAGTCCGCAACCGAAGCCGCTCCCGGGCCATGGACCACCGACACGCGCGAGGCGCCGGTCGCCTGCGCCGCCGCCAGGACATGCCCCAGCATCGGCAGGCCCGCGACCGGATGCATCACCTTGGGCATGGCGGAGCGCATCCGCTTCCCCTCCCCGGCGGCGAGGATCACGACCTGGCACGAGCGTGCGGACATGGCGGTTCCCGAATCGCTGAGAATGTGGCGTCCCGCGGGCCCGTTTGCACCCGGCTCCGGGCCGGATCAAGGCGCGGCGGGCGTCAGCCGATGGTGCCGAGCGCGGGAAAGGTTTCGAGGAGCCAGAAGGAGAACGCGGTCATCTGGCCGAAGATGAAGAGGATGCCGGTGGCGACGAGGAGGCCGCCCATCACTTTCTCCACCGTGCCCATATAGCGGCGGAAACGCCGCATCAGCCGCATGAACGGGCCGGCGAAGAACGCCGCGATGAGGAACGGCACGCCGATGCCGAGGGAGTAGAAGGCAAGGAGCACGGCCCCGCGGCCGACCGTTTCCTCGGTGCCGGCGACCGACAGCACGGTGCCGAGGATCGGCCCGATGCAGGGCGTCCAACCGAAGCCGAAGGCGAGGCCGACGACGAACGAGCCGAGGAGGCCTGTCGGCTTCTGCCGAACCTGGAACCGCGCTTCGCGGTCGAGGAAGGCGATGCGATAGACGCCGAGGAAATGAAGGCCCATCGCGATGATGATGACGCCGGCCACGACCGAGAACAGCCCGACCTGGGTGCCGAAGAGGTTCACCGTCATGTCGAGGCGGCGAAGGCTCTGGCCGATGGCGCTCGCCGTCGCGCCGAGCGCGATGAAGACCGCCGAGAAGCCGAGGACGAAGGCCGCCGAATTGGCGAGGACGCGGCGGCGGATCTCGGCGTTGGTGGATTCGCCGAGATCGTCCAGCGTCACGCCGGCGAGGAAGCACAGATAGGGCACCACCAGCGGCAGCACGCAGGGCGTGACGAACGAGATGATCCCCGCCGTGAAGACGCTCCAGAGGGTCGCATCGGCCATCGCGGGGTTCTAGATCGGCCCGGGCGAAAGAGGTAGTGCGCGGCCTGCGTCCGAAGCGCCCATGGCGTCGCGGAAGCCTAGCGCTTGCTGCGGAATTCTTCGGGAAGGAACCGGCCGCGCTCCTCGCGCTTGTCGCGTTCCTGCACGAGGTCCTCGTAGGCCTTGAGGGCCTCCGGCGACAGCGTCACCTTCTTCACCGGCGCCGCTTTCCGGCGATTTGAGGCACGCTTGTACTTCTCCGGCGGCGTGGCAGGGGGCATCGGCGGCATCTCCTCGGTCGGGCCTGTCCGTATACAGGAGTTGCGGCGACCGCGTCAGTCGCCGCTTCGCTCCTTGCGCAGCTTCGCCCAATAGTCGAGGCGCTTCCTGATCTCGCGTTCGAAGCCGCGCTCCGGCGGGTCGTAGAAGGTCTGCCGGCCGATCTCCTCGGGAAAATAGTCCTGACCGGAGAACGCGTCCGGCGCGTTATGGTCGTAGTCGTAGCCGCGGCCGTAGCCCTCCGACTTCATCAGGCGGGTCGGCGCGTTGAGGATGTGCTTCGGCGGCAGCAGCGAACCCGATTCCTTGGCCGTGCGGGTGGCGGCGCCGAAGGCGGTGTAGACCGCGTTCGATTTCGGCGCGGTCGCGAGATAGACGCAGGCCTCCGCCAGCGCCAGTTCGCCCTCCGGGCTGCCGAGGAAGTCGAACGCGTCCTTCGCGGCATTCGCGATCACCAGCGCCTGCGGATCGGCGAGGCCGATATCCTCCGACGCCATCCGCACCATCCGGCGCAGCAGATAGAGCGGGTCTTCGCCGGCATCGAGCATGCGCGCGAGGTAATAGAGCGCCGCGTCCGGGTCCGAGCCGCGGACCGATTTATGCAGCGCCGAGATGAGGTTGTAGTGGCTGTCCTGGCCCTTGTCGTAGATCGGCGCGCGGCGCTGCACCACCTCGAGGAGCTCGGCGGCCTCGAACACCTCGCCGCGGCCGGCGGCGCGCCAGACCTCCTCCGCCAGCGTCAGCGCGGCGCGGCCGTCGCGATCGGCGAGCGCGACGAGGAGCGTGCGCGCCTCGTCGGAGAGTGGCAGCGGCCTTCCCTCCGCGACCTCCGCTCGCGCCAGCAGCTGGCGGAGCGCCGCCTCGTCGAGCGGCCTGAAGGTGAGGACGCGGGCGCGGGAGAGAAGCGCCGCGTTGAGCTCGAAGGACGGATTCTCGGTGGTCGCGCCGACGAGCGAGATCGTGCCGTCCTCCATCACCGGCAGGAAGCTGTCCTGCTGGGCGCGGTTGAAGCGATGGATCTCGTCGACGAAGAGAAGCGTCCCCTGCCCGCTCTCGCGCCGCAGGCGCGCGGCGGCGAACACCTTCTTGAGGTCGGCGACGCCGGAGAAGACCGCCGAGATCTGCTCGAAATAGAGGTTGGTCTCGCCGGCCAGCAGCCGCGCCACCGTGGTCTTGCCCGTGCCGGGCGGCCCCCATAGGATCAGCGAGCCCAGCGTCCCCGAGCGGAGGATGCGCGTCAGCGCCCCTTCCGGCCCCACGAGGTGATCCTGCCCGACGACGTCGGCGAGCCGCGTCGGCCGCAGCCGGTCGGCGAGCGGCCGCGGCGCGGTGTCCGGCAGCTGGTCCGGCGCGAACAGCGAGCCGGTGTCGTCGATCTCACGCTTGGCAGGCATGGCCGGAAGATAGGTCCTCGGCGCGGGAAAACACAGCACCGAGTCTTTCGGAACCTCCCCCCTTCTTCGGAGGAGGAAGGTCCCCTCCCGGACCTCACCCTGAGGTGCGAGCGAAGCGAGCCTCGAAGGGCCGGCGGCGGGTCACCGCGGGTCCTTCGAGGCCCGGCTTCGCCGGGCGCCTCAGGATGAGGTCGGGTTGAGGGCAACCAACCTCCCTCCGAGAAATGGACGGCTACCTCAGTCCCTGCGCGATCAGGGCTTCGGCCATCGCGACGAGCGCTTCCTCGCCGGAGCGGAACCTGAAGCCGAGCATGGCTTCGGTGCGGGCGCCGGAGACGGCCCAGCGGCGGCCGAGGTCGCCTTTGACGGTGCGGAGGGCGGGGTCGAAATTGGCGGCGAGGCGGGCCAGGAAGTCCGGCAGGCGGCGCTTCGGCAGCTTCGCGGCGTGGGCCGGGAGGCGGTCGCGGAGGATGCGGACAATGTCCTCCATCCAGAAGAAGCCGTCGCCGACGATGAGGCGCTGGCCGGCGGCGGCAGGATTGGTCATCGCAAGGACGTGCGCCCTGGCGACGTCGCGCACGTCGGCGATCGGGAAGCCGAAGCGGAGGATGAAGGGGTACGCGCCGCGGAGCATCAGGCGGACGATGTCGCCGGACGTGTCGAAGCGGTCGTCGAGCGGCGGGCCGAACACCTGGCCCGGATTGATCGTGGTGAGGCGCGGCGCGCCGGCGGCCTTGGCCTCGTCCCAGGCGGCGCGTTCGGCCAGCGTCTTCGACTTCGCGTAGGACGAGATCGATTTCGACGACACGTCCGACCAGTCGCGCTCGGTGTAGACCCGGCTGTCGGGCCAGCCGGAGGCGATCGCGACGGCCGAGGAGGTGAGCACCACGCGCTCGACCATCGCGGCGGTCGCCGCGCGCATGACGCGGATCGTGCCCTCGACCGCGGGCCGCACCACCTCGTCCTCGGTCTTGGGCTGGCGGAGCGGAAAGGGCGAGGCGATGTGGAGGACGTAGCGGCAGCCCGCGGCTGCCGCCGGCCAGCCGGCGTCGTGGTTGAGGTCCGCGGTGACGAAGGTGAGCCGCTCGCCCGGATCGACGCGCCTGGCGACGGCGCGGCGGACCTCGTCGGCCGCCTCGGGGCGGCGGATCGTGCCGACGACGGCGTAGCCGGCCTCCAGCAGCCCGGCGATGCAGTGCTTGGCGATGAAGCCCCGCGCGCCGGTAACGAGAACCCGGTCCGTCATCCGCACTCCCTCCAAAGCAAAAGGGCGGCAAAGCCGCCCTTTTCGTCAAGCCGCGGCGCTGCGGATCACGCCGCCTCTTCGCCGGTCGTCTCGCGCTCGGCCTCGTGCCGGGCGCGATCCTCGGCGCCCTTGGCGTCGGGGTCGCGGTCGACCAGCTCGATCACCGCCATCGGGGCGCTGTCGCCATAGCGGAAGCCGGCCTTGAGGACGCGGGTGTAGCCGCCCGGCCGGGAGCCGTAGCGCGGGCCGATGGTCTCGAAGAGCTTCTTGACCGCGCCCTCGTCGCGAAGGCGCGAGACCGCGAGGCGGCGGGCGTGGAGGTCGCCGCGCTTACCGAGCGTGACGAGCTTGTCGACGATCGGCTTCAGCTCCTTCGCCTTGGGCAGGGTGGTGACGATCTGCTCATGGCGGATCAGCGAGGCCGCCATGTTGGCGAACATCGCCGTGCGATGGCTGCTGACCTTGCTGAGCTTGCGGCCCGACTTGCCGTGGCGCATCGCGCCCTCCCTTACTCGACTGCGGCCGCGACGCGACCTTAGCGGCCCAGCGGGCCGCGGCTTCTAGTAATGATCCTCGTAGCGCTTGGCCAGATCCTCGATGTTCTCGGGCGGCCAATTCGGGACCTCCATGCCGAGATGGAGACCCATCTGGGCGAGGACTTCCTTGATCTCGTTGAGCGACTTGCGGCCGAAATTCGGCGTGCGGAGCATCTCCGCCTCGGTCTTCTGGATGAGGTCGCCGATATAGACGATGTTGTCGTTCTTCAGGCAGTTCGCCGAGCGGACCGACAGCTCCAGCTCGTCGACCTTCTTGAGAAGCGCCGGGTTGAAGGCGAGCTCGGGGATCGATTCGGCGGTCGTCTCGCGCTCCGGCTCCTCGAAGGTGACGAAGACCGAGAGCTGGTCCTGGAGGATGCGCGCGGCGTAGGCCAGCGCGTCGTCGGGGCGGATGGCGCCGTTGGTTTCGATCGTCAGCGTCAGCTTGTCGTAATCGAGCACCTGGCCTTCGCGGGTGTTCTCGACCTTGTAGGAGACGCGGCGGATCGGCGAGAACAGGCTGTCGACCGGGATGAGGCCGATCGGGGCGTCCTCGGGCCGGTTGTGGTCGGCCGACACATAGCCCTTGCCGGTGTCGACGGTGAACTCCATGCGGATCTCGGCGCCCTCGTCGAGGGTGCAGATCACGAGATCGGGGTTCAGGATCTCGACATCGCCGACGGTCTGGATGTCGCCGGCGGTGACGACGCCGGGGCCCTGCTTGCGCACGACCATGCGCTTCGGCCCCTCGCCTTCCATCTTGATGGCGATTTCCTTGATGTTGAGGACGATGTCGGTCACGTCCTCACGCACGCCCGCGATCGACGAGAATTCGTGGAGCACGCCGTCGATCTGAACGGAGGTCACCGCCGCGCCCTGGAGCGACGACAGCAGCACCCGGCGCAGCGCATTGCCGAGCGTCAGGCCGAAGCCGCGCTCGAGCGGCTCGGCGACCATGGTGGCGACCCGCTTGGGGTCGAAGCCGGCGACGGTCTCGAGCGAATTGGGTTTGATCAGGTCTTGCCAGTTCTTGCGGATCACGGCGGTCAGTCCTTTCGGTCCATCAATCGCTCCCTACGGAGCACCGGCGCCGGACGGGCGGCGCCTCACGAACTGCCGGACTAGGCGAGTCGTTGAATACTCAGACGCGGCGGCGCTTGCGCGGCCGGCAGCCATTGTGCGGGATCGGCGTCACGTCGCGGATCGACGTCACCATGAAACCCGACGACTGCAGGGCCCGCAGGGCCGATTCACGGCCGGAGCCCGGACCGCAGACCTCGACTTCGAGGGTCCGCATGCCGTGCTCGGCGGCCTTCCGGGCGGCGTCCTCGGCCGCCATCTGGGCGGCGTAGGGCGTCGACTTGCGCGACCCCTTGAACCCCATGGTCCCGGCCGACGACCAGGAGATGGTGTTCCCCTGCGCGTCGGTGATGGTGATCATGGTGTTGTTGAAGGTCGAATTCACATGCGCCACGCCGGAGGCGATGTTCTTCCGCTCACGGCGCTTAACGCGGGCTGCTTCCTTGGCCATTCAATGTCCTGTCTTGCGATATCGACGCCGCCGTAATGCCAGCGGCTCCACCTGCGGTGAATGGTGAGTGGTGAATAGTGAATGGGCCAAGTTCGCCCCGACCATTCACCATTCACAATTGACCATTCCCCAGCCTATTTCTTCTTCCCCGCGATCGCCTTGGCCGGCCCCTTGCGGGTGCGGGCGTTGGTGTGGGTGCGCTGGCCGCGGACCGGCAGGCCGCGGCGGTGACGAAGGCCGCGGTAGCAGCCGAGGTCCATCAGCCGCTTGATGTTCATCGCTGTCTCGCGCCGCAGGTCGCCCTCGACCATGTAGTCGCGGTCGATCACTTCGCGGATCTGGATGACCTCCGAATCGGTCAGCTCGTTGACGCGCCGCTCGGCGGGGATGTTCACCTTCGCGGTGATCTCCCGGGCCTTGGCCTGGCCGATCCCGTGGATGTATTGCAGCGCGATCAGGACGCGCTTGTTGGTCGGAATGTTGACGCCGGCGATACGGGCCACGTTCTTCTCTCCTCAGCCGGCCGTCGGCCGGTTACCCCATTGTCGGGCCGCCATCCGGCCGGAACGACACAAAACCAGCGCCTGGTCCCGTCCCGGGGCCCCGGCACCGATGTCGCAGATCGCGGATTGCTGGCGGTAGATAACGACCGGAGCCGCTTCCGTCAACCGTCCGAGCGATGGAATTCCCGCTGGCGCATCTCCGCCAAGGCGTCGGTGATCGCCTCGGTGACTTCGTCCACCGGTTGCATTCCGTCAATCCGCCACAACTCTTCACGCGCCTCGTAATAGCCCGCGACCGGCGCCGTCTGCGCGCGATAGACCTCGAGGCGCTTCGTTACCGTCTCCGGGTTGTCGTCGGCCCGGGCGCCGCCGGTCTCCTTCGCGCGGTTGGCGATGCGCTCCTGGAGCGCGGCTTCGTCCACCGTGAGCTCGATCACGCCGTCGAGCGTGATTCCCGCGCGCTGGAGGAGCTCGGTGAGGCCGGCGGCCTGCGGCAGGGTGCGCGGAAAGCCGTCGAGCACGAAGCCATTGGCGCAGTCCGGCTCGCGGATGCGGTCGGCGATAACGTCGATCACCACCTCGTCGGGGACGAGGTCGCCGCGGTCCATGATGGCCTGCGCCCGCTGCCCGACCGGCGTTCCTGCCTTCACGGCGGCGCGCAGCATGTCGCCGGTGGAGAGGTGGGCGATCTTCAGCGTTTCCACGAGACGCTGCGCCTGGGTGCCCTTCCCTGCTCCCGGCGGCCCGAGAAGGACCAGCCTCACCGGCGCTTGCCCCGGAGCTTCGCCTTCTTGACCAGGCCCTCATATTGATGGGCGAGAAGGTGGCCCTGGACCTGCGAGACGGTGTCCATCGTCACGTTGACGACGATGAGGAGCGAGGTGCCGCCGAGATAGAACGGGATGCCGGTCGCGGCGATCACATATTCCGGGATCAGGCAGACGATCACGAGGTAGATCGCGCCGACCAGCGTGATGCGGGTCAGCACATAGTCGATGTGGTCGGCGGTGCGCTGGCCGGGCCGGATGCCGGGAATGAACCCGCCATGGCGCTTCAGATTGTCGGCGGTGTCCGACGGGTTGAAGACGATCGCCGTGTAGAAGAACGCGAAGAACATGATCAGCCCGGCGTAGAGCAGCATGTAGAGCGGCGTGCCGTGGCCGAGGAGCGTCGTCAGCGTCGTCATCCAGCCCGGCGCGTTCTCGGTCGCGCTGAAGCCGGCAATGGTCGCGGGCAGGAGCAGCAGCGACGAGGCGAAGATCGGCGGGATGACGCCGGCGGTGTTCAGCTTCAGCGGCAGATGCGAGGATTCGCCCTGGAACATCCGGTTGCCGACCTGGCGCTTCGGATACTGGATGAGGAGCCGCCGCTGCGCGCGCTCGATGAAGACGATGAAGGCGATGACCGCGACCGCCAGCACGATGATGAAGAGGATCGTGCCGGTGCCGATGGCGCCCTGGCGGCCGAGCTCGAGGGTGCCGGCGATCGCCGAGGGGAAGCCGGCGACGATGCCGGAGAAGATGATCAGCGAGATGCCGTTGCCGATGCCGCGCGCGGTAATCTGCTCGCCGAGCCACATCAGGAACATCGTGCCGCCGGTCAGGGTGATGACCGTGGAGATGCGGAAGAACCAGCCCGGCTCGGTGACGGAATTGCTGCTCTCCAGGCCGACGGCGATCGCGTAGGCCTGGAGCACGGCGAGGATGACCGTGCCGTAGCGGGTGTACTGGTTGATGACCTTCCGGCCGCGCTCGCCTTCCTTCTTGATCGCCTCCAGCGAGGGGATCAGCGAGGATGCGAGCTGCATCACGATCGACGCCGAGATGTACGGCATGATGCCGAGGGCGAAGATCGCCATGCGCTCGACGGCGCCGCCGGAGAACATGTTGAAGAGGCCGACGAGGCCGGCCGAGGCGTTGCCGAACAGCTGGTCGAACGCCTCCGGGTCGATGCCCGGCATCGGGACATAGGTCCCGACGCGGTAGATGATCAGCGCGCCCAGCGTGAACCACAGCCGCTTCCTGAGCGCTTCGGCCTTGGCGAAGGCGCCGAAGTTCAGATTGGCTGCAAGCTGTTCGGCGGCTGATGCCATGCTGTGCTCCGCGGTCGGGCCGTGCCCGGACCTCTAGACGGCCTTGAAGGAGCCGCCGGCCTTCTCGACCGCGGCGGCGGCCGGCTTGGACATGCCGGCAACCTCGAACGCCACGGCGGTCGTGATCTCGCCATTGCCGAGGATGCGCACGCCGTCCTTGGCGCGGCGGATGAGGCCGGCTTCCTTCAGCGCCTCGGCCGTCACCGGCTTCTTGGCGTCGAGCTTGCCAGCATCGATCGCGGCCTGGATCTTGTCGAGGCCGACCTCGTTGAAATCCTTGGCGAAAATGTTGTGGAAGCCGCGCTTCGGCAGGCGCCGGTGCAGCGGCATCTGGCCGCCCTCGAAGCCCTTGATGGCAACGCCGGTGCGCGCGGTCTGGCCCTTGCCGCCGCGGCCCGCGGTCTTGCCGCTGCCCGAACCGATGCCGCGTCCGACGCGCTTGCGGTTCTTGGTCGACCCCGGACGGTCGCTGAGTTCGTTGAGCTTCACGGTCGTTCCTTTCGCGCCGCCGGCGAGCCAGCGGCCGTCCTCACCTAGGCCTCGTCCACCACGCGGACGAGGTGCTGCACGGTCGCGATCATGCCGCGCACTTCCGGGGTGTCCGGCAGCGTCGAGCGGCGGCGGATGCGGTTGAGCTTCATGCCGATCAGGGTCTGGCGCTGGTTCGCCGTGCGACCCGCCGGGCTCTTGATCTGTTCGACCGTGATGGTCGCGTTTTCGGTCTTGGCCATCACTGGTCCCCTTCCCGGTCCTTAGCCTTCGGCCGCGGTCGGCTCGGTCCCGGCGTCGCGGCGACGGGCCTGGAGCGTCGACACTTTGAGGCCGCGACGGGCGGCAACGCCGCGCGGGCTGTCTTCATGCTGAAGCGCGTCGAAGGTCGCGCGCACCATGTTGTACGGGTTGCTCGAGCCGAGCGACTTGGCGACCACGTCCTGCACGCCCAGCGTCTCGAACACCGCGCGCATCGGACCGCCGGCGATGATGCCGGTGCCCGGAGGCGCGGCGCGAACGTGGACGCGGCCGGCGCCGTGGCGGCCCGCAACGTCGTGGTGAAGGGTGCGGCCTTCGCGCAGCGGCACGCGGATCATCCCGCGCTTCGCCGCGTCGGTCGCCTTGCGGATCGCCTCCGGCACCTCGCGGGCCTTGCCGTGGCCGAAGCCGACGCGGCCCTTCTGGTCGCCGACGACCACCAGCGCGGCAAAGCCGAACCGGCGGCCACCCTTGACCACCTTTGCCACGCGGTTGATGTGGACGAGCTTGTCGACGAATTCGCTGTCGCGCTCGCCGCCACGCTCTCCCCTGTCGCCCCGCTCGCGTTCGCGCTCTCTAGCCATCGTCCTCGGTCCAGTCGTTCATGTCGTTGGGCGGCGGCCGCGGTTCAAGGCGGCGGCCGTGAAAATCAGAAGTTCAGGCCACCCTCGCGGGCGCCGTCGGCCAGCGCCGCGACGCGGCCGTGATAGAGATAGCGGCCGCGGTCGAACACCACGTCCTTGACGCCGGCAGCAACCGCGCGCTCCGCGATCAGCTTGCCGACCGCGTTCGCGGCGGCCTTGTCGGCGCCGGTCTTGCCACCCTCGCGCACGGCCTTCTCCAGCGAGGAGGCGGCGGCGACGGTGCGGCCCGCGGCGTCGTCGATCAACTGCGCGTAGATGTGCTGCGACGAGCGGAACACGGAGAGACGAAGGCGCGCGCCAGCCGCGGCCTTGACGGCGCGGCGGACACGGTAGCTGCGGCGATCGCGGGTGGTCTTGGTCATGGCGGCTACTTCTTCTTGCCTTCCTTACGGATGATCTTCTCGTCGGCGTATCGGACGCCCTTGCCCTTGTAGGGCTCCGGCGGACGGTAGGCGCGGATGTCCGCGGCGACCTGGCCGATCTGCTGGGCGTCGATGCCGGAGATCACGATCTCGGTCGGCTTCGGGACCTCGATCTTCACGCCTTCCGGGATCGGGTGCAGCACGTCGTGGCTGAAGCCGAGCGCGAGCTGCAGGTTCTTGCCCTGGAGCGCGGCGCGATAGCCGACGCCGGTGATCTCCAGCCGGCGCTCGAAGCCCTGGTTCACGCCCTTCATGAGGTTCGCGATCCGGGTGCGCGCCATGCCCCAGGCGGCGCGCGCCGGCGGGGTGTCGTCGACCGGCTTCACGCTGATCATGCCGTCGTCCATCGCGATGGCGACGTTGTCGCTGGCGGTAAAGGCCAGGGTGCCCTTCGGTCCCTTCACCTCGACGCGCTGGCCGTCGACCGTCGCGGTCACGCCCTTCGGTACAGCCACCGGCTTCTTGCCAATCCGAGACATCACACTTGTCCGTTCTTCCTGAGCGCTGGCGGGCTAGAACACCCGGCAGAGCACCTCGCCCCCGACATTCGCGTCCCGCGCCTCGGCGTCGGACATCACGCCCTTCGGCGTCGACAGAATCGACACGCCGAGGCCGTCCTTCACCCGCGGCAGGTTCTTCACCGACGCGTAGACCCGGCGGCCGGGGCGCGAAATGCGCTCGATCTCCCGGATCACCGGCTGGCCGTCGTAATATTTCAGCTCGATCTCGAACTCCGACCGGCCGTCGACGTCGACCGTCGAATAGCCGCGGATATAACCCTCGGACTGCAGCACGTCGAGGACGTGCTGGCGCAGGCCCGAAGCCGGGGTCGAAACCTTGCTCTTGTTCCGCATCTGGGCGTTGCGGATGCGGGTGAGCATGTCACCCAGCGGATCGGTCATCACCATCGGATGCCTCTCTCCCTACCAGCTCGACTTCACGAGGCCGGGGATCATCCCCTGCGACCCGAGCTCGCGAATCGCAAGGCGCGACATCTTGAGCTTGCGGTAGGTCGCGCGCGGACGGCCGGTCAGCTCGCAGCGGTTGCGGATGCGCGTCGCCGACGAGTTGCGCGGCAGCTCGGCCAGCTTCAGCTGGGCCTGGAAGCGGTCCTCCAGCGACAGCTTCTCGTCCTGGGCGATCGCCTTGAGGGCCTTCCGCCGGGCGGCGTATTGGGCCACCAGGCGGCGCCGGCGCTCGTTCTTCTCGACTGAACTCTTCTTTGCCATCTCGTCTCCTTCCCCGTCCTACTGGCGGAACGGGAAGTTGAAGGCGCGCAGCAGCGCGCGCGCTTCGTCATCGGTCCGGGCCGTGGTGCACACGATCACGTCCATGCCCCAGATCTGGTCGACTTCGTCGTAATTGATCTCGGGGAAAATGATGTGCTCCTTGATCCCCATGGCGAAATTGCCGCGCCCGTCGAAGCTCTTCGGGTTGAGGCCGCGGAAGTCGCGAACCCGCGGCAGCGCGATGTTCACCAGGCGGTCGAGGAACTCGTACATCCGGGCGCGGCGCAGCGTGACATGGCCGCCGAGCGGCATGTTCTCGCGCACCTTGAAGGTGGCGATCGACTTGCGGGCGCGCGACACGGCCGGCTTCTGGCCGGCGATCAGCGCGAGATCCGCCAGCGCGAGCTGGACCTTCTTGGTGTCCGCGGTCGCTTCGCCGACGCCCATATTGAGGACGATCTTCGACAGGCGCGGCACTTCCATCGGGTTCTTGTAGCCGAACTCCTCGACGAGCTTCGACCGGATGACCTCGTCGTATTGCTTCCGCAGGCGCGGCTGATAGCTGTCGTCAGCCATTGATCATGTCTCCCGAGCGCTTGGCAAAGCGCACCTTCTTGCGGTCCTCGCCCTCGCCCTCGAAGCGGAAGCCGACGCGGGTCGGCTTGTCGTCCTTCGGATCGGCGACGGCGAGATTGGACAGGTGGATCGGCATCTCCTTGGTGATGATGCCGCCCTGCTGCGACGCCGACTGGCGCTGATGGCGCTTGCCGAGATTGACGCCGCGCACGGTCGCGCGTCCCTCGGACGGATTGACGCCGAGGACTTCCCCGACCTTGCCCTTGTCGCGGCCGGAGATGACCACGACGCGGTCGCCTTTTCTGATCTTGGCGGCCATGACTACAGCACCTCCGGCGCCAGCGAGATGATCTTCATGTGGTTGCGGGCGCGCAGCTCGCGCGGCACCGGCCCGAAAATGCGGGTGCCGATCGGCTCGGCCTGGTTGTTGATCAGCACCGCCGCGTTGCGGTCGAAGCGGATCACGCTGCCGTCGGGGCGGCGGATGTCCTTGGCGGTGCGCACCACCACGGCCTTCATCACGTCGCCCTTCTTCACGCGGCCGCGCGGGATCGCCTCCTTGACGGAAACGACGATGACGTCGCCGACATGGGCGTATTTGCGCTTCGAGCCGCCGAGCACCTTGATGCACATGACGCGGCGGGCGCCGGAATTGTCGGCGACGTCGAGATTGGTCTGCATCTGGATCATTGTTCTTGTCCGTCCGTCGCTGCTCGCCGGAAACCCTTGCTCATGTCTTCGCCGCGCCTAACCGGCTTGCTGGTCGAGCACGATCCACGATTTGTCCTTCGAGATCGGACGGCTCTCCTGGATCGTGACCTGGTCGCCGACCTTGAACCGGTTCTCCGGATCGTGGGCCTTGTACTTCTTCGTCCGCCGCACGGTCTTGGCGAGCACCGGGTGCGTGAAACGGCGCTCGACGCGGACGACGACGGTCTTGTCGCCCTTGTCGCTCACGACCACGCCCTGGAGGATGCGCTTCGGCATTGTCTGTCGTTCCCTAAGCCTTGCCGCTGCCGCGCTCTTGGCGCGCAAGCGTTTGAAGTCGGGCGATGTCGCGCCGAACCTGGCGGACCCGCGAAGTGTTGGTGAGCTGGCCGCTCGCGCGCTGGAAGCGGAGGTTGAACTGCTCCTTCTTCAGCGTCGCCAGCTCGTCGGTCCGCTCGTCGGGCGTCATCTTGCGCAGGTCGTCGGCCTTCATCGCCTTGTCCTCGTTCCCGCCTACTCGGCGATGCGCTGTACGAAGCGCGTCTTGATCGGCAGCTTGGCGGCGCCGAGACGCAGCGCCTCGCGCGCCACCTCGATCGTCACGCCGTCCACCTCGAACATCACCCGGCCGGGCTTGACCCGGGCCGCCCAGAATTCCGGCGTGCCCTTGCCCTTGCCCATGCGGACCTCGGTCGGCTTCTTCGACACCGGAACGTCAGGGAAGATGCGGATCCAGACGCGGCCGGCGCGCTTCATGTGGCGCGTGATGGCGCGGCGGGCAGCCTCGATCTGGCGCGCAGTCACCCGCTCGGGCTCCAGGGCCTTGAGGCCAAAGGCGCCGAAGTTCAGGTCGGTCCCACCCTTGGCGTTGCCATGGATGCGGCCCTTGAACTGCTTGCGGTAATTGGTGCGCTTCGGTTGCAGCATGGTTGTTCTCTTGCCTTACGCGGCGGCCGGCTCGCGGCGGCGCGGGCCGCCCTGCAGGTCGCCCTCGGTCTGCCGGCGCTCGGACGCCATCGGGTCGTGCTCGAGGATCTCGCCCTTGAAGATCCAGACCTTGACGCCGCAGGTGCCGTAGGCGGTGTTCGCGGTCGCCTGGCCGTAGTCGATGTCGGCACGCAGCGTATGGAGCGGCACGCGGCCCTCGCGATACCACTCGGTCCGCGCGATCTCGGCGCCGCCGAGACGGCCGCCGCAGGTGATGCGGATGCCCTCGGCGCCAAGCCGCATCGCCGACTGCACGGCGCGCTTCATGGCGCGGCGGAACGCAACGCGGCGCTCCAGCTGCTGCGCGATCGAAGCCGCCACCAGCGAGGCGTCGGTCTCCGGCTTGCGGACCTCGACGATGTTGATGTGGACCTCGGAGGCGGTCAGCGCGGCGACGCGCTTCCGCAGCTTCTCGATGTCGGCGCCCTTCTTGCCGATGACGATGCCCGGGCGCGCCGAGTGAACGGTGACGCGGCACTTCTTGTGCGGACGCTCGATGACGATCTTCGACACCGCGGCCTGCTTCAGCTCGCGCATCAGCGTCTCGCGGATCTTGATGTCCTCGGCGAGGAGCTTCCCGTATTCCGCCTTGCCGGCGTACCAGCGGGAATCCCAGGTCCGGTTGATGCCGAGCCGGAGCCCGATCGGGTTAACTTTCTGGCCCATCAGGCGGACTCCTCAACTTCCCGGACGATGATCGTCATGTGCGAGAACGGCTTGTGGATGCGGCCGACGCGGCCGCGGCCGCGCGGCGTCCAGCGCTTCAGGACGATCGACTTGCCGACATAGGCCTGCGACACGACGAGCGAATCGACATCGAGGCCGTGATTGTTCTCGGCGTTGGCGATCGCCGATTCCAGGAGCTTCTTGACCTGCACGGCGATGCGCTTGCGCGAGAAGGTGAGGTCCGCCAGAGCGGTCGCCGCCTTCTTGCCGCGGATCATCTGCGCCACGAGGTTCAGCTTCTGCGGCGACACCCGCACGGTGCGCAGCACGGCCTTGGCCTCGGTATCCTTGAGCGCCCGCTCCGTCTTCGGCTTGCCCATGGCTACTTCCTCTTCGCCTTCTTGTCGGCGGCGTGGCCGTAATAGGTGCGGGTCGGCGAGAACTCGCCGAACTTGTGGCCGACCATGTCCTCATTGACCATGACCGGGATGTGCTTCTGGCCGTTGTAGACGCCGAAGGTCAGCCCCACGAACTGGGGGAGGATGGTGGAGCGCCGGCTCCACATCTTGATGACCTCGTTGCGGCCGGAATCGCGCGTCTTCTCCGCCTTGCGCAGGAGATAGCCGTCGACGAACGGGCCTTTCCAAACAGAACGGGACAAGGTCGTTTCCCTTACTTGCCTTTGCGCAGGTGACGGCTGCGCGCGATGAACTTGTCGGTGCTCTTGTTGGAGCGGGTCTTCTTGCCCTTGGTCGGCTTGCCCCACGGGGTCACCGGGTGGCGGCCGCCCGAGGTGCGGCCTTCGCCGCCGCCATGCGGATGGTCGATCGGGTTCATGGCGACGCCGCGCACGCTCGGGCGCTTGCCGAGCCAGCGATTGCGGCCGGCCTTGCCGATGTTGACGTTGGAGTGGTCGGGGTTGGACACCGCGCCCACCGTCGCGAAGCAGTTCTGGTGGACGAGGCGCTGCTCGCCCGAATTCAGCTTCAGGATGGCGTAGCCCTGGTCGCGGCCGACATATTGCGCGTAGGTGCCGGCCGAGCGGGCGATCTGACCGCCCTTCCCCGGCTTCATCTCGACATTGTGCACGATGGTGCCGACCGGCATGGCGATGAGCGGCATCGCATTGCCCGGCTTCACGTCGACCTGGCTGCCGGAGACGACCTTGTCGCCGATGCCGAGGCGCTGCGGCGCCAGGATGTAGGCGAGCTCGCCGTCCTCGTAGCGGATCAGCGCAATGAAGGCCGAGCGGTTCGGATCATATTCGAGGCGCTCGACGGTGGCGACGAGGTCGACCTTGCGGCGCTTGAAGTCGATGATCCGGTAGGTCCGCTTGTGGCCGCCGCCGCGGCGGCGGGCGGTGATGCGGCCGGCATTGTTGCGGCCGCCGGAGCCGCGCAGGCCCTCGGTGAGGCCCTTCACCGGCTTGCCGGTGTGGAGCCCCTCGCGGGAGACCGTCACCAGCTGGCGAAGGCTCGGCGTGATCGGCTTGTAGGTCTTCAGTGCCATGGCTTTGCGCTCTTCTCTACAGACCGATCGTCACGTCGATCGACTGGCCGGCAGCCAGCGTCACGATGGCCTTCTTGACGTCGCTGGTGCGGCCGACGATCCCGCGGAACCGCTTGGTCTTGCCCTTGCGGTTCAGCGTGTTGACGGCGGTCACCTTCACGTTGAACAGCGCCTCAACCGCGGACTTGATCTGCGGCTTGGTCGCGTTCTGGGCGACGTTGAAGATCACCTTGTCCTGCTCCGACGCCATCGTCGATTTCTCGGTGATGGCCGGGCTGCGGATGATGTCGTAGTGCGAGAGCTTCATTTCAGGCGCTCCTGCAGCGCGTCGACCGCCGCGCGGGACAGCACCAGCTTCCGCCGGCGGAGGATGTCGTAGACGTTGATCCCCTGCACCGGCAGCACGTCGATGTTGGGGATGTTGCGCGCGGCGAGACGGAAGCCGTCATCGACCGCATCGCCGGCGATGAAGAGCGCGTTGGCGAGGCCGAGCTTGCCGAGATGCGCCTTCAGCGCGCTGGTCTTCGGCGCATCGAGGCTCATGGCGTCGACGATGATGAGGTCGGAATCCTTGGCCTTGGCCGACAGCGCGTGCTTCAGCGCGAGCGCGCGGACCTTCTTCGGCAGATCGTGGGCGTGGCTGCGCACCACCGGGCCGAACGCCTTGCCGCCGCCGCGGAACTGCGGCGCGGACTTGGCGCCGTGACGGGCGCGGCCGGTGCCCTTCTGCTTGTAGGCCTTGGCGGTGGTGCGATCGATCTCGCCGCGGGTCTTGGTCTTGTGCGTGCCGGCCTGCCGCTTCGACAGCTGGTAGCGCACCATGCGCTGCAGGATGTCGGCGCGCGGCTCGAGGCCGAACACGTCGTCCGAGACCGTGACCGAGCCGGCGGCGGCGCCGTCGAGCGTCGTTACCGCGATGTCCATCACTCGGTCTCCTTGGTCTCGGCCGGGGCGGCCTCGGCGGCCGGAGCCGCCGCGTCGCCGGTCTTGCGGAACGCGCCGGGCTTCGGCACGCCGTCGGGCAGCGGACGCTTCACCGCGTCGCGCACCTCGACCCAGCCGCCTTTGGCGCCGGGCACCGCGCCTTCGACCATGATGAGGCCGCGCTCGACGTCGGTGCGCACGATCTTGAGGTTCTGCGTGGTCACCCGCTCGTCGCCGAGATGGCCGGCCATCTTCTTGTTCTTGAAGACCTTGCCGGGATCCTGGCGCTGGCCGGTCGAACCGTGGGTGCGGTGGCTGACCGAGTTGCCGTGGGTGGCGCGGCCGCCGCCGAAATGGTGCCGCTTGATGACGCCGGCGAAGCCCTTGCCGATCGACTGGCCGGTCACGTCGACGAACTGGCCGACGACGAAATGGTCGGCCGTGATCTCGGCACCGACGTCGATGAGGTTGTCGGGGGAGACGCGGAACTCCACGACCTTCCGCTTCGGCTCGACCTCGGCCTTGGCGAAGTGGCCGCGCATCGCCTTGGGCGTGCGCTTCACCTTCGCCAGACCAGCGCCGAGCTGCAGCGCGGTGTAGCCGTTCTTTTCCTCGGTGCGGTGAGCCACGACCTGGCAACCGGGCAACTGGAGCACGGTCACCGGCACCTGCTCGCCCGCGTCGGTATAGACGCGGGTCATGCCGACCTTCTTTGTGATCACGCCTGAGCGCATGACGTTGGACTCGCTTCCTCGCCGGCCTAGAGCTTGATCTCGACGTCGACGCCCGCGGCGAGGTCGAGCTTCATCAGCGCGTCCACGGTCTGCGGGGTCGGATCGACGATGTCGAGAAGGCGCTTGTGGGTGCGCATCTCGAACTGCTCGCGGCTCTTCTTGTCGACATGCGGCGACCGGTTGACGGTGTACTTCTCGATCCGCGTCGGCAGCGGGATCGGGCCGCGGACCCGCGCCCCGGTGCGTTTCGCGGTGGAAACGATCTCCCGGGTCGAGGTGTCGAGCACGCGGTGATCGAACGCCTTGAGCCGAATGCGGATATTCTGGCCGTTCATTTGGTTTCTCTCGTTCGCCATGGCCGGTCGCGCCGGCCATCCACGTCGTCTTCTTCTGTTCAGTCTTGCGGGATGCCCGGACGCGATCGCCCGGGCACGACGCGGCGGCGTTCCTACTTGATGATCTGCGAGACGACGCCCGAACCGACGGTGCGGCCGCCTTCACGGATGGCGAAGCGGAGCTTCTCCTCCATGGCGATCGGCACGATCAGCTCGACCTCGATGGTCACGTTGTCGCCCGGCATCACCATCTCGGTGCCCTCCGGCAGCTTGACGATGCCGGTCACGTCGGTGGTGCGGAAATAGAACTGCGGGCGGTAGTTGGTGAAGAACGGCGTGTGGCGGCCGCCCTCCTCCTTGGTGAGGATGTAGGCCTCGGCCTTGAACGCGGTGTGCGGGGTGACCGAGCCGGGCTTGCACAGCACCTGGCCGCGCTCGACGCCCTCGCGCTCGATGCCGCGCAGCAGCGCGCCGACATTGTCGCCCGCCTGGCCCTGGTCGAGGAGCTTGCGGAACATCTCGACGCCGGTGACGGTGGTGCGCTTGGTCTCGCGAAGGCCGACGATCTCGACCTCGTCGCCGACCTTGACGATACCGCGGTCGATACGGCCGGTCACGACGGTGCCGCGGCCGGAGATCGAGAACACGTCCTCGATCGCCATCAGGAACGGCATGTCGATCGGGCGGGTCGGGGTCGGGATGTAGTCGTCGACGGCGCGCATCAGCTCGAGGACGGCGTCATGGCCGAGCTTGGGGTCGCCATTCTCGAGCGCCACCAGCGCCGAGCCCTTCACGATCGGGATCTCGTCGCCCGGGAATTCGTACTTGGTGAGAAGCTCGCGGACCTCGAGCTCGACGAGCTCGAGGAGCTCCGGATCGTCGACCATGTCGACCTTGTTGAGGAAGACGACCAGCGCCGGCACGCCGACCTGGCGGGCGAGCAGGATGTGCTCGCGGGTCTGCGGCATCGGGCCGTCGGCCGCCGACACGACCAGGATCGCGCCGTCCATCTGGGCGGCGCCGGTGATCATGTTCTTCACATAGTCGGCGTGGCCGGGACAGTCGACATGGGCGTAGTGCCGGTTCTGCGTCTCGTACTCGACATGCGCGGTGTTGATCGTGATGCCGCGGGCCTTCTCCTCGGGCGCGGCGTCGATCGACGCGTAGTCGCGGAAGGTGGCCCCGCCGGTCTCGGCCAGGACCTTGGTGATCGCGGCCGTCAGCGACGTCTTGCCATGGTCGACGTGACCGATGGTGCCGATGTTGACGTGCGGCTTGGTCCGCTCGAACTTTGCTTTAGCCATAGGGGTCTCCAGTCTCTGCTTTGTCTAAGGGGCCGTCAGGTCAGGCGAATTTGGCCTGGACTTCCTGGGCCACGGCCTGGGGAACTTGCTCGTAGTGATCGAACTGCATGGTGTAGGACGCGCGACCCTGGCTCATCGAGCGCAGCGTGTTGACGTAGCCGAACATGTTGGCGAGCGGGACGAACGCCGTGATGATGTTGGCGTTGCCGCGCATGTCCTGGCCCTGAATCTGGCCGCGACGTGAATTGAGGTCGCCGATGACCGAGCCGACATAGTCGTCGGGCGACGTGACTTCGACCTTCATGATCGGCTCAAGGAGCTTCGGCGCGGCCTTCTGCACCGCCTCGCGGAACGCTGCGCGCGAGGCGATCTCGAAGGCGAGAACGCTGGAATCGACGTCGTGATAGGCGCCGTCGACCAGCTGCGCCTTGACGTCGAGCAGCGGGAAGCCGGCGATCACGCCATTGCCGAGCACGCTCACGATGCCCTTCTCGACGCCCGGGATGTATTCCTTGGGCACCGCGCCGCCGATGATCTTCGACTCGAAGCTGAAGCCGGCGCCCGGCTCGTTCGGCTCGATCTGGATCTTGACGCGGGCGAACTGGCCCGAGCCGCCGGTCTGCTTCTTGTGGGTGTAGTCGACCTCGGACGGCCGCGTGATGGTCTCGCGATACGCCACCTGCGGCGCGCCGACATTGACCTTGATGTTGTACGGGGCGCGCCGGAGGATATCGATCTTGATGTCGAGGTGGAGCTCGCCCATCCCCTTGATGATGGTCTGGCCCGACTCCTCGTCGGTCGAGACCGAGAAGGACGGATCCTCGGAGGCGAGCTTCTGCAGCCCCGCCGCGAGCTTGTCCTGCTCGCCCTTGGTCGCGGCTTCCACGGCCATCTCGATGACCGGAACCGGGAACTCCATCTTCTCCAGGATCACCGGCTTGTTCGGGTCGCACAGCGTGTCGCCGGTGCGGGTGTCCTTGAGGCCGACGAAGGCGACGATGTCGCCGGCATAGGCTTCGTCGATCTCGATGCGGTCATTGGCCTGCATCTGCACCATGCGGCCGATGCGCTCGCTGCGCTCTTTGGTCGAGTTGAGGACGGTCATGCCCTTGGTGACGACGCCCGAATAGACGCGGGCGAAGGTCAGGATGCCGTACTTGTCCTCGAGGATCTTGAAGGCGAGCATCGACAGCGGCTCGGCGTCGCTCGACTGGCGGGTCATCTCCGCGCCGGTGTCGGGATGGACGCCATGGGTCGGCGGCACGTCGACCGGCGACGGCAGGTAGTCGACGACGGCGTCGAGGAGGGTCTGCACGCCCTTGTTCTTGAACGCCGAGCCGCAGAGGACCGGGAACCAGGTCGAGTGCAGAACGGCCTTGCGGATGAGGCGCTTGAGGGTCGCCTCGTCCGGCATGTCGCCGTTGAGATAGGCTTCGAGCGCGGCCTCGTCGAGCTCGACGGCGGCTTCGATCAGCTCAAGGCGCGCGGCCTCGGCCTTGTCCTTGAGGTCGGCGGGAATCTCGGCCTCGTGGAACTTGGCGCCGAGGGATTCCTCCTCCCAGATGACCGCCTTCATCCGCACGAGGTCGACGACGCCGGCGAAGGTCGATTCCGCGCCGATCGGCAGCTGGATCGGCACGGCGCGGGCGCCGAGGCGGGTCTTGATGTCGTTGAGACACAGATCGAAGCTGGCGCCGATCTTGTCCATCTTGTTGCAGAAGACGATGCGCGGGACCTTGTACTTGTCGCCCTGGCGCCACACCGTCTCGGTCTGCGGCTCGACGCCCTGGTTGGAATCGAGCACGCATACCGCGCCGTCGAGGACGCGCAGCGAGCGCTCCACCTCGATGGTGAAGTCGACATGGCCGGGGGTGTCGATGACGTTGAGGCGGAAATTGTGCCCGTCGCGGAGCCAGTAGGTCGTCACCGCGGCCGAGGTGATGGTGATGCCGCGCTCCTGCTCCTGCTCCATGTAATCGGTCGTCGCGGCGCCTTCATGCACCTCGCCGATCTTATGGATCTTGCCAGTGTAATAGAGGATCCGCTCGGTCGTGGTGGTCTTGCCGGCATCGATGTGGGCCATGATGCCGAAATTGCGGTAGTCCTCGATCTTGTCTTTGCGCGCCATGGCGGTCGGTCTCGGTCCGGTTACCAGCGATAGTGCGAGAAGGCGCGGTTGGCTTCCGCCATGCGGTGCGTGTCTTCGCGCTTCTTCACGGCATTGCCGCGGTTGTTGGCGGCGTCGAGCAGCTCGCCCGACAGGCGGTCCACCATGGTCTTCTCGTTGCGGCCGCGGGCGGCGGTCAGGATCCAGCGGATCGCGAGCGCCTGGCGGCGCGACACGCGAACCTCGACCGGCACCTGGTAGGTGGCGCCGCCGACGCGCCGCGACCGCACCTCGATCTGCGGCATGACGTTGTCGAGCGCCGACTTGAAGACGACCAGCGGGTCCTGCTTGGCGCGCGCCTGGATGGTGTCGAGCGCGCCATAGACGATGCGCTCGGCGACCGACTTCTTGCCGGCCGACATCACGGAGTTCATGAACTTCGATACGACGATGTCGCCGTATTTCGGGTCGGGGATGATCTCGCGCTTTTCAGCGCGGTGGCGGCGAGACATGGGCTCTTCCTAGTGGTGCCCTTGCGGGCTCGTTCCTTGCTTCTGGATCCCGGATCGAGTCCGGGATGACCCTCGCTTGCGCGGAGGTCACTTCGGCCGCTTCGCTCCATATTTCGACCGGCGCTGGCGACGGTCCTTCACGCCCTGGGTGTCCAGGACGCCGCGGATGATGTGGTAGCGCACGCCCGGAAGGTCCTTCACGCGGCCGCCGCGGATCATGACGACCGAGTGCTCCTGGAGGTTGTGCCCCTCGCCCGGGATGTAGCCGATCACCTCGAAGCCGTTCTGCAGGCGCACCTTGGCGACCTTCCGCAGCGCCGAGTTCGGCTTCTTCGGGGTCGTGGTGTAGACGCGCGTGCAAACGCCCCGCTTCTGCGGGTTCTGCTGCAGCGCCGGCACCTTGTTGCGCTGGGGCGGCGCCTGCCGCGGCTTGCGGATGAGCTGGTTGACTGTCGGCATTCCCAGTCCTTCGCTGGGGCGATGCCGCGCATCGCCCAGAATACGTTGAAAGAGCGCCGGAACCGATTGCATCGGCAGGCGCTCCGAAACGGCAGAGGATCACGGCAAGCCGCGATCGTGCGATTGCACTGACCGTTTGTCGTGTCTTCGCCAGCGTTTAGGCTTCGTCGTTCCGCGGCGAGGCGCCGCCCTGAGCTTGGAAAACCTACGGCCTGTCGAAAGCGCGCGGACCCTACTGACTCGGCCCTACCGGGTCAACCCCTCGGGACCACGATTTTCCGGCGGTTTGGTCGCAGTCCCGGTGAATCCGCGAGCCCATAGGTGGAGGCGACGCACGATCACCGCAAGGCCCGGCGGTCGGCCTTATTGGCCTACCCTCCCGTCCGGCATGATCGTCTCCGTCAGGTTGGCACCGGAAAGGTCGATGCCGGTGGTGCGGGCGCGCAGGAGACGCGCTTCGGTCAGGTCCGCGTCGACGAAGATGGCTTCCGCGAGGTCGGCCTGCAGGAAATCGGCGCGCAACGCGGTGACGCCGGTCAGATCGGCGGCGCGCAGCCTGACGCTGAAGAAGTAGACGTCGGTCAGATTGGCGCCGACGAGCCTGGCGCGCTGGAAATCGGCGTCCGGCAGGTAGGCACGGGTCATGTCCGCCCCGCTAAGATCGGCTCCTGCGAGGTTGGTGCCGACTGTGCCCACCGCGTCCCGCCACTGGACCCCGATCATCGTGGCGCCGGTGAACCGCGCCTGATCGACCACGGTGTAGTCGAGGATGGCTTGCGAGAAGTCGGCGGCTGCAGCGTCGGTCAGGAAGAGGAGCGAATAAGACAGATCGGCGCCGACGAGGCTGGCGTTCTTGAGGTCGGCCGCATTGAGATTGGCACCGAGGAGGTTGGCGCCATCGAGAATCGCACCGGCAAGCACGGCGCGGTGAAGGGTGGCTCCCGTCAGATTGGCACCGCTGAGGTCGGCCCCCGCCAGATTGCGCCGTTTCAGGTCTGCGCCGGCAAGATCGCAACCGGGGCAATCGTTCATTGCACCCACCAGGAACGCCTCAACCGGGTCGGCGGGCGTCGGGGGGATCTCGGTTACCGGCGTCACCGGCGTCCCGCCCACGTCGCCGTAAATCGGATTGCCGTCGGCGTCCGCTTCGTACATCTCCATCCGGCCGGTGCTGATGAAGTATCCGGGCCGCAGCTGCCCGTTCGCCGGGTCTATGAGGCTTTGGCCCTGCCGCTGCAGCAGGCGCGCCTCGGTGGTGATCAGCACGCCGTTCTCGGTGATCTTGCGACAGTCTTCCTTGACCAGCCGGTCACCGATCGGCGTCTCGCCTTCCGCTGGTGGCAGTTGCGAACACTCCCAGCCGTCGGATCGGTAGATCGCACGAACATACTCGGCCATCCCGTACGCGCTGCGGCGGTCGTCGTCGGTGACCCGGTCGTCGGTCACGGCGCGGATCCCCCTCAGAATACCCGAATCATCGAACAGCACCGAAGCCAGAATCCCGAAGTTGCCGAACCGGGTACCCTGGAGGAACTCAGCACGAAGCTCATCGCGTATGGCGAGCGCGCGATAGTGCAGCTCGTCGTCGTAACGGAACTGGACTTCGCGCAAGCCTGACGCCTCGGGCCTGCACCGGGCGAAATCAGCGAATCCGCTGATCGGAAGCGAGGGGGGACCGCCATTGGTGCCGCAGGCGAACTCTTGGAATTCCTGCGGCTGGGCAGAGATCGGCGCGCCGAGCACGAGATCGCGAATATTCGGAGGGCCCTGGACGAGGCCCTGCGCCAGGACCTCGTTCGCGCCAAGCGGAGCGAAAGCAATGACGAACGCGGTAGCGGAGACGACGAAACGGCGCCGCAGAGCGGCGACGGGAAGGATGTTCAAGCGCATCGGCTGTTCGCTCGACGGAGCCGTTCCCATAAGCGGTGCGAAAGAAAACTGCCGGCGCGGCTCCATCGCCGCGCCGGCAGGTCCTTTCAGCCCTAGAGCGTGAAGAAGTACATCGTATAGGCCGGCTGAAGATTCAGCAGCGGCTCGCCACTGGGATCCTCCCCGCGTGCCGCATGGCCGCGGCTGAGCCGTCCGTTGCCCACCAGCACTGCGATGTACTGCTTGCCGTCAACAGCGTAGGTGATCGGCGGCGCCTCGATGGCCGTACCGACGTTGAAGCTCCACAGAACCTCGAGCGTGGTGTCGTCCATCGCGAAGATGTCGCCATTGACCATGTTCGAGAACAGCAGGCCGCCGGCCGTGGTCAGCTGGCCGCCATAGGGCGCGAACGGAATCGGGACCTTGTTGGCGATGTTGCCGTCGGCATCGACAGCAATCACCGATCCCGTTATCGGGGCCGCCGGATCGCCGCGGCTGCAGCCCTCGATCGCCGTGGCATACATGAGGCCGGTGCGATCGCTGTAGCTGGTCGGCCAGTGGTTGTTGCCGCCCTGGATGTGGGGGCAGATCAACTCGGAGCGGACGATGCCGGCCGCCGCGAGCGCGCCGTCCTCGGCAACGGCGTAGGGGTTGATGGCGTATTGCTGGTAGCCACCCTCACGCAGCGCCGGGTCGTACTCGATCGGCATGCCGGTCTTGGGATCGAGGCCGGCGGTCCAGTTCACCTCATTGACGTATTGGACGCCGTTGATGAACTCGCCGGTCGCCCCATCCAGGATGTAGGCGAAGCCGTTGCGGCCGAAATGGCCGATCCGGAACTCGCCGTCGGCGGTCCGGATGACCTGATTGGTGCCGTTCTCGTCGTAATCCCACTGGTCCTGCGGCGTGTACTGGAAGTACCACGCCAGCTGGCCGGTGTCGGCGTCCAGCGCCACGGTAGCCTGGCTGTACAGATTGTCGCCGGCGCGCAGGGTCGGGTCGCCGAACGGAGTGGGGTTGGACGTGCCGTAGAAGAGCAGGTTGGATTCCGAATCGTAGGTGCCGGTGACCCAGAACGACGTGCCGCTCACCAGATAGGCGTCGTTGTCCGCCGGCCAGGTTTCGCCGCCTGGCTCGCCCGGCGCCGGAACCGCCCAGAAATGCCAGATCTGCGACCCGTCTTCGGTGCTGCGGGCATCCAGCCAGCCCCTCATCGGCGCGTCGCCTCTCGGGCCGTTGATGATCATGCCGTCCAGCGCCAGCGGGGCCATCGTGAATTCTTCGTCGGGATCGATCCGGGTGTCGACCTGCCACAGCACTTCGCCGGAGGCGGCATCGGTCGCGATCAACAGACCGTCGGCTTCGGCCGAATAGACGGTGTCTCCGAACAGGGCGACGCCCTTGTTGTTCGCGAGAGCGAAGCTTTCGGGGTCGGTCTCCGGATCCATGATCCAATTGATCCGAGCCTGACGGCCGGACGAGACGTCGATGCGATAGACGACACCGAACATGTCGACCATGTACATGATGCCGTTGTCGACGAGCGGCGTTCCCTGGCCGCTGCCAAGACCAGCGTGGATATGCGGCATGAGAGGCAGGGTGAACGCCACGCGAAGATCGCCGACATTGCCGGTATTGATCTCGTCGAGCAGCGAATAACGGTGACCGTCATAGGTCAGGTTGTGGGTCAGCCAGTTTTCCGGCTCCGGATTCAGGAGACGATCATAGGTGACCTGCGCCGAAGCACCGGTCGAAAGGGCAGTGCCGGCGAGGAGCGCAATAGCTCCAACGCCCGCCAACTTCGCGGGTACTCGCATTTGATGTTTCCTCCCTAGAGTCGGTGCGGAGTTGAGTCCTCTGCTACCGATGCTGCTGTGTTGCTTTTTGTCATGGCGGGCCGAAACCCGCGTTCGAAGCCTAAGTCAACGAACGAGGATGTGCAAGGAAATGGTTCCCATTGGGGGGGACAACCCGTTCGCGTCGAGACGCGATATGATGTCCCTCCACCTGCCTCGGACCCTCCATGGACAACCTTGCCGTCACCGTCGCGAGCGCTCGCGTCTCGTCGTCGGATCTCCTCAAGGCGCGCGTCGCGATTGCCGTCGCCTTCTTCAATCTCGGTCTCGCCGGTGGATTGTGGGCGGTGCACATCCCGATCATCGCGCGGCGCCTCGAGCTGGGGGAAGCGCTGCTCGGCGTCGTCCTCCTCGTGCTTGCCGCCGGCGCGTTCGTCTCGATGCTTGCGACCGGCTGGGCGGTCGGCCGGTTCGGTTCGCGGCAGCTGACGGCGATCGCGTCGATCCTCTTCCCGTTCACCGCGGCGGTCACGATCCTTTCGCCGAGCGTCGAGCTTCTGTTCCTCGCCGCGTTCATCTTCGGGGCGGGCATGGGCGTCCTCGACGTGTCGATGAACACCCAGGCCGCCGAAGTCGAAGCCGCCCTCGCCCGTCCCACCATGTCGGTGCTCCACGGCTTCTACAGCCTCGGCGGCCTTGCCGGAGCCGGGCTGGCCGCCGCCCTCGTCGCGGTCGGGCTCGGGCGCGGATGGGGCGCGGCGGGGGTCTGCGCGGCGATGGTGGTGATCGCGTGGTTCGCGCGTATCTGGCTCTTGCGCGAGGAGCGCCCGCCCGCCACCGGCCCTCGCCTCGCGCTGCCTGACCGAAAGCTTTTGGCTCTCGGACTTCTCACATTTCTGAGCTTCGGCCTGGAAGGCGCGGTGGCGGACTGGAGCGCGCTCTTCCTCACCGAGATCCGCGACGCGACGCCGGCGATCGCCGGCGCGGGCTACGCCGCCTTCGCCCTTGCCATGTCGGTGATGCGGCTCTCGGGCGACTGGCTGGTCAACCGCTTCGGCGGCCGGGCGCTCCTCATCGTCGGCGGCGCGCTGATCGCCATCGGCAACGCCATCGCGCTTGCCGCGCCGGAGCCGATCGTCGCCGCGCTCGGCTTCGGGCTCGTCGGCGTCGGCGCCGCCAATGTCGTGCCGGTGCTCTTCAGCCGCGGCGCGCGGATCGCGACGACGCCGGCCTTCGGTATCGCGGCGGTGGCGACGCTCGGCTATGTCGGCTTCCTCTCCTGGCCGCCGATCATCGGCTTCATCGCCGACGCCTCCGGGCTGACGGTCGCCCTCTCCTCGGTCGGCCTCGCCGGGGCGCTGATCCTCTTCGGCGGCGTGGTGCTCCCGCGCCCGACCAAACCGCGGACGTAGAGCCGGCGGATCACCGCTCTTCAACCCTCCCCTTGCGGGGAGGTTGAAAAAACGGGGCGCGGCCTGAGCTGATCGCGGTCCAGAAAGGGAAAGGCCGCGGTGTTGCCACCGCGGCCTTGATGCAATTGCCCTGACGGCGCGTGCCTATTCGGCGGCGCCGGTCGGGATCAGCTCCTGCCCGGCATCGGCGTTGGCGGTCTTGCGCCGTTCGTCGATGATGAGCGTATCGCGGTGGCGCGCGATCTCGCGGATCTGGTTGATCGCCCCGCCGGTGCCGGCCGGAATGAGGCGGCCGACGATGATGTTCTCCTTGAGGCCCTCGAGCGTGTCGACCTTGCCGTTGACCGCCGCCTCGGTGAGGACGCGGGTGGTCTCCTGGAAGGACGCGGCCGAGAAGAACGACCGGGTCTGGAGGCTCGCCTTGGTGATGCCGAGGAGGACCGGGGTCGCCGTCGCCGGCTTCTTGCGCTCCTGGACCGCCTTCTCGTTCGCCTGCTCCAGCTCGATGGCGTCGATCTGCTCGCCCGAGAACAGCTCGGTCTCGCCGGGATCGGTCACCTCGACCTTCTGCAGCATCTGGCGGACGATCACCTCGATGTGCTTGTCGTTGATGAGCACGCCCTGGAGCCGGTAGACCTCCTGGATCTCGTTGACGAGGAAGGCGGCCAGCGCCTCCACGCCCTTGATCGCCAGGATGTCGTGCGGCGCCGGGTTGCCGTCGAGCACGTAGTCACCCTTCTCGACGGTGTCGCCCTCCTGAAGGTGCAGCTGCTTGCCCTTCGGGATGAGGTACTCGACCGGCTCCTCGGTGGTGTCGCGCGGCTCGATGATGACGCGCCGCTTGTTCTTGTAGTCGCGGCCGAACTTGATGGTGCCGTCGACCTCCGCGATGATCGCGTGGTCCTTCGGACGCCGCGCCTCGAACAGCTCCGCCACCCGCGGCAGACCGCCGGTGATGTCGCGGGTCTTGGCGCTCTCGGTCGGCAGACGGGCGAGCACGTCGCCGGCATGGACCGTCGAGCCCTGCTCGACCGAGAGAATGGCCTCGGTCTGGAGCTGGTAGCGGGCATCGGTGCCGCGGGCGAGCTTCACGGCCTTGCCCTTGGCGTCCTTGATGACGAGCGCCGGCTTGAGGTCGCCGCCGCGCGGGTGGGCCCGCCAGTCGGCCACGACGCGCTTGGTGATGCCGGTCGATTCGTCGGCGGTCTCGGAGACCGAGACGCCCTCGACCAGATCCTCGAACTCGATCGTCCCGCCGACCTCGGTGAGGATCGGGCGGGTATAGGGATCCCACTCGGCGAGACGCTGGGCGCGCTTCACCTGGTCGCCCTCGTCCACCATCAGCCGCGAGCCGTAGGCGATGCGGTGAACGGCGCGCTCGGTGCCGTCCTTGTCGAGAATGGTGATGGCCATGTTGCGGCCCATCGCGATGAGCTTGCCGGACGAGTCGCGCACCACATTGCGGTTGCGGATCGCGACCTTTCCTTCGAAGTTGGACTCGATGAAGGACTGGTCGACGACGTTGGCCGCGCCGCCGATGTGGAAGGTGCGCATCGTCAGCTGGGTGCCGGGCTCGCCGATCGACTGGGCGGCGATGACGCCCACCGCCTCGCCCATGTTCACCGGCGTGCCGCGGGCAAGGTCGCGCCCGTAGCACTTGGCGCAGACGCCGATCTTGGTCTCGCAGGTCAGCACCGAGCGGATGCGCGCGGCCTGGACGCCTGCCTTCTCGAGGCGCTCGACGTCGCGCTCCTCGATCAGCTGGCCGGCCGGCACGAGCACCTTGCCGCTCTGCGCGTCGACGATGTCCTCCGCCGCGGTGCGGCCGAGAACACGCTGGCCGAGGGTCGCCACGACCTGGCCGGACTCGACCACCGCCTGCATCTTGAGGCCGGCGGTGGTGCCGCAGTCCTCGGTGGTGACGATGCAGTCCTGCGCGACGTCGACGAGACGCCGGGTCAGATAGCCGGAATTCGCGGTCTTCAGCGCGGTGTCGGCGAGGCCCTTGCGGGCGCCGTGGGTGGAGTTGAAGTACTCCAGAACCGACAGGCCTTCCTTGAAGTTCGAGATGATCGGGCTCTCGATGATCTCGCCGGAGGGCTTGGCCATCAGGCCGCGCATGCCGGCGAGCTGCTTCATCTGCGCCGGCGAGCCGCGGGCGCCCGAATGGCTCATCATGTAGATCGAGTTCATCGGCAGCTGGCGGCCGGAATCGTCCTTCTCGACGGCGCGGATGTGCGCCATCATTTCCTCGGCGACGCGGTCGGTGCACTTCGCCCAGGCGTCGACGACCTTGTTGTACTTCTCGCCCTGGGTGATGAGGCCGTCATTGTACTGCTGCTCGTAATCCTTCACGAGCTGCGCGGTCTCCTCGACCAGCTTCGCCTTGCCTTCCGGGATCACCATGTCGTCCTTGCCGAACGAGATGCCGGCGCGGCAGGCCTGGGTGAAGCCGAGCTGCATGATGCGGTCGCAGAAGATGACCGTCTCCTTCTGGCCGCAATAGCGGTAGACCGCGTCGATCAGGTTGGAGATCTCCTTCTTGGTCATCAGCTTGTTGACCAGGTCGAAGGGCAGATTGTGGTTCTTCGGCAGGAGGTTGCCGAGGAGCATGCGGCCGGGCGTCGTCTCGTAGATCTTCGACACCGGATTGCCCTTGGCGTCGACGGTCTTGTAGCGGCCCTTGATCTTGGAATGCATGGTGATCGCGCCGGCCGAGAGCGCATGCTCCAGCTCGCCGATATTGCCGAACGCCATCCCCTCGCCCGGCTCGCCCTCGGCCAGGATCGACACGTAATAGAGGCCTAGGACGATGTCCTGCGACGGCACGATGATCGGCTGGCCGTTGGCGGGGTGGAGGATGTTGTTGGTCGACATCATGAGGACGCGCGCCTCCAGCTGGGCCTCGAGGCTCAGCGGGACGTGCACGGCCATCTGGTCGCCGTCGAAATCGGCGTTGAAGGCGGCGCAGACCAGCGGGTGAAGCTGGATCGCCTTGCCCTCGATCAGCACCGGCTCGAAGGCCTGGATGCCGAGGCGGTGGAGCGTCGGGGCGCGGTTGAGCAGCACCGGATGCTCGCGGATCACCTCGTCGAGGATGTCCCAGACCTCCGGGCGCTCCTTCTCGACGAGCTTCTTCGCCTGCTTCACGGTGGCCGAGAAGCCCTTGGCGTCGAGCCGCGAATAGATGAACGGCTTGAAGAGCTCCAGCGCCATCTTCTTCGGCAGGCCGCACTGGTGGAGCTTCAGCTCCGGACCGACCACGATCACCGAGCGGCCGGAATAGTCGACGCGCTTGCCGAGGAGGTTCTGGCGGAAGCGGCCCTGCTTGCCCTTCAGCATGTCGGAGAGCGACTTCAGCGGACGCTTGTTGGCGCCGGTGATGACGCGGCCGCGCCGGCCGTTGTCGAACAGCGCGTCGACCGCCTCCTGGAGCATGCGCTTCTCGTTCCGGATGATGATGTCCGGCGCGCGCAGCTCGATGAGGCGCTTCAGGCGGTTGTTGCGGTTGATGACGCGGCGGTAGAGGTCGTTGAGGTCGGACGTGGCGAAGCGGCCGCCGTCGAGCGGGACCAGCGGACGCAGATCCGGCGGGATCACCGGGATGTGCGTCATGATCATCCACTCCGGCTTGTTGCCGGATTCGATGAACGCCTCGATCAGCTTGAGCCGCTTGGCGAGCTTCTTCGGCTTCAGCTCCGAGGTGGAGACCGCGATCTCGTGGCGAAGGTCCTGCGCCAGCTTCTCCAGGTCGAGCGCCATCATCATCTCGCGGATGGCCTCGGCGCCGATCATCGCGGTGAAGCTGTCCTCGCCGTATTCCTCCTGGGCGCGGAGATATTCCTCCTCCGACAGGAGCCGGCGCTCCTTCAGCGGGGTGAGGCCCGGCTCGATGACGACGTAGCTCTCGAAATAGAGGATGCGCTCAAGGTCCTTGAGCGTCATGTCCATCAGCATGCCGATGCGCGACGGCAGGCTCTTGAGGAACCAGATATGCGCCACGGGAGCGGCGAGCTCGATGTGGCCCATCCGCTCGCGGCGCACGCGCGCGAGGGTGACCTCGACGCCGCACTTCTCGCAGATGATGCCCTTGTACTTCATACGCTTGTACTTGCCGCACAGGCACTCATAGTCCTTGATCGGCCCGAAGATGCGCGCGCAGAACAGGCCGTCCCGCTCCGGCTTGAAGGTGCGGTAGTTGATGGTCTCTGGCTTCTTGATCTCGCCATAGGACCACGACTTGATCTTCTCCGGGCTCGCGATCGAGATCCGGATCTGGTCGAAGGTCTGGGCGGGCTGCGCCTGCGGGCTGAAGATGTTGGCGAGCTCTTGATTCATCTGCTTCTCCTCGCGAGGCCGGCGGAGCGTGGAGCGCCGCTCCGGCCGGACCAGTGCGTCATTGGGTTCAAGCGGGCGGCGGGGCGGCGGTTATTCCGCCGCCTCTGACGGGGCGCTCGACCCCGGGAGGCGCTTGAGATTGTCGAACTCGACGTCGAGGCCGAGCGACCGCATTTCCTTGACGAGCACGTTGAAGCTCTCCGGAATGCCGGCCTCGAAGGTGTCGTCGCCGCGGACGATCGCCTCGTAGACCTTGGTGCGGCCGGCCACGTCGTCCGACTTCACCGTCAGCATCTCCTGCAAGGTGTAGGCCGCGCCGTAGGCTTCGAGCGCCCACACCTCCATCTCGCCGAAGCGCTGGCCGCCGAACTGGGCCTTGCCGCCCAGCGGCTGCTGGGTGACGAGGCTGTAGGGGCCGATCGACCGGGCGTGGATCTTGTCGTCCACCAGGTGATGCAGCTTCAGCATGTAGATGTAGCCGACGGTGACCTTGCGATCGAACGCCTCGCCGGTGCGGCCGTCATAGAGGACGGACTGGCCGGACGGGTCAAGATCGGCCTCCTTCAGCATCTCCACGATGTCGGCCTCGCGGGCCCCGTCGAACACCGGGGTCGCGATTGGCACGCCATGGGTGAGCTGCTGGCCGAGCTTCAGGATCGACTCGTCGTCGTAGTCCCTGATGTTGTCGCCGTCAGTGCCCGCGCCATAGACCTGCTCCAGCATCTTGCGGAGGGGCTTCACGTCGCCCTTCCCCCTGGTCTGGTAGGTCTCGATCATCTTGCCGATCTTGAGGCCCAGCCCGGCGCAGGCGCGGCCGAGATGGGTCTCCAGGATCTGCCCGACATTCATGCGGCTCGGCACGCCGAGCGGGTTCAGCACGATGTCGACCGAGGTGCCGTCCTCGAGATGCGGCATGTCCTCGACCGGAACGATCTTGGACACCACGCCCTTGTTGCCGTGACGGCCGGCCATCTTGTCGCCGGGCTGGATCTTGCGCTTCACCGCGACGAAGACCTTGACCATCTTCATCACGCCGGGCGGCAGCTCGTCGCCGCGCTGGAGCTTCTCCACCTTGTCGATGAAGCGCTTCTCCAGCCGCTTGCGGCTCTCGTCATACTGGTTGCGCAGCGCCTCGATCTCGGCCATGCGCTTCTCGTCGCCGACGGCGAACGACCACCACTGGCTGCGCGGATAGTCCTCCAGGACCTCCTTCGACAGCTTGGTGTCCTTCTTGAAGCCCTTCGGCCCCGCCACGCCCGTCTTGTTGTGGAGCATGTCCGCCAGGCGGCCATAGACGTTGCGGTCGAGGATCGCCTGCTCATCGTCGCGGTCCTTGGCGAGCTGCTCGATCTCCTCGCGCTCGATCGCCATGGCGCGCTCGTCCTTCTCCACGCCGTGGCGGTTGAAGACGCGCACCTCCACGACCGTGCCGGTGACGCCGGGCGGAACGCGCAGCGACGTGTCGCGCACGTCCGACGCCTTCTCGCCGAAGATGGCGCGCAGGAGCTTTTCCTCCGGCGTCATCGGGCTCTCGCCCTTCGGCGTGATCTTGCCGACGAGGATGTCGCCGGCCAGCACCTCGGCGCCGATATAGATGATGCCGGCCTCGTCGAGGTTCTTCAGCGCCTCTTCCGACACGTTCGGAATGTCGCGCGTGATCTCCTCCGGACCGAGCTTGGTGTCGCGCGCCATGACCTCGAACTCCTCGATGTGGATCGAGGTGAAGACGTCGTCGCGCACGATGCGCTCGGAGAGGAGGATGGAGTCCTCGAAATTGTAGCCGTTCCACGGCATGAAGGCGACGAGCACGTTGCGGCCGAGGGCGAGGTCGCCGAGGTCGGTCGACGGACCGTCGGCGATGATGTCGCCCTTCGCCACCACGTCGCCGACGCGGACCAGCGGGCGCTGGTTGATGCAGGTCGACTGGTTGGAGCGCTGGAACTTCATCAGGCGGTAGATGTCGACGCCCGAGCGCGAGGAATCGAGGTCCTCGGTCGCGCGCACGACGATGCGGGTGGCGTCGACCTGGTCGATCACACCGCCGCGGCGCGCGGCGATCGCCGCGCCGGAGTCACGCGCCACGACCGATTCCATGCCGGTGCCGACCAGCGGCGCCTCGGAGCGGACCAGCGGCACCGCCTGGCGCTGCATGTTGGAGCCCATCAGCGCGCGGTTGGCGTCGTCGTTCTCCAGGAACGGAATCAGCGCCGCGGCGACCGACACCAGCTGCTTCGGCGACACGTCCATGAAATCGACGCGGTCCGGCGGGGCCATGACGTTCTCGCCGGCATGGCGGCAGACGATGAGGTCCTCGGTGAGGCGGCCCTTATTGTCCATGGCGACGTTGGCCTGGGCGACGGTGTATTTCGCCTCCTCCATCGCCGAGAGATAGACCACCTCGTCGGTGACCTTGCCGTCCTTCACGCGGCGATACGGGCTCTCGATGAAGCCGTATTTGTTGACGCGCGCGAAGGTCGCCAGCGAGTTGATGAGGCCGATATTCGGGCCTTCCGGCGTTTCGATCGGGCAGATGCGGCCATAATGCGTCGGGTGCACGTCGCGCACCTCGAAGCCGGCGCGCTCGCGGGTGAGACCGCCCGGACCAAGCGCCGACAGGCGCCGCTTGTGGGTGATCTCCGACAGCGGGTTGGTCTGGTCCATGAACTGCGACAGCTGCGACGAGCCGAAGAACTCGCGCACCGCGGCCGCGGCCGGCTTGGCGTTGATGAGGTCCTGCGGCATGACGTTGCCGATCTCGACCGAGCTCATGCGCTCGCGGATCGCGCGCTCCATGCGCAGGAGGCCGATGCGGTACTGATTCTCCATCAGCTCGCCGACCGAGCGGACGCGCCGGTTGCCGAGATTGTCGATGTCGTCGATCTCGCCCTTGCCCTCGCGGAGCTCGACGAGGGTCTTCACCACCGCGAGGATGTCGTCCTTGCGCAGCGTGCGCACGGTGTCCTCGGCGGTCAGGTCGAGCCGCATGTTCATCTTCACGCGGCCGACCGCGGAGAGGTCGTAGCGCTCGGAATCGAAGAACAGCGAGTTGAACATCGCCTCGGCGGTGTCGACCGTCGGCGGCTCGCCCGGGCGCATGACGCGATAGATGTCGAACAGCGCGTCCTCGCGGGTCGCGTTCTTGTCGACCGTCAGGGTGTTGCGGATATAGGCGCCGGTGTTGACGTGGTCGATGTCGAGGATCTCGACCTCGTCATGGCCGGCGTCGGTCAGCGTCGCGAGGAGCTTCGGGGTGAGCTCGTCGCCCGCCTCGGCCAGGATCTCGCCGGTCTGGGCGTTGACGATGTCGCCGGCAAGGTAGTGGCCGTAGAGCTCGTCGTCGACGACCTTGAGGGCCTTGAGGCCCTTCTCCGCCAGCTGGCGGGCGCCGCGCACGGTCAGCTTCTTGCCGGCCTCGACCACCACTTCGCCGCTGTCGGCGTCGATCAGGTCGCTGGCGGCCTTCATGCCGCGCAGGCGCTGCGGATCGAACGGCAGCCGCCAGCCGCCGTCGGTCTTCTGATACGCGACCTTCTTGAAGAAGGTGTCGAGGATCTCCTCGCCGTCCATGCCGAGCGCGAAGAGGAGCGACGTCACCGGGATCTTCCGGCGACGGTCGATGCGCGCATAGACGATGTCCTTGGCGTCGAACTCGATGTCGAGCCAGGAGCCGCGATAGGGGATGATGCGGGCGGCGAAGAGGAGCTTGCCCGAGGAGTGCGACTTGCCCTTGTCGTGGTCGAAGAAGACGCCCGGCGAGCGATGCATCTGCGAAACGATCACGCGCTCGGTGCCGTTGACGATGAAGGTGCCGTTCATCGTCATGAGCGGCATTTCGCCCATGTAGACTTCCTGCTCCTTGATGTCCTTCACCGACTTGGCGCCGGTGTCCTCGTCGACGTCGAACACGATGAGGCGGAGCGTCACCTTGAGCGGCGCGGAGAAGGTCATGCCGCGCTGGCGGCACTCGTCGACGTCATATTTCGGCGGATCGAAATCGTAGCGGACGAATTCGAGGAGCGCGGTGTTGGAGAAATCGGAGATCGGGAAGACGGACTTGAAGACTGCCTGCAGACCCTCGTCGAGGCGGCCGCCTTCGGGCTCTTCAACCATGAGGAACTGGTCGTAAGACGCCTTCTGAACCTCGATGAGGTTCGGCATCTCGGCGACCTCGCGGATCGAGCCGAAGAACTTGCGGACACGCTTGCGACCGGTGAACGTCTGGGCCATGTTCGCTCCTTGCTAGTCTGGGAACAGCTGTCCGGAGGGCCGCGCGGCACGCGGGCCGCCCTCGGGAAAGCGGTTCTGAAGACGCCGACAGACCGGCGCGCCACCGACTTCGCGTCCGGTTTCCGTTTCACCCGCAACGGCGCATGCGCCGTCACACCCATCTTTTGACGAGAGAATGGCTTAGCTGGTGTGCCGGGCCGCTCTCGTCAATGCCTCGCTACGACAAAAGCAAAACGCCGCGGGTCCCGGCCTTCCGGCCGCGGTCCCACGCCGCCCTTGCTGGCTGGAACCGGGACGGCCGCGCCGCCCCGGTCCGATGTGCTTCGCTCGCCAAGCCTTACTTCAGCTCCACCTTGGCGCCGGCGCCTTCGAGCTGCGCCTTCATCTTCGCGGCCTCGTCCTTCGACACGCCTTCCTTCACGGGCTTCGGCGCGCCTTCGACGAGGTCCTTGGCTTCCTTGAGGCCGAGACCGGTGATCGCGCGCACTTCCTTGATCACGTTGATCTTCTGCGCGCCGGCATCGGTCAGCATGACCGTGAACTCGGTCTGCTCCTCGACCGCTGCGGCGGGAGCCGCGGCGCCGCCGCCGGCGGCAGCGACCGCGACCGGGGCCGCGGCGGAAACGCCCCACTTCTCCTCGAGCAGCTTGGACAGTTCGGCGGCCTCGAGAATCGTCAGATTCGAGAGGTCATCCACAATCTTAGAAAGATCAGCCATTTCCTTGTTTCCTTTGTACGATTCGAACCTTGGTCGAGCGCCTGGCCTAGGCTGCCTCGTCCTTCGTGGCATAGGCGTTGAGAACCCGGGCGATCTGGCCGGCCGGGGCCTTGATGACCTGGGCGATGCGGGTCGCCGGCGTCTGGATCATGCCGACGAGCTTCGCCCGGAGCTCGTCGAGCGAAGGCAGCGTGGCGAGAGCCTTGATGCCGTCGGCGTCGAGCTTGGTCGCGCCCATCGCTCCACCGAGGAGGATGAGCTTCTCATTCGTCCTGGCGTAGTCCACCGCCGCCTTGGCCGTGCCGACCGGGTCGCTGGAATAGGCGACGAGGGTCGGACCGGAGAAAAGGTCGGAGATGGGCTCCGCAGGGGTACCGCGAAGGGCCAGCTTGGCGAGACGGTTCTTCACCACCTTGGTGCTGGCGCCCGCCTGCCGCATGCGCGCCCGAAGGGTCGTCATGTCGGCGACGGTGAGTCCGGAATAGTGAGCCACGATCACGACGCCGGTTTCAGAAAACGCAGCGTTGAGGGTGGCCACGGACTCGCGCTTTTCCGCTCTATCCACGGCTAGTCTCCACTAGGCGTTCCGGCCATCTGGACGGACCACCGGTTGCATTGGCGCCCTCCCCTTGCGGGACGAACGCCGCTCCAGCCTGTCCGCCCGTTGGCCGAGGCCGCCAGGCAAGGTTCGAACCGAAACCGCCGGCTTGCCGGCGAAATCGGTCTCCCCGTCTCATACAGGACCCGCTTGTGGCGGCTTAAGCCGGCGAACCGGCACCTGCAGTCTCGGACAGGTTCCCGGGCGCGGGCATTGCCGCCCTTGTCCGGGACCGCCGCCGGGCCGAAGCCCGGACGGCAAGCACGTGCTCGACTATGCGCTGCCCAGGACGGTCGCCGGATCGATCCGGAGGCCGGGGCCCATGGTCGAGGAAATCGCAATCTTCTGCACGAAGGTGCCCTTCGCGCCGGACGGGCGCGCCTTCTGCACGGCATCGGCGAAGGCGCGGATGTTCTGCGCCAGCGCCTCGGGGGTGAAGCTCGCCTTGCCGATGCCGGCCTGGACGATGCCCGCCTTCTCGGCGCGGAACTCGATCGCGCCGCCCTTGGCTGCGCGTACGGCCTCTGCAACGTCCGGGGTCACGGTGCCAACCTTCGGGTTCGGCATCAGGCCGCGCGGGCCGAGCACCTTGCCGAGGCGGCCGACCAGCGGCATCAGGTCGGGCGTCGCGATGGCGCGGTCGAAATTGACCTCGCCCTTCATGACGATCTCGACGAGGTCCTCCGCGCCGACGATGTCGGCGCCGGCGGCCTTCGCCTGGTCGGCGCGGTCGCCGCGGGCGAACACCGCCACTCGGACAGTCCGGCCTGAGCCGTTCGGCAACTGGCACACGCCGCGGACCATCTGGTCGGCGTGGCGGGGATCGACGCCGAGATTCATCGACACCTCGACGGTCTCGTCGAACTTCGCGGTCGCCCGCTCCTTGACCATGCTCACCGCCTGGTCGAGCGCGTAAACCTTGTTGCGGTCGATGCCTTCACGGACGCCGCGCAGTCTCTTGCCTGCCTGTGCCATGGCCTAGTCCACCACCGTGAGGCCCATGGAGCGGGCCGAGCCTTCGACCATGCGCATCGCCGCGTCGACGGTCTGCGCGTTGAGATCCTTCAGCTTCTTTTCCGCGATGTCCTTGACCTGGGCGCGGGTGACGGTGCCGGCCGAGCCGCGGCCCGGCGTCGTGCCGCCCTTCTGGATGTTGGCCGCCTTCTTGAGGAAGTGCGCCACCGGCGGCGTCTTCATCTGGAACGTGAAGGACTTGTCCTGGTAGTAGGTGATCACCACCGGGACCGGGGAGCCCTTCTCCATGTCCTGCGACTGGGCGTTGAACGCCTTGCAGAACTCCATGATGTTGATGCCGCGCTGACCGAGCGCCGGCCCGATCGGCGGCGACGGGGTCGCGGAGCCTGCGGGCACCTGCAGCTTGAGGTAGCCCTGAACCTTCTTTGCCATCGTCTTCCTTTCGCGCGCCGGTCAGCCCGGCGGGTTTTGGGACCGGCGTGGTGCGGCTTTGGGCGTTGGCGGCGCCCTTACCTCCCACACCAATTTGGTGAATGGTCAATGGTGAATAGTGAATAGTGAATGGTAGAAACAGGTCCGACCTACTCACCACCACCATTTACTATTCACCATTCACCATTCACTACTTCCAACTACAGCTTCTCGACCTGCCCGTACTCAAGCTCCACCGGAGTCGCGCGGCCGAAGATCGACACCGCGACCTTGAGACGGGCACGCTCCTCGTCGATCTCCTCGACATGGCCGTTGAAGGAGGCGAACGGCCCGTCGGCGACGCGGACCTGCTCTCCCACTTCGAAGCTGATCGACGGCTTCGGACGCTCCACGCCCTCCTGCACCTGCTGGAGGATATGCTGCGCCTCGGCCTCGGTGATCGGCACCGGCTTGGAGTCGGCGCCGAGGAAACCCGTCACTTTCGGCGTGTTCTTGATGAGGTGATAAGCCTCATCGGTCATCGCCATCTTCACCAGGACGTAGCCCGGGAAGAACTTCCGCTCGGCATCGACCTTCCGGCCGCGCCGCACTTCCACGACCTTCTCGGTCGGCACCAGGATCTCGTCGAACAGGTCAGCCAGCCCGGCGCCCTGCGCACGTTCCCTGATGGAGTCCGCGACCTTCCGCTCGAAATTGGAATAGGCGTGGACGATGTACCAACGCTTGTTCAACCAGGCCTCCCGCTACGGTCAGTCGCCGAAACCGAGGAGGAAATTGACGCCGAGCCCCAGCAGCTGGTCGACGATCAGGAAGAAGATCGCCGCGATGGTCGCGAAGGCGAACACCATGATCGTGCTGATGACGGTCTCGCGCCGCGTCGGCCATACGACCTTGGCGACTTCCGCCCGCACCTGCTGGAGGAAGGTGAAAGGATTGGTTCTTTCGGCCATTCAATTGCTCAAAGCCACGAAGGCGCGCAAACGGGATCCGCGCGCGCCTTGTCGGTTGCCATCTTCATAGAGCCCGATCGCGCGCGGCACAACCCCCTATTTGGGGTCCGCACACCGGGTTTGGCAGGGGCGGCAGGACTCGAACCTGCGGCCACCGGTTTTGGAGACCGGTGCTCTACCAGCTGAGCTACACCCCTATCCCGGCGACAGGTGTCAGCCGGTGCGCGCGGTGTCAAGGTTTCGCGCCGGCCGATGGTCGCGGATCAAGGCGAGCAAGGGCGCGCCCAACAGATACGGGCCTCGCTCGTCGATGACCATGTTGCTGATCGTCACCGTGCGATAATATATCTAGTTGTCGCGACGTTACCGGACGTAAGCTCAAGGACCGCGCAAGCGGGGCATGAGGCAGCGGCGTTCCATCACTCCATAGAACGCGATGCCGTCGATGCGCCCAACCCAGCCCCGCAGCGCGTCCGCGACCTCGCTGGATGCAGCTGACGATGCCGTGGACCGCGATGCGGTCCGCCGCTTCCGCGAGGCCCTCGCCGCCGGTGTTGAAGAGCTCATCCCGTCCGAGGTTGCCGACCGGCTGATCGGCTGGGAGAGCCCCGTCCGCGTGCTGCGTGAGTATCGCGGCCTGTCCACCACGCAGCTGGCCGCCGCGGCCGGCCTGTCCCAGCCCTACATCGTCCAGATCGAGGGTGGAGCCCGGACCGGAACCACCGAGTACTTAGCGAAGATCGCTGCGGCGCTCGGTGTTGCCGTCGACGACCTCATCTGATCGCAGCGCGTCCCACCTAGACCGGCGGCAGCGCGTCGAGCGTGATGGCGAACGCCTCGGGTGCCACGGCCGGAACCACGCGGTCGGACGCCGCGACCGTGCTCCGCTCGGCATAGCCGGTCGGCCCGACGCCGCGGAAGACATGGACCTTCCGCGCCACCGCGTCGATCACCCAAAGCTCGTGCACGCCGAACTCTGCGTAGATCGCGGGCTTACGCCCGAGGTCGTAACCGAGCGAAGCGTCAGCCACTTCCACGGCAAGGAGGACGTTCGGCCCCTTCACCGCAATCAGCCCCACGGCCAGCTCGTATACGATGAAATCCGGCTCAAGATAGGTGTCCGATGAAAGCCGCAGGCCTGTCTCCGGAACGAACCCGAACCTCTGCGGGCACCGCACTCCCCACTGGCGGTTGATAGCGTTTTTGATCAACTCGTGCCGGGATCCCTTTGGCGACATCGGCACGATCTCCCCGCCGAGGATTTCCAGCCGCTCGTCGGGCGAGATGATGCCGGCTTCCACCATCCGCTCGACATCCGCGATGGTGAAAGCGCGGCGCTCCAGCCCTTCGGCCTTATGGGTCAGCGCGACGTTCATAGTGCCATCATAGCGCAGGCGGCCATGACCATCCACCGCGCCCGGACGAACGGTGGCGTCTTGGAAGCCTGATGGCGCCCCGTCGGCGAACTGTTCCCGCGCCGTCCCTGCCGCAAATTCGGGCAGTCAGTGCCGCTTGAGGAGGCCCCTGCCCCACTTGACAAGGTTCGTTGACATCAAGCGAGCCGGGGCTAGCATCAAGCGCCCGAAGAACAATGGGCGCTACACAAGAATGGGGGAGGAATGAACATGCAACCACAACGCACCGCAAGACGCCGGGTCGTGAGGTATTTCGGCTCTGTTTCTATCGCGGCCCTTGCCGCGGTGATGGTCACGCCCGCAGCGGCGGACGTCACCTATGAGCGCCTACTGAACGCCGACGCAGAACCGCAGAACTGGCTGACCAACCACGGCAACTACTCGGCCCATCGTCATTCCGGGCTCGACATGATCAACCGCGACAATGTCGGCGGCCTGCGCCTTGCGTACGCGGTTGCGGTGAGCGGCGTCGAGACCGGCAACAATTCGATGCAGGGGACTCCTCTCGTCGACGACGGGGCGATGTACATCACCGACGGGTGGGGCGTGGTGACGCGGATCGACGTCAGCTCGGGCGACCGAGGTCTGATCCAATGGGAAATGAACCCGGGCGTCGATCCGTCGGAGCCCGGCATTCGCGCCAATCGCGGCGTGGCCCTGTTCGGCGACAACGTCTACTCCGTCTCATTCGACGGCCGCCTCCTGCAGACGGCGGCCGCAACCGGCGAGCTGCTCTACGACATTCAGGCGACCTCGCCGGACAGCGTCGAGTATCTGACCGTCGCTCCGCTCGCGCTCGAGGACAAGCTGGTGATCGGCGTTTCAGGCGCGGATTCGGGCATCCGGGGCTGGATCGACGCCTACGACACCGAAACAGGCGAGCAGGCCTGGCGGCGCTGGATCATCCCGGCTCCCGGCGAGCCCGGCTCGGAGACATGGAAGGACGACTGGAACGCGTGGCAGACCGGCGGTGGATCAGGCTGGGTCACGGGCTCCTATGATCCGGACAACAACATCGTGATCTGGGGCACGGGCAACCCGGCACCGGACTTCGACGCGTCCTATCGTCCGGGCGACAATCTCTACACCAACAGCGCGCTGGGCCTTGATGGCGATACGGGCGAGATCGTCTGGTATTTCCAGTACACGCCGAACGACTCGTGGGATTATGACGAGGTCGGCGTTCACACGCTGATCGATCTCGAGGTGGACGGCCAGATGCGCCGTGTGGTCGCGCACTCGGCGCGCAACGGCTTCTACTACACGCTGGACGCCGGCACCGGCGAGTTCGTCAACGGCGTCCAGTACGTTCTGGCGCTGAACTGGACCGCCGGTCTCGATCCGAAGACGGGCATGCCCGTCGAGTACGTCGAGAACGCGGACTTCCAGCCCTATGCCGGCGTCGCGCCGACGCACGACAACCCGGTCGTCGAGGCCTGCCCGACGATCGGCGGCGGCAACAACTACTTCCCGTCCGCCTACAATCCGGCGACCGGTCTCTACTACATCGTCGGCACGGAAAACTGCTCGCGCATCGATCAGATCCCGTTCAATCCCGGCGACTGGGTGGTCGGGGACGACCCCGGCTTCGGCGCTATCACGCCTGTCAACGCGCAGACCAACGCGACCCTGACGGCCGTCGACGTGGCGACCGGCACGATCGCGACCCAGATCGTCGAGCCCTACGCGAATTACAGCGGCATCCTGTCGACCGCGGGCGGGCTGATCTTCTCCGGCTATCTCGACGGCAGCGTCAAGGCGTACAATGACGAGACGCTCGAGGAGCTCTGGAGCGTCAATCTCGGCACGCCGCTCAACGCGCCGCCGATGTCCTTCGCCGTCAACGGGGATCAGTATGTCGCGATCCTCGCCGGTGTCGGCTTCATCGCCCGCGGCAACCTGGTCGGGCATCCGGAGGTCCAGAACATCCGGACCACCTCGATGCTGTTCGTCTTCGGGCTCTAGGCGCGAAGCCCGGACCAACGGGAAGGGGCGGCCACCGGCCGCCCCTTCCTCATTTCGAAGCGCAAGCCGCGTCACTGGTACTCTGCGCAGGCCCGCGCACCCGGCTCCCAGAATTCCTCGCATTCGGCCAGGGTGATCTCACCGCGGCCGACGACCCGGGCGATCAGATAGTCGACGACCGCCTCGATCTCACGACGCTGCAGGGTGGAGGCGATGGTGCGCGTCGGCATCTGGTCGCCGAGCTCCGCGGCGGTGACGCCGTAGCAGCGGTCGTCGGTGTAGGCGAACGAGTCGTGATACGGCATGTTGGTGCCGGGGCGTCCGCATTTGACCACTTCGATCAGCTGGTCGCGCGTCAACACTGTCTCGCGAAGCGACAGGCCTGGCGCTGCGGCGCGCTCGGCGGCGTCGCCATTGCCGGACCAGCCGTGACAAACGATGCAGCTGGCTCGCGTCTGGTAGACCGTCTTGCCGAAGGCGATCTGCGAGTCGCTGATTGCCGGGGCTTCACCGCCATCGTCGGCGCCCGTCCCTGCCTCCAGCCCGCCGATGCCCGCGACAAGCACGCAGCACGCCGTCACGATACCGAGCAGTCTTCCCCTTCCCGATCCTTGAACCAGCATTCCTTTCCTCCCAGCATTTTTCTATCCAGACCTGCCGGTGTCGGGATGGTCGCATGCGGCCTTGGCAGGGCATGGTTTGCATCGGTATCGTAGCTGAACATGCGCCAGCTCCCAATCGTATTGGGCCTGACCATCGGCGCTCTGCTGGCGCCGGCACCCGTTTACGCGCAATTCAACCGTCCGCCGGATATCTGGAACCTTGAGCTGGGGGCCGAGGCAGCGTCGATTCCGCGGCTGGACTACCAGGACTATGCCTGCGGAACGAACGGCGGTCCGCCCGCGCGGCCGTTGAGCAGCTTCGCCGACTTCCTCACCTGCCAGCCCGAGCCCGACGGCCTTCGCGAGGTCCAGTTCGGATATGATGACGAGCAGGAATACGTCGCCCGCGCGTACGAAATCGAGGCCTGGATCGAAAGGCTGAGCGGGACGCGGCCGTTCGGGGCGCCGTCGATCGTTTCCGCATTGTTCGATCCCGCCGGCGTCCTGCGCGGGCTTCGCATCGTCACCGACAATCGCGTGTCCGATGTTCAGCGCGCGGCGGCCCATACCTATCGCTACCAGTACAAGAACCGGTTCGGGCTGGAGGGATGGGCATGCATCGAGACGCCGCCCGACGACGCCAGACAGCCCGTCGGCGACGCCTTCGTCGACGAGAGATGCACCAAGTCGATGGACGGCCTGAACCTCCGGGTCGTGGCGCGCTACTATCGCCGTCCCGGCGAAAGCACCATCGATCCCGTCGCCGGCAGGGTCACCACGGGTCTTTTCGAGAGCTCGGCACGGCTGGAGGTCTATCAGGACCCCTATCGGCCCGCCGACTGAGCCGGCGTCAGCCGCCCCCGGCCGTCCAAGGCCGGCCGTCCGGCATGATCGCTTCCTCGAAGCGCGCGCCGTCGAGCGTAGCGTTGGTCAGGATCGCGGTGGTGAGGCGCGAGCCCCGGAAGTCGGCACCGGTCAGGTCCGCGTCGTGGAGATCCGCGCCATAGAGATCGCTGCCCTGGACGAGAGCGGCGCGCAGGATCGCGCCCCGGAGCTGCGCCGCCACCATCAGCGTCCGTGACAGGTTCGCTCCGCTGAGATCGGCCAGCGCCAAGTGGACGCCCTCCAGGATCGAGCCGCGGAAGTCCACCCCGACGAGGCTTGCGCGGCCCATCCGCGCGTTCCTGAGGTTGGTGCCGATCATGCTGGCGCCGGCGAGGTCGGCGCGGGTCCAGGTCGATTCACCCATCCGCGCGCCCTCAAAGTCGGCCTCGACCGCGATCGCCCCGCTGAGATCGGCGGCAAAGAGCAGCGCCCCCCGTAACGTCGCGCCGCTGAGATCGGCCTGGCGGAGGACGGCCTTGTTGAGATTGGCCTCGGTGAGGTCGGCGCCGCGCAGATTGGCGCCGGCCAGCGAGGCATCGTGCAGGTTGGCGCCGACGAGGCTCGCGCCGGAGAGGTCGGCGCCGTCGAGCACGGAGCGCTTCAGCATCACGCCCGCCAGATCGCAGCCCGGGCAGTCGACGGTGATGCCGGCGAGGAAATCAGCCCGCTGATCGGCCAGGGCGGGTTGGACGCAGGCCAGTGCGGCGAGCGGCAGGGCCAGAAGCAATCGCCGCAGCCCGGCCCGGACATGGCCGGAGCGGCGGGAAATTGGAGCGGGTGAAGGGAATCGAACCCTCGTCATCAGCTTGGAAGGCTGTTGCTCTACCATTGAGCTACACCCGCCGGAGCCAGGGACCCGATGCGATGGTGGGGGAGGTAGGACTCGAACCTACGAAGGCGTTCGCCAGCGGATTTACAGTCCGCCCCCTTTGCCACTCGGGACACTCCCCCGGAGATCATGCGGGGAACGCATAACCTGGGATCGCAACGCTCGACCGCAAGGGGCGGGTCGCTCGCGCGGCGCTGGTTATGGCGACCGGGTCACCCCCTGTCAACGGACGCCGCCGCGAGATTGCCGCCGTCCGGACGCGCTCCTATAAGCCGCGGCATGAAAGGTCCCCGCTCCCGTCCGGGCCATCGCCGCGGCGGCCCGTACCGGCCGCGCTCGCCGGCGGAGCGTCGTCCCGACAGGCTCTTCATCTACGGCATCCATTCGGTCGCCGCCGCGCTCGCCAATCCGCGGCGGACGGTGCTGCGCATCATCGCCACCGAGAACGCACGCCACCGGCTCGAAGAGCTCGGCGCGCGGTTCCCCGTCGCGCCGGAGCCGGCGATCCCGCGCGACCTCGACCGCCTTCTCGGCGCGGAGGCGGTGCATCAGGGCGTTGCGGTAGAGGTCGAGCCCCTGCCCTCGCCCTCGCTCGCCGAGCTCGGCCGCGACGCGCGGCTGGTGCTCCTCCTCGATCAGGTGACCGACCCGCACAATGTCGGCGCCGTGCTTCGCTCGGCGGCCGCCGTCGCGGCCGATGCCGTGATCGTCACCGGACGCCACGCACCGGCCGAGACGGCGGTGCTCGCCAAGGCCGCCTCCGGCGCGCTCGACATCGTGCCGGTGCTGACGGTCCCGAACCTCGCCCGCGCCCTCGACGAGCTGGGGTCGCTCGGCTTCCGGCGGATCGGCCTCGATTCCGACGGCGCCGCGACGCTCGAGACGGCGATCGGCGGCGACAAGATCGCCCTCGTCCTCGGCGCCGAAGGCAAGGGCCTGCGCAAGCTGACGCGCGACACCTGCGACGTCGTCGCCCGTCTCGACCTCCCCGGCGCGATCCGGAGCCTCAACGTCTCCAACGCGGCGGTGCTGGCGCTCTACCTCGCGCGACGGAGCCTTTCGCCCTGACTTGACCATGGCGACCGGCGCACGCTAACGCCCGACCGTGTAGAATGGCGGCGGGCCGGCTTAGCTCAGTGGTAGAGCAGCGGTTTTGTAAACCGTTGGTCGCGGGTTCAAATCCTGCAGCCGGCACCAGCATCGTCGAACGGCGGCAACTCCAGGCCGGCGCGGCCGCTTACGTTTCGGACTTGTGCGCGACCGTCCAAGGCCTCACATAAGCGCGGTCGCCCGCCGCCGTGCCGGCGTCTGCCTCACAGGCCTGCGCATCCGCGCCGTCCTCAACACGAAAGGGACGGCTCTTGGCAACAACCGCTCATCGTTTTCATCCCGGCCAACGCGTTACGCTGACGGTGCGGCCGACCCTCAGCGACGCCGCACGCGGGGTCTATCTGGTCGTCAGGCAACTCCCCGCCACCGGTGACGACAATCAGTACCGGATCAAGAGCGAAGTCGAACGTCACGAGCGGGTGGTCCGGGAAAGCCAGCTGACGGCCGCCGCCCGCAGCTGAACCGCTGCGCGCTGACGCTCTCCGCACCCGCTGCAACAGGAGCATCCGAGAATGGCAAAGGAAAAGAACCGGCCGTCGAAGCAGGTCAAGAAGCCCAAGACGGTGGAGAAGAAGCCGTCGGGCCCGAAATACCTGCGCGACGGAGGCGGGTTCCAGTCCGGCGGACCGGGAACCGCCAAGGGCGCGACCAAGCCGGCGGGCAAATAGCAGCCGGGCCGACGCCCGCACGGGTCACCCCAGAGACCGCCGGCGATCCGGCGGAATGAAAAAGGCCCGGCTTGCGCCGGGCCTTTTCGCGGCGCGACTAGGCGCGCTGCAGATTGGTCGCGGCGGACTTGCCGCTACGCCGGTCTGCCTCGACGTCGAAAGTCACCTTCTGACCTTCGACGAGTCCGGGCAGGCCGGCACGCTCGACCGCCGAAATGTGCACGAACACATCCGGCCCGCCGCCTTCGACCTCGATGAAACCGAAGCCTTTGGTGGCATTGAAGAACTTCACGGAACCAGTGGCCATAGGGCCCTCCTTCACACGCGCGTTGCGCATAGCCCGCCAGCACCATGCTGACGGGATTCGAACTCCGGCGATGTCTTGAAGAAGGACCATATTGGGGCCCGGCAAGGCAGAAGCGAGAATGTCGAACCCCGAAAAGATGGGCACCTCGAACGAGAAAGACAAGCCCGCGACCTGCACGGACTGCCGTTGAGGTCACTCGACGCGTCGGCGATGCGCCTCGAACACCGCGCTTCCGATGCGGATCGACCGGTTGTCGCCGCGGTGGCGGTTCGCTGCGCGTGCGGCGCTCTCGCCACCCCTGCCCTTGTTTGGTAGCGTCGCGCTCGAAGGGCTTTTCTTCAGGGTCTGGGAGGATTCGATGCGACTTCGCTGGGCGGTGCTGGTTGCGGCGTCTTTGGTGCTGGCAGCGTGCGACGCGCCGCCGGGTGAGCGCGGGCCGCAAGGGGCGCAGGGTGAACCGGGTCCCGCCGGTCCGGCCGGCCCGCAGGGAGAGGTCGGTCCGCCCGGCGCGCAGGGACCGGCCGGTCCCCAGGGCGAACCGGGAGAACCCGGTCCCGCCGGTCCGGCTGGCCCCCAGGGCGAGCCGGGCGCGGCCGGACCTGCGGGTCCCGCGGGCCCTCAGGGCGAGCCTGGCGTCGACGGCGAGCCGGGCGTCGCGGGCGAGCTCGGCCCGGTCGGTCCAGC
>JAHCJZ010000045.1 GCA_026126025.1 Bauldia sp. | reverse complement strand
GCCCATCTGCGCCGCCAGCGTGGCGTCGTCGGCGCCGGCGGCGGGGCGGCCGGCGGCGATGCGTACGTCCACGAACAGGTTGCGGGTCTGTATCCACAACACGTCGCTGCTGTCGTCGACCGTGCCGTCGCCCCGCCGAAGCGCGGTTCGGCGCCACGCGCCGACGAGCCAGTCCGGTACGTGGCGGGCGGGGTTGAATCCAAGGGCGCTTGGCCAGTCGGGGCGGGTTTCATCGGCGTTCATCCATCGGCACTATCCTCGCCATGCCGAAGGTCACGCAAGCGCGGGCCGTCGCCGCCAGGGGCGCGCGGAGCGCACCCGCTGCGGTCGGGCCGGGAGGGCAGTGATGATGTTCAGCAAGCCTTCGTGTCCATGAGTCGAGGACGCGGGCCGTTTGCCGTGGTCGCCCGCCGGTCGCGGTCGCCCTCGCCGGGCCGCGCGCGTCCGGCGTGCGTGCTGCTGGCGGTGCTGTGCCTGTTCGCCACGCCGCCGGCGGACGCCTTCGAGGCCCAGGGGCACCGCGGCGCGCGCGGGCTGTGGCCGGAGAACACGCTGCCGGCCTTTGCCGGGGCGCTCGCCATCGGTGTCGACGTGCTGGAACTGGACCTCGCGCTCACGGCCGACGACGTCGTGGTGGTCAGTCACGATCCGGTGCTGGACACGGACATCACGCGCGACGAGGACGGCAGCTGGCTGCAACCCCCGACGCCCGCGATCCGCTCGCTCACCTTCGAGCAGCTCGGTCGCTACGACGTCGGCCGTTCGCGCCCGGGAAGCCGCCACGCGCTGCGCTTCCCGAGGGTGCAGCCGGTGGACGGCACGCGGATCCCGCGATTGGACGAGGTCTTCGACCTCGCGCGCCGGGCCGGTGCCGGGACGGTGCGCTTCAACATCGAGACCAAGGTGGAGCCGGGCGGCGGCGCCCTCTACCCGGATCCGGCGCACTTCGCGCGGCGGGTGGTGCACACGGTGCGCGAGGCCGGCATGAGCGAGCGCGTCAC
>JAHCJZ010000044.1 GCA_026126025.1 Bauldia sp. | reverse complement strand
ACTTGCGACCGCGTCTTGATCGCACACAGACAAGCGACGCTCGGGGAGACGTTTCTTTCGGGTGATTCGTCGTTGGCGGGGGATTCTCTAATAGGTCGAAACGACGAGGAGCCATGGCGACACGCGCCGCACCGTGCCGCCATGCACGCCGACCGCCGCGCGCAGCGCCGCTTCGGGCTCGTCGAGATTGTAGACGCCGGTCACCCTCTGCCGGCCGAGCGCGCCGTCGACAAGCACGATCGCGCCGGCGAACGACCGGCGCAGCTCGTCGACGACGTCGGCGACGGCGAGACTGCGCGCCACGATCTGCCCGCGCCTCCACGCGGCGACCTCTGACGGCGCGACCGTGTCCCGCACAACCTTCCCGCCGGCGGCGATGCGCATGCTGTCGCCCGGCTGCAGCCGCTCCGACACCGGCGGCACGCCATCGGCCATCGCGACTCGCACCATGCCTTCCCTCACCGACACCGCGACGTCGTCGGCGAACCGGCGCACGTCGAAGACCGTCCCCAGGACCGTCGTCTCGACGTTACCGGCCACGACCCGGAACGGCCGCGTCGCGTCGGGCGTCACCGTGAACAGGGCCTCGCCCTTCAGCAGCGCGACCTCGCGGTCGCGGCGATAGCGCACTTCGATGGCGCTGCCCGGAGCGAGCTGCACGATCGAGCCGTCGTCGAGGGTGACCTCACGCAGCTCGGCCGTGGCGGTGATATGGTCGGCCCGCAAGTCGAGCAGCAGGCCCGGCACGAACAGCCACGCCAGGCAGGCGGCGAGCGCGGCCCCGGCCAGCACCCACGACGCACGGCGGCGGCGCGGCAGGGCCACGACCTTCGCGGCCTCACGCTGCTCGCGATGCGCGACATAGGGCGGTGTGCCGATCAGCTCATAGACATCCGCGGTATTGGCCCACGCTGCCGCATTCGCCGGGCTGGCCGCGCGCCACGCCTCGAAACGGGCGCGCAGCTCGGCATCGTCGGGCTCCTCCTCGAGCGCGACCAGCCAGTGCGCCGCCGCCTCGGTCGCGTCGTCCTCT
>JAHCJZ010000043.1 GCA_026126025.1 Bauldia sp. | reverse complement strand
GAGAACACGCGCAGCAGGCCCTCGAGGCCGGCCATGTCGATCAGGAAGACCTTGGCCACCACCAGGCAGACCAGTGCCATGCCGGCATGGCGCGGCGCGGCCACGTCGCGCCAGAAGCCGAGCGCTAGCAGCGCCACGCCGAACAGCAGCCAGACGATCGAATAGGTGTAGAGCTCGAGACCCTGGGCGGCGAACCCGGCGCGTTCGAAGCCGGGGTCGAAGAGATGCCGGACCTCGAGCGAGACATAGACGAAGACCAGCACCGCCGCCGTCGTCTCCGCCAGCAGGTTGACGATGTGGTTGCGCTCGATGTCGGTCCAGCGCCGCGCGGCGAAGGCCAGCACCGCCGGCAGCGCGTAGGCCAGCAGCAGGCCGTTGAAGATCGGCAGGCGGCCGACATCGGCGGGCTCGAACACCGGGTTGGCGATCACCACCTGCACGAGCAGCACCGTTGCCACCGCGAGGCCGCCGCTCAGGCGCCACGCCCACAGCGCGACGGGATCGTGCCGCAGCCGCGCGAACCACAGCGCGGCCAGCGCGAAGGCGCCCCACACCGCGACGTAGACCGAGCGCTCGAGGAAGGCGGCGTCGGGCGCAGCCATGTCGTCCGGCCGGAACAGGATGCGCACCTCAAGCGTCAGCATCGTGAAGGTGAGCAGCGCGGCGCCGGCCTGCACGGCGCGGCGCAGGCGGTCGTCGGCGAGGAAGCGCGTCGCCACGACGAGCGCAGCGATCGAGATCGCGTAGCCCCAGAAGACGCGGCCGTATTGCAGCACCTCCGGGTTGAGCACGAAGCGCACGAGGACGACGGCGAGCAAGGGCCAGCAGAGCTGGCGCATCGCCACGAGGTCGAGCGAGGCGGCGATATACGCCACCGCCGCGAGCTCGATGGCGTAGGCGACGGTGATCCATTCGCGGCTGAGCTCCATCGGGATCGCCGTGGCGATGAAGAACGAGACGCCGGCGGCCAGGAAGCCCAGCGCCTCGGTCGCGCCGGTCATGCGCGTGCGCCAGCGCACCAGCCGTTCGGCGGCGACCAGGAACGGCGCGGCGAGGCCGATGCTGATCAGGCCCCACGGCGTGCCGGGCG
>JAHCJZ010000042.1 GCA_026126025.1 Bauldia sp. | reverse complement strand
CGGCGACGGCTTCTGGGTGATCCGCGAGCCAAACGGCCGCGTGCGCGCGCTCATGGGCGCGGGTGCCGCCGGCGCCAGGGCGACCGAGGCGTTCTATCGTGACCGCGGTCACGACACGATCCCGGCGCGTGGCCCGCTTGCCGCGCTCACCGTGCCGGCGGCGATCTCCGGCTGGATGCTGGCGCTCGATGCCGCGAAAGCACTCGGCGGCCGCATGCCGCTTGCCGAACTGCTCGGCGGCGCAATCCGTCATGCGCGCGACGGCTACACCATGACGCGCAGCCAGCACGCGCTGACTCGCGACAAGCTCGGCGAGCTGAAGGATGCGCCGGGCTTCGCCGCCGCGTTCCTCAAGGACGGCAAGGTGCCGGACGCCGGCGCAACGCTGACGCAGACCGCGCTCGCCGCGACGTTGGAGCAGCTCGGCCGTGCCGGGCTTGACGATTTCTATCGCGGTGACGTCGGCCGCGAGATTGCCGCCGATCTGGAGCGCATCGGCAGCCCGGTGACGCGCGACGATCTCGCCCGCCACAAGGGCTTCGTCGCCGACGCGCTGACGACGGGGATCGGCGCCGGTGCGCTCTACAACGCGCCGCCGCCAACGCAGGGGTTGGCCTCGCTGATCATCCTTGGCCTGTTCGACCGGCTGAGGGTCGCCGAAGCCGATAAGTTCGACTTCGTGCATGGCATCGTCGAGGCGACCAAGCGCGCGTTCCGCATGCGCGATCGCGTCGTCACCGATCCGGCGCGCATCACCGTCGATCTCGACGCCTTCCTCGCCGCGCCGTTCCTCGACGCCGAGGTGAAGAAGATCGACCGTCGCAGGGCGGCGCCATGGCCGGCGCCTGCCGGGGACGGCGACACCATCTGGATGGGTGCGGCCGACGCCTCCGGCCTCGTCGTCTCCTATATCCAGTCGATCTACTGGGAGTTCGGCTCCGGCTGCGTGCTGCCGGCGACCGGCGTGCTGATGCAGAACCGCGGCGCGAGCTTCTCGCTCGATCCGAAGGCGGTGAACGCGCTGTCGCCGGGTCGGCTGCCGTTCCACACGCTCAACCCCGCGCTCGCGGTGCTCGATGACGGCCGGGTGATGGCCTACGGCACCATGGGCGGCGATGGCCAGCCGCAGACGCAGGCGATGCTGTTTGCCCGTCATATTCTCTATCGGCAGCCGCTCGACAAGGCGCTCGCCGCGCCGCGCTGGCTACTCGGCCGCACCTGGGGCTCGGTGAAGACCAATCTGCGGATGGAAAACCGCTTCGATGGCAATCTGATCGAGCAACTTCTGTCGGCCGGTCACGAC
>JAHCJZ010000041.1 GCA_026126025.1 Bauldia sp. | reverse complement strand
TGGCGACGGCTTCTGGGTGATCCGCGAGCCGAACGGCCGCGTGCGCGCGCTGATGGGCGCGGGCGCCGCCGGCGCCAAGGCGACCGAGGGGTTCTATCGCGACCGCGGCCACGACACGATTCCGGCGCGTGGCCCACTCGCCGCGCTCACCGTGCCGGCGGCGATCTCCGGCTGGATGCTGGCGCTCGACGCTGCGCAAGCACTGGGCGGCCGAATGCCGCTTGCCGAACTGCTCGGTGGCGCAATCCGTCACGCACGCGACGGCTACACCATGACGCGCAGCCAGCACGCGCTGACCCGCGACAAGCTCGGCGAGTTGAAGGATGCGCCCGGCTTCGCCGCCGCGTTCCTTAAGGACGGCAAGGTGCCGGACGCCGGCGCGACGCTGACGCAGACCGCGCTCGCCGCGACCTTGGAGCAGCTCGGCCGTGCCGGGCTTGACGATTTCTATCGCGGCGACGTCGGCCGCGAGATCGCCGCCGATCTGGAGCGCATCGGGAGCCCGGTGACGCGCGACGATCTCGCCCGCCACAAGGGCTTCGTCGCCGACGCGCTGACGACGAGGATAGGCGCCGGCGCGCTCTACAACGCGCCGCCGCCGACGCAGGGACTGGCCTCGCTGATCATCCTTGGCCTGTTCGACCGGCTGAAGGTCGCGGACGCCGACACGTTCGACTTCGTGCACGGCATCGTCGAGGCGACCAAGCGTGCGTTCCGCGTGCGCGACCGCGTCGTCACCGATCCGGCTCGGATCGCCGTCGACCTCGACGCCTTCCTCGCCGCGCCGTTCCTCGACGCCGAGGTGAAGAAGATCGACCGTCGCAAGGCGGCGCCATGGCCGGCGCCCGCCGGGGACGGCGACACGATCTGGATGGGCGCGGCCGACGCCTCCGGCCTCGTCGTCTCCTATATCCAGTCGATCTACTGGGAATTCGGCTCCGGCTGCGTACTGCCCGCAACCGGCGTGCTGATGCAGAACCGCGGCGCGAGCTTCTCGCTCGATCCGAAGGCGGTGAATGTGCTGGCGCCGGGGCGGCTGCCGTTCCACACGCTCAATCCCGCGCTCGCGGTGCTCGACGACGGCCGGGTGATGGCCTACGGCACCATGGGTGGCGACGGCCAGCCGCAGACGCAGGCGATGCTGTTTGCCCGTCACATTCTCTATCGTCAGCCGCTCGACAAGGCGCTCGCCGCGCCGCGCTGGCTGCTCGGCCGCACCTGGGGTTCGGTGAAGACCAATCTGCGAATGGAAAACCGCTTCGACGGCAATCTGATCGAGCAACTTCTGTCGGCCGGCCACGAT
>JAHCJZ010000040.1 GCA_026126025.1 Bauldia sp. | reverse complement strand
CAGGATGCCGTCCTCGATCAGTACGGTGCGGCTGGTCGGCGTGCCTTCGTCGTCGATCGACAGCGAGCCGCGCCGCACGGCGATGGTGCCGTCGTCGACCACGGTGACGCCTTTCGCCGCGACCTGCTGGCCCATCAGGCCGGCGAAGGCCGAGGTCTGCTTGCGGTTGAAATCGCCTTCGAGGCCGTGGCCGACCGCTTCGTGCAGCATTACGCCGGGCCAGCCGGCGCCGAGCACCACGTCCATCTCGCCGGCGGGCGCGGGGACGGCGTCGAGATTGACCAGCGCCTGCCGCACCGCTTCATCGACCGCGCCCTGCCAGGCATGGGTCTCGATGAAGCGCTGATAGCCCTCGCGGCCGCCGAACCCGTGACTGCCGGTTTCCTGGCGCGTGCCGTCGCCGACCACCACCGACACGTTGAGCCGCACCAGCGGGCGGATGTCGCGATAGGCCTCGCCGTCGGGCCGTAAAATCTCCACAACCTGCCAGGTGGCGGCGATGCTGGCCGACACCTGCCGCACGCGCGGGTCTTTGGCGCGCGCATAGGCGTCGATGGTTTCCAGCAGCGCGACCTTGGCGTCGAACGCCGGCGTGCCGAGCGGATTGTCGTCGCCGTAGAGACGGACATTGGTACGGGTAGGGGGCGCCGCGAACTGGCCGGCATAGCCGGTCTTGACCGCGCGCACCGCGTCGGCGGCGCGAGCGATCGCGCCTTCCGACATGTCGGAGGCATGCGCGTAGCCGACCGCGTCGTCCTTGACGGCGCGCAGGCCGAAACCCTGGGCGGTGTCGTAGGTCGCCTGCTTCAGCCGGCCGTTGTCGTAAGCAAGTGCTTCGCTCTGGCGGTATTCGAGGAACAGTTCCCCGTCGTCGGCGTCTTCGAGGCCATGGCCGATGAGCCTGGTGACGCGGCCGCGGTCGAGGCCGGCGCGATCGATCAGGGAGGAGAGGGACTTATCCGACGTGTCCATAAGGGGCGTGCTCCGGTGTTCGTCCCCCAAGATAAGACCGGAGCATCGCTCCCGCGAGGTCCGTGGCGTGACATTTTCAGGACGGCAATTTCACCGGGACAATTTAACCGACACCGGCCCGATCGGGTCGAGCCAGTAGGTCAGTTCGGTCTCGTCCGGTTCGAGCGCGATCGGCGGCGTGATCGAACCGCAGATGACGACGTCGCCGGCGGCGAGCTTCTCGCCATGAGCGGCCAGCGTTCCGGCCACATGGCGCACCAGATCGACGACCTTGCCGGTCAGCGCCTCGGGCGTGTCGCTGCGCGCCGATTCCACGCTGCGGCGGATCACCCGCGCCGTCAGGTCCGTCGTGTCGCCGCCGGGACGGGA